>NZ_CADIJR010000034.1 GCF_902859645.1 Achromobacter insuavis | reverse complement strand
CCCCTGCCGACGCCGCCCGCGCTGCCGGCCGGCCTGCCCTCGGACGTGGTGCGCAACCGCCCCGACATCCGCGCGGCCGAACGCCGGGTGGCGGCGGCCACGGCCGGCGTCGGCGTGGCCACGGCGGCGCAATTTCCGACCTTCGTGATTCCCCTGGGCGTGGGCAGCGCCGCCAGCCTGGTGCACGACCTGTTCCGCGACGCCAGCGCCGTCTGGTCATTGGGCGCGGGCGCGCGCCACGCCGCCTATGACGGCGGGCGCGCCTCGGCCGGCGTGCGCGCCGCCGAGGCCGAAGCCCAGGCCAGCCAGCTGGCCTGGGCCCGCAGCGTGCGGCGCGCGTTCCAGGATGTCGAGGACGCGCTGGCCGGCCTGAACGCCGAACAGGCGCGCCAGCAGTCGCTGGCCGCCGCCGTCCACGACAGCCAGGACGCGCTCGACCGCGCCACGCGGCTGTACCGCAACGGCCTGAGCGGCTATCTCGGCGTCCTGACCGCCCAGCGCGCCACCTACCAGGCGCGCGACGCCCTGGCGCTGAGCCAGCTGGCGCGGGTGCGCCACGCCATCGGCCTGTACAAGGCGCTCGGCGCCGGCTGGCAGCCGCCCTCCACCACCGCGCAACCCGCCGCGCAGCCGCTCGCAAGCCCTCTCGTTTCCCCCTCCCCGCTTACCCGGAGCCCCTCATGAGCATCCACCCCGACGCCTTCCGCATCCACGATGTACGCCGCTATCCGCTCTGCCTGTTCGACCCGGCCCAGGTCCACCCCGGCTACGCCGCCCAATGGCAGACCGAAATGGAAGCCCTGCTGGCGGCCGGCCAGCCCTTCACCGTGGCCTACGTCGAACTGGACCCCGTCGAACCGCACGCAGACCGCAAGCAGCGCGGGCTCTGGCTCAAACACAACAAGGCGCGTCTGGGGCGGCTCTGCAAGGCCCAGATCAGCGTCGAGCCCGACGCCGGCCGCCGCGCCGAGGCCGAGCGGCAGGGGCAGCTGGCGGCGCGCGCCTTCGGCATCCCGCACGAGGCCGTGGCCACCCTGGAGGAAGCCGTGGCGCTGACGCGTCACCTGACCCGGCCGCAGCCCGCCCGCCCCGCCGACGCCTACGACATGCGCGGCTGGGAGAACATCAGTTGAATCCGCCCGGCGCCCCCGCCGGCCCCGGCCGGCGGCACAGATATGTATTTTTATGAAGCCGCGCCTGCCAAATTTTCACATTCCTTAAATGTATCGAAGAAGGTTTGGCCGCCCGCTCCTTTAGATTGCGTAGCCATCACACATGGCTACCGAGGAGAGGCAAAGCGTGTCGGACATCGTCGTCTACGTCAGAAGCCAGCCCCAGCTGGGCGACCAGATCGTCGCCTTCGCGACGCTCTACCAGCTCAAGGCCTGGTGGCCCGCGCGGCAGGTCAAGGTCGTCGCGCGCGACGACGTCGGCCACATCTACCGCGGCCTGCCGTGGGTCGATGAATTCGTGCGCGCCCGCAGCCTGCTGGATTACGCCCGCAGCCTGACCGCGCGGACCCAGGTGTCGGTCAGCCTGCACCACAGCAGCGAACGCTTCGGCCTCATCAACCTGCTGCGGCTGCCCGCCATCCGGCTGGGCTTTCGCAATGCCCGCTTCAGCGACCTGGTGTGGACCCATTGCCATCGCAAGGACGAGGCCGAGTACATCGGCCTGGCCAACCTGCGCCTGCTGGCGTCGTACCGTCCGCTGAACGCCGAGGAGGCGGCGCGCCGCTGCTTCACCGAACTGGCCCGCGCGCACCGACACACCACGCTCGGCGCGGACGTGGTGTTCATTCCCGGCGGCGGATCGGGTCCCTTCAAGCGCTGGAGCCTGGCGCACTACCTGCGGCTGGCCGACCGGCTCAAGCCGCTGCTGGGCGCCGACACCCGCTACACCTTCGTGCTGGGCCAGCAGGAAGCGCGCGAGCGCGCCGAGCTGGACGCCCTGCGGCGCGCCGACATCGAAGTGGCCTACTGTCGGCCGCTGTCCGAACTGAGCGCGATCATGCTGCGCGCGCGTCTGGTGGTGGCCAACGACTGCGGCCCGTCGCACGTGGCGCAGGCTGCCGGCGTGCCCTACGTCGGCATCTTCAACAGCGCCAATCCGGAATGGTTCTGGCGCCGTCGCAACGCCACCGACGTCGTGCCGCGGCATCCGCGCGACGGCATCAACTCGATCACCCCGGACCAGGTCGCGCACGCCTGTGCACGCGTGCTGTCGCACGCGCCCGCGGCCCGCGCCTGACGCGCGGCCGTCCTTACCCATCAGGTCACACCATGCGGATCCTGCATACTCTCGGCGAAAAAAGCCTGGGCGGACTCGAGTTCCGCACGCTCGACCAGGCCTGCTGGCTGGCGCGCCACGGCCATGACGCGGCCATCGCCGCCCCCGCCGGCAGCGCCATCAACCTGGCGGCGCGCCAGCGCGGCATCGCCACCGTCGACATCAACTTCGACGCGCCCTATTCGCCGGTCACCGTGCTGCGGCTGCGACGCGCCGTGCGGCGCCTGCACATCGACGTCATCGACAGCCATAGCCGCGCCGACGGCAAGACCGGCGCGCTGTGCCGCGACCTGTGCGCCGTGGTGCGCACTCGCCATTTCGCCAAGCCCATGCCGACCAGCGCGCGCCGCCGCCTGGAATGGAAGCTGGGCTGCGACCACGTGATCGCCACCAGCGCCGCCGGCCGCGACGCGCTGCTGGACGCGCGGCTGGCGCCGGCCGACCGCATCAGCGTGGTGGGCGAGTGGGCCGGCGACGAGTTCTTCCGCGCCGCCGACAAGCCGGGCGTGCGCCGCCAGGTGCGGCGCGAGCTGGCGCTGGGCCCGCACGACTACGTGATCTCGACCATCGGCATGCTGCGCCCCGAGAAACGCCAGGCCGACCTGCTGCGCGTGGTGCTGCGGCTGCGCCGCCACGCGGTGCCGGCCACCGCGCTGGTGGTGGGCATGGCCACCGCCGCCACCCAGGCGTACGCGAACGAGCTGCGCATCCTGGCCGCGCAGCTCGGCATTGCCGAGCACGTGGTGTTCGCCGGCCACCGCGCCGACGTGGCCGATCTGATCCATGCCTCCGACGTGGTGCTGGTGCCGTCCGCCACCGAAGCCTGGTCGCGGGTGGTGCCGGAGTCGTTCGCCGTGCGCTGCCCCGTGGTGGCCAGCAATGTCGGCGGCCTGCCCGAGATCGTCCGGCCCGGCGACACCGGCTGGCTGGCCGAGCCCGGCGACATCGCCGGCTTCGCCGACCGCATCATGCAGATCCGCGCCGACCCCGCCGCCACCGCCGCCGCCGTGGCCCATGCGCGCGGCTACGCCGAATCGCACTTCCGCCTGGCCGGCCAGATGCACCGCACGCTGGATGCTTACGCGCACGCGATGGCGCGGACATAGGCGCCGCCGCGAGCGGCATCCCGGACGAGCCCGTGACGCGTTCGAGCCCGTCCTCGAGCCGCGCCGCATATACCTGGTTACGTCTTTTACGCTGACGATTTCCTGTCTGGGCCGACCTGGAAATAGAATTCGCGCTTTCGGACTTCACGAGAAGCGCCTCATGATCCGCCGCACCCTGTCCATCGGTTCCGCCGCCCTGGGTTTCGCCCTGGTGAGCGGTTGCGTCTACCACCCGCCCGCCAACCAGCTGAACCGCTACGCCAACAGCATGATCGGCCAGAACCTCGACGCGGTCACCGCGCAGTTCGGCCCCGAGGATGCCCAGGGCGGCTCGGCCGCCTATCCCAACATCGGCACCCCGCAGAACCCGCGCTACGTGCATACCTGGAGCCGCTACGGCTCGACCCAGCACCGGAACTTCGTCCAGACCGGCACGGCGTCGACGGGCAGCACGCTGGTCACGGTGCTGCCGGCCGGCGGCGGCCAGGGCGCCATCCCGATCTACCAGCAGAACACCGCGCCGACGGGCTACTACACCCAGGAAGGCGAATCCTGCTACATGTCGTTCACCACCGACGCCAACAAGACCATCGTGTCGTACGACCTGCTCGGCAGCTACTGCGACAAGCTGTTCCTGAGCGGCGGCTGATCCCGGCGACCGCCGCCGGGCGCGGCCGCGCAGGCGCCCGGCGCATTGACTCCCGGCGCATTGACTCCCGGCGCATCGGCGCCCGGCGCACCGGCGCCCGACGCATCGGCGCCCGACGCATCGTCAGCGCGCCATCGTTCGGATCCGCAAGCGAACGCTAGAGAAAGCCGGCCGCCCGGAACATCCGTTCGTAGATATCGCGGATCACCGCCTGCTTGCGCAGGTTGTAGTCGGCCACCTGGTCCACCCCTTGCGCGGCGGCATGCTTGGCCGCCGCGTAGCGATCGCGGTCATCGTCATGCGCGCGCAGCCAGTCGCGGAACATGCGGTGGCGGATGTTCTCGGGGCAATCCGGGCCGAACACATGCAGGTTGACGCGCGGCGCCGCCAATTGCAGGCAGCGATGCTGGTGCCACGACGGCTCGCGGATCGTCAGCACATAACCCAGCGCTTCCAGCGCGGGCACGTAAGCGGCCTCGTCGGCCGGGTCGGCCACCGCCACGTCGATGTCCACCACCGGCTTGGCCGGCAACCCCTGCACCGCCGTCGACCCCACGTGGTCGATGCGCAGCGCCGCCGGCCCCAGCGCCGCCGCGATGTCGGCGGCCAGGCGCGCATAGCGCGCGGGCCAGTCCGGGTCGTACGGCGCCACCGCCACCGCTTCCGGCGCCGGCTTGCCGCGCACCCACGGATCCTCGTCGGGATCCGAGTCGTAGTGCCGCATGATGTCTTCGGGCGTGGGCATGGCCTGTCCTTGGGCAACGAACCGCTATTGTAGAAAGCCCGCGTCAGGGCGCCGGCAGATCGCGCAGCCACGCGGCCATGTCGTCGGCCACCTCGCCCATGCGGCTGACGCCGTCCGCGTCGCGCAGGCCATGGTCCAGCCGCGGATAGGCGCGATAGGCGATATTGCGCTGCCCCGCGCGCCGCAGATCCTCGACCATGCGTTCGACCGCCCCCGGCGACACCGAGGCGTCGCGCCCGCCCTGCACGATCAGCAACGGCGTGCGCACGCGCGCGAGCACCGCCTGTTGATCCAGCGCCAGCGCCTGCCGCCACCATGCGTGGCCGTGGCTGCTGGCGACCAAGTCCGACGACGGCGTCTCGCGCAGGAACGCGGCGAACTCCCGGAACCCCGCCGCCGAGGCCGCCTTGGCCTCGTCCGGCGTGTCGCCGGCCTCGATGGTGTGCAGCACATCGTCGAGGAACCAGCGCCCGCCGCCATTGAAGGCGATACTGGCGTCGACCGCCCCGCCGCGCGCGGCCAGCAGGTTGGCCACCACCGCGCCTTCGCTGCCGCCCAACGCCACCACGCGCCGGTACGCGCCATGACGGCGCAGCAAAGCGATCACGGCCTCGTAGTCGCGCACGCGCTGGTCGAAGTCGTCATGCAGCAGGTACGCCCGCGGACAATCGGCGCGGTTCTCGCCGTCGTCCTGCTGATAGGGCAAGGCCGCATCGATGCCGTACTTGTCGACCGTCAACACATCGGCCGCCGGCAGCGCCCGCCACAGCTGCTCGCGGATCGCGCGGTTGTGGCGGACGCTGTTGCAGTCGGATCCCTGCGCCACCACCAGCAGGCTGTCGGCGGCCCGCGCCGGATCGCGCTGCTGCAGGTAATAGGCGATCGACGAGCCGTCGGGGCGCGGCAAGCGGCCCTGCTCGATCAGTTGGGCGTGGACGGGCAGGCAGGCGGCCAGGATGGCGGCCGATAGCAGCAGGCGAACCCAGCGCTGCCGCAATCGCAGACAAACCCGCGGCGTCTCTTTGATTTTTGTACCCAGCGTCATGCTGCGAAGGATACGCCATGTCCAGGCGTCCGAGTTTTCGCCCACGGCCGCCGCGTCAAGGCTGCTGGCGTCATAGACTGCCTCGTTGCAATCATGGGTTGCCGTGCGCGCGCCACCACACCGGAAATCTCATTGCGACAGCGGCAAAAAGCCCAATGCCTGGCGGGCATTCATGCCTCATGCGCGCGTACGCGCACATTCTCCAGTGGGACCCACCCGGCAGCCCCATCGGACAATCTCGTCGCCCACACCCACCCGTTTTGTTGACGCCCGCCATGCAGGATCTCGCCCGGAACCACATCCAATTCCTTGTTGGTGAAGTCCTCCCGCAACGAAGCGGTGCCGTCCCCGTGCCGCGCCAGGATCTGCCCGGGCACGAAACCCGCCTCTTGCCCGGGCGCCGAGCACAGGTACCAGTCGGGCCAACCTTCCGGCCCGTCATAGACCTCTCCGACCGATACGCGATCGCCCGTTTTCAAGACCAGGGGCTCGGGGAATTCGCTGACATGCGGCGCGATGACGATATAGGCGTGTTCGACAGTCATGGAAAAACCTCAAGTGGGATCAATTCAAGCATCCGGCCAAACCTGGCAAGGTCACGGTGCCGCACCCCAAGAAAGACCTGCCGATGCAGACCCTGCGCAGCATCCTCAAACAAGCCGGCCTGCGTTAGCCGCCCCTTTGGAGATCCGAATGCTCTACCCGGTCCACGTACACAAGGATGAAGGCAGCGCCTACGGGGCATCCTTCCCGGATTTTCCCGGCTGTTTCGCGGCCGCGGACGATCTGCAGGATCTGCCGCGCGCGGCCCAGGAAGCCGTGGAAGCGCATTTCCACGGCGACACCGCGGGCATCCCCGCGCCCTCAACGCCTGAAGCGTGGATGAGCCACGAAGACTTCCAGGGCGGCTACTGGATGATGGTCGATATCGATCTGTCCAAGGTCAACACCAAAGCCGTCAGGCTGAACATCAGCCTGCCCGAGAACCTGGTGCATCGCATCGACCAGGCCGCCGAGGCCCGCCGCATGTCCCGCTCCGCGTTCCTGGCCATGGCCGCCGAACACGAAATGTCCGCGTCCGCGGCCTGAGGCCAGTCCTTCGCATCGTCGGCAACTTTCCAACGCTGGCTTGATTGTTCTAGTAATTGCCAGGTCGGCAACCCATCGTGATGTTTGATCTGGTAGGCAGCGACAGCGACGATTTCGACATTGACGCATTCGCCCCCCGCGCTCTCCATGGCCCTGCGCGTGCGCGCCGATTCCTACCTCGACCACCACGGCCACCAGTTCACCTGGGATTTCTCGGGCAACCCCGCGCAGCGTGTGGCGCTGAGTGCCCGATGGGGCGAAGTGGCCGAAATCTCAGTCATGCAGTTCGGCCCCGCGCCTCAAGCCCAGTAGAGGGGGCAGTAACCATGGATTTAGATAAAGCTATGGCAGGCTGGCGCAACATGCTGCTGGAGGCGATCGCCGACCGGAACTATGCCGAGAAGGCGATGCGGCGACGCAATTGCCATGACCAAATGTGGAATTGCATGTGGAAGGCACGGCGCAGGTGCGACGAAATTGCCGCCATTGCGATTCAAGCTTGCGGCGGGATGGCAAGCTCGTGGTGACAGGCCCAGCTCCTGTCCCGCGTGCTCGGAGCTATTCCTGCCTAAATGCCGCGGCGTTTCCTAGCTTCGCATGCACAAGATAGATATCCACAAGTAGGTGGAGTTCGTAATCGCCAAGCTTTTCCCCGGACATGAGCTTGTTCGCTATCCCGTCAATTTGCTCATCGCCCGTGTCGCCATTGCCAACAATGTTCAATGGGTTGGTCATGACGTCTTTCTCCTTGAGGTTCGATCTTATGGAGAGGCTCTGCGTCCATCAATAGGCTTGGTGTCACCTGGCCAGTTGCCGTCATGCGAGAAGAATTTTGTATCACCAGCAGCCATAGAAGACTCGACAGGATGATGTCGGCCTGGTGTGCGCCCTCTCCCTCTCAGCGCTGACTATGAGGCAGTTTGCTCGAGCGTCGCTACATCTTGGTAGAGGCAGCTTTTTCAGGGTCTCTTCATCCCCCAAGTTTGGCCTTCACTCGGAGACATCCATGCCAATCTACTTCGTGTTCGCGTTGATGCTGTTCCTTCTCACCCGCTGCAGCTAAGCCGCGACGTCCGCCCTGGCGACGTAAAAGGCCAGGCCAGGCCCGCCCCATCACCTCACTTCTCGGAATCACCATGCTCAAGTTCATCGAAGCCCTGCTCGACATCCTCGCGCCCATTCTCAGCGTACTGGACCGCAGCGGAAAGCTGTAGCCCCTACCCACTATGGGTGGTCGGGTCAGGCAAGCGAAACCACAATTCGCTTGCTGATCCCGCGCTCACGGACCGAGAAGGAAGTGGAATATGCGGTACCGCTTCGCTTCGCCTGCGCCATTGCGCGCAGATTGATCCCCTGAGCCATCAATTTGGAGTGCCCCGACTCCGGTAGCATCTTGCTGGCAAGAGAAACCAAGAAGGCTGGCGCCTTGATCGTTTTTTCGTGTTGGCCATCGATGAACTTCTCGATCTTCAGCATTTCTTGATGTCCTTATGCAAGGCGTAGTTGACCCGCAGATGAACCACCGGGCAATGGCGGGCACAAGTTTACATGAGCAGAATGGCAAGCCGGGTCGGTCACCGCGCCAGCATTTGCTGACCTGATCGGGCCTCCGGCCTGCTCTCCGAAGCTTCAAAATCGAGACGCCGACGCATACGACTTTGCAACCCACGCGAACCCCGCGACGACCCATCGACACTACGACCGCCGACACATCAAAACGGCTTCGGCAACCGAGTGAAATTCTAACCCTGGCTTTTTTGTTCCAACGCTTAGCATCGCGGCGTTTTTGAAGAAGCCCTAAACTATTGTAATTATTAGGCTTTCTGGCGCGGCAGGAGGGGCTCGAACCCCCGACCCCGGGCTTAGAAGGCCCGTGCTCTATCCAGCTGAGCTACTGCCGCGCGGTGCGTGACTGTCCGGAACCAGTCCGGGCGGCGCATTTTACCCTGTTGCGGACGGCCCGTGGCGCCGCCGGGCCGCACCGCCCGGTTTATCAGTCGCTGGAACGGTTCACTCCTCGCCCAGGTCGGCGTGGGTGGACACCCACAGCACCAGCGCGTCCTGTTTGCTCAGGCTGATCACCCGGTGGCCCATGCGGCTGTCGATATAGAAGCTCTCGCCCGTCTTCAGCCGTGCCGGCTCGTAGAACTCCGTGTACAGCTCGACCTCGCCTTCCAGCACGTAGACGAATTCCTCCCCGCCATGGCGGCTCCAGTCCTGGAATTCGTCGAACGAGCGCGCCTTGACGCGGGTGTGGAACGGCATCATGCGCTTGTGCGACAGCGCGGTACAGAGCAAGCGGTGGTCGTAATACGGGGTTTCGTACTGGCGCCCCTCGCCCTGGCGGCTGAGGCTGCGGCGGCCGGTGCCCATGTGGGCGTCCGAGGCGGTGAACAGCTCGGCCACGTCCAGGTCCAGGCCCGCGGCGATCTTGATCAGGTTGTCATAGGTGGGCGAGAGCAGGCCGTTCTCGATTTTCGAGAGCGTGGACGCGGACACGCCGGTGGCCTGCGCCGCCTGCTTGAGCGTCCAATCGCGCGCCTGGCGCAGGGCTCGCAGCCGTTGTGCCAACACGCTCTGTTTGTTGCCTTGCATCTGTACACCCTGTCATGCCCGCGACTGCCGCTCCCGCCACCAATCGCGCGCCTGGTAAGACCAATATGTGAGTTGAACCGCCGCCGTGCCCAGCGCCCCGCCGTTCCAGGCCAGCCCGAACGGCTCGAACAGCCGGTAACGCTGGCTGTCGCCGGAAATCCCTTCGGCCACGACGCGGCCGCCGATGGCGGTGGTGTTCATGCCGTGCCCGCCAAAGGCCGTGCAGTACCAGACGTCGGGCGCCAGCTTGCCGATCTGCGGCATCAGATGCCGCGCGTAGGCCATGCGCCCGGACCACGCGGTCTCGACGCGCAGCCCCTGCAACTGGGGGTAGACGCTGAGCAGTTCGCGGCGCAGGGACTCGGCCAGATCGGGCGGATCATCGACACGGGTGGTGATTCTACTGCCCCAGCCGATGCGGCCGCCATCGAGCACCCGGTAGTAGTTGCCGGCGCGGCGGTCGTCGCCGATGGCGGCCTGGGTGCGGATGGCCTCGCGCACCCGCTCGCCCAGCGGCTCGGTCAGCATGATGTAGGTGGCGATCGGCAGCATCGCCCGGCGCAGCGCCGGCACCACGTCGCCGGTATAGCCGCCGGTGGCCAGCACCACGGTGCGCGCGTCGACCTGGCCGGCGGCGGTCCGCAGCTGGCGCGACGGCCCCTCGAAACGCGCCTGGGTGACGGGCGAATCCTCGTGGATGCGCACGCCCAGCCGCGCGCACTCGCGCGCCAGGGCGCGGGCGTAGTTCAGCGGATGGAAGTGGAACGACGACAGGTCCTCGATGCCCTGGAAGTAGGCGTCCGACAGCAGCCGCTCGCGCACCTCGGCGCGGCCCAGCAGGCGCACGTCGCGGCCGAAGTCGCGCCACTGGTCCTCGCAATAGCGCCGCAGCGCGTCGCTGGCCTCGTAGCGCACCACCCGCAGGCGGCCGTCGACCTTGTGGGCGTCGGCGATGCGCAGGTCGCGGATGTTGTCGCGGATGATGTCGACGCCCTCCATCGACAGCCGGTACAGCTGGCGGTAGTGGTCTTCGTCCACGTGCTTGCGGATGGCGTCGGCGCCGGCCGAGAACGCGGGCGACACCGAGCCGCCGTTGCGGCCCGAGGCGCCCCAGGCGATGCGGCGCCCTTCCAGCAGCGTCACGGCGTGGCCGCGGCGGGCCAGTTCCAGCGCCGTGGTCAGGCCGGCCAGCCCGCCGCCCACGACGCAGACGTCGGTCTCGGCCGCGCCCGCCAGCGGCGGGTAGTAGGTCTGCGCATCGCCCAGCGTGCGCTTGTAATAGGTGTCGATGTACTCGGTAGCCATGGTCGTGGGTCAGGGCCCGTGCGGGACTCTCGTCGATATGGGCGGGCCTAGTTCAGCCCGGCGCCCTGCAGCCCGCCGGTCAGGCGCTTCTCCAGCCAGGTGGCCAGGCGCAGCAGCGGATAGCAGTACAGGAAGTAGATGGCGGCGATCATGCTGTAGATGAACAGCGATTTCGCCGGGAAGGTGATGATGAAGACCTCGCCCTGCCGCGTCAGCTCGGTGATGCCGACCACCGACAGGATGGCGGTGCTCTTGATCAGCATGACGTAGACGCCGCTCATGGGCTGCACGATCAGGCGCATGGCCTGCGGCAGGATCACCAGCCGCAGGATCTGCAACGGCCGCAGGCCCAGCGTCATGGCGCCCTCGGTCTGGCCGCGCGGCACGGCGCGGATGGCGCCGCTGACGATCTCGGCCACGTAGCACGAGGTGTAGACCGACAGCGACACGAACGCGGCCGTGCCCGACTCCCAGTGCAGCAGCTCGATGCCGGTGCTGGGCAGCACGAAGTAGAAGATGTAGAGCTGCACCAGGAACGGCGTGCCGCGCAGCACGTGGATGTACAGCCCCAGCAGCTGGTGCAGGCCGCGGATGCGGTAGCTGCGGATGACGCCGATCACGAAGCCCAGCAGCGAGCCCGCGATGATCGCCATGAACGAGATCTTCAGCGTCTCCCAGAAGCCCTTGAGCAGGAACGGCAGCACGACGCCGGCGGTGGACAGGTAGGAATCCAGCATGCTTACCTCGCGTTCCAGGCGGGACCGGCCAGCCACAGGCTCACGCCGCGCGACAGCATCAGCATCACGGCGTAGATCAGCAGATAGCCGGCGGCGATGGTCAGGAAGCTCTCGGTGGGCACGATGCGATCGCTGTTCATCTGCACGCCCGCGGCCACCAGTTCGAACACCGTGATCAGCGACAGCAGCGAAGTGTCCTTGATCAGCACGGCGGTCTGCCCCAGCAGCGGCGGCAGCGTGTTGGCGAAGGCCTGCGGCAGCACCACGTAGCGCAGGCGCTGGTGGTAGTTCATGCCGCAGGCCTTGGCGCCTTCGATCTGGCCGCGCGGCACCGACTCGATGCCGACGCGGATGATCTCGCTCATGTAGGCGGCGTGGTGCAGCGTCATGGCCAGGATGCCCAGCAGCATCTCGCTCCAGCCCTTGGCGCCGGGCACCAGCATCGGCACCGCGTAATACACCAGGTAGATCTGCACCAGCAGCGGGGTCGAGCGGATGAACTGCACGTAGCCCGCCACCGGCCGCCAGACCGCGGCGCGCGGCGACATGCGCGCCAGCGCCAGCGGAATGCCGGCCAGCACCGACAGCACCAGGCTGACGCCGGCCGCGATCAGGGTGTTGGCCAGCCCGGTGGCGAACTGGCCCGTGTACTGGCTGACGATGCGCCAGTTGTAGTAGTCGATCAGCCAGTCCATTCAGGTCCTGTCGGTCAGTGGTGGGAAGCGCGCGCGATCAGTGGTCTTTCTTCCAGTCGGTCGAATACCAGTACTTGACCTGTTCCGGCAGCGTGTTGTCGGCGGTCTTGAGCGTCTGCCAGTTGTCGAGCCAGAACTTCAGGCGGAAGGCGTTGGGGCCGACGGCGAAGGCCAGCGGCTCGCGCACCATGATGCCGTCCAGCACCCGCAGGTTGCCGAAGTCGACCAGGAACTGGTTGGCGGTGGACAGGGACATGATGCCGGCGTCCAGGCGGCCGGTGGACAGCGCCTGGCCGACCGGCGCGCTGCCGCCGGAGAATTCCTTGAGCGTGGCCTTGGGCAGCATCTTCTTGCCGACCTCGGCATAGGTGCTGGCGCCCAGCGCGCCGACGGTCACGCCGTCCTTGTCCAGCTCCGCGTACGACTTGTACGGCGAATCCTTGGGCACCACGGCGACGGTGTCGGCGTAGAACATCGGCGCCGAGAACAGCACCTGGGCGGCGCGCGCCGGGGTCGGCGTCATGTCGGCGGCCACCATGTCGGCCTTGCCCGACAGCAGCGCCGGGATCAGGCCCTTCCATTCGTAGTCCTGCAGCACCAGCTTGACGCCCAGGTCGTCGGCCATGCGCTTGGCCACCTCGACCGCCAGGCCGGTGCGCTTGCCGCTCTTGTCCATGAAGCTCATCAGCGGGCCGGAGGTCTGCACCGCCACCCGCAGTTCGCCGCGCTTGATGATGTCCGACAGCTCGTCGGCCCGGGCCGGCTGCGCGATCGCGGCCACGGCCAGCGCGACGCCGGCGGCTCCCAGCCATTGTTTGATTTTCAGCATTTGCTTCCCCTTCTGGATGAATGACGTGTGTCGTTCCGGGCGTACACCTGATGCCGGCGGCGCCCGGTCAGGCCGGGCCGGCCCTGCTTGCTGCGTACTGCGGTTGCTGCGTGATGCGGATGCGGCGTGCTGCGTGAAGCGAAGACTGCGTGATGCGTAGATACGAACGGCCACGCGGGCCCGGCGCCGCCGGCCCGCTACAGAATCTTTTCCAGGAAGGCGCGGGTGCGCGCCTCTTTCGGCTGGCCGAAGACCTCGGCCGGGGTGCCGGACTCGACGATGCGGCCGGCGTCCATGAACAGCGCGCGGTCGCCCACGTCGCGGGCGAAGCCCATCTCGTGCGTCACCACCGCCATGGTCATGCCGTCGCGCGCCAGGGCGTGCATCAGCTCCAGGATGCCGCAGACGGTCTCCGGATCGAGCGCCGAGGTGGCTTCGTCGAACAGCATCAGCTTGGGATCCATCGCCAGGGCGCGGGCGATCGCCACGCGTTGCTGCTGGCCGCCGGACAACTGGCTGGGATAGCGCGCGCCGAAGTCGGCCATGCCGACCCGGTCCAGCAATTCGAGCGCGTAACGCTCGGCCTGGGCCCGGTCGCGGCCGCGCACCACGCGCTGCGGCAGGGCCACGTTGTCGAGCGCGGTGCGATGCTGGAACAAATTGAAGTGCTGGAACACCATGCCGACGTCGGTGCGCCAGCGGTTGACGTCGGTGGCCGGGTCGGTCAGCGACACGCCGTCGACCCGGATGGTGCCGCTGTCGATGCGTTCCAGGCCATTGAGGGTGCGCAGGAAGGTGCTCTTGCCCGAGCCCGACGGCCCCACCACCACCAGCACCTCGCCACGGTCCAGGCGGCAGTCGATGCCCGCCAGCGCCAGATGATCGGGCTGGCCTTCGCGCTGATAGGTCTTGGTGACCGACTCGACTAGCAGCAGGGGTTCTGACACGCGCATCGCCTTCAAAAAAAGGTTTCGCATTTCACGCTGGAGTTTCGTATAGTAAATTTATTTCCAGAATCGCCACTTAGGCATAACCCTTAAGCGAAGGCTCGCCCCTTCGCCGGCATCTCCAAGGAACCGGTATGGACACGCCCCAAGACATCCTGCGCGCACTCGGCCTCAATCCCGCGACCCTGACCGGCGGCACGCTCGTCGCCCGCAGCCCGATCGACGGCGCCGAGCTGGCCCAGGTCCACGAGCACACGGTGGCGCAGGCCCATGCGGCCATCACCCGCGCCCGCCAGGCCAGCCTGGCCTGGCGCGACGTGCCGGCGCCGCGCCGCGGCGAACTGCTGCGCCTGTTCGGCGAAACGCTGCGCCAGCACAAGCGCGAGCTGGGCCGCCTGGTCAGCCTGGAAGCCGGCAAGATCGTGGCCGAGGGCGAAGGCGAGGTCCAGGAAATGATCGACATCTGCGACTTCGCCGTGGGCCTGTCGCGCCAGCTGTACGGCCTGACCATCGCCTCCGAGCGCCCCGGCCACCGCATGATGGAAACCTGGCATCCGCTGGGCGTGGTAGGCGTCATCAGCGCCTTCAACTTCCCGGTGGCGGTGTGGTCGTGGAATGCCGCGCTGGCGCTGGTGTGCGGCAACGCCGTGGTCTGGAAGCCGTCGGAAAAGACGCCGCTGACCGCGCTGGCCTGCCAGGCGCTGTTCGCGCAGGCGGTACAGCGCTTCGGCGACGCGCCGGCCGGCCTGTCGGAAGTGCTGATCGGCGGCCGCGACATCGGCGAGGCGCTGGTGGATTCGCACGCCGTGGCGCTGGTGTCGGCCACCGGCTCGACCCGCATGGGCCGCCAGGTCGGCCCGCGCGTGGCGCAGCGCTTCGGCCGCGTGCTGCTGGAACTGGGCGGCAACAACGCCATCATCGTCGGCCCCACCGCCGACCTCGACATGGCCGCGCGCGGCATCGTCTTCGGCGCCATCGGCACCGCCGGCCAGCGCTGCACCACCACGCGCCGCCTGATCGTGCACGAAAGCGTGGCCAACGACCTGCTGCAACGCCTGCACAAGGCCTATGCCAGCGCGCCCATCGGCAACCCGCTGGACGGCAAGAACCTGGTCGGCCCGCTGATCGACCGCGCCTCGTTCGACGCCATGCAGGCCGCGCTCAAGGCCGCCGGCGAACAGGGCGGCAAGGTCACCGGCGGCGAACGCGTGCTGGCCGACCAGTACCCGGACGCCTGGTACGTGCGCCCCGCCATCGCCGAGATGCCCGGCCAGACCGACGTGGTCTGCCACGAGACCTTCGCGCCGATCCTGTACGTGATGCGCTACAGCGACTTCAACCAGGCGCTGGCGCTGCAGAACGGCGTGCCGCAAGGCCTGTCGTCGGCCATCTTCACCAACGACCTGCGCGAGGCCGAGACCTTCCTGTCGGCCTCGGGTTCGGACTGCGGCATCGCCAACGTCAACATCGGCACCTCGGGCGCCGAGATCGGCGGCGCCTTCGGCGGTGAAAAGGAAACCGGCGGCGGCCGCGAGTCGGGTTCGGATGCCTGGCGCAACTACATGCGCCGCGCCACCAACACCATCAACTACTCGCGCAACCTGCCGCTGGCGCAGGGCATCAAGTTCGGCGAATAAGCCGCGTGGTACGTGGCCCCATGACCCGTGCAGGCAACGCCGTGCGGGCATCATGGGGCCACCGGCGTCAATCGCCGAACGCGAAGGGCATCCTGGCGTGATGCTCGATGTCCTCGGCCACCTGCATGCACAGGTCCGCGCGGAAGTCGGCGGCGAACAGTTGCACGCCCTGGGGCACATGGCCATCACGCAGTCCCGTCGGCACGCTCATGGAGGGATAGTTCAAGGCCACCAGCGACAGCAGGGGAATCTGCGCCGGGAGCAGCACATTGCGGAAGTGGTCGGCGCCTTTCAAGTCATCCCCCCACCGGAACGGCTCCTGCCCCGAGATCGGCAGCATGATCACGGGATACACCGCCAGGATCTCGTTGTAGCGCCGCCTCAGTTCATCGCGCTTGGCAATGGCGAGGATGTATTCGCGCAGGTCCTTGGCGCCCCCATACACGTCGCACATATCCCGCCATGCCCGCTGGATGTCGCGGGAACCCAATTCGGCAACGACCTCGCCCATCATGGTGGTTTTATCGGCGACCACGATCTTGCTCCAGACTTCCGTCGCCAGCAGGAAATCCGGCAGCGTTATCTCTTCGACCACATAGCCATCCTGCTCCAGCCAAGCCGCGGTCTTGCGCAGATTGTCCTTGATGACGGGTTCGATCCGCATGCCCTCTATTTCCGTCACCAGCGCGATGCGCTTGATCCTGTGTTCGTCATAGGTCAGCGGCGCGGGCACCCAGGCCTGATCCCGGATGCTCTTGCGTGACAGCACCTCCAGCCCCAGGCGGATGTCATTGACGCAACGCGCCAGGGGGCCTTCGACCGAAAAGAACGCACTGGCAAACGCCCGGCCGCCGGGACTGCCGGGATCGAATTGCGGCACCGTGCCCCAGGTCGGGCGCAACCCGTACACCCCGCAGGCATACGCCGGATAACGAATCGAGCCGCCGATATCGTTGCCATGCCCGATGAAACCCATGCCCGAGGCCACGGCGCTTGCCGCGCCGCCGCTGCTGCCGCCGGGCGTCAATGCCTCGTCCCAGGGATTCAGCGTGCGTCCGAACAGCGGATTCTCGGAGAAAAAACGCAGCGCGAATTCCGGCAGATTGGTCATGCCGAGCGTGACGCAGCCCGCGGCGTTGAAGTTTTCCGCGATCGTGCTGTCGTGCTGGCTGACACGATTCCTGAAGACGCCGCCGTTGGTGTTTCTCTCGCCCTTCACATCGACGTTGTCCTTGATCGTGACGGGAACGCCATGCAGGGGCGACAACAGCGTTCCGCGCGCCAACAGCTCGTCGGCCTGCCTGGCCTGAAGCAGCGCCTTGTCCGTCATCAGGTTGATGATGGCATTCAGCCGCGGATTGACCTGCTCGATGCGATCGAGCACGCTTTGGGTCGCCTCGACCGAACTGACCGCCTTGTGGCGAATGGCCCGCGCGATTTCGGTGGCCGTCCACTGCCAGAGCGGCGTGGCGGGCAGGCTTTTCCTGACTGCCGTGGTGTCGTTGAAATGCATGACGGACTCTCCTTGTCCTGACGATCGATCTTCTCAGTCCCAGCATTCCGCGTTTTCAATGCCAAGTTTCCTGGCGCTGAAGGTCGGATTGATGCCCTGTCTCTTTTGGTTCAGAAAGTCATCCACGCTGACCTTCACCACCTTGAACAACAGAAACACGGCGACGATATTGATGGTGGCGCACAGGCCCATCACCACATTGGCCGTGTTCCATGCCAGGTCCAGCGAGGCCTGCGCGCCGATGAACAGGACCCCTATCGTGACGATCCGGTATGCGTTCACCGTCAGGCGCTTATCCGAGATGTACTTGAGGTTCATCTGGCCGATGTAATACGAACCCACCAGCACCGTGGCGGTCAGCACCACGATCAGGAAGGTCATGTAGTAGTTGCCGAACACGCCCAACGACTCGCGCATGGCGGATTGCACCAATGGCAGGGCCGTCAGCCTCTGCCCGTCCGCATCGGTCAGCGCATTGCCGTAACTGTCGCTGAACAGCACGAAAAGCACGCTCAGCGAGGCAATCAGCGTATCGACGAACACGCAGAATGCCTGGACGATCCCCTGCTTGACCGGATGGCTGGTATGCGCGGCCGCGGCCGCCCCCGGCACGGAGCCCAGCCCGGCCTCGTTGGCGAACATCGCCCGCTTGATGCCGATGACGAGCACGCTGCCGGCAAAGCCGCCCAAGATGCTGCCGACGTCAAAGGCGCTGTCGAGTATCTGTCCGAGTATCCGTCCGGCCTTGTCCCAGTGGATGGCGATGCTGTACAGGGCGATCAGGATGAAACCCACGGACATGAACGGCGTGACATAGCTGGTGAATCTCGCGATGTACCTGCCGCCGCCAAAGAACATGATCGACGCGAACACGACGATGCCGGCGCCCACGTACAGGCTCAGATGGCTCGCGCCGGCGGCCGCCGCCGGCACCCAGGGTTCGAAGGAGGTGTAGATGGTGTAGCTGAACAGCACGGAAAACGACCAGCCTGTCAGGATCATCAGCGCGCTGCTGACAATGGCGAGCTTCCTGGCGCCCAGTCCTTTCGCCAGGTAGTACGGCGCCCCGCCCTTGAAGCCGTCGCCATCGCGGCTCTTGTAGACCTGCCCCAGGGTGTTTTCCGCCACGGAAATGGCGCCGTTCAGGAACGCCGCCAGCCACATCCAGACGATCACGCCCGGGCCTCCCTGCACCACGGCGACCGCCATGCCGACGATCGTGCCGATGCCGACGCGCGTCCCCATGGAGATCATCAAGGCCTCATAGGGCGAAATATGGCTCTTGTTCCCTTTTGCGCCGTGGTCTTTTTCGGTAATCACGGAGAGCGCATATTTCGCCATCAAAACCTGGGGAAACTTCAACCGGATGCTGTAATAGATGCCGACAGCCAGCAGGATCACGATGAAATAGCGGCCCCAGATGATGTCGTCGAGCCAGTTGATGTATGCCTCCAGATGGAGCAAGCAGCCATGGCAGACGGAGGATTCCATGTTCAGCGCCCGTTTTTCTAGTGATTTTCTTGATGGCCATTCGGTGCGCATGGCCAATCGTTGGGGACCGAGGAACCTGGCGACGACGCGACGGAATGCGAAGACACGCTTGAATCCGGCGATCCCGGACATTCATGCGTTGAAGTCTATCTTCAAAGCATTTGGCTGCTAGCCGGCATAAGTCTTATAAGCGGGCGGGTGATGCGGCGCCCCGTTCCCCCGCGCATGTTGCAAGTCCTACATTCGATAAGCCCGACTTACAAAATGTAGGCCGGGGCGATGCTACATTGCTTCGTCACAATTCAAACGGCCTTCCATGACCATGTCCCGACGCATCGCCCTTCCCTTGCGCACCCTCACCGCCGCCCTGGCCCTGGGCCTGGGCGGCACCGCGGCCGCCGGCGTGTCGTACCGGCTGGACCGGCCGTCCGCCGCCCCCGGCGACACCGTCACCATCGAGGCCGTGTATTTCAACGAAGGCAATGCCCGCGCCACCTGGGAAGCGCCGCCCGAGCTGGTGCTGCAGTGGCGCGGCCAGGATGGCCAGATCGTGCGCAGCCTGGCCAAGCTGCAGGGCGGCAAGGCCAATTACAGCGTGCCGGTCAACAATTTCGCGCGGATGGCCTGGAGCGCGGAAGTGCCCGCCAGCGCGCGCGGCCTGCAGGCCGTGTCGATCGAGGGCCAGCCGGCCATGATGGCGCTGGACGCCACCGGCCGCGACAGCGGCACGCTGGCCAGCACGCCCGCGCCCGGCCCGGTGGTCGACCCGCGCACCGGCCAGCCCGTGCCGCCGGCCGCGGTGGCCGCGGCCGGCGCGTCGCCCGAAGGCGGCCCGGCGCCAGACACCGTGGCCGTCTCGAGCTACCAGCAATCGGCCTTCGATCATTTCCGCAGCGCGATCTCGGAATACAAGCCGGTGTACTTCGACATCGGCACCCGCGGCCAGACCACCGCGCGCTTCCAGATCAGCGCCAAGTACCGCCTGTTCAGCCCGTCCGGCAACCGCCCGGCGACCTGGGGCGAGAATTTCTACCTGGGCTATACCCAGACCTCGCTGTGGGACCTGCAGGGCGATTCCATGCCCTTCATCGACACCACCTTCAACCCGAGCCTGTTCTGGCTGTCGGACAACATGTGGCAATCGGAGAACCAGAGCTGGCGGCTGGGCATGAACACCGGCGTCGAGCACAACTCCAACGGCAAGGCCGGCGACGACTCGCGCTCGGTCAACGACGCCTACATCCAGCCGCAGTTCAACTACCGCTTCGACGGCGGCAGCACGCTGACCTTCGCGCCCAAGGTCAAGGCCTATTTCGGCGTGGCCAGCGAGAACTCCGACTACGCCGACTACGCCGGCCGCGTCGACTGGAACCTGCGCTGGGCGCAGGACAACGGCGCGGTGGTCTCGGCCATGTACCGCCAGGGCGACCAGCGCCGCCGCACCACCCAGCTCGACTTCGCCTGGCCGCTGCAGCGCACCTGGCTGAACATGAACGGCTACCTGCACCTGCAGTACTTCAACGGCTACGGCGAAACGCTGCTGGGCTACAACCAGCGCAACGAATCGCAGTTCCGCATCGGCCTGTCGCTGGTGCCGTAACGCCTGCGCCCGTCCCCGGCCGGGCGCCCTAGCGCGCCCAGCGCAGCACCAGCGGATCCAGCCGCCGCGCCACCTCCAGCAACCCCTGCCGCACCTCCGGCCGCATGGCCGGGAACGGATGGCGCGGCGCGTCGCAGGCGATCACGCCGCCGGCCTTCATGAGGGCCTTGGCGGTCAGGATGCCGCCCTGGCGGTTCTCGTAGTTGATCAGCGGCAGCCAGCGCTCGTACAGGGCATAGGCCTCGTCGCGGCGGCCGGCGCGATGCGCCTCGATGATGGGGCGCAGCCCATCGGCGAAGCCGCCGCCCGTCATGGAGCCGGTGGCGCCGGCATCCAGGTCCGGCAGCAGCGTGATGGCCTCTTCGCCATCCCACGGCCCTTCCACCGCGGCGCCGCCCAACGCGATCAGGTCGCGCAGCTTGCTGGCCGCGCCCGCGGTCTCGATCTTGAAGTACGACACCTGCGCGATCTCGCGCGCCATGCGCGCCAGCAGCGCGGCGGACAGCGGCGTGCCGGCGACCGGCGCGTCCTGGATCATGATGGGGATGTCGATGGCGTCCGAGACCTGCTGGAAGAACCCGACCACCTGTTCCTCGGCAACGCGGAGGGTGGCGCCGTGGTACGGCGGCATGATCATCACCATGGCCGCGCCCTGCTCCTGCGCCCGGCGGCTGCGCGCCGCGCACACCTGGGTGCCGTAGTGCGTGGTGGTGACGATCACCGGCACCCGGCCCGCCACGTGTTCCAGCAGCGCGCGCGTGAGGATCTCGCGTTCGTCGTCCGACAGCGAGAACTGCTCGGAGAAATTGGCCAGGATGCACAGGCCATCCACGCCGCTGTCGATCATGAAATCGACGGCGCGCTTCTGGCCCGGCAGGTCCAGCCCGCCCGCTTCGGTGAAGATGGTGGGCACCACCGGGAAGATGCCGCGATAGCGCGGCGCCGGCACAGTCGTCGTGGTCATGGCGCTCACTCGATGATGTTGAAGTCTTTCAGGTATTCGGTCTTCAGGCTCAGGCCCAGGCCCGGCTTGTCGTCGTCCAGGTCGATGAAGCCTTCCCTGGCCACCGGCTCGCCGTCGAAGATGTAGTAGAAGAGTTCGTTGCCCACTTCCACGTCGAACATCGGGAAGTACTCGCTCATGGGCGAAGCCAGCGTGCTCATGGTCAGGTGGTAGTTATGCATCTGGCCGGCGTGCGGGATCACCGGCACGCTGTAGGCCTCGCACAGGGCGTTGATCTTGTGCGCGGCGGTGATGCCGCCGACGCGGTTTGTGTCGTACTGCACCACCGACACCGCCTTGCGGTCCAGCAGCTGCTTGAAGCCGTACAGTGAGAACTCGTGCTCGCCGCCCGAGATGGGGATGGACGTCAGCTGGTTCAGCTCCGCATAGCCGTCGATGTCGTCGGCGATGACCGGTTCCTCCAGCCAGCGCGGCTCGAACTTCTCCAGCTTGGGCAGCATGCGCTTGGCGTATTCCAGGTTCCAGCCCATGTAGCATTCGAGCATCAGGTCGGTGTCGTAGCCGATCACCTCGCGCACCGCCTCGACCGACTTCAGGTTCTCCGACACGCCGCGCTGCAGGTGCGCCGGGCCGTAGCCGAAGCGCATCTTGAAGGCGGTGAAGCCCTGGTCCAGGTAGGTCTGGGCCTCTTCCTGCATGGCCTTCAGGTCGGTGCGGTAGAGCTTGGAGTAATAGACCGGGATCTTCTCCTTGGTGCGCCCGCCCAGCAGCTTGAAGACCGGCTTGCCGACCGACTTGCCCAGGATGTCCCAGATCGCCAGGTCCACGCCCGAGATCGCCGCCATGGTCACGCCCTTGCGGCCCCAGGCGTGGGTGGCGCGGTACATGCGCTGCCACAGGTATTCGTAGTCCCACGGGTCCTGGCCGATCACCAGCGGCGCCAGGTACTGGTCGATGATGGCCTTGGCCACCCGTGGCGCCAGCGCCACGTTGCCCAGCCCGACGATGCCGTCGTCGGTCTCGACCTCGACCACGGTCCAGCCATGGAAGCGGAAGGTGCTCATGGTTTCCTGCGGCGAATACAGCAGGTCCATGGCGTTGGAGCAGAAGTTGCCTTGTGGCGGCACGGTCTTGCCGGTCCATTCAAAGACGCGCGCGCGGACGGATTTGATCTTCATGGGGGATTCCTGCGAAAAGAGTCGAACGATGCGATGAACGGGAAAGCGCGGCCGCCTCAGGCCGCCGCGCGCGCGGCGCGGTGCGACAGCCCCATGCGGCAGGCGATGCGGAAGGCCTGCCAGGTGGCGTCGACGTTGGCGCGTCCCTGGCCGGCGATGTCGTAGGCGGTGCCGTGGGCCGGCGTGGTGATCGGGATCGGCAGGCCGCCCTGCACCGTCACGCCGCGCGAGAAGCCCAGCAGCTTGATCGCGATCTGGCCCTGGTCGTGGTACATGGTGACGATGGCCTGGAACTCGCCCGCCTGCGCCTTCAGGAAGATGGTGTCGGCCGGGAACGGGCCCTGCGCCGGCAGCCCTTCCTGGTTCAGCTGGCGCACGGCCGGGGCGATGATGTCGACCTCTTCGCGCCCGCAGGTGCCGCCGTCGCCGCCATGCGGATTGAAGGCCGCCACGGCCACCCGCGGCGCGGCCACGCCATTGGCCTGCAGGGATTGGTAGATCAGCCGCGTGGCGGCCTTGATGCCGTCGATGCTGAGCGCGGCGGCGGCGTCCTTGAGCGGAATGTGCGAGGACACGCGCGAGGTCCACAGCTCGCCGAGCGTGTTGAACTCGCAGAAGTAGCCGGTCACGCCCAGGTACTGCGCGAAGTGGTGCAGCTCGTCGTCGTGGCGCAGGCCGCCCTGCTTCATCGCGTGCTTGTTCAGCGGCGCGAAACAGATGGCGTCGATATGGCCGGCCAGCGCCGCGTCCATGCAGGCGTCCAGCACCCGCAGCACCGAGGCGCCGCCGGGCGCCTGCGCCTGGCCCAGGTTGACGTCCTCGCGCCGCACGGTCTGCATCGCCAGCCACGCCGGCACGCCGGTGTCCGGCCGCGCCCGCACGGCGTCGAAGCCGGCCACCGGCTGCGTGGCCACCTGCACGCCGGCCACCCGCTGGCCTTCGCGCCACAGCCATTCATCGCCCACCAGCACGATGTTGGCCAGTTGCGTCGCCTCGGGCCGCGCCAGCAGGCGCGCGATCAGTTCGGGGCCGATGCCGGCGGGGTCGCCCAGCGTCAGGGCGATGACGGGCTTGGCGGAGTTGCTGTCGATGCTCATGCTGCGTTCATTCCACGGAAATATGGTTCTTCTTGATGATGGCGGCGTAGCGCTGGTTCTCGGCCTGGTGGAACTGCGCGAACTGCGCCTGGCTCATCGGGCTGATGTCGGCGCCGATGGCCAGCAGGCGCGTCCGGGTCTCGGGCATGGCCAGCACCGCGTTGACCGAGTCATGCACGCGCTGCTGCACCGCCGCCGGGGTGTTGCCGGGCATGTAGATGCCGTACCAGGCGCTCATCTCGACGCCGCTGACGCCGGCCTCGGCCATGGTCGGCACGTCGGGCAGCTGCGGGTTGCGCCTGGCGCTCAGCACCGCCAGGGCGCGCACCTTGCCGCTCTTGATGTGCGGGATGACGGACGACGCGGTCTCGAAGGCGATCTGCACCTGGCCACCCATCAGGTCGACCATCGCCGGACCGCTGCCGCGATAGGGAATGTGCGTCATCTGCACGCCGGTGGCGTCCTTGAACAGCTCGGCGGCGATGTGCTGGGTGCTGCCCGAGCCGCTGCTGGCGAAGTTGTATTCGCCCGGCTTGCGCTTGAGCAGCGCGATCAGCTCCTGCACCGATTGCGCCGGCAGCTGGTTGTTGACCACCAGGATGTTCGGCACCGCGCCCACGAACACCACCGGCGTCAGGTCGCGGTCGTTGTCGTAGCCCAGCTTGAGCAGGTGCGGCGCGATCGCGTGCGCGGTGGACACGCCCATCACCATGGTGTGGCCGTCGCCCGACTTGGCCGCCAGGTCCGCCGCCAGCGTGTTGGACGCGCCCGGCTTGTTCTCCACCACCACGGTCTGCTTGAGCATTGGCCCGAGCTTGTCGGCCACGGCGCGCGCCATGGCGTCGGTGCCGCCGCCGGGGGCCGAGCCCACCAGCAGGCGCAGCGGCCGGGTCGGCCAGTCGGCGCTCTGCGCCTGGGCGGATGCGGCGGCGGACAGGCACAGCACGCCCGCCGCCAATGCGGCATAAAGCCGAGTCTTCATGGTTGTCTCCTTGGGGGCTTATGGCCCGTAGCGGGCTTTGTTATGCCTGCATCTTAGAAACAACCGCTGTTTCCGTAAAATGAAACTTTTGCACCAACCGTTCACTACAGGCGATCAATCATGGAACGCGTCCCGAACGTCCCCGCGCTGCTTTCGCGCCTGCGCATGCGGCAGATCGTGCTGCTGCTGGCCATCGAGGAACGCGGCACCCTGCGCGCCGCCGCCGCGCAGCTCAACATGACCCAGTCCGCCGCCAGCAAGATGCTGCACGAGCTGGAACTGGCCATCGGCCAACCGCTGTTCGAACGGGTCGGCCGCGGCCTGGCGCTGACCGCCGCCGGGGAATGCGTGATGGAGTATTTCCGCGGCATGCGCGGCACGGTGTCGTCGCTGGCGCGCGAACTGGAAGAATTGCGCCTGGGCAGCGCCGGCAAACTTTTCATCGGCAGCATCATGGCCGCCTCGCCGGGCCACCTCACCGACGCCCTGCTGCGCCTGAAGCAGACCTACCCGCTACTGGCCGTGGAGATCTCCACCGGCACCAGCGACCTGCTGATCGAACGCCTGAACGAGGGCAAGCTCGACGTCGTCATCGGCCGCATGCTGACCCTGTCCGAAAGCCACTACGTCTTCCGCCCCATCGGCGACGAGGCCCTCTCCGTCATCGCCGCCGTCGACCACCCCCTGACCCGCCGCAAGCGCATCAGCTTCGACGCGCTGCAGGCCTACCCCTGGATCCTGCAACCCCACGGCAGCCCCATGCGCGACGTCCTGGAACAGGAATTCCGCGCCCACGACACCGCCCTGCCCAAGGGCCTGATCGAGTCCGCCTCGATCCTCACCACCACCAACCTGGCCATGAAGTCCGACATGCTGGGCGTCATCCCCGACTCCGTCGCCAGCCGCTACGCCCGCCACGGCCTGCTCGCCATCATCCCCTACCAACTCCAGCACACCCTGACCGCCTTCGGCAGCATCATCCCCAAGGACCGCCCGCTGAGCGCGCCCGCCAGGCACTTCGTGGACCTGCTGCACGACACGGAATAAAGGCGCGCCACACCCAGGGCAAATACCACCAGCCCCCGACGCAACACACCGCGTAAGCCCCAAAAGGCCGCCCGCGCGGCCGACCTGGGGCGGGCCCCGCAAACCTCTCCATGCCCCCGCCGATCTGACAACGCGACGCCCCAAGACTCTCGCAGCCCCTCGCGGCGGGCGAGTCGGTGGCGGGCAACCTCGATGCGCCCGAGGGAATCCGAAGGAGTCGCCGCAGGCGAGGACGAGGATGACAACGGGGCAGTCCGGAGCGAACGCTCCGGACCGCAATCGTGGGCGCCCGCCACCGACTCGCCCGCCGCGAGGGGCGACCTACGAAGCCCTCCCCCGCAGCACCAAACCAAAGCCCCCAGATAACCCAAGCCTAAAGATCCGGATCTTCCTCCACCTTAGGCATCAAATAAGCCGTCAACGCACTCGACGCCCCCGCCATCCCCCAAAGCAGAAAGAACGACACCGTATAAAACCCCACCCGCCCCGTCGGCACATACCCGAACACCGCCACATCCAGCGGATCGATCAGGGCAAAGACAATCGCGCTGCCCACGGCCGCCGCCAGGAACGACGGCCACAGTATCCACATCAACGACCTCAACCCCATGGCGCGCCTCCGGAAATCATCAACGAACGCCGATCGCGGCCGGCGGCGTCGGCAGCGTGTCCGCCTGCTCGATCACCAGACCGCGCTTGACCACGCCTTCCTGGATCGGCTGGTTGCCGAACTGGGTATAGGCCAGGTAGATCGTGATCGAACAGCCGACCACCGCCAGGAACGGCCCCGCCATCAGGAACCAGGGCCAGAATTCGCGGTACCAGGGTTTGACCGGCATCGGCGCGGCGACATGGGCAGTATTCATCGTTGGCATCCTTTATTCGGAATCAATCGGGCACATAGAAACTTGCGGCTTCATCGGTCTCGACGGGCCGGTTCTCCTGGTCGTGGGCGCGGGCCCGCAACGTGATCGGGTGGGCGCCCGGCTCGGCGCCGGCCGGCGCGCGGATCACCATCGGCACCAGCTTGTTGGCGGCCGCCTCCACTTCCACCACGTCCGACTCGCTTTGTCCGGCGCGCACCGCCAGCCCGGGCATGCCGTCGGCCGACAGCCGCAGCCGCAGCGGCGAATCCGACGTATTGATGATCTGCAGCCGGTACACGTTCTCGATCATGCCGCCGGCCACCTCGCGGCCCAGCGCGCCGCGATCGCGGATTACGTCCACCCGCAGCGGATTGCGCATCGCCAGCGAGGCCACGAACGCCACCGCCAGCACCAGGATCAGCGAGCCGTAGATCAGCACCCGCGGCCGCAGCAGGTGCGAACGCGCGCTTTGCGTCGACAGCCCGTCCAGCATGGCCCGCTCGGAGGTGTAGCGGATCAGTCCGGACGGATACTGCATCTTGTCCATCACCTGTTCGCAGGCGTCGATACAGGCGCCGCAACCGATGCACATGTATTGCAGGCCCTCGCGGATGTCGATGCCGGTCGGGCACACCTGCACGCACAGGCTGCAATCGACGCAGTCGCCCAGCCCCGCGGCCTTGTGGTCGACCTTGCGCGAACGGCCGCCGCGCGGATCGCCGCGGCGCTTGTCGTAGGTCACGACGAAAGTGTCGGGGTCGACCATCACGCTCTGGAAGCGGGCGTACGGGCACATGTACTTGCACACCGACTCGCGCATGAAACCGGCGTTGCCCCAGGTGGCGAAGCCGTAGAACACCATCCAGAACCATTGCCACGGCCCCAGCTGCAGCGTGAACAGTTCATGGCCCAGCTCGCGGATCGGCGCGAAGTAGCCGATGAAGGTGGAGCCGGTCCACCAGGCCAGCGCGATCCACAGGAAGTGCTTGGTGACCTTCAGGCGCGCCTTGCGCCAGGTCCAGGGCGATTCATCGAGCCGGATGCGGGCGACGCGGTCGCCTTCGACCTTGCGCTCGATCCACATGAAGATCTCGGTGTAGACCGTCTGCGGACAGGCGTAGCCGCAGAACAGCCGCCCCGCCACCGCGGTGAACAGGAACAGCGCCAGCGCCGAGATCACCAGCAGCACCGCCAGGTAGACCACGTCCTGCGGCCACAGCACCAGGCCGAACAGGTAGAACTTGCGCGCGCCCAGGTCGAACAGCACCGCCTGGCGGCCGTTCCATTGCAGCCACGGCAGGCCGTAGAAGATAAGCTGGGTAAGGAAGACGAAGGCGATGCGCCAGCGCGCGAAGATGCCGCTGACCGAACGCGGATAGATCTTGCTGCGCACGCCGGCCAGGGTCTGCTCCAGCGTCTCCTGGCCAGGACGCGGCGGCCGCGTGTGCGGCCGCCAGGGTGGCGGGTCGCCGCCAGGCGAACTGCTGACGCTTGCGGTTGACCCATCATCCATGTGCTGCTCCGTGCGGTAAGTCCATGTGATATGGGGGCTGCCGTCGCGGCGCGCCCCCACCTATGTGGCGAGGCCTACTTGGCCGAGGCGGCGGCCGTGGCCGGTTGCGCCTGCGCGTCCGGCTTGTTGGACAGGCCCCAGACCCAGGCGGTCAGGATCTTGATCTGTTCCGGGCTGAGGATGTCGCCGTGCGCCGGCATGCGGTTGTCGCGGCCGTCCAGGATCGTCTTGACGATGGTGGCCTCCGAGCTGCCGTAGAGCCAGACGTCGTCCGTCAGGTTGGGCGCGCCCAGCGCCTGGTTGCCCTTGCCGTCGACGCCGTGACAGGCGACGCAGAAGTTGGCGAACTCGCGCTGGCCGCGGAACACCCGCACCGGGTCGGCCGTCAGGCCCGACAGCGAACGCACGTACTGCGCGATGTCGCCGGCGGTCTTGGGGTCGATGGCCGATTTCCAGGGCGGCATCATGCCGATGCGGCCGTTGGTGATGGTCTGCATGATGGCCTCGGGCGAGCCGCCGTGCAGCCAGTCGCTGTCGGTCAGGTTGGGAAAGCTGGGGCCGCCCTTGGCGTCGGAGCCATGGCACTGCGCGCAGGTGTTCAGGAACAGGCGCTGGCCGATTTCACGGGCGCCCGGGTCCGCGGCGATCTGCGGCACCGTCATGGTTTCGAAGCGCGCGTAGATGGGACGCACCGCCGCGGCCATCTTGGCCTGCTGCTGCGCCACTTCGTCGGCGCTGCTGTAGCCCAGCTGGCCCTTGTACTCACCCAGGCCGGGCATGAAGAACAGGTAGCCCAGCGCGAAGGCGCAGGCCAGCAGGTACATCCAGGTCCACCAGCCGGGCACCGGGTTGTTCAGTTCCGTGAGGTCGCCGTCCCAGACGTGGCCGGTGTCCTCGACCTGGCCGTTGGCCGGCTTGGTGCTGAGCCAGCGGCGCTGCGTGTACAGCAGCCACACACACCAGACCACGCCGCCGACCGCGACGATCGAGATGAAATACCCCCAGAAGCCATTGACGAAATCGCTCATGACCGATCCGCTCCATCTTGTTGTGCCGGCCCGAATTCATCGGGCAGCGCGAACGGCAGCATGGCCGATTCGCTGTTGGCATGCTGGCGGCCGCGCGAGCAGGCCCACCAGACGATGCCGAAAAAGGTTGCCATCGAAATGGCGGTGACGATTGCGCTCAGCAGGGCCATGATCAGCCTCCGGTGGCCGCGGGTTGCGCGGCGGCGGCCGGCTGCTGCGCGGCCTTCCTGGCTTCTTCGGCCTTTTTGGCCTCTTCCGCCTTTTTGGCCTGCTGCGCCTTGCGCACGCCGACGCCCAGCCCTTGCAGGTAGGCCACCAGCGCGTCCTCTTCGGTCTTGCCTTCGATGGCCTTGGGCGCCGCGGCGATCTCCTCGTCGGTGTAGGGCACGCCCAGGGCGCGCAGCGCGCGCATCCGCTGGTCGACGTTCTGGCCGGTGATCACGGTCTTTTCCAGCCACGGATAGGCGGGCATGTTGGACTCGGGCACCACCTTGCGCGGGTTGCGCAGGTGGATGCGGTGCCAGTCGTCGGAATAGCGTTCACCCACGCGCGCCAGGTCGGGACCGGTGCGCTTGGAGCCCCACAGGAAGGGATGGTCGAACACCGATTCCGAGGCCAGCGAGTACGAGCCGTAGCGCTGCACTTCGGCGGCCAGCAGGCGCACCTGCTGCGAGTGGCAGCCGACACAGCCTTCGCGGATGTAGACGTCGCGGCCCATCAGGCGCAGCGGGCTGTAGGGTTCGACCCCCGCCACCGGCTGCGTGGTGCTGTGCTGGAAGAACAGCGGCACGATCTGCACCAGGCCGGCGAAGGACACCACCAGGATGCTGGCGATGATCATCCAGCCGATGTTCTTCTCGAGCGTCTGGTGGGAAAAAAAGCCTTGTTGCTTGTTGGCCATGATGTCCTCGTCAAACGGTGGCCGGCGCGGGCGCGGCGACAGCCGGCGCGCGGGTGGTGTGGGGATCGTCCTGCGGGATGGCGGGGTTGACCGCCTGCGCGCCGCGCACCGTCTTCCACACGTTCCAGGCCATGACCAGCACGCCCGACAGGAACAGCGCCCCGCCCAGCAGACGGATCAGGTAGTACGGCACCCGCGTCTTGAGTTCCTCGACGAAGCTGTAGACCAGCGTGCCGTCGGCGGCGGTGTCGCGCCACATCAGGCCCTGCTGCACCCCGGCGATCCACATCGCGGCGATGTACAGCACCACGCCGATGGTGGCGATCCAGAAGTGCAGTTCGATGGCCTTGACGCTGTACATCTTCTCGCGGCCATACAGGCGCGGGATCAGGTAGTAGAGCGAGCCGAACGAGATCATCGCGACCCAGCCCAGCGCGCCGGAGTGCACGTGGCCGATGGTCCAGTCGGTGTAGTGCGACAGCGCGTTCACGGTGCGGATCGACATCATCGAGCCTTCGAACGTCGCCATGCCGTAGAACGACAGCGCGGTCACCATGAACTTCAGGATCGGATCGGTGCGCAGCTTGTACCAGGCGCCCTGCAGCGTCATGATGCCGTTGATCATGCCGCCCCACGACGGCGCCAGCAGGATCAGCGAGAACGTCATGCCCAGCGACTGGGTCCAGTCGGGCAGCGAGGTGTACAGCAGGTGGTGCGGACCGGCCCACATGTAGGTGAAGGCCAGCGCCCAGAAGTGGACGATGGACAGGCGGTACGAGTAGATCGGACGGCCGGCCTGCTTGGGCACGAAGTAATACATCATGCCCAGGAAGCTGGTGGTCAGGAAGAAGCCGACCGCGTTGTGGCCGTACCACCACTGCACCATGGCGTCCTGCACCCCGGCGTAGGCCGAGTACGACTTCCACAGCGTCACCGGCATCTCGATGTTGTTGAAGATGTGCAGGATGGCGATGGTGAGGATGTACGAGCCGAAGAACCAGTTGGCCACGTAGATGTGCTTGGACCGGCGCTTGATGATGGTGCCGAAGAACACGATGGCGTAGGCCACCCAGACCAGCGTGATCAGGATGTCGATCGGCCATTCGAGTTCGGCGTATTCCTTGCTGCTGGTGTAACCCAGCGGCAGCGTGATGGCGGCGGCGACGATGACCGCCTGCCAGCCCCAGAACGTGAACGCGGCCAGCTTGTCACAGAAAAGGCGGGTCTGACAGGTGCGCTGGACCACGTAGTACGAGGTCGCGAACAGCGCGCTGCCGCCGAAGGCGAAGATCACGGCGTTGGTGTGCAGCGGGCGCAGGCGGCCGTAGCTCAGCCAGGCGGTGTCGAAATTCAACTGAGGCCAAATCAGCTGCGCGGCGAGAAAAACGCCCACAGCCATGCCGACAATGCCCCAGACCACCGTCATGAGCGCGAACTGCCTCACGATGCGATAGTTGAAGGTATCGGCCTTGCTTGCGATTGCGGCGCAATCGTTCATCACCCTTCCCCCAAAAGAAACAATTAGCTTCAGGTTTCAATGATGGGGGGTCGCGGGTAAACCGGGGTTGATGTGAATCAAACCCTATTGGCCGTGCAGGGGAACCCGCAGCGCCGGCGCAACGTCCATGGCGCGGCGGCGGCCACGGCGGAGCGGGCGGCTGCCTGATGGCCGCCGCCCGCGGAATCCTGAATGCCGGAGGGATGCTAGCCGCGCGAGGCCGGGCCGCTGTCGTCGTCGCGCAGGATGGCGGTGCCGGCGTTGTCGGTATCGTCGTACTGGCCGTTGAACACGGCCCACCACAACGACACGCCGATGGCCAGCACGAACAGCAGGGACAGCGGCAGGAGCAGGTACAGGATGGTCATGGCGCGGCCTCCAGCGCGCCGCCGGGCGCCGCGCTGCCCGACCAATCCTGGCGCGACAGGCGCCAGGAGTTGTAGGCCACCGCCAGCGACGACACCAGCATGGTGATGGCCGCCAGCCAGGGCGTGACCCAGCCGACCAGCGCCAGAGGCGTCATCAGCAGGTGCCAGGCCAGCGAGCCGTGCAGGTTCTGGCGCGCCTTGCGTTGCGCCTGGGCCAGCAGCGCGTCCAGCGCCGCGTCGGGCATGGACGGATGCGCCGCCAGCGCCGAATGGGCCGACGCCATGGAGGTGGGCACCGCCATCGACATGGCACAGGGACAGCTCATGACCAGCAGCGCCACCATCACCGGGATGCTGTGGGCCGGGTCGATATAGGCCCAGACCGCCGCCGCGCCCAGCGCCAGCGCCACCTGCGCCATGACGAAGCGCGACGCCAGCCGGTCGGCGCCCGCGCCCAGCAACTGGCGCTGGGCCTCGACCCGCGCATGGCGCTGGCCGCCGGCGCTGCCGCCGAACGACTGGCGCGCGCACAGTTCCAGGTAGCGCGCGGTCAGCAGGAAGGCGACGAACATCGTGACCGAATCGAAATAGACCTCGCCGTGGCCGCTGTAGGTGGCGTGCACGCTGGGAATGAAGGCGGCGACGATGCCCAGCGCCACCGGCACGTCCATGCCGGCGCGGCCCTGGCGCAGGTTGGCGCCGGCGTGGCGCCAGATCGGCCAGGCCGAATACAGCACCACCGGCACCGTCAGGGCCAGGCTGGCCCAGTTCATCAGCACGATAGCCCAGTCGAGCGTGTCCAGGGCATCCTTGGGAATGCCCTCGTGGCGCAGGTAGCCGGGCCAGGCGAACATCATCACCTGCATCATCGCCAGCCACGCCAGCGACAGGCGCACCAGCGCGTGCCGGCGCTGCTGGCGCTCGGCGTCGGACAGGGTCGTGGGGACGGCGAAGATGGATTTTGCTCGCATGCGCCGATGCTACCCAGCGCCGCGCGCGGTCGCCTTGACCTGGATCAAGCCGGCCGGAGCGCCTTGCCGGGACACCGCCCGGCGGGTCCGGCGGCGGCCGGCGCCTCCGCCTGCGGGCGCCGCGGGCTCAGGGCCGCTGCGCCCGCAGCACGGCCACCACCGCCCGCATCAGGGTATCCAGCTCGTCCGGCGCGATGGTCAGCGCGGGCGTCAAATACACCACGTTGCCGAACGGCCGCACCCAGACGCCGGCCTCGACCAGGCGCCGCTTGAGCGCCTCGCGGTCGTCGATCCGGTCCAGTTCGACCACGCCGATCGCGCCCAGCACCCGCACGTCGCGCACCCAGGCCAGCTCGCGGCACGGCGCCAGCCCCGCCGCCAGGGCGGACGACAGCGCCCGCGCCTGCGCCAGGCGCGGCTCGCTCTCGAACAGGTCGAGCGACGCGTTGGCGGCGGCGCAGGCCAGGGCGTTGCCCATGAAGGTGGGGCCGTGCATCAGGGCGTGCGAGGGGTCGTCCGACCAGAAGGCGTCGAACACCCGGCTGCTGGCCACCGTGGCGGCCAGCGGCAGCGTGCCGCCGGTCAGGGCCTTGGACAGCGTGATGATGTCGGGGCGGATGCCGGCCTGCTCGAACGCGAACATCGTGCCGGTGCGGCCGAAGCCGGTGAAGATCTCGTCGAAGATCAGCAGCAGGCCATGGCGGTCGGCCAGCTGGCGCAGCCGCCGCAGCACCTCGGGCTCATGCAGCAGCATGCCGCCGGCGCCCTGCACCAGCGGCTCGACCAGGATGCCGGCCAGTTGCGGGCCGCGCGTCTCCAGGAAGGCGTCGAGCCGCGCCATGGCGGCGTCGTCGCGCGGCAGGTCGACGATGTCGTGCTCGGCCAGCATGCCGCGGAACAGACTATGCATGCCCTCGTCGGGGTCGCATACCGCCATGGTGCCGAAGGTGTCGCCGTGGTAGCCGCCGCGGAAGGCCAGGAAGCGGCTGCGGCCGCGCTCGCCCTGGTTGAGCCAGAACTGCACCGCCATCTTCATGGCGACTTCCACCGCCACCGAGCCGGAATCCGTATAGAACACCCGGTCCAGCCCGGGCCCCAGCAGGCCGGCCAGGCGCCGCGCCAGGGTCAGCGCCGGCTCGTGGGTCAGGCCGCCGAACATCACGTGCGGCATGGCGTCCAGCTGCGCCCGCACCGCCTGGGCGATGTGCGGGTGGTTGTAACCGTGGCAGGCGGTCCACCAGGACGCCACGCCGTCGATCAGCTGGCGGCCGTCGGCCAGTTCCAGGCGGCTGCCGTGGCTGCGCACCACGGGCAGCGGCGGCGTCGCGGTCTTCATCTGGGCGTAAGGCTGCCAGATATGCGGCTGGCCCCGGGCCATCCAGTCGGGGGTATGCATGTTTCACCTCCACTACAATGGCTCGCATTCTACGGCCGGGGGCCTGACGGCGCGCTTCGCGGCCGCGGCTCCGGGGCGGGGCACCCCGTCGCCGGCCGCCGCAGGAAATCGTCATGTCCAAGCTGGATCCCCTCTTTCATTCCGAACTGGCGCAAGCCGAATCGCGCCGCGTGCGGCGCCGGCTGCGCACCGCCGCCGCCGCGCCCGCCGGCCGCATCGCGCTGGACGGCGCCCCGGTGCTGAACTTCTCCAGCAACGACTACCTGGGCCTGTCCAAGCACCCGCTGCTGATCGACCGGGCGCGCGAATGGGCCGCCCGCCACGGCGCCGGCGCGCAGGCCTCGCGGCTGGTGTGCGGCAATCTCGACCTGCACGAGCAGGTCGAGGCCAAGCTGGCGCGCCTGAAGGGCACCGAGGCCGCGCTGCTGCTGGCCTCCGGCTGGCAGGCCAACGCCGCCGTGCTGCCCGCGCTGCTGCGCGCGGCCGCCGGCCAGGGCGAGGTGCAGGTCTACGCCGACAAGCTCAACCACGCCAGCCTGCACCACGGCTGCCAGGCGGCCGGCGTGCGGCAGATCCGCTTCCGCCACAACGACCTCGACCACCTGGAATCCCTGCTGGCGGCGCGCGCCGGCCCGTCGGCGCCGCCCGCGGTGCGCTTCATCCTGACCGAAAGCGTCTTCAGCATGGACGGCGACCGCGCCGACGTGGCGCGGCTGGCGGCGCTGGCCGAGCGCTACCAGGCCTTCGTCTACCTGGACGAGGCCCACGCCACCGGCGTGCTGGGACCGGCCGGCATGGGCCTGGCCGGGCTGGCGCCGGGCGGCGTCGACCTGGCCATGGGCACCTTCAGCAAGGCGCTGGGCGGCTTCGGCGCCTACGTGGCCGGCTCGCGCGCGCTCTGCGACTACCTGGTCAACGCCTGCTCCGGCTTCATCTACACCACCGCCCTGCCGCCCGCCGTGCTGGGCGCGATGGACGCCGCGCTGGATCTGGTGCCGACGCTGGACGCCGAGCGCGCCCGGCTGGCGGCCTCGGGCGAGCGCCTGCGCCTGGCGCTGCGCGGCCTGGGCGTGGACACCGGCGACTCGTCGACCCAGATCGTGCCCGCCATCGTCGGCGACGAGGCCCGCGCCCTGGCGCTGGCGGCGGCGCTGGAACAGCGCGGCCTGCTGGCCGTGGCGATCCGCCCGCCCACCGTGCCGGCCGGCACCAGCCGCCTGCGCATCGCCCTGAGCGCGGCGCACCGCGACGCCGATATCGACCAACTGATAGACGGCCTGACGGCCACGCTCGCCTGATGCCGGCCGCCGCTTCTGTCCGCCCCACCCTGCTGTTCGTGCACGGCTGGGCCTTCGACGCCGCGTTCTGGGCGCCGCTGGCCGCCGCGCTGGCCGACTGGCCGCAGGCCGTGGCCGACGCCGGCTATTTCGGGCCGGCCCGCACGCCGGCGCCGGCCGGCCCGGTGCTGGCCATCGGCCACTCGCTGGGCGCGCTGCGCCTGCTGGGCGAACCGCCGCCCGCCTGCCTGGGACTGGTGGCGATCAACGGCTTCGCCCGCTTCGGCGCGGCCGACGACTTCCCCGAAGGCGTGCCGGCGCGCATGCTGGACCGCATGCTGAACCGGCTGGCGGCGCAACCCGACGCGGTGCTGCGCGATTTCCGCCAGCGCTGCGGCGACGCCAGCGCCTTCGGCGCGCCCCAACTCGAAGCGCTGACGCGCGACCTGCGTATCCTGCGCGACGCCGACCAGCGCGCCGCGTTGGCGACGCTGCCGATGCCGCTGCTGGCGCTGGCCGGCGCGGCCGATCCGATCGCGCCCGCGCCGATGACGACGGCGGGCTTCGGCGCCGCCGCCGACCTGCACTGGCGCGAGGCCGGCGGCCACCTGCTGCCGCTGACCGACACCGACTGGTGCGCGCAGCGGATCCGCGCCTTCCTGGCCCGCGTGGCGCCCGCCGCATGAGCGCCGATCGCCGCAATGCCCGGGTCGGCGCGCGCTTCGGCGCCGCCGCCGCGCGCTATGACGACCACGCCCCCGCCCAGCGCATCACCGCCCAGCGGCTGGCCGATGCGATCGGGCGGCTGCCGCTGCCGCCGCGTCCGCGCATCCTGGAGATCGGCTGCGGCACCGGCCTGCTGACGCAGGCGCTGGCCGCCCGGCTGGGGCCGGCGGACTGGACCGTCACCGACATCTCCCCCGCCATGCTGGCGCGGGCCCAGGAAGGCCCGGCGCTGCCCGGCGCCGCGCGCTACCAGGTGCTGGACGGCGAGCATCCGCGGGACCTCCCGGGGGGCTACGACCTGATCTGCTCCAGCCTGGCGGTGCAGTGGTTCGCCGACCTGAACGGCGGCCTGGGCCGCCTGGCCGGCCTGCTGGCGCCTGGCGGCCACCTGGCGGTGGCGACGCTGGCCGAGGGCACGTTCGCGGAATGGCGCGCCGCCCACGACGCCGCCGGCGCGACCGCGGCCACCCCGGCGTATCCGCCAAGCGGGGCCATCCGTCCGGCCATGGCCGATCTGGCCGGTGGCGTGCACAGCGAGCGGCTGATACAAGATCATCCTGACGGCCTGCACTTCCTGAAGGCGCTCAAGGGCATCGGCGCCACCACGCCCGCGCCCGGCACGGCGCCGCTGGGCGCGGCCGCGTTGCGGCGGGTGCTGGCGCAGTTCGACAAACAAGGCGCCACGGTGACCTACCACCTGGCCTACGGAATCTGGAAAAACATGACTGACTCCCCCGCCCAAGGCGTATTCGTCACCGGCACCGACACCGGCATCGGCAAGACCCTGGTCTCGGCCATCCTGGCGCGCGCCTGGCAGGCCGATTACTGGAAGCCGGTGCAGACCGGCGTGGCCGAGGAACCGGGCGACACCGAGACCGTCGCCCGCCTGGCGCAGCTGCCGCCCGAGCGCCTGCACCTGCCGGCCTATGTGCTGCAGGCGCCGCTGTCGCCGTGGGCCGCCGCGCCGCTGGAAGACGCCGAGATCGACGCCACCGCCATCGTGCCGCCCGTCACCCGCGCGCCGCTGATCGTCGAAGGCGCCGGCGGCCTGTACGTGCCGATCGACGACAGCCACATGATGATCGACCTGATCGCGCGCCTGGGCATGCCGGTGGTGCTGGCCGCGCGCAGCGGCCTGGGCACCATCAACCACACGCTGCTCAGCCTGGAAGCGCTGCGGCGCCGCGCCATCCCGGTGCTGGGCGTGATCATGAGCGGCCCGTTGTCGGCCGGCAACCGCGAGGCGATCGAACGCTTCGGCAATGTGCGGGTGCTGGCCGAGATCCCGCCGCAGGACCGGGTCGACGCGGCCGCCGTCGAGGCGCTGGCGCGCACCGTGCCGCCGCTGGCGGAATGCCTGGCGGCGATGCGCGCCGCGGGTTGACGGCAGCGGACTGCGCGCAACGCCGCGTGCGCCGCGCTCAGTCCCCGGCGGCTGTCCGCAGGAAGCGCTCGATGGCCGCCGCCAGCGCCAGCGGCGTTTCATTCATCGGATAGTGCCCGGCATTGCCCAGCACCTCGACCGTCGTGCGCGGATAGCGCCGCGCATAGGTCGCGGCCATCAGCGCCGGCGTGAACACCGGATCGTGCTCGCCCACCAGGGCCAGCACCGGATGGCGGCCGTCGATGCGGTCGCTGAAATCGGTCCCGACCCAGGCGGGCAGATAGGCGGCGAAGGCCATGGCCGATGAATGCGCGGCGGAATAGGCCGCTTTCCACGCCACCCACGCCGCCGGCAGGCGTCCGCCGGTGCTGCGGTCGATGATGGCGCGACGCGCGGCCAGGTCATCGGCCGCGCCGTCGAACAGCGCGCGCGTGGCCGTCGCCATGGCGATGCCGCCGCACGGCACCGGGGCCACCGGCACCAGCGCGCGCACCCGCTCGGGCGCCAGCGCCGCGACCCACTCGATCGCCATGCCGCCCATCGAATGGCCCACCAGGCTGAAGCGCTCGAATCCCAAGGCGTCGGCCAGCGCCAGCGCATCGGCGGCGATCTCGTCGATCGAATGCTCGCCGGCCACCTCGCGCATGCCGCCGTAGCCGCGATAGTCCATGAAGACGTAGCTGAAGTCCGCGCCCGACAGCCAGGGCTCGATCGGTTCGAAGGCGCGCGCGTCGCCGAACCAGCCGTGCAGCACGATGACGGGATGCGGGCCGTGGCCCACGCGATGGAAAGTGTTGGCCATGTCGGCTCCTGGGGGTCTGGCGATGCGTCGCCGGGGACAGCGGACGCGATTGGCAATGCCGGCATCCTAGGCCCGGCGCGGCCGGCCCGCCTTCGACATAGGGTCATCCGCTGTAGAATCCGGGCCATGCGCAATACCCTGGTCGATCCCTACGAGGACATTCCGCGCGACGTGGTGGTGACGGCCTGCGACTATCCGGCCGGTCTGACCTTCCCGCCGCACGCCCACCGCCGCGGCCAGTTCGCCTACGCCGCACGCGGCGCCATCAGCGTGGCCACGCCGACAGGCCACTGGCTGGTGCCGCCGCAACGCGCCTGCTGGGTGCCGGCGGGCATGGATCACCAGATGACCATGGGCGGCGTGGTGACCATGCTCAACACCTTCCTCACCGACGCAGCCGCGCGGGCCTTGCGCCTGCCCGCGCAATGCCAGGTCCGCGCCGTCTCGCCGCTGCTGCGTCACCTGCTCGACGAAGCCGTCGACCTGCCCGCGCTCTACGACCTCGATGGCCGCGCCGGCAAGCTGATGGCATTGCTGGCGGCCGAAATCGCCGCCATGCCGGCGCTCTCGCTGCACGCGCCGCTGCCCGCCGACCCGCGCCTGGCGCGCGCCTGCCGCGCGCTGTTCGCGGCGCCGTCGATCACGGCGGACCTGGATACGATGGCGGCCGCGGCCGGCATGAGCCGGCGCACCTTCACCCGCCAGTTCCGCGCCGAGACCGGCGTCAGCTTCGGCGCCTGGCGCCAGCAGGCCTGCCTGCTGACCGCGATCGAGCGCCTGAGCCAGGGCCAGCCCGTGACCCGCGTCGCGCTGGACCTGGGCTACGCCAGCCCGAGCGCGTTCACCAGCGCGTTCCGGCGCGTGCTGGGCCAGGCGCCCGGCGCCTACCTGGCGGCGCAGCGCTAGCGCGCCCGCGGCGTGAACCGCTGGCGACCAGCCGCCCCCGCCGCAAAAAAAGAGGGTGCCCGCAGGCACCCTGAATCCACCCTACAACAGCACTACAACAGCAACTGCAAAATCAATCCCGTCCGGCTCAGGCGGCCTTCTGCTCCTTGCCGTGCTCGAACTGCGCTTCCTCGGTCGAGCCGGTCAGCGCGGTGGTCGAGGACTTGCCGCCCTCGATGGTCTGGGTGACGGCGTCGAAGTAGCCCGTGCCCACTTCGCGCTGATGCTTGACCGCGGTGAAGCCCAGGTCGGCGGCGGCGAATTCCTTCTGCTGCAGTTCGACGAAGGCGCTCATCTGGCGGCGGGCGTAGCCGTGGGCCAGCTCGAACATGCCGTAGTTCAGCGCGTGGAAGCCGGCCAGCGTGATGAACTGGAACTTGTAGCCCATGGCGCCCAGCTCGCGCTGGAACTTGGCGATGGTGGCGTCGTCCAGGTTCTTCTTCCAGTTGAACGACGGCGAGCAGTTGTACGCCAGCAGCTTGCCCGGGAACTGGCGATGGATCGCGTCGGCGAACTTGCGGGCGTATTCCAGGTTGGGCGTGGACGTTTCGCACCAGATCAGGTCGGCGTACGGCGCGTAGGCCAGGCCGCGCGAGATCGCCTGATCGATGCCGGCGCGGGTGCGGAAGAAGCCTTCCACGGTGCGCTCGCCGGTGATGAACGGGCGGTCGTTGTCATCGACGTCGCTGGTCACCAGATCGGCGGCATCGGCGTCGGTGCGGGCCAGCAGCAAGGTGGGCGTGCCCATCACGTCGGCCGCCAGGCGCGCCGAGACCAGCTTGGCCACGGCTTCGCGGGTCGGCACCAGCACCTTGCCGCCCATGTGGCCGCACTTCTTCACGGACGCCAGCTGGTCCTCGAAGTGCACGCCCGAGGCGCCGGCCTCGATCATGGCCTTCATCAGCTCGAAGGCGTTCAGCACGCCGCCGAAACCGGCCTCGGCATCGGCCACGATGGGCGCGAAGAAATCGATGTAGCCCTCGTCGCCCGGGTTCTTGCCTTCCATCCACTGGATCTGGTCGCAGCGGGTCAGCGAATTGTTGATGCGGCGCACGACCTGCGGCACCGAGTTGGCGGGGTACAGCGACTGGTCGGGGTACATCTCGCCGGCCAGGTTGGCGTCGCCGGCCACTTGCCAGCCCGACAGGTAGATGGCCTTGAGGCCGGCCTTGACCTGCTGCATGGCCTGGTTGCCAGTCAGGGCGCCCAGCGAATTCACGAAAGGCTCGCTGTGCAGTTGCTCCCACAGGCGGGTCGCGCCGCGGCGGGCCAGGGAATGCTCGACGGCGATCGAGCCGCGCAGGCGGATGACATCCTCGGCGCTGTAGTCGCGCTTGATGCCCTGCCAGCGGCTGTTCTCGGCCCAGTCTTTCTGCAGATTGCGGATTTCGGTTTCGCGGTTGCTCATGGTCATGCTCCTTGGTCTATGGCTGAAAAGGCAAGAAAACTTCGGGGTTGCATTGCGTGAATCGTTGGAGAAAGTCTATGCCTGTGCTGCGGAGCAATGTGGCCGCGCCTCTTATATAAGAGGAAAAATATTATTTATATAAATCAATAAGTTATTTCGCTCATTCCGCATTGCGGAACGCAATTGTCATCCGTGAAATGCCCTTGCGCGGCGGCGCAGCACGAACTTTCACATGCCGGGAGCGGCGTTTCATGATGCGAAAAATGAAGCGTTCGTGACCGCCTACAATGCGGTCATCTCCACGTTTTCCGACGACCTTTCCATGACGCTGTCTCACGGCCCGCTGGGCCAGAGCGTGACCTACGTCTCGCAATACGACCCCTCGCTGCTGTTCCCCATCGCCCGCGCCCACAACCGCGAGGCGCTCAACCTGGCGAGCGGCCCGCTGCCATTCACCGGCGTCGACCTGTGGAACGCCTATGAGTTGTCCTGGCTCGACGCCAAGGGCAAGCCGCGGGTGGCGATGGCCACGTTCTCGGTGCCGGCCGACAGCCCCAACATCATCGAGTCCAAGTCGTTCAAGCTGTACCTGAACTCGTTCAACCAGACCCGGCTGGTCAACTCGGCCGCGTTGCGCGGCCGGCTGGAGCGCGACCTGAGCGCCGCCGCCGGCGCCCCCGTGGGGCTGGACTTCATCCTGCCGCAGCGCTTCGGCGAACTGCGGATGGGCGAACTCGACGGTATCTATATAGACAAGCTCGACATCGAGATCGACACCTACGAGCCGGCGCCGCAGCTGCTGCGCAACCGCCCGGGCGACGTGGTCGAGGAAACCCTGTGCTCGCGCCTGCTGAAATCCAACTGCCCGGTGACCGGCCAGCCCGACTGGGCCAGCGTGCAGGTCCGCTACCGCGGCAAGCCGATCGACCGCGAGTCGCTGCTGCGCTACGTGATCTCGTTCCGCCAGCACGCCGAGTTCCACGAGCACTGCGTGGAACGCATCTTCACCGACATCATGCAGGCCTGCGCGCCCGAGCAACTGACGGTCTATGCGCGCTACACGCGGCGCGGCGGGCTGGACATCAACCCGTGGCGCAGCAACGTCGAGACGACGCCGCCGGCCGACGTGCGCACGGTGCGCCAGTAAAAAAGCAGGCGTCGTCCGCCCCGAGGCGAACGACGCCCTTCACAGGCGGCGCCCCCGACGGCGCCGCCCCCCTCCCTACTTCACGAACGGCGCCGGCCGCGGCGTATCGTCCGCCGATGGCGGCAGCAGCGGATACTGGATCGCCGGCTGGTCGCCCGTCAGCGTCTTCAGGAACGCCACGATCTGCGCGTTCTCGTCCGGCGTGAAGGTGCGGCCCAGCTGCAACCGGCCCATCACGTCCACCGCCTGCGTCAGCGTGGCGGCCTCGCCGTCATGGAAGTACGGATAGGTCAGCGCCACGTTGCGCAGCGTCGGCACCTTGAAGTTGAAGCGGTCGGCATCCTTGCCGGTGACGGCGGCGCGGCCCTCGGCCTTGTTGTCGGTCTGGTACGGCGCCACCAGCCCCATCTTCTGGAACGAGTTGCCGCCCACCGCCACGCCGTTGTGGCACGCCACGCAGCCGCTGTTCTTGAACAGCGTGTAGCCGGCCAGCTCCTTCACCGTCAGCGCCTTGTCGTCGCCCTTGAGCCACTGGTCAAAGCGCGAGTTCGGCGTCACCAGCGTTTCCTCGAAGGCGGCCAGCGCGCCGGTCACCTCGTCGATGGTGATGTCGTCCTTGCCGAACACCTGCTTGAATTCGGCGCGGTAGCCCGGAATGGAATTGAGCACCTGCACCGCCAGTTCATGGGTGGAGGCCATTTCCATCGGATTGGCGATCGGGCCGCCGGCCTGCTCGCGCAGGTCCTTGGCGCGGCCGTCCCAGAACTGGGCGATGTTCAGGCTGGAATTGAGCACCGTCGGCGAATTGATCGAACCCTGCTGCCACTTGTGGCCGATCGACGCCTTCAGGTTGTCGGAGCCGCCCATGCCCAGGTTGTGGCAGGAATTACAGGAGATCGCGCCGGAGCGCGACAGGCGCGGGTCGAAGAACAGCTTCTTACCCAGCTCCACCTTGGCCGGGTCCTTGATCACCGCCGCCTCGATCGGCTGGATCGGTTCCTGCCGCGGCGCGCCCGACGCCTGGCCCGCCCACAGCGCAATGACGACACCCGCCGCGAGCATCGCGTGCTTCTTTCTCATGGCTTTCTCCTGTTGAATAACCTTGTCGTTCTCAAGGTCATTACAGCGGAGCGGGCCGCCAGGCGGCTTGCGATGCGTCAAGCGCGCCGGCGCCCTGCCGCGCCCCGCCATGGAGGCTTGACCTGACGCAAACCGGGCAGGCCGGCCTGTCGCCGCGCGGTGTCCGGCGCGGGGTTCAATTGTCAGACGCCAGCATCCAGCTGGCGCAGATGCGCCTCCAGGAAATCCACGCACACCCGCACCTTGGCCGAGGCGTTCAGCCGCGCCGGGTACACCGCCCAGATGTTGGCCTCCTGGCGGTACTGCGGCAGCACCGGCACCAGCTTGCCGGCGGCGATCAGCGGGCCCACGTCCCAGGCCGACCGCAGGATGATGCCGCGCCCGTCCACCGCCCACTGCACCACCATCTCGCCATTGTTGGCCGACAGCGGCCCGCGCACCTTGACGGTGTGCTCGCGCTCGCCGCGCCGCATGCGCCAGACGCCGAAGGGATGGTCGCGCTCCTTGATCACCAGGCAATCGTGCGCCGCCAGATCGTCCAGCTTGCGCGGCGCGCCGCGCTCGGCCAGGTACGACGGCGCCGCGCACAGCAACCGGTGATTGGCCGCGAGCTTGCGCGCGATCACGTGCGGCGCGATGTCGTCGCCGACCCGCACGTCCAGGTCGTAGCCCTCGGCCGCCACGTCGACCAGCCGGTCGAACACCTCGAAGCGCACCTGCACCGCGGGATGGCGCGACACGAACGCCGACAGCGCGGGCGCCACCACCCGCCGCCCGAAGCCGAAACTGCTGCAGATGCGCAGCAGCCCGCGCGGCTCGCGGCGCGTGACGCCGACCTCCTCGACCAGGTGATCGACGTCGTCGAGGATGCGCTGGGCCCAGTGGTAGACGCGCTCGCCCGCCTCGCTCACCACCACGCGGCGCGTGGTGCGGTGGAATAGGGGCGTACCGAGGCTGGCTTCGAGCAGCCGGATGCGCTTGGTGACGTAGGCGGCCGACATGCCCAGGTCTTCGGCGGCCCGGGAAAAGCTGGAGGCGCGCACCACCGCGTTGAAGACGCGCAGGTCGGCGGGCAGCAGGTCATTATTCATGATTCGTGCATATTCATTTCACGCGACGGGTCATTGTAGATGGACTGTAGGCACGCCTACCATGGCTGCCATCCCCCGCAACGCGCCCGATGGCGCGGCGCGGGACGCCCTTTCCCCTTCCCTTTTCAGGTCCCTCTCCATGTCCCACGTCCACAAAATCGCAGCCATCGCCGGCGACGGCATCGGCAATGAAGTCCTGCCCGAAGGCCTGCGCGCCGTCGAGGCCGCCGCCCGCCGCTTCGGCCTGACGCTGCAGATCGACACCTTCCCCTGGGCCAACTGCGAGTACTACGCGCAGCACGGCGAGATGATGCCGGCGGACTGGAAGGAACAGTTGCAGGGCTACGACGCCATCTTCTTCGGCGCGGTCGGCTGGCCCGCCACGGTGCCGGACCACGTCTCGCTGTGGGGCTCGCTGCTGAAATTCCGCCGCGAATTCGACCAGTACATCAACCTGCGTCCGGTCCGATTGTTCGAGGGCGTGCCCTGCCCCCTGGCCGGCCAGCGCCCGGGCAACATCGACTTCTTCATCGTGCGCGAGAACACCGAGGGCGAATACACCAACCTGGGCGGCCGCCTGTTCTCCGGCACCGAGCGCGAGATCGTGATCCAGGAATCGGTCTTCACCCGCCACGGCACCGACCGCGTCATGCGCTACGCCTTCGAGCTGGCCAACCGCCGCCAGCGCAAGCAGCTCACCATCGCCACCAAGAGCAACGGCATCGCCATCAGCATGCCGTGGTGGGACGAGCGCGCCGACGCCGTCGGCCAGCAGTATCCGGACGTCAAGACCGACAAGCAGCACATCGACATCCTGGCCGCGCGCTTCGTGCTGCAGCCGCAGCGCTTCGACGTGGTGGTGGCGTCCAATCTGTTCGGCGACATCCTGTCGGACCTGGGTCCGGCCTGCACCGGCACCATCGGCATCGCGCCGTCGGCCAACCTGAACCCGGAACGCGCCTTCCCCTCGCTGTTCGAGCCGGTGCACGGCTCGGCCCCGGACATCTACGGCAAGGGCATCGCCAACCCCATCGCCATGATCTGGTCGGGCGCGCTGATGCTGCAGTTCCTGGGCAGCCAGGACGCGCACGACGCCATCCTGGCGGCCATCGAGCACTGCCTGAAGGACGGCCCGCGCACGCCCGACCTGGGCGGCCAGGCCCGCACCGAGGACATCGGCCGCGCGATCGCCGCCCATATCGAGGCGCGCGGCTGATCCGGCCGCGACCAGCGCCCCTTTGCGGGCGATGGCGGATCCGCCGCGCCCAAGAAAAAACGCCGCCCGAGGGCGGCGTTCTGCTTGATGCGACGACGCTCGGCGTCAGGAACGCGCCGGCACCGCGGCGGCGGGATCCGCCCGGCGCGCCTGCACCGCGATCCACTGCGCCAGCAGCGCGGCGGCGGTGAACGCCACGCCCGCGCCGATCCACGGGCCCTGGCGCAGGCCGGCGTCCAGCAGCAGGCCGAAGGCCAGCGGCCCCAGCGCCGAGCCGACGTCCATGCCGGAATACACCAGGCCATAGACCGAGCCGGTCGAGCCCTTCGGCGTCACCCGCCGGATCAGCATGTCGCGCGACGGCGCGGCCACGCCCGAGCAGAAACCGGCCAGCGCCACCACCGGCGCGGCGAACAGCGCCGGCACCAGGCCCAGCGCCAGCACCACCAGCGTCAGGCCGGCCAGGATCAGCGCCACCATCACCGTGCGTTCGGTGCGCGGATTGGCCGACACCAGGAAGCCGCCGGCCGCCATGCCCACCGCCGACGCCACCATGTAGCCGGACAGCGCCGAGCTGGCCGCCACCTTGGACAGGTCGTACAGCTGGCCCAGCAGCGGAATGGTGTAGTTCTGCACCGACGACAGCGCGATCGAGGTGCAGGCGAAAAACAGGAACGCGCCCCACAGCGCCGGCTTGGACAGCAGCGTGGCCAGGGTCGTCAGCACGCCCTCCTGCGGCTTGGGCACGGCGCGCGCGCCAGCCTTGGCGTCGTCCGCCTGGGCCGGCTCCGCGCCGCCCAGCAGGTGGCGGCCCAGCACGGTCAGCAGCAGCACGAAGGCCACCAGCGCGGCGGCGCTGTAGGCCGCCACGCGCCAGTTGGCCAGCAGCGTGATCGAGGTCATGAACACGGGCGTGAGGGCCCAGCCCAGGTTGCCGGTCAGGCCGTGGGCGGAAAAAGCGTGGCCCAGGCGCGGCGCCGTGATGCGGTGGTTGATGATGGAATAGTCGGCCGGGTGGAATACCGAATTGCCGATGCCGCCGACCACGGCGGCCGCCATCAGCATGGTGTAGCCGGTGGCCGAGCCGATCAGCAGGCCCGACAGCACGAAGCACGACAGGCCGAACCACAACACCGGCCGCGCGCCGATGCGGTCCACCACGAAGCCGGACGAGGCCTGGCCGATGCCCGAGACCACGTAGAAGGTCGACACCAGCAGGCCGAGACGGGCGAAATCCAGCCCGAACTCGTTGCCGAGCGACACATACAGCGACGGCAGGACCAGTTGGAAGAAGTGCGACGAAGCGTGGGCCACGCCGATCAGCAGGATGATCTGCCAGTCGCGGCGGCGGACGGCGGCGTCCGAGGCCAGGTTGGATGCAGCGGTAGTCATTGCGCAAGGCCGCGGGCAGCGGCGAAAGGCGGCCGCCCCGGGGCGGCTCGCGGGTTGTCTCCAGCAACGTCCGGCCTGGCCGGCGTTGTCCCTTTGGCGAATGCGGCGCATGGCCGGGCCGGTCGCGGTCTTTGCCCCGCCGGCATCGCTCTTGGTCTGTCCCGACGGCCCCGGGCGCGAGCCGGGCCGCCGTGGTTTACTGCGCTTTCTCGCGGATCGCGGGCCAGGCGCGCTGCAGGTAATACAGCATCGACCAGACCGTCAGCACCGCGGCCACGATGATCAGCACGTCGCCCAGCATCTTGGTGGAAATGCCGTGGATCGGCTGGTTGTACAGCAGGCACGGAATCGCCACCATCTGCGCGGCGGTCTTGAACTTGCCCAGCCGGTGCACCGCCACGCTGGCGCTGGCGCCGATCTTGGCCATCCACTCGCGCAGCGCCGAAATGGTGATTTCGCGGCCGATGATGATGAGCGAAATGAAGGCGTCGACGCGGCTCAGGTCCAGCAGCACGATCAGCGCGGCGCAGACCATCAGCTTGTCCGCCACCGGATCCAGGAACGCCCCGAACGCCGACGTCTGGTTCCAGCGGCGCGCCAGCCAGCCATCGAACCAGTCGGTCAGCGCGGCGATGATGAACGCCCAGGCGGCGAAGGTATCGCGCACCGGCACGGACAACCAGCTTTCAGGCAGGTAGAACAGCCCTACCACCAGCGGAATCATGGCTATCCGCAGCCACGTCAGAATTATGGGTACGTTAATTGGCATAGTGTCCGTATGCTACATCAGCCGGGTTGCACTGGCTGTCTCGCGGCCGCCGGACGGCCGTGAAACGGGCGTTCCGGGCCTTATCCGCGCAGCGCCTCATAGATCCGTTCGGCCAGGTCCTCGGAAATCCCGTCCACCGACGCCAGATCCTCGATACTGGCCGACGCCACCCCCGAAAAACCGCCGAAACGGGCCAGCAGGCGCTGCCGCCGGCGCGCCCCGACCCCTTCGATCTCCTCCAGCCGCGACACGTTGCGGGTCTTGGCGCGGCGCGCCCGCATGCCGGTGATGGCGAAACGGTGGGCCTCGTCGCGCACCTGGGCGATCAGCATCAGCGCGGCCGATTCGCCGCCCAGCGCCACCGGCGGGCGGCCGTCGGCGAATACCAGGGTTTCCAGGCCGACCTTGCGCCCTTCGCCCTTGGCCACGCCCACCAGCGCCTGGATGTCCAGGCCCAGCTCGGCGAACACCTGGCGCGCCACCTCGACCTGGCCCTTGCCGCCGTCGATCAGCACCAGCCCGGGCATTTGGGCCTCGCCGTCGGCCACCTTGGCGAAGCGCCGCGTCAGCACCTGGCGCATGGCGGCGTAGTCGTCGCCCGGCGTGATGCCGGCAATGTTGTAACGGCGGTACAGCGACGGCTGCATGTCGTGGTGCTCGAACACCACGCAGGAGGCCTGGGTGGCCTCGCCGGCGGTATGGCTGATGTCGAAGCACTCGATGCGCAGCGCGTCCAGCGCCGCCTCGTCGGTATCCAGGTCCAGCGTCTCGGCCAGCGCCAGGGTGCGGGCGGCGCGGGCGCCGGATTCAGTCAGGGCGCGGGCCAGCGCCATCTCGGCGTTCTTGACCGCCTGCTCCAGCCAGGCGCGGCGGGCGCCCTGCGGCCGGGTCAGCACGCGCGACGGACGGCCGCCGGCCTGCTCCACCAGCAGGTCGATCAGGCCGGCGTCGGGCAGCGCGTGCGAACAGACCAGCACCGGCGGCAGCGCGTTGTCGGTGTAGTGCTGCGCCACGAAGGCTTCCAGCACCTGCGGCGCGGCCTCGCCCTCGGCATGGGTCGGGAAGAACGGCTTGTCGCCCAGGTGGCGTCCGCCCCGCACCATGGCGAGGTTGACGCAGACCTTGCCGCCGGCGATGGCGACCGCGACGATATCGGTGTCCTCGCCGCTGACGTTTTCCATGGTCTGCTGATGCAGCACCCGCGCCAGCGAGCCCATCTGGTCGCGCAGCGCGGCGGCTTCCTCGAAGCGCAACGCCTCGGCGGCCTCCAGCATGCGGGCCTCGATCTCGCCCATCACGTCCTTGGCCTCGCCGTTCAAAAAGCGCACCGCGCGCTGCACGTCCGAGGCGTAGTCCTGCGCCGCGATGGCGCCGACACAGGGCGCCGAGCAGCGCCCGATCTGGTGCAGCAGACAGGGCCGCGAGCGGTTGGCGAAGACGGTGTCCTCACAGGTCCGCAGGCGGAACACCTTCTGCAGGATCTGGATGGTCTCGCGCACCGCCCAGGCGTTCGGGAACGGGCCGAAATACTGGCCGCGCTTGTTGGTGGCGCCGCGGTAATAGGCGATGCGCGGCCAGTCGTGGCCGGTGATCAGCAGGTACGGGTAGGACTTGTCGTCGCGGAACAGGATGTTGTACCGCGGCTTCAGGCTCTTGATGAGGTTGTTTTCCAGGATCAGCGCTTCGGCTTCGGAGCGCGTCACCGTGACCTCCAGCCGCGCCACCTTCGCCACCATCTGGGCGATGCGCGGGCTGGCCAGGTTCTTCTGGAAATACGACGAGACGCGCTTTTTCAGGTCGCGCGCCTTGCCGACATACATGACCTCGCCGGCCGCATCCAGGTGCCGGTAGACACCCGGAAGATGCGGCAGGTCAGCCAGGAACGATTTGAGATTGAAGTCGTCGGGCATTCTGGTAACGGCTTTCGGCCTGCAGGGAGTCCCAGTCGAGCGCGTCGAAACGCGGCATCAACCGGCGGATGCGGGCCACGGACTCGGGCGCATGGTCGAACTCGAGCCGCGCCAGCAGCTCGTCGGCCAGGTCGGGCCGGTTGCACACCAGCACCATGTCGCAGCCGGCGCCGAGCGCGGCCTGGGCACGCGCCAGGATGTCGCCGGCGACGGACGCGCCTTCCATGGTCAGGTCATCCGAGAACACCACGCCATCGTAGCCCAGGCGGGTGCGCAGGATGTCCTGCACCCAGCGCCTGGAGAAGCCGGCCGGATGCTTGTCGACCTTGGGGTAGATCACGTGCGCCGGCATCACCGACGGCAGCACCGCGTCGCCCAGCCAGGCGTAGGGCGCGGCGTCGTCCTTCAGGATGCGTTCGAGCGGGCGCGGATCGACCGGGATCTCGTGGTGCGAATCCGCGCCGACGAAACCGTGCCCCGGGAAATGCTTGCCGCAGGCCGACATGCCGGCCAGCGCCAGGCCCTGGATCAGCGCGCGCGACAGCATCGTCACCACCCGCGCGTCATGGTGGAAGGCGCGGTTGCCGATCACCTTGCTGACGCCGTAGTCCAGGTCCAGCACCGGCGTGAAGCTCATGTCCACGCCGCAGGCGCGCAGTTCGGCGGCCAGCACGTAGCCGGCCTCGGTCGCCAGGCGCATGGCGGTCAGCGGATCGCGGTCCCACAGCACGCCCAGGTCGCGCATCGCCGGCAGCGGCGTGAAGCCGTCCTCGCGGAAGCGCTGCACCCGGCCGCCCTCGTGGTCGACCAGGATCAGCAGGCGCTCCTTGCGCGCTTTGTGGATCTGGCGGGTCAGCTCGGTCAGCTGGCGGCGGTTCTCGAAATTGCGCGCGAACAGGATCACGCCGCCCACCAGCGGGTGGCGCAGGCGCTTCTTTTCTTCCTTGGTCAGCACAGTGCCGGCCACATCGACCATCACGGGACCGGGCGGCAGCGCCCGGGATTTCTTCTTGGCCATCGGCGTGTCCTTCTGTCTGTGTCTTGCAGGCCGGCCCGCGGGCTCAGGGCTTGCGTTCGACCACCACATAGGCGGCGGCCATGTCGGATTCATCGGTGATGGAAACGTGCGCGGCGCCGAAGCGCTGCACGTACCATTCCAGCAGTTCGGGCGCGATCACCAGCACCGGCCGGCCGCCGGGCGCGTTCAGGGTCTGCACCCGGCGCCAGGTCATGGGCATGCGCATGCCCAGCCCCACCGCCTTGGAGAAGGCTTCCTTGGCGGCAAAGCGCGTCGCCAGGAAGCGCACGCCGCGCACCGGGTCGCGGGCGCGGCGGGCGTGGAACTTGGCCAGTTCCTCGGGTCCCAGGATCTTCTCGGCGAAGCGGTCGCCGTGGCGCGCCAGGGCGCGCTCGATGCGGTCGATGCGCAGCAGGTCCATGCCGATGCCGCCGATGGCGGCCGGCGCGGGGACGGCGGGAGGGGCTTCGGGCTGGGACATCGCTGCGGCGCCGTGGGAAGGGATCGGGCCCGGGCTCAACGGCCGCGCAGCGCTTCCAGGCGGGCCTGCACCATCAGCGCCTTCATGTCGCGCACCGCCTTTTCCCAGCCGTCGAACACCGCCTGCGCCACGATGGCGTGGCCGATGTTGAGCTCGGAAATGCCGTCCAGCGCCGCCACCGGCTTGACGTTGCCGTAGTGCAGGCCATGGCCGGCGTTGACGCGCAGGCCATGGCGCAGCCCTTCGGCCACCGCCACGCGGATGCGCTCCAGCTCGGCCAGGGCGGCTTCGCCCTCGGCTTCGGCGTAGGCGCCGGTGTGCAGCTCGATGACCGGCGCGCCCGCGCGGGCGGCGGCTTCGATCTGCGCGGGGTCCGGATCGATGAAGAGCGACACGCGGATGCCGGCCTCGGCCAGCAGGCCGACGGCGTCCGACACCGCCGACATGGCGCCCGCCACTTCCAGTCCGCCCTCGGTGGTCAGCTCGGTGCGCTTTTCCGGCACCAGGCAGACGTCATTGGGCTTGACCGCGCAGGCGATCTCCAGCATCTCGGGCGTGACCGCGCATTCCAGGTTCATGCGCGTGCGCAGCTGCGGCCGGATCGCGTAGACGTCGGCGTCCTGGATGTGGCGGCGGTCTTCGCGCAGATGCAGCGTGATCAGGTCGGCGCCGGCGTCCTCGGCGCGCAGCGCCGCCGCCACCGGGTCGGGATAGGTCGTGTGACGCTGCTGCCGCAGGGTCGCGACGTGATCGATGTTTACACCAAGTTCTATCATTGCACTTTCGTTGTTTCTTCCCAGCCGCCGCCCAACGCCTTGTAGAGTTCCACACGGTTGATCAGCGCGGCCAGGCCGGTTTGCACCAGCGCCAGCTGGGCATTGAAAAAGTCCACTTGCGCGGTCTGCACCTGCAGGTAGCTGTCGACCCCATTGGTATACCGCAGATTCGACAGTTCCAGGGTGCGCGCCGACGAATCCTGCAGCGCGCGCTGGGCGTCCAGCTGCGCGCCATAGGTGGCCTCGCCCGCCAGCGCGTCCGAGACTTCGCGGAACGCCTGCTGGATGGTCTGCTCATACTGCGCCACCGCGATATTGTCGCGCGCCTTGGCGAGATTCAGGCCTTCGCGGATGCTGCCGCCCGCGAACAGCGGCGTGGTGATCGACGGCGAGAAGCTCCAGTACCCCTGCCCGCCCTTGAACAGCGTATCCAGCGACGGGCTCGACACGCCCAGCAGGCCGGTCAGCGAGATGGTCGGGAAGAACGCCGCGCGCGCCGCGCCGATGTTGGCATTGGCCGACTTCAGGTTGTTCTCGGCGGCCAGGATGTCCGGACGGCGTTCCAGCAGGTCGGACGGCAGGCCGGCCGGCACGCTCGCCAGCAGCTGGTCGCGGCCGAACGGCGCCGGCGCCGGCAGGTCATCGGGCAGCGGCGTGCCCAGCAGCACCACCAGCGCGTTGATCGCCTGCGCACGGGCGCGGGCCAGTTGCGCCAGGTCGGCCGAGGCCGTGTCCAGCAGCGACTTGGACTGGTTCAGGTCGAGCTCGGACGCCACGCCGCCGTCGAAGCGGCGCTTGACCAGGTTGTAGGATTCCTGGCGCGAGGACAGCGTGCGCTGCGTCAGTTCCAGCTGGACCTCGGCCGCGCGCAGGTTGAAATACGACTCGGCCACCGACCCGATCAGCGTGATGTGCGTGCTCTTCTGCGCCTGCTCGGTCGACAGGTACTGCTGGTATGCCGCTTCCGACAGGCTGCGCAGCCGGCCGAACAGGTCGATCTCGAACGTGGTCAGGCCCAGACCGGCCTGGTACGAGCTGCTGATCGAGGTCGAATCGGGACCGCCCGGGCGCATGTTGCGCGGCAGGTGCTGGCGCTGGCCCTGGATGCCGGCGCCGATGCTCGGCCACTGCGCGCCGCGCTGCACGCCGTACTGGGCGCGCGCCTCTTCGACGCGCTGCACCGCCACGCGCAGATCGCGGTTGTTGACCAGCGCCAGTTCGATCAGGCGCTGCAGGCGCGGATCGTGGAAGAACTCGCGCCAGCCCAGGTCGGCGGCGGCCGTGGCCGCCTGCGGCGCCACCGCGGACGCGGGCTGCGTGCCCAGCGTCATCGGATTGGCATACGCGCCGTACTGCACCTTGGGCTGGTCCGGCCAGTTGCCGGAGACCGGCGCGTCGGGACGCTTGTAGTCGGGCGCCAGCGAGCAGCCGGCCAACGCCACCGCCACGAAGGCGGACAAGGCGGTCTGTTTGAACATCAGGGCGCTCATTCCTTGCCCTCCTGGCCACCGTTGGGTTGTGCGGGAGCGTCCGGCGGGGTCTGCCCCGCGGCCGCCTTCTTGGCCGCCTGCTCTTCCTCGAAGGCGCGCAGCTCGGCGCCCAGCAGGCGCGGCTTGGTCTTGAACAGGCCCAGCACCACGACGAAGAAGGTCGGCACGAAAATCACCGCGAACGGCGTGGCGGCCAGCATGCCGCCCAACACGCCCAGGCCCACCGCGCGCTGGCTGGCGGCGCCGGCGCCGGTGGCCATGGCCAGCGGCACCACGCCCAGGATGAAGGCCAGCGAGGTCATCAGGATCGGCCGGAACCGCAGGCGCGCGGCTTCCACCGCCGCCTCGTAGAGACCCATGCCGCGCGCGTACTGGTCCTTGGCGAATTCCACGATCAGGATGGCGTTTTTGGCCGCCAGCCCGATCACGGTCACCATGCCCACCTGGAAGTACACGTCGTTGGACATGCCCAGCGCGCTGACCAGCGCCACCGCGCCCAGCATGCCCAGCGGCACCACCAGCATCACCGAGATCGGGATGGCCCAGCTTTCATACAGCGCGGCCAGCACCAGGAACACCACCAGCAGCGACAGGCCCATCAGGATCGGGGCCTGGTTGCCGGCCTGGCGCTCCTGGTAGGACAGCCCGGTCCACTCGTAGCCGAAGCCCTGCGGCAGCTGGCCCACCAGCTTCTGCATTTCCTCCATGGCCTGGCCGGTCGTGTAGCCGGCCGCGGCGCTGCCGCCGATCCGCATGGATTCGTAGCTGTTGTAGCGCACCACCTGCACCGGGCCTTGCGACCACTTGGCGGTGACGAACGTCGACAGCGGCACCATGCCGCCCTGCGCGTTGCGGGCGTTGAGCTTGAGCACGTCGGACAGCTGCATGCGGTACGGCGCATCCGCCTGCACCCAGATGTTCTGCATCCGGCCCAGGTTGGGGAACTTGCTCAGGTAGGCCGAACCGACCGCGGTGGAAATCAGCGAGGCGGCCTCGTCGAAGTTCACCCCCAGCGCGGCGGCCTTGTCGCGGTCGATATCCAGCGTCAGCTGCGCGCCGGCCGACAGGCCGGTGATGCGCACCTGCGACAGCACCGGGCTCTTCATCGCCATGCCCATCAGCTGGCCCGTGGCCGCGGCCAGCGCGTCGGTGCCGGCCGAGCCGCGATCCTGCAGGCGCAGGTCGAAACCGGTGGCGTTGCCGAGCGACGAGATCGCGGGCGGCACCAGCGTGAACACCATGGCGTCGTGCACCCCCATCAACTGCTTCTGGAAGGCATTGAACGCGATGGCGCCGGCGGAATCGCCCTTGCCCTTGCGGTCCTTGAAGTCCTTGAGCGTGGTGAAGGCGATGGCCGCGTTCAGGCCGTTGCCGTTGAAGCTGAAGCCCTGCACGGTAATGATGTTCTCGACCGCGGGGATCTGGCGGAAATAGGCCTCGACCTCCTCGATCACCTCCACCGTGCGGTTGGCGCTGGCGCCCGTGGGCAGCTCGATGTTGCTGATGACGTAGCCCTGGTCTTCTTCCGGCAGGAACGACGACGGCAGGCGCAGGTACAGCCAGCCCAGCAGGATCACCAGCACCAGGAACGCCAGCATCATGCGGCCGCCCTTGTGCAGGATGCGCGAAACCCAGTTCTGGTAGCCGTGCGTGGTGGCGTCGAACTTGCGGTTGAACCAGCCGAAGAAGCCCTTCTTGTCGTTGTGGTGTCCCTTGGGCACCGGCTTCAGGATGGTCGCGCACAGCGCCGGCGTGAAGGTCAGCGCCAGCAGCGCCGAGAAAAAGATCGACACGGCCATGGCCACCGAGAACTGGCGGTAGATCACGCCCACCGACCCGCTCATGAAGGCCAGCGGCAGGAACACCGTCACCAGCACCAGCGTGATGCCGATGATGGCGCCGCTGATCTGCGGCATGGCCTTCTTGGTCGCTTCCTTGGGCGGCAAGCCTTCGGTCGCCATGATCCGCTCGACGTTCTCGACCACCACGATGGCGTCGTCCACCAGAATACCGATGGCCAGCACCATGGCGAACATGGTCAGCACGTTGATGGAGAAGCCCAGCCCCAGCATCACCGCGAACGAGCCCAGCATGGCCACCGGCACCACCAGCGCCGGGATCAGGGTGTAGCGCACGTTCTGCAGGAACAGGTACATCACCAGGAACACCAGCACCATGGCTTCGGCCAGGGTGTGCAGCACCTGCTCGATCGAGACCTTGACGTAGGGCGCGGTGTCGTAGGGGATGGCGTAGGTGATGTTGCCCGGGAAGTACTTGGACAGCTCATCCATCTGCTGGCGCACGCCCTGAGCGGTGGCCAGCGCGTTGGCGTCCGGCGACAGCACGATGGCGAAGGCCGCCGTCGGCTTGCCGTTCAGGCGGGCGCCGAACTGGTAGTTGTCGGCGCCGACCTCGATGCGGGCGACGTCGCGCAGCAGCACCTTGGAGCCATCGGTGTTGGCGCGCAGCACGATCTTGCCGAACCCCTCGACGGTGCTGAGCTGGCCGTTGGCCACCACGGTGGCGGTGATGCGCTGCGATTCGGGGTTGGGCGGCGCGCCGATGCTGCCGCCGGACACCAGCACGTTCTGCGCGGCGATGGCCTGGTTGACCTCGGCCATGCTCAGGCTGAAGCCCACCAGCTTGGCCGGATCGACCCAGATGCGCATGGCGCGCGGCGCCGCGAACAGCTGGAACTGGCCCACGCCGGACACCCGCGACACCGGGTTCTGGATGTTGCGGGTGATGTAGTCGGCCAGCGCCGTCTGGTCGAGCGAGCCGTCGGTGGACGACAGCGTCACGATCATCAGGAAGCCGGTACTGGTCTGCTCGTACTTCAGGCCCTGTTGCTGCACCGCGGAGGGCAGCTGGGCGATCACGTTGGACACGCGGTTCTGCACGTCCACCTGCGCCAGGTCGGGATCGCGGCCAGGCGCGAAGGTGGCGGTGATGGTCGAGGTGCCATAGGAATCGCTGACCGACTCGTAGTAGATCAGGCCCTTGGCGCCGTTGAGCTTGTCCTCGATGATACTGGTGACCGATTCGGCCACTTCCTTGGCCGACGCGCCGGGATAGGTCGCGGTGATGGTGATGGCCGGGGGCGCCACGTCGGGATACTGCGATACCGGCATGTTGGGGATGGCCAGCACCCCCGCCAGCAGGATGAACAGGGCGACTACCCAGGCGAAAATTGGTCGATCAATAAAAAATTGCGGCATGTGGGCTGACTCTGAAAGCGATGCTCACCAAAGAGGAACGCAGCGCGTTGCGCTGCGAGCCGCTTACGATTTCTGGCCGGCGGCCGGGGCCTGCTGCGCCGGCTTGGCGGGGTCCGCGGGGGCGCCCGCCGCGGGATCCGCCGGCTTGGCGCCAGGCTGTGCCGGCGGCTGGCCGCCCGCGGCGGGCGCCCCGCCCGCCTTGTCCTTGTTCCAGGGACTGGCCTGCACCGGGGCGCCGGGACGGATCTTCTGGAAGCCTTCGACCACGACCACGTCGCCGGCCTTCAGGCCGCTGGTGACGATCCAGCTGTTCTTGACGGCGCCGCCGGTGGTGACGGGCAACTGTTCGATCTTGTTGTCCTTGACCAGCATCAGGCTCTGCGAACCGTCGGCGGTGCGTTGCAGCGCCTGCTGCGGCACCACCAGGGCCTGGTCGTCCACGCCCTGCTCCAGCCGCACGCGCACGTACATGCCGGGCAACAGGATGCCGTCGGGGTTGGGCACCTCGGCGCGCAGGTTGACCTGGCCGGTGCTGGGATCGACCGTGATGCCGGTGAACAGCAGCTTGCCCGGCTTGTCGTATTCGGAACCGTCTTCCAGCACCACCGTGGCGCGGGCGGCGTCCTTGCCGACCTGCTGCAGCTTGCCGCTGGCGAAGGCGCGGCGCAGCGCAGCCAGGTCCGCGGTGGACTGGGTGAAGTCCACGTAGATCGGGTCGAGCTGCTGCACGGTCGCCATCTGCGTGGCCGAGGTCGCCTCGACCAGCGCGCCTTCGGTCACCAGCGGCTTGCCGATGCGGCCCGTGATGGGCGAGGTGACATCGGTGTAGCCGAGGTTGATGGAGGCGTTGTCCTGCGCCGCCTTGGCGGCGGCCACGGTGGCATCGGCCTGGCGGTAGGCCGCCACGGCGTTGTCGTATTCCTGCTTGCTGACGGCGTTGGCCTTGACCAGCGGCGCGTAGCGGTCGGCCAGCAGCTTGGCGCTGAACAGGTTGGCCTGCGCCTGCTTGAGCTGCGCGGTGGCCTGATCGTAGGCGGCCTTGTAGGGCGCCGGATCGATCTTGAACAGCAGCTGGTTTTCCTTGACGTCGCCGCCCTGCTCGAAGGTGATCTTCTGGACGATGCCGGTGACCCGCGAGCGGATCTGGGCGTCGCGCACCGCGTCGACGCGGCCGGGCAGTTCGGAAACGATGGGGGTGCGCTGCGGCTGCACCGTGATGACGCTGACCTGCGGCATGCCGGGATTCATCTGCGGCTTTTCACCGCAACCCGCCAACAACAGCGCGAGGACGCCGCCGGAAAAAGCCAGACCTGAGACACGTTTAGGCGAAAACCGCATTGAAACCCCCGCGAAGTTAACCGCGTCAAGCGACCGCAACAATGTAACGGCGACGATGCCCGCCGTGTCCCGTTGCCGAAGGACGGTCGCGGGTTTGCGCGGCCGTGTCCGACCGCCGTATTTGACCGCAATCCGTGATTGCGATCAAAGCAAAATCCTGCGCCCCGCCACTGACACGTGAATAGCCCGTTAATGTAACTCAGTTATTGGGGAAATCACTGATTTTCACGACGGCGCGCAACATGGGGAGCGGCGAAAAACAAACGGATCCGGGGGAAATCCACTTGCCACGATCACACATCGGCAACCTCTTGCAGGTTGCCCAGGAATACATAGCCCACGCCATGCACCGTATGCAGCGGCAGGCGGCCGCCGGCCTGGCGCACCTTGCGCCGCAGGCGGCAGATCGCCACGTTCAGGGCGCGCAGGTTGGTGCTCTGGCGCGGCAGCATCAATTCCTCGCGCAGCAGCGCGAGTTCTTCGCGCAACAGCTCCTTGCGCGGATTGCGCAGCAGGCACTGGAAGCAGGCGCGTTCGACCTCGGTCAGGTCCAGCCGCGTGCCTTGCGGCGTCAGCAGGGTCCAGCCGTGGTACAGCAGGCTCCACCAGCCATCGAGCCGCACCGGAAAGGAGCCGTCGGCCGGTTCGGCCGTGGCGGCGGGCGCGGCGCCGGCGGGGGCCGACGGCGCGGACTGCGGGCCACGGAAGGAGGTTTCGGGAAAAGCGGTGGTCATGTCGGCGTCTCCAGCGGGCGCGGGCGCGGCGTGGAAGACGGCGGCCCGGACCCGGAACAAGGTTTCAAGTCTTGCCGAAAGACTACCGTTGCTGACGCCATTGTGCGGCGGGTTTCCCTTGGAATCAGACGGATCCCAGCCTGGCCCGTGGCGGCTCAGGCCGTGTGCTTGCCATTGCGATGGATGTCGTGGGCCACGAAGCAGCTGTCCTGCGTCGGGCGCGCCAGGATGCCCGGCTTGGCCAGCGTCTGGCGGATGTCGGCCAGGCCCGACTCCCAGTGCTCGCGCATGGCCTCGGTGCCGAACTCGTAGTCCTTGGAAAAGCGCTCGCGGTGCTTGGACTCGTAGATCAGGTTGATGATGTTGGTGGCCGGGGTCTTGGCCAGGCGGCGGATCTCGGCCAGTTCAGGCGCGGCGCGCTCCTTGTCGGGCAGGCGTTCCAGCAGCTGCTGCAGGCCATGGCGCAGCTTGAGCACGCGCCGCAGCTGGTCGGTGACCATGCGGGTCCGGCTGGAGTACTGGATGTCCTTCTGGCGCTCGGCCACTTCCTCGAGCGTGGTCGGCAGCCCGCCGCGCGCCGGCCACAGGTCGACCTGGAAGGCCAGCGTGTCGCGCATCGTCTCGCTGGTCAGCACCTGCGCCAGCGGCGTATTGGACACCACGCCGCCATCCCAGTAGTGCTCGCCGTCGATCTCCACCGACGGGAAGCCGGGCGGCAAGGCGCCGGACGCCATGATGTGCTCGGGCCGCAGGGTGTCCTTGAGGCTGTCGAAATAGGCGAAATTGCCGCTGCGCACGTTGACCACGCCGAAACTGGCGCGCACCGCGCCGGAATTGAGCAGGTCGAAATCCACGTACTCGCGCAAGGTCGCGGCCAGCGGCGTGGTGTCGTAGAAACTGGTGGACGCCGCGCCCTTGCCGTGCACCCAGTACGGCGGCGGGAAGCGCGGCTTGAAAAAGCCCGGCTGCCCCGAGAACAGCGCCTGGAACGCCGACAGCTGGCCGTTCATGGCGGGCGAGCCGAAGCCGAACGGGATGCCCTCGAACATGCCCGCCAGCGTGTCGCCCCAGGGCACCGAGGCGAAGCCCGCGGGCCGGCAGATGCTTTCCCAGAAACCGCGCAGCCGTTCGATGCGCTCGTCCTCGCGGGAGCCGGCGATGATGGCCGCGTTGATCGAGCCGATGGAGATGCCGGAGATCCAGTTGGGGCGGATGCCGGCCTCGTGCAGGCCCTGGTACACCCCCGCCTGGTACGAGCCGAGGGCGCCGCCGCCCTGCAGCACCAGCGCCACGGTGTCATAGGCCGGCGTCGCGCCGGTGTCGGGGGAAGCGGCCTTGCGGCGAGTACTCATGCGGGTTTCCTTGCGAAAGCTAGGGTTTGGTCTTGTCCGGCAATTGCGGCGCCGCGACGCCGGCGCGGAACGGATACCTGGCGAAGATCTCCGCCACGGCCTTGTCGACGTTCTCGGCCGAGGTCGCCATCTCGGGGTTGCGCACCTCGCCGACCGCGACGCCCTCCCACACCAGCTGCTTGCGGCGCGGATCGACCAGATCAATGTTGAGCGTGCCCTCGGTGTACTGATAGACGGTGTCGCCCCAGCCGTAGCCGGGCCAGCCGCCATAGAAGCCCGAGCGATAGCCGTAATACGGCCCCATCGGCGGCGGCGCCTCGGTCACCTGGGTCTTTTGCTGCAGCTTGCCATTGAAATTGACCAGCAGGTCGGGGTTGGCGGCGCTGTAGACATAGCCGCGCATTTCCATCTGGCCGCGGGTGGCGTCCTTGAGCCGCTCGGTCAGCAAGGTGCTGTAGCCGGCCTTGTCGGTGCCCAGCGGCGACATGTAGCCGAAGGTCCGGTAGCGGGAGAAATCCGCCTGGTGGTCGTAATCGCTCTTGACGGTGGGGCCGGAGGCGCAGGCCGCCAACAGCGCCGCCATGGAACCCGATGCCAGCATTTTCAGCGCTTTCATGTCGATCTCCAAGAAGCGGAGCCGCGAGCCGGCCCCGGTGCCTACATGCATCAACACAGCTTGAGCGCGTCCATAGTGCCGCGAAGCGGATAAAGTTTCAACAGCATCTCATTCTCATCCGATATATCTCAAACGCCGGCGACATCCGCTCCATTACACTCGGGGTTACTTCCAGACCCTGACCACACCTGATACCGATGTTGGAACTCGACGGCTCGATTTGGTTTCGTTCCGGCGCCCAGAACTGGGGCGGCAAGAACCGCATAGACCTGCTGGCGCAGATCGACGCCACCGGCTCGATCACGGCCGCCGCGCGCGCGGTCGGCATGAGCTACAAGGGCGCCTGGGACGCCATCGACGCCATGAACAACCTGGCGGGCGAACCGCTGGTGCTGCGCGCGGCCGGCGGCAAGGGCGGCGGCGGCACGCGCCTGACCGACCGGGCGCGCGGCCTGATCGCGACATTCCGGGCGCTCGAGTCCGAGCACCGCAAATTCATGGACAACCTGACGCGCGCCGGCCTCGATGCCAGCGGCGACATCGACTTGATGAGGCGATTTATGTTGAAAACCAGCGCACGCAACAAACTCATGGGCACCGTGATGGAAGTCCGCACCGGGGCCGTCAACGACGAGATCCTGCTGCGCATCGCCGGCGGCCAGGTCATCACGGCCACCATCACCCGCGAAAGCACCCAGGAACTGGAACTGGCGCCCGGCAAGGAAGCGCTGGCGCTGGTCAAGGCCTCGTCGGTGATCGTCGGCGCGCCCGGCCCCGGCCTGCGGCTGTCGGCCCGCAACCAGCTGCCCGGCACCATCACGGCGGTGCGCACCGGCGCGGTCAACAGCGAGATCCTGATCGGACTGGAAGGCGGCACCACGCTGGTGGCCATCGTCACCAACGAAAGCGCGCAGGACCTTGGACTGGGCGAAGGCGCCGAAGCGGTGGCCGTGTTCAAGGCCTCGAGCGTGATCCTGGGCGTGCTCGACTGATCGTGGCCCGCCGCGGCCAGGCGCCCGCCCGGCGCGGCATACGCCCTCGGGCGGCAGCGGCATTCAAGATCTGAACGCCGCCCTGGCCTTCAAACGCCCACGTCCTCGTCGCGGCGGCGCACCTTGCCGTCCCGAACTTCGAAGACCTCGTCGGCCAGCGCCTCGACGTCGGCCGGATCGTGGGTGATCAACAGCATCGGCACGTCCAGCTGGCGTTGCAGCGTGTTCAATTCCTGGCGCATCTTGCCGCGCAGTTGCGAGTCCAGCGCCGAGAACGGCTCGTCCAGCAGCAGGATTTCCGGCTTGAGCATCAGCGCGCGCGCCAGCGCCACGCGCTGCTTCTGGCCGCCCGAGATCTCGTGCGGATAGCTGCCCACGATGGCGCCCAGCTCGAACGCGTCGACCCAGCGCCGCGCGTCGGCCGACACGGCCCGCCGAGGCGGATTGAGCCAGCCGCGGCGCGAGCCGAAGGCGATGTTCTGCGCCACCGTCAGGTGCGGGAACAAGGCATAGTCCTGGAACAGGTAGGCCACTCGGCGGGCCTGCGGCGCGACGCTCAGGCGCGCATCGGAATCGAACAGCACCCGGCCGTTGACCTCGATGCGGCCGGCATCGGGCCGCAACAGGCCGGCCACCGCGCGCAGCGTCAGGCTCTTGCCGGCGCCCGACGGCCCGAACAGCGCGATGCGCTTGGAGGCCGATGAGAACGCCACGTCGAGCGAGAAGTGCCGGTCGCCGGACACCATGCTCTTGCGGATGCGCAGATCGACGCTCATTGCCCGTCTCCGCTGCGCCGGCCGCGGATCGGCACCAGCTTGCCGGCCGCCAGCAGCACCGCAACGCAGGTGATGGAGGTGACCATCACCAGGAAATTGGCGGTGGCGTCATCGCCCGCCTGCACCGCCTCGTAGATGGCGACCGACAGCGTCTGGGTGCGGCCCGGCAGGTTGCCGGCGATCATCAGGGTGGCGCCAAACTCGCCCAGCGCGCGGGCAAAGGCCAGCAGCACGCCGGCCACGATGCCGCGCGCCGCCAGCGGCAGCGTCACGCGGAAGAACACCCCGGCCTCGCACACGCCCAATACCCGAGCCGCGCTTTCCAATTGGGGATCGACGTTTTCGAAGGCGGCGCGGGCCGACTTGAAGACCAGCGGGAAGGCCACCACCGACGCGGCGATGACCGCCCCCTGCCAGGTGAACACCAGCTCGATGCCGATTTCAGCCAGCTTTTCGCCGAGCACGCCGCGCCGGCCCAGCAGCACCAGCAGGTAGTAGCCCAGCACCGTGGGCGGCAGCACCAGCGGCAGGGTCAGGATCGCATCCAGCAGGTCCCGCCCCGGCCAGCGCCAGCGGGACAAGCCATAAGCGGCCCCGGCGCCGGCCACGGTCGCCAACAACGTTGCCCAGCCTGCCACTTTCAGGGTAAGCAGCAGGGGCACCCATACTGGATCGCTCATCACTGACCGCGATTGAATACCGGCCGCGGCCTCAGGGCTTCTGGAAACCGTAGCGCGACAGGATTTCCTGTCCGGCGGGCGACATCACGTAGGCCACGAAGCTCTTGGCTTCCTTGGCGGCGGTATCGCGCGCCGTCACGGCGATCGGATAGGTGACGGGCGTCTGCGACGGCACGCGCACCGCGACCTTGACCTTGTCCGGCATCACGGCGGCGTCGGTGGCGAACACGAAGCCCGCGTCCACTTCGCCGCGCGACACGTAGTCCAGGCTCTGGCGCACGTTCTGCGCCAGCACGCTCTTGGCCTGCACCGCGTCCCACAGGCCGGCGGCCTGCAGCGCGCCCTGCGTGTAGCGGCCCACCGGCACCGAGGCCGGGTTGCCGTAGGCGATGCGCTTGACGTCGTCGCGCGTCAGGTCCTTGAGCGCGGTGATGTTGGCCTTGCTGTCCGTCGGCACGATAAGCACGATCTGGTTGGCGGCGAAATCCACCCGCGATTCGGGCTTGACGGCCTTTTCCTCGACGGCCTTGTCCATCGCCTTCTGGTCGGCGGACGCGAACACGTCGGCGGGCGCGCCCTTGACGATCTGCTGCAGCAGCACGTCGGAGGCGCCGAAGTTCAGGATGACCTTGGTGCCGGCATGCTCCTTCTCGTATGCCTGGGCCACGTCCTTGAACGCGTTGGTCAGGCTGGCGGCGGCGGACACGACCAGGTCGCCGGCGTGGGCGCTGGGGCCCCAGACGGCGGCCAGGGCCAGCGATACCGCCAGGATCGGGTGTTTGCGGAACATGACTCTCTCCTCGGACAAGATCAATCTCGGTAACGAAATATATATAGGTATATAACGCCCGTCAATTTGCGGCAGACGGCCCGCTTGCGCCAGATCAACGCCGAAAGGGAAAGCGGCGTTCAGCCGCGGTCGACCGTGGTGACGCGGACGGTCTCCGGCCCCAGCGCGGCCCGCAGCCGCTCGAGCGCCAGTTCGGGCCGGGCGGCCCCGCACATGAAGATGTCCAGCGCGGCGAACCGGTGTTCGGGCCAGGAATGGATGCTGATGTGCGATTCGCTCAGCATGACCACCCCGGTCACGCCGGCGCCCTCTCCGAAATGGTGGAAGTGGGCGCCCAGCACCCGCGCCCCCGCCGCCTCGGCGGCCAGGACCAGCTCGCGTTCGAGCGCCTGGGCGTCGGCCAGCAGGCGGGCGGACACGCCGCGGAAATCGGCCAGGATGTGGCGGCCGGGCGTGGCGTGCGGCGTCACTTGTGCGAACCGCCCGATGACCAGCCCGAGCTGCCCGACGAGCCGCCGCCCCAGCTGCTGCTGCTGCCGCCGCTGCCGCCGCCGCTGGTGAAGCGGGCGCCGGGCGAGCTGGCGCCGGTGGCGGCCATGACCACGATCAGGGCGTAGATGGCGTAGATGAACTTGCCCATGCCTCAGTCGTCCTTTGCGGACATCTTGTCCGCGAGGCTGGCCGGCAGCCACAGGAAGGCCAGGCCGATCACGAGCGGCAAAATGCGGCCGCTGAAGATGTTGCCCATGTTGAGGAACCCCATGGCGATGGTGGCGAACCAGGCCCACTTGCGGTAGCCGCCGCCCGAGGCCGCCGACGCCATCGCCTTCTGCTTGGCCAGCTCGGGATTACCGAACCATTCCGCCAGCTGCGCCGGCGCCACCGGCGCGGACGCCGACCAGCCCAGTTCGGCCGGCCCCTGCTCGCGGGTCAGCTTGAGGTTGCCGGCCTTGAAGTCGGTGATCTTGGTGCTGTCGCCGACCTTGACGCGCCAGTTGAAGGCGCCCAGCGCCAGCTCGACGCGCGAGGTGTAGTCGTACAGCTTCTGGTACAGCTTGGAACGCCAGCGCACGCTGGTGGCGTTGTTGTAGCTGGGCCAGGTGTCGCAGACCTGCACCCGTTCCCAGCCCTCGTCCGTCTCCACCAGCCAGATGAAACCCTTGGCCGGGTTGAACAGCAGGTATTCGATCCAGTCCGAGGGCTCCTCGGGATCCGGGTCGGCGCATTTCATCAGGCCGATCAGGGTGAAGGCGGCGCCATCGATCTTGGCGGTGGCGCCCAGCGCCAGCGTGGTCTTGATGGCCTTGACCTTGCGCGCCTTCTCGATGACCTCGGCGGTGTCGCCGGCGCAGTCGACCGTGGCGGCGCACGAGGGGCACACCACCTGGGTCGCCATGGCCGCGACGAAGCTGATCGGCGCGCCGCAGCTGGGGCAGTCCAGCGCCTTGATCTGGCCGCGGAAGCGTCCGGCGGTCTCCTCGACCTGGTCGTTCGGGCGCAGCGAGGCCGCCTGCATGCCCGCCAGGTCGAAGGCCTTGCCGATATAGAGTTCGGGCTCGGGACCGTCGGAGAAGTCCAGCGTCAGGAACGCGTCCAGGCTGCGGAAGTCGGCCACCTTGGCTTCCCAGCCGTCGCCCGGCACGAATGGCAGTTCGCCCTGCGCGCCCCCGGCGCGGCAGCGGCGCACGTCCGAGGCGGTGAAACGCTGGCCGTCCAGCTTCATGTCGTCGCCGGGCGCGATGTCGGCGAAGGCCGGCAGGCCCTGCACCGTCTTGGCCTTGCGACGGCGGGTGATGGCGTACTGGCCGGAGGCGTCCGACAGCCAGCCGTCCGAGCCGTCGTCGAACCACAGATACCACTCGTTCCAGAAGCCGTCCTCGTAGCGCAGCTGGATGCGGCCGATCAGGTCGAAGCGCTTGCCTTCGAACTGGCCGGCGGCGCCCAGGCACAGCGGCGAATAGTCTTCCAGCACGTCGGCGGTCTCGCCGATGCGCCTGACCGAGTCGGCGTCCTTGAGCAGCGTGCTGCGGCAGGCGCCGCAGACCGCCATGACCGATGCCGTGGAGGTGAACTTGACGGGCGCTCCGCACTGCGGACACAGGACCTGCTGCATGGGCGTTCGGCGCTCAGCTGGTGAGTTTCTTCAGGACTTCCGCCTTGGCCGTGTCGTAATCGGCCGGCGTGATCAGGCCCTTGTCGAGCAGGTCCTTGAGCTGCTGCAGGCGCTGCACCGGATCGGCGCCACCGGCC
>NZ_CADIJR010000033.1 GCF_902859645.1 Achromobacter insuavis | reverse complement strand
CTCGGCCAGGCTGCCGCCGCGCCAGCGCGCGCGCCGCCACGCCGCCGCCAGCAGCCAGCCCGCCAGGCCCGCGATCGACGTCACATGCATGCCGCTGATGGACACCAGATGGGTGATGCCGCTGCGATTGAACAGGCGCCAGTCGTCGCGCGCCACGCCAGCCTGGTCGCCGATCGCCAGCGCGATCAGCACCGGCGCGTAGCGATGCGCGCCCAGGGCGCGCCGCATGCCTGCGCGCACCCGATACCGGGCCCGCTCGATGGCGACACCGGCTGACGCCCAGGGCTGGTCTTCCAGCAAGCGCGGCTGGCCTCGCACCGTGCCCGTGGCGCGCAGGCCACGCGCGAACAGGCGCGCCTCGCCATCCGGCGCGTCGGGATTGAGCGGCGCATGCGGCCGGCGCAGCACCAGCGCCATGCGCCACACCTGGCCCGGCGCCACCGCCGGCAGCCCCGGCTGCGCGCCGGGCGGCGCCAACCACGACACCAGGATGCGCCGCGGAATGCCGGAACGCGCCGGCCCGACCTGCTCGCCCACGAAACGCACGCCGCCCGCGTCATCGTCGGGCAGCTCGGCCACGCGCAACGCCAGCCGCGCGACGGCGTTCTGGTGCAGGTCGGCCAATGCGTCGTCCAGCCGCCATTGCGCCTGTATCGCGGCGTTGACGGCGCCCGCCAGCAGCCCCGCGGCCAGGCAGGCCAGCATCCCCGCCAGCCGGCCGCGCCAACGCCGTAGAGCCAACGGCAACACAACGCAGGCCGCCCCGGCCGACAGATAGAACCCCGCCCCCGGCAGCGCCGCGAGTGTCTGCACCGCCCCCGCGCCCGCCACGATGGCCAGGCAGAATATGCGCCCCTTGATGTCCGTCTCCCGAGAAACGGATCAGCGTAGGGCGACAGGCGCTCAGGCGGTCGGTGTGTGAAGGGATTTGCCCACCTCGGGAAACCGTCGGTGTCCCATCCAGCCATCACTCCCCTCGCGCCGCCGCCCCCAACCCCCGCACTTCCGCCAGCGCCGCCCCCACCCCGCCTGCCGCCAGCACCTCGACCAGCCGGGTCCCCACCGCCACCAGATCCGCATGGCGCCCGACCGCCTTCAATTGTTCGGCGGTCCGCACGCCGAAGCCCGCGGCAATCGGCAGTGACGTCTGCGCCCGGATCCGTTCCAGCGCACCGGCGATCACGGCGTCCGAAGGCAGCGCCGCGCCCGTCGTCCCCGCCAGCATCACGTGGTACACGAACCCGCTGGCGCCTTCCAGCACCCTCTCCAGGCGCGCTTCCGTGGTCGTCGGCGCGGTCATCTTGATGATGGCGATGCCGTGGCGCCGCGCCAGCCGTTCGATGCCGGCGGCATGCTCGGGCGACAGATCCACCACGATCAGCCCGTCGACGCCGGCCCAGGCCGCGTCGGCCATGAAGCTGGCCGCTTCATAGCGCAGCAGCGGGTTCAGATAGCCCATCAACACGACCGGCGTGCGCTCGTCCTCCTCGCGGAAAGCGGCGACCAGGTCGAGCGTGCGGCGCAGGGTCTGCCCCGCCTTCAGTGCGCGCGCATTGGCCTGTTGCAGCACGGGCCCGTCGGCGATCGGGTCGCTGAACGGCATGCCCAGTTCGATCACGTCGGCCCCGGCGGCGGGCAGGCCTTTCAGCAAGGCCAGGCAGTCATCGTAGGACGGGTCTCCCGCCGTGAAATAGGCGGCCAGGCCCGGCCGGCCGGCGGCGCGCAACGCCGCCAAAGTCTGTTCGATACGGCTCATGCGGCGTCTCCGGTGAATTGCAGGACCGAATTCAAGTCCTTGTCGCCGCGCCCGCTCAGGCAGACCACCAGCGCCTGCTCGCGGTCCATGCGCGGCGCGAGTTGCCTGGCGTAGGCCAGGGCATGGGCGCTTTCCAGCGCGGGGATGATGCCCTGCCGGCGCGTCAGCCACAGAAAGGCGTCGACCGCCTCGGCATCGGTGACCGATTCGTAGACGACCCGCCCGGTATCGTGCAGCAGCGCGTGTTCCGGGCCGACGCCCGGGTAGTCGAGACCGGCCGAGATCGAATGCGCGTTCTGGATCTGGCCGTCCGCGTCCTGCAGGAAGTAGCTGCGGCAGCCATGCAGAACGCCGGGGGATCCCTCGCCGATGCTGGCCGCGTGCTCGGCGGTCTGCGTGCCGCGCCCGGCCGCCTCGATGCCGAACAGCCGCACGCCGGCGTCGTTCAGGAACGGATAGAAGAAGCCGATGGCGTTGGAGCCGCCGCCCACGCAGGCGACCATCGCGTCCGGCAGCCGTCCGGTCTTCGCGAGGATCTGCGCGCGCGTTTCCTCGCCGATGACTTTCTGCAGTTCGCGCACCAGCCAGGGATAGGGATGCGGCCCGGCTCCGGTGCCCAGCAGGTAATAGGTGTCGTCCGGATGCGCGATCCAGTCGCGGATGGCGGCGTTCATCGCGTCCTTCAGCGTGGCGCTGCCGTCCGGCACCGGCCGGACCTGGGCGCCCAGCATCTCCATGCGCGCCACGTTGGAGGACTGCCGCGCCACGTCGACGGCGCCCATGTAGACGACGCATTCCAGGCCGAACAAGGCGCACACCGTGGCGGTGGCCACCCCGTGCTGCCCGGCGCCGGTCTCGGCGATGACGCGGCGCTTGCCCATGCGCCGCGCCAGCAACGCCTGGCCCAGGCAATTGTTGATCTTGTGGGCGCCGGTGTGATTCAGGTCCTCGCGCTTGAGGAAGATGCGCGCGCCGCCCAGTTCCTCGCTGAGCGCCTGGGCATGCAGCAGCGGGCTCGGGCGTCCCACGTAGTCGGCCAGCATGGCGCGGTACTCGGCCCAGAAGGCGGGGTCCTCGCGCACCGCGCGGAAGGTGTGTTCCAGCGCATCGAGCGCGGGCGCCAGCGTCTCGGGCATGTAGCGGCCGCCATAACGGCCGAACTGCCCGGCGGCATCGGGGTATTCAGGATGGGGGATAAAAGACATGGTTTCAGGCCTTAGGGAACATGACAACCATGGTATCCAGACAAAACATCCAGATAAATCATAGATTTCTTGCTCATCGGTATCAGATTTTCTAATATCAACGGCATGAGAAACCTGCCTCCCATGAACTCGCTGCGCGTCTTCGACAGCGCCGCCCGCCACCTGAACCTGTCGCTCGCGGCGCAAGAGCTGGGCGTGTCGCACAGCGCGGTCAGCCAGCAGGTCCGGCAGCTCGAGACCTGGCTCGGCGGCAAGCTGTTCGAGCGGCATTCGGAGGGCGTGCGGCTGACCGCGGCGGGCCAGGATCTGCACCGCGTCTGCCTGCCGGCGTTCGACATGCTCGAACAGCGCCTGGCCGAATTGCTCGGCCGCTCGGCATCGACCGAGGTGGTGATCGGCGCGCCGGCCAGCCTGTTGTCCAACTGGATCATTCCGCGGCTCGAGCACTTCGAGCGCGCCCATCCCGGCGTCCAGGTGCGCCTGCAGACGGCGGCCGACATCGCGTTGCTGGAGCGGCGCGTGGTCGATGTGCTGATCGTGGCCGACGAGCACCGGTCGCCGGACATCGAGGCGGTGCCGCTATTTCAGGAAAGCATCGGGCCGGTCTGCGCGCCGGCGCTGGTCGGGCGGATCCGGCGGCCGGCCGACGTGCTGGGCTCGCCATTGCTGCATGCCGCGGCGCGCCCCGCCGCCTGGGAACACTGGGCGCAGGCCAGCGGCGTGACGCTCGGCGCGCAACAGCCCAGGCGTCAGTTCGACCAGCTCGGCCACATGCTCGAGGCCGCGGTGGCGGGCCTGGGCATCGGCATCGCGCCCCGCGAACTGGCGCAGGCCGATATCCGGGCCGGCCGGCTGGCCGCCCCCCTCGGCTTCCAGGACACGGGCGGCCGGTTCAGCCTCTATGCGCGCACCGATGCCAGGGAAGTCGTGGACGATTTCAAGCGCTGGTTGAAGGCGCAGGCGCAGCCCGATGCCGCGCGGGTCGGATAGGGCATGGACCCGTCATCGTCCAGGCGCCGCGGAGGCCAGGGGCCTGACTGGCGGCTGCGCATGTTGCAAGGCCTGCCACAGATCGTAGTTCGCCTGCATCGCCACCCATGCCTGCGCGGTACCCGCCCCGGCTTGCTCCAGCCGGACAGCGAGGTCCGGGCTGATGCCCGCCTTGCCATTGAGCACCCGGGACAGGGCCACCCGTGACATCGCCAGCCGATCGGCGGCTTCCGTCACGGACAGCCCCAAGGCGGCGATGACATCTTCCCGAAGGACTTCGCCCGGATGCGGAGGGTTATGCATCATGATCTCCATTGCAGGACCTCATGCTCGGCATGGGCGGTAACGTCGTCAACAGAGACACACCGTTTATCGGCTTTGGGAGCGGTCTTGAGTCCCCAAAGCGGCTTATCGGGCGGCCGGTTCGGCCTCTATGCCCGGATCGACGCCACGGCGACGCGCCGACCAGACGCGCGCCGCGTCGGATGAATCCGGGATTCGAGCGCGCGGCGAGACGGCCGGCGGGGGATCGGCTTAGCATTTTTAGAATGATCTATCCCTCTTCGGATAAACAAAGCCGCGCCCGTTCGGCGCAAACCGGCCCACCCAGTGTGGGCCGCGTGCCATCATCGACCCCATATCGTTCGGCGCGCTGATTCGTCACGCGCCACGCCGTCCACGACGGCTCGAATCAACCCGCGCCATTCCCGCAGCACGACAGCCCGCATCCCGCTGACAGCCGCGGCACTGGCCGGCTGGCAACCTCGCATTGGAGAACCTCATGCCCTCGATCAGAAACCAGTCCCTGTCGTTACGGGCGCGCACCAACCTGGGCAAGTCGGAATCCGCGCTGGCCGTGGCCACGGAGCGGCTGTCGTCCGGCCTGCGCATCAACCACGCCGCGGACGATGCCGCCGGTGAATCCATCGCCAGCCATTTCACCGCCCAGATCCGCGGGCAGCACCAGGCGGCGCGCAACGCCAATGACGGCATCTCGCTGGCGCAGACCATCGAGGGCGCGCTGGGCGAGATGGGCCACAGCCTGCAACGCATCCGCGAACTCGCCGTGCAGGCGCAGAATTCCACCAACTCGATCGGCGACCTGGAATCCATCCAGGCCGAGATCGACCAGCATCTCGGCGAAATCGAGCGGATTTCGCACCAGACCCGCTTCAACAGCCTCGACGTGCTGGCCCAGGACGCCGATCTGTCCATCCAGGTCGGCGCCCACGATGGCGACACGCTCACACTCAACACCCGGCTCGTCAACACGAAAACCCTGAACCTGGACCAGATCGACGTGGTGCATGATCCGCGTCTGGGCAGCGCCGTCGACAGGACGGTGATCGACACCCAGTCCGAGCCCGCGCCGATCGCCCCGCCACCGGCGGTCGCGCCGCCGCCCGCGATAGCGCCCCCCACCACCACCGCCGTCCTGAGCATCAGGAATGGCGCCACCGTCCTCACGATATTCGACGCCTATCTCCTGAGTTACCAGTTCAACGGCACGACGCAATACCTCGTCCAGGAGGTCCACGGCGGTCTCGCCCGCAACGAGTACCGCATTCCCACCTTGCCCGCACCCGTGGGAGGCGTCGTGGACATCGACATCAGCGTCCTGCCGCGCCTGGACAGAACCACCCTGAGCGCCGCGGAAGCGGCGGCGATCACCCGCAGCGGCGTGCCCACGCTGGTCGGCCGCACCTTTCCGGTCCCGGTCGCCCCCCCTGCCGTGCCGGCCCCCACGCCCACGCCGCCCGTGGTCGCGCCTCCCCCCGGCCCCCCGCCTGCCGCCGACGCCGTCAAGAAAGACACGCCCATCCGACTGTTCGATTTTCTCCAGAGCCTCGCGCCGGTGCCCGCCGCCGACGATGGCCGGCCCCTGTTCGACCAGCACAGCAAGGTGCACTACCTGACCGACGCCACCGGCAACGCCAACGGCGAATACGTCATCAGCGGCAGCGATGGCAATTTCTACGACATCAGCATTTCGTCCACCGGCGAGGTGTCCTTCAAGCCGAAACACGCGCCGCCGACCGTGAACCTCAAGGTCGTGCCCATGAAGCGGGTGACCCAAGCCCTGGGCCAGGTCGACAGCCTGCGCGGCGAGCTGGGCGCGATGCAGCACCGCCTGGGCTCGGTCATCACCAACCTCAACCACACCGCCGATATCCTCAGCCAGGCCCGCAGCCGCATCGAGGACGCGGACTACGCCGTCGAAACCTCCAACCTGACGCGCCAGCAGATCCTGCAGCAAGCCAGCAAGGTCGCCTTGACGCAGGCCAATCAGTTGGCGCAGAACGTGTTGGCGTTGTTGAAGGAGGATTGACGCGTCACGGGTCGTGGTAGAACGCGGCAGCGATCCGACGAGGGACTTCGGCGCCTCACATCCAGTTCTTGCGCTTTGATAGCTGCCCGACCCCTGGGTTGAACTGATTGCAAGGATCCAGGGCGCGGTAGAAATTCCGAAGCTCGGGGCCGGCGCGATACAGATGTCCAACGTTGTGTTCGGCCGGATACTGCGCGCCACGGGCGTCCAGCAGCTTCCACATGCGGTGCTCCAGCGCCAGGCAATCCACGCCCTTTCTCACGATGTAGTCCTGATGGAAGACATGGCAAAGAAAGTGTCCGTAATAGAGCTTGGCCACCATGGCGGTCTCCATGTCCTCGGGCAGCACCTCCAGCCAGTCTCGGTCATTGCGCTTCAGGGCAATATCCAGCGCGACGATATCCTCCACCGCATCCGGATGCATGGCGCGGTAGCGCACGGCGGCGCCGGCCGCCGCGAATCGCAGCAGGAAGGCGGATGCGCCCTCTTCCGGGGAGCACAGGAAATAGGCGCCCGTGGCCTGGTTGAAATAGGAATCCAGGAAAACCTGAAGCGGCTCCTTCAGCTTTCTCGACACCTTGATCATCAGATAGTGTTCATACCGGGCGCGAAAGTCGCGCAGGCGAGCGGGCAGATGATCGCCACAGCGTTCGCTGAAGAACTGCAACAGCCGGTCGCTCATGTTCCTGGGCAAGAACGGGAATCTCGCGCAGAAATTGTCAACGCGCGCTTTCAACGCGAAAAAGGTGGGCAGCCTTGCGGTGCCCAGTCTGCGGATGGCCAGAAAAGTGTCCTTGCCGTAGACGTCGGCGATATCGAACGCATCCCTGTGCATGTACTCCCCCGCGATGGGCAGCGCCGGCAAGGCCGTCAGAAGGTATCGTCGAATATCCGTCAGTTCCGCCGGATCATTCGTCCCGATGTAGAAAACGTCGGTCTGCGTCTCCGCCGGAAACGTGTCCAGGCGCACGGCAAAGAGAATCAGCTTGCCGGCGCTCCCGGAAGCCTCGTACAGCCGTTTCGGGTCCGCGTTGAACCGCGCGGGCGAGTCCGCGTCGACGTCGCGGACGTGCCGCGCATAATCCTGATCCGACCCGCGTCCGCCATCGCCGATGTCGTCAGGACGGTAGGTGCCGTCATCCAGACGCCGCAGGATCTCCTCGGGGGATTCTCCCAATGAGATGCCCAGGTGGTTGACCAGGGATAGTTTGCCGTCCTGCCCCAACTGCGCAAACACGGCCATCTCGGTAAAGGCGGGGCCGCGCTGCACCAATGATCCACCGGAGTTATTGCAGATCCCGCCGAACACCGACGCGCCAATGCATGAAGACCCGATGACGGAGTGCGGTTCGCGTCCCAGCGGCTTGAGCGCTTTCTCCAGCTGGTCCAAGGTGGCGCCGGGAAAGCAGATCACCTGATGCCCGTCGCGGATCAGCTGTATCTTCTTCATGCGCAACGTGCTGATGATCACGATCTCCCGATCGTAGTCATTGCCGTCCGGCGTCGACCCTCCGGTCAAGCCGGTATTGGCCGCTTGCATGATCACGATCTTGCCGTGCGCCACGCATGCCTGGACCAATCGCCATTGCTCCAGAAGGCTGCCCGGCCGCGCAACCGCGATCGCCGATCCGAAGCCGAAGCGGAATCCTGTGCGGAACCGTTGGGTATGCTGCGGATCGGTCAGGACATGGGCCGTGCCGACGATGCCGCGCAATTCGTCGAGCAGGCGCTGGTTATCAGGATTCATGCAGGTCCTTGGAAAGAAACTGTGGGAACGGGAAATCATGGCCATCGCGCCATCGGTGACGACGCAAGCGGCACGCGCGGTCATTCAATGATCATCCCGGCCTTGTCGCGCACCGTTTGGTAGCGAGAGCGCTCTTGCGCCAGGAACTGAACAAATGCGTCCTGCTCCAGCACGACGGCACGCCAGCCGGCTTCCTGCAATCGTTGACGGACCGCTTCGTCCTGGACCGCGCTTTCGAATGCGGCGCTCATTTTTCTTCCGATCCCGGGAGGCAATTGAGCGGGGCCGAAGAGCCCGAGCCAGTTGGTGAATTGGTAACCAGCCATCGACGGCAGCTCCGAGATGGCGGGCACGTCAGCGAACAGCGGCGAACGATTCGCGGATGTAACCGCCAGCAGGGTCAGTTTGCCGGTCTTGATGTGCGCTACCAGCGGGGGCAAGCCCGTAATGACGAAGTCGATCTGGCCTCCGAGAACGTCGTTGACCGCTGGCGCGGCGCCCTTGTACGGCACGTGTTGCCAATTCACGCCGGCAATCGCTTGCATCGCGGCGCCGGCGAAATGCATCGTACTGCCACTGCCCGGCGTGCCATAGTTGAATTTGACACCTTGCTTTTGTGAACTGGCAACCAATTCACCTAGCGACTTCGGACCGCGCTCGGGATGCGCCACGATTCCCAAAGGCGTGTCGCCCACGAACGCGATTGGCGTCAAGTCCTTTTCCGGATCATAGGGCAAGGGCTTTCCGGCGATGGGTGTAACCAGGACTTCCGCCGGCGACGACAGCAGAAACGTGTAGCCGTCTGGCGCGGCACGCACAACGGCCTGGGCGCCGATCGCGCCCGAAGCGCCCGCGCGGTTTTCCACGACGACCTGCCGTCCCAGGATCCTGGAAATGGCGGCACTGTAGATGCGGGCGGCGGTATCGACCCCTCCGCCGGCGGGATACGGCACGATCAACGTGACGGGGCGTTGCGGCCAGGGATTGGCCTGGGCGCCCGCGCCGAAGAGCGCAAAACAGGAAACGAGAATGGCAGTTCGAAGCATGATATCTCCAAGTCAGACCGTCACCGGCCTGCGTCACAGGAAGGCGCGGGCTGACGAGACCAGCAAGGCCGCGCCGGATAGCGTCAACAACATCAGGACGACGCGGCGGAACGTTTCGTCGCACAGGCGGGCGTACAGGCGCGCGCCCAGCCAGGTCGACACCATGACGACGGGCAGCAACGCCCCGAACCAGGGCAGTATGGCCAGCGACACGGTCGACGAGACGACGTAGCACGTCATCGTGAACGACAGGATCAGCAGGTTGAATCCCTGGATCAGATTGCGCTGCATTTCGCGGGGATAGTGGCGCAGGGTGCACCACAAGGCGGGCGCGAGTCCCGTGAGGCCCGCCAGGCTGCCCAATACCCCGCCGCACAGGCCGGCGATGCCCTCTCCCAGGCGACCACCGCTGTCCAGTTCGATCTTGCGGCGCGACAGCAACATGAACGAACACCAGGCGACCAGCACGATTCCCAGCAGCAGTTTGAAGACGGCGGGATCCAGCAGGGGCAGCAGGGCAAGGCCAAGCGGCACGCCCAGCGCCCCGCCCGCCAGAAACGGCAGCAACAGTTTCCACGGAAACGCCTGGCGCACCGATAAAACCCCGGTCACCTGGCCGACGAGCGCGCCGAACACCGTCAACACAGCGGCCAGGCTCGGCTCCAGCACCCAGGCCCAGATAGCCATCGACACCATGCTGAACGCGAAACCCGACAGCCCCTGCACGAAGCCCGCGACGGCCGCGCCGCCCAGGGTGAACCACAACATCGGCCCGAAGAGCATATGCCGTCCCAAATGGAATCGAAGGAAGAGAAGGCCGGGGCCCGCCCACACTGAAAGGGGCCTCGCACCGGCCCTGGGCGCCCGCCGCGATGCCCGCGCGGGCGCGACTGCCGTGCCGCGTCAGTCGAACGCCAAGGCCGAACCCGGCACTGGCGTGAAGCCGAGATCGCCGCGGGCGATCACCGCTTCGCGGCCGCCGTTCTCGCGCAGCAGCGTCTGCTGGCGCGCCTTGGCCTGGCGATCGACCGCCTGCGGGTCACAGATCAGATACAGCTGCTGGCGGCAGGCCTGCACGGTATCGGCGTGGCGCGGATCGGCGGCCAGGTCCTGGAGTTCCTCGGGGTCGGCTTCCAGATCGAACAACTGCGCGGGATAGCCGGCGTATTCGATGTACTTGTACTTGCCGTGGCGGATCATGAAGGCGCCCGTGGTCGAACCCATGCCGTGATATTCCACCAGCACGTTGCGCCGCGGCGTCTCGCCGCGGGCGATGTCGAACAGCGAATGGCCGGGATAGCCTTCGCGCAAGGCCGGCTCGGTGTTGCCGACGGCGTCCAGCACCGTAGGATAGGCGTCGATATGCGTGACCGGCACGTCGACCACCCGCCCGCGCGGAATGTCGTCGCCCGCCATGATCAGCGGCACGCCCGCGGTTTCCTCGAACATGGTCGACTTGCCCCACAGACCGCGCGCGCCCAGGTTGTCGCCGTGGTCGGAGGTGTACATCACGCGGGTGTCATCGGCCAGGCCGGCGTCCTCCAGCGCGTTGAGGATCTTGCCGATGTTCTCGTCCAGGAACGAGCACAGGCCGTAGTAGCCGGCGACGGCGCGCTTGACCGCGTCGCCCTCGAAATAATCGTCGTAGTTGAAGCTGTTGCGATAGTCGACCAGATAGGGGTGGTCCGGCCGCTCGCGCCGGTCGTACAGCTTGGGCAGCGGCAGGTTCTGGTTGAAATAGCGGTAATAGTGTTCAGGCGGCGCAGTCAGCGGGAAGTGCGGCGCCACCAGCGACACGAACAGCACCCACGGCTTGTCCGATTCGCGTCGCGCCGCCTCGCGCAGCCAGACCTGGGCGCGGGCCGTGATCTCACGGTCGTAGAAGGTGTAGGAACTCTCGCCGGGCCCCGCGAAGTGGGCCATTTTGTAGGCGCCCTTGCGCACCGGCAGTTCGCTGCGGACCAGGCCCATCAGATCGCCCTTGCCCTCGATGATATGCATGGGGATGATCTCTTCCGAAAACCCGTGGTCCTCGCCGGGCTGGCGGAAATGGAGCTTGCCAATCGAAACCACGTCGTGATCGCGTTCGCGCAACCGATGATGCCAGCTGGGCACCGCGCCATCGTAGGCGTCGGCGTTGTCCCAATAGCCGATCTGATGAATGTACTTGCCCACCGCGAACGAGGCCCGGGCGGGAATGCACACCGGGCTGGCGCAATAGGCCGAGCGGAACAGCGTGCCGCGCGCGGCCAGGGCATCGAGATGAGGGGTCTTGACGATCTCGCTGCCATAGCAGCCCAAGGCCTTGGGCGAGTGTTCGTCGGACATGATGATCAACAGGTTCTTCGGTTTCACGGTCATGGCTCTACTAGGTTGAATGGCTGATGTCAGCCGCTTGATAAATTCGAATCGGGAAACGCGAGATCGCGCGAGGTCGGGCCCAGGAAGAATTCCTGGTAGTACACGCACTGCCCGCGCCCGGACCGCGCCACGGCCTGCATGTAGATGCCGCGGTAGGGATGCGGCACGCCGATGCGCTCGCAGGACTCGGTGTCGAAATCGACCAGCTTCACCAGGTGGGTGATGTTGGTGATCGGCAACTTGAATTGCTGGATGATGACTTTCTTGAAATTGGCGCCGTTGAGCTTGTCCATGGGCATGTCCCACAGGCGCTTGAGCAATTGCCGGTCGGCGTAGAACCGGCTGGAGATGCGGAACTCGTCGTTGATGATGATGATGCGGTCAAGCCGCATGACATTGGCCTCGGTTCCCAGGTACTCGTTCCAGGGCCCCGCGCCGGTCACGGGCGTGCGCAGCACCGCTTGCGAAAAGATCGGCAGCACCGCGCCATCGTCGTCCAGGAAGCGGCAATGCCAGGGATCCTCGATCTGGCGAGGCGCCTCCGCGATGAAGCTGCCCAGGCCGTGCATGCGCACCACCAGGCCCTGCTCCACCAGGTCGCGCAACGCCCGCTGCACGGTGCCGAGGCTGAACGGCGTGAGCTGCGCCAGCTCCTCCTCGGCCGGCAACTGGTCGCCCGGCTGCCAGATGCCGCGCCGGACCGCGTCGACCAGCACCTCGACCAGCCGCTGGTACTTGGGCCGGCGGGTCGGATCGGGTGCATGCAGCGTCTCGAAGATTTCCAGACGACGTTCCAAGGTACTCATGAGATTTTCTCCCTGTCTTGCATGATCATGTCGGCGCCTTTCTCGCCGATCACGATGCTACCAGCGTTGGTATTGCCGGAAAGCAGCAGGGGCATGATCGAGGCGTCGACCACGCGCAGCCGGTCCACCCCGCGGACCCGCAGCCGGGTATCGACCACGGCATCGGCGTCGGCCCCCATGCGGCAGGTGCCGACGGGATGGAAGATGGTGGTGGCGTACCCACGAATGAAACGCAGGACGTCGTCGTCCGACTCGACGTTGAAGCCGGGTCGGTATTCATCGGCAACGTACGGTGACAGCGAACGGGTCCGCACCAGTTGGCGCGCCATCCGCACCCCTTCGACCATGGTGCGCCGGTCGAATTCGGTGTCCAGGTAGTTGAAGCGAGCCCGGGGCGCGGCCAGCGGATCGGGCGAGGCCAGGTCGAGCCGGCCGCGGCTGGTTGGCCGCAACTGGCAGACCGACAGGGTGAAACCGGAGAAATCATGCGGCCGGCCGGCCGTCATGTCGGCGCTGATGGTGCCGAAGTGGAATTGCACGTTGGGGGTCTGCTCGGCGTCGTTGGTGCGCGCGAACATGCCACCCAGCTGGATGCCGGCCGCCACCGGCCCGGCGCGGCGCAGGATCCATTGCAGGCCGATGCGGGCCGTGCCCCACCAGGTGCGCAGGGCGTCATTGGTGGTGATCGGCCGGGTGCAGCGGTACATCAGCCGCGATTGCAGGTGATCCTGCAGGTTGCGGCCGACTTCCGGCAGATGGTGCACCGGCGCGATGCCCAGCGAGCGCAGCGCGTCGGCGTCGCCGATGCCTGACAGCATCAGCAACTGCGGCGACTGGATCGCGCCGGCGCTCAGCACCACCTCGCGCCGGGCGCGGGCCTGGCAGGCCTGGCCCGCGCGCAGGTACGACACCCCCACGGCACGGCGGCCCTCCAGGATCAGGCCGGTGGCGTGCGCATCGGATTGCACGCACAGATTGTCGCCGGCGATGCCCGAGCGCAGATAGGCCTTGGCGGCCGAGCAGCGCAGGCCATTGCGGGTGGTCAGCTGGAAATAGCCGGCGCCTTCCTGCCGCGCGCCGTTGAAATCGTCGGTGCGCGGCACGCCCAGTTCATTGGCGCCGCCGATGATGGCCTCGATCAACGGGTGGCGGCCGCGGATATCGGACACCGCCAGCGGACCATCGCCGCCATGGCTGGCGTCGGCGCCGCGCTCGTTGGCCTCGGAGCGCTTGAAGTACGGCAACACATCGTCCCAGCCCCAGCCGACGTTGCCTTGCGCCCGCCAACGCTCGAAATCCTCTTTCTGGCCGCGGATGTAGACCAGGCCGTTGATCGAGCTGGACCCGCCCAGGGTACGGCCGCGCGGGATGTAGATCCTGCGGTTGTCGAGATTGGGCTCGGGCTCGGATTCGAATTGCCAGTTCAGTTGCGGGTTGAACATGGTCTTGCCATAGCCGATGGGGATGTGGATCCACATGTTGCGGTCCCGCGGACCTGCCTCCAGCAGCAGCACCGTGGTCTTGCGGTCCTGCGCCAGCCTGGCGGCCACGGCGCATCCGGCCGAGCCCGCGCCCACGACGATGTAGTCAAACTCCCTGGTCTCCACGTTCCTTCCCCTCAGATGTCCAGTACCACGGCGCCCTCGCGGACACGCGCGCAGCAGATCAGTACGCTGTCGGCGCGTTCGTCGTCGCTCAACAGGTAGTCGTTGTGTTCGATCAGGCCCGACAGATAGTGCAGCCGGCATTCACCGCACAGCCCGGCCTCGCAGGATGAATTGCAGGCCACCCCGGCGTCGCGCAGGGCCTGCAGGATGGTTTGCCCCGGCGCCACCGGCACCGACCGGTCGCTGCGGCGCAGCGTCAGGCTGGCCGGCTCGCTGTCCGCCGCGGGCGGCGGCGCCGGCGCCAGGTCTGCGCCGAAATGCTCCGAATGCACCGCCCCCGCCGGCCAATGGGCGCTGGCGGCCTGCACCGCGCGCATGAAGCCGGGCGGGCCGCAGAAATACAGTTGGCCATCGTCCGGCCACTGCGCCAGCAGTTGGCCGAGATCCAGGCCGTTGGCGGGGTTGCCGCCATCGTGGTGCAGGAAGACACGGCCGCGCCACTTGTCGCCGGCCAGATAGCCGGCGAAGGCGGTGCGCTCGGGCGACTGGGTGCAGTAGTGCAGCGTGTACGGCCGGCCCAGCGCGTGCAGCCGTTCGGCCATCGCCAGCAACGGCGTGATGCCGATGCCGCCGGCCAGCAGCAGCGAATGGCCGGCGTCCTCGCGCAGCGGGAAGTAGTTGTGCACGCCAGCCACCTCCAGCAGGTCGCCGGGCCGCACCTGTTCGTGCATGGCGCGCGAACCGCCGCGGCTGTCCGGCACGTGCAGCACGGCGATGCAATAGCGGTCAGTGCTGCCCGGCACGTTGCACAGGGAATAGCGGCGATTGACGCCGCCCGGCGTACGAATATCCAGGTGCGCGCCGGCTTCGAACGCGGGCAGCGGCGCGCCGCCCGGATCAACCAGGTCGAAAGCATAGATGCCTTGCGCCTCATACCGGATCGCACTGACTCGCAACTTCAGCATGGCTCTCTCCACATCCCTCAGCCGGCGGTGGCCGCCTGGCCCGCGCGGTCGATGCCGTCGAGCCGGACGCGCACGTGCGCATCGCGCTGGTCCGCCGGCAGCGCGTCGGCCGACCGCATGATCTCCAGCACCTGCTTGCCGGCGGCCGCCAACTGCTTGCGGTCCGCCTGCTTGTCGGCCAGTTCGGGAATGTCCAGCACCGAATCCTGGGCATAGATCGGCAGCGTCCGGCCCTGCTCCTGCAACTGCTGGTAGAGCGCGTAGGGCGCGGTCCTGTCCTGCACGGCGTTGCGCAGCAGCTTGCGGCACATGTACACGCCCACGTCCGAGACGCCCGGATGCTCGGCGCCGTGCGCGGCGATCCGGCCCTGGCTGACGATGGCCTCCCAGTCCCCCGGCGCGCGCTGTCCCTCGTCGTAGCTGCGGTTGCCGGTCTGCCCTTCCAGGAAGTCGATCTTGTCGACGCCGCAGTCCGCTTCGTTGCCCAGGCCGTCCGGGTCGACGGTGCTGTTGAAGTGGCGATAGCCGAAGATGATCATGTTCTCGTCGTCGACCGGCACGCTCCAGCGGGTGCAGCCGGCGGTGCCATGGCGTTCGCGCGCGGCGGTCGGCAGCAACGAGCCGATCTGCAGGTAGTTGGGGAACACCATTTCGGTGATGCGCACCCAGATCTTGTCGCCGGGCAGGCGGCGCGAGGCGATGAACACGCAGCCGTTGCCGTCGCGCGTCGCTTCCCATTGCATGACCGGCATGTCGCCGAAGCCTTCCAGCGACACGCCCGCCGAGGTCGCGGCGTCCACGCCTTCGACCACCATGTGGTTGTGCAGCACGGCGGTATGCATGTGGTCCATGATGTTCTCGTAGACCTGCAGCCAGTTGCACGGGTAGATGTTCGAGAACGGCACCAGCCGGGTATCGGCGGGCAGGCTGTAGGTATCGAATTGCGGGAACGGCGGCGCCTGGCCCGGGCCCATGTAGGCGAAGACCAGCCCATCACGCTCGAACGCGGGATAGGCGCCCTGGCACACGGTTTCCTTCAGGCGCGTGGCGTCCGGTTCGCACGGCGCGTCCAGCAGCGTGCCGTCCACACCGTAGTGCCACCCGTGATAACAGCAACGGATGCCGTGCTCGGCGATGATGCCGAACTCCAGCGAGGCGCCACGGTGGGCGCATTGGCGGTGCATGACGCCGACGTCGCCGCTCTTGTCGCGGAACGCCACCAGGTCCTCGCCCATGATGCGGATGGCCTTGGGCACGTCCGTCAGCTCCTGCGACAGGCACACCGGCTGCCAGTGGCGGCGCATGTACTCGCCCATCGGCGTGCCGGGGTTGCTGCTGGTCAGTTCCAGGTCCGGGCCGGGGCGGTTGCGTTGCTGGTAGCCGGAGAACCGCAACGGATGCTCGCTGCGGGTCGGGGGCACGGAACTCGTGGCTTGCGTCATGTCTTGTCTCCTGATGATTGGAATGGGTCAAACACGCATATTCGATTGGCTGATGAAGCGGATCTGCTGGTAGGCGTCCAGGCCTTCCGGCCCGCCTTCGTAGCCCAGCCCGCTGTCCTTGACGCCACCAACCGGCGCGTCGGCCAGCGAGGGCGTGAAGTTGTTGATGCCGATCCACGCGGCGTCGATGTCCTCGGCAAAGGTGGCGGCGCGTTGCAGGTCATTGGTGAACAGGTAGGCCGCCAGCCCATACTCGACGGCATTGGCGCGCGCGATGGCGGCGTCCAGGTCGCCGAAGGACAGGATTGGCGCCACCGGACAGAACGGTTCCTCGCGCAGGATGCGGGCGCTCGCGGGCACGTCGGTCAGCACCGTCGGCGGGAAGAAATAGCCCGCGCCCGCCCCACGCGCGCCGCCCAGCCTGACCTGGGCGCCGCACTGCCGCGCGTCGTCGACCAGTTCGGTCGCCGCGGCCAGGCGCCGCTCGTTGTTCAGCGGCCCCATGCGCACCCCGTCCGCCAGGCCGTCGCCCACCTGGAGCTGACTGGCGTACTCCACGAAGTGCGCGACAAAGGCCTCGTAGAGACTGTCCTGCACGAAGAAGCGGCTGGGCGACAGGCATACCTGGCCGCTGTTGCGGTACTTGAAGGCAACGCACGCCTGCGCGGTGCGGGCCACGTCGACGTCGTCGCAGACGATCACCGGCGCGTGGCCGCCCAATTCCATGGTGCACGGCTTCAGATGGCGCGAGGCCAGCGTGGCCAGCAACCGCCCCACCGGCACCGAGCCGGTGAACGAGACCTTGCGGATCACGGGCGAGGCGATCAGGCGCTCGGAAATCTGCGCCGGCTTGCCATACAGCAGGCCGATCGCGCCGGACGGCACGCCCGCGTCCAGGAAGGCCCGCACCAGCAGCATGCCGATGGCGGGGGTTTCCTCGGGCGCCTTGAGCACCACGGTGCAGCCAGCCGCCAGCGCCGCCGCCACTTTGCGGGCGGCCAGGAACGCCGGGAAATTCCACGGCACGAAAGCCGCCACCGGTCCGATCGGACGCTTGACGGTGGTCTGCGTCAGCAGCGCCGAGCGGGGCGGCAATTGCCGGCCGTAAGCGCGCTTGCATTCCTCCGCGCAGTAGACGATGCCTTCGATCACCCGGCTCAGCTCGCCGTCCGCATCGGCCAGCGGTTTGCCGTTCTCCAGCGTCAGGACCACCGCCAGCTCGCCGCGCCGCTCGTCGATCAGTTGCGCGGCGCGCATCAGGATCGCCGCCCGCTCCCAGGCGCTGGTGCGCGACCAGGTGGCGAACGCGCCGTCGGCGTGGCGCAGCGCGTCGTCGATGTCCTCGTCCGTGGCCACCGGCAACCTGCCCAGTTCGGCGCCGTTGGCGGGATTGCGCACCGCCAGCGTTTCCCGCCCCTGCGCACCGCGCCACTGTCCGCCCACGTACAGGGCGAGCGCGGGGGGATAGGCCGCCGCGTCCTGGCTCGCGGTCGCCGCGGCGGGCTCGTGTTTCGTTTGCTTCATGGCTCGTGACTCATCGTGGTTCTGGGAAAGGGAAGAAGATCCGTCATGACAGCCGCTGCGCGCCACCCGGCACGGCCCCGGCGACGGCGCCGGGCGCGGCGATCATTCGTGCCTGCATGCGCCGTCGGCTGGCCTGCGGATTGATGAACAGCACGCCAATGACGCTCACGCCGATGGCCAGCACCGCGGACACCAGGAAGCCCTGTTCATAGCCGGCCGCGACGGTGTTGCCGCTACCGATGAAACGGCCCATCAAGGCCGGCGCCACCAGGCCGCCGGTAGTCGCCAGCGCGCTGCTGATCGACATCGCGGCCGAGCGCTGCGAATCGAAGGAGATCTCGGCGACGATCGCCGAACTCAGCACGAAGGTCAGTTGCGGCAAGTTGCAGCCCAGCGCCAGCAGCAACACGCGCAGCGTGGGGTGTTCGGCCACATACAGGGACAGCAGGATGCAGGCACCGCCCAGCAGCACGAACGCACAGCTGAGCCAGCCGCGGGCGTAGATCGACGCGATGCCGCGCTTGAGCATGCGCTGCGACAGCCACGACCCGACCAGCACCAGCGGAATGTTGATGCCGGTGAAGATCATGAACATCCAGCCGGTTTCCTGCGTGGAGTAGCCCAGCGCCTTGCTCATGTAGGCCGGGATCCAGGTGAACATCACCGAGAAGATCCAGTACGTGGTCCAGTACAGCAGCATGTTGGCCAGGAAGGTGCGGTCCGTCAGCAGCACCCAGTACGGCACGCGAGCCTGCGATGCATCGGCGCTGGCGCCGGCGTTGCGGACCTGCCCGTCGCCGCCGAACAGCAGCCACAGCACCATCCAGACGATGCTCAGGACGCCCAGCAGCAGGAACGCCGCGTGCCAGCTGTGGTTGAGCATGATGTAGGTGAGCACCGGCCCGGAGATCAGCAGCCCGACCGTCACGCCCTGGAAGATCACCGACGATGGCACGTTGCGCTGGTCGTCGGCGAACCAGGAGTAACAGGAGTGCAGCGCCAGCGGATACGCCGGCCCCTCGCCGATGCCAAGCAGAATGCGCGAGAAGTACAGCAGCGGCACCGAGGCGAAGAAGGCCAGCGGCATTTGCGACACGCCCCAGATGCCGGCCAGCACCACCAGCACGATCTTGGACGACACCCGGTTGGCGAGGAAGCCGAAGCCGATCGCCGACACCGAAAAGAACAGGAAGAAGCTGCTGGCGATCATGCCGAACTGCGCCGGCTCGATGCTCAGTTCCTGCATCAGCGGCACGGCCACGATGCCGAGAATCGCCTTGTCCATGAAATTGATGACCATGAACAGGGCCAGAAGCACTGTCACGACCCACCCTCGTACATTCACCTGCGCTGGTGCTGCTGTTGCCATGTCTCGCCCCTTGTTTTTCGAGATCCGCCGCGTTGACGCCGCGCCGTGTCAAAACTATAGTCCTATATAGTTCTTAAATTCAATCCCGGGACTCACTAGGACTAACCCTAGCCCGACCGATCACCCCTCTTTTCGAGCCTCGAAACCCATGCAACGTCCCCACTGGCGTGACCACGGCAGCGACCCCGACTACCGTTACTCCCTGGCCAACGAGCGCACTTTCCTGGCCTGGATCCGCTCGGCGCTGGCGTTGCTGGCGGCCGGCCTGCTGCTCGACCAGCCCGGCATGGCGGGCAGCCCGATCGTGCGCACAGGGCTCGCGCTGGGCCTGTGCCTGCTGGCGGTGCTGGCCTGCGCCAGCGCCTATCTGCGTTGGCGCGGCAACGAAATCGCCATGCGCCACGCCAGCGGCCTGCCACACAGCCCGGCGCTGGCGCTGCTGTGCCTGGCCATGCTCGCCATCGGCGCCGGGGTGTGCTGGCTGGTGTTGGAACGGGTCTGATGCTCATGCCCTGCCGACCTGGCGCCGCCAGCCGATGAGTTATCCCCGCGATCCGGGCCTGCAGCCCGAACGGACCCTGCTGGCCTGGCGGCGCACCTGCCTGGGCCTGGTGATGAACAGCTTCCTGTTGATGCGCGGCGGCGCCCTGCACGATGAGCCCGCCGGCATCGGTGCGGGCCTGTTCGTGATCGTGCTGGCCGGCTGGCTATATGCCCGAATCCGCACCCGGCTGCGTTGCGCGCCGGATGATTGCACCCGCTCGCCGGATCGCCTGGCCCTGATGGCCGCCGCCGGCGCCGCCCTGCTGGTGTGCCTGGCCGGCGCCTGGCACGGCGCCGCCCTGCTTCATGCCACGGTCCGTTGAATGCTCAGGTCGACCTCTTCACGCTTCGCGCATCAGTCAGCCACCAGATACGCCTGCCCACCCGGTTTCAAATAGGGTTGCAGCGTCTTGAACGGCACGCTGCCGTGGGTGCCCAGGCAAGCGCCCGAGGCATGGCCCACGCCCGACACCGACAGGCTCAGCGCGCCCGGCGTCACGGCGCCCAGGGCCAGGTACTGCGGCCACAGATCGGCGCAGTCTTCCAGGTTGGGGCGCTGGTCGGCCTGGCTTTCGGGCGGGCCGGCCTTGACCACCTGGTCCACCAGCCCCAGCAATGCCGCGCTCGGTTCGCGGCCGACGCTGCGCTTGCCCGGCACGTAGGCGTCGAACACGCGGTTCCAGTCCAGGTACTCGCCGCGCAACAGGTCGAAGGTGTACGGCTCGAAATGATTGGCCGGATGGGCGCCGCCGCAATCCAGGCTGCCCGCCTCCGTCACGGTCATCAGTGCGCGCGACAGCCAGGTGACGTTGATGTTCTCGTCGTCGAACCCGCCCAGCGTGCCGCCGGCCTCGCTCTGGCTGGTGTAGGCAAACGCCATGCACTCCAGCGCGCCCAGGCTCTTGCGCCAGTGGCGTTGTTCCAGCAGATCGTTGACGCGCCGCATGACCTGCGGATCGGGATGGCGGCTCAACCGCGGATACGCGAACTGGGTGCGCGGGTCCACCCACATGCGGTAGGCCACCGCGCCCGCGCCGATTTCCTTGCCCACCGGCTTGGCGTGGCCCGCCAGCTTCAGCGTTTCATAGGGCGCGCGCTTGGCGTCGATGCCGGCCTTCAGGTCGACATCGCCCAGGTCGACCTGCTCGGCCCGCGCGCGGGCGCGGTCGCGTTCGAGCTGCTCGGTGTCGTAATGCGCAACCGGCCGCAGATCGAAGCGGCGCTGCTTGCCGGTGCGCGTGTCGGTCCATTGCCCGTGATAACCCTTGGCGTCACGCGTGCCTTGCCAGCTGGCCGCGCGGTCGGCCGCGTCGATCGTGGCCTTGTCCGAGGCGGGCGGCCGCGCCGGGTGCGGCTTGGGCTCGTACAGGACGTCGTCCGTGCCGCGCAGGGGAATGTCGACGCCGCTCCTGGGATAGAAGTAGCGCCCGCTCACGACCCCGTTGGCGCCGGCCGCGTCGTCCAGTTCCAGCACCACTTCACCGGCCCCTTGCAGGGTGCCCTGGTAGACGGTGCGCGGGGTGGCGCCGGCATTGAACGCGGCCAGCGACAGCATGGCGAGGATCAGCGCAGCCGGCGCGCAACGGAGATGGCGGGCGGGTGTCGAGGACATCGGGCAAGGCCTGCAAAAGTGGGCGTGGGGCTGACTATACCCGAGGCGGCATGGCGACCGCCGCCCGCCCCGGCCAAGCCGCTCAGCCCGCGGCGCGCAAGGCGTCGAGCACGGCATCCAGGTCCAATGCCGCCACGCTGGCCGAGCGCGGCATCGATTCGAGACCGCGCAGCAGCCATGCCGCCACATCGGGTTCTCGCTCCGCCTCGGCATCGCGCCGCGACACGTAAATGGCGACGGTCAGCTTTTCCGGCTTGCGCAGATAGCACGCCTGCGCCGTGAAGCCCTGCGCCGCGAAATCGGTGATGCTGCCGCCCACGTGCAGCGTGATGTCCAGCACGGCCAGGCCGTCCACGGCCAGCGGCGCCAGCGCGGCCTTCAGCCGCTGGCGATACGCGACGATGGCGGGCAGGCATGCGATGCCGGCCTCGGGTCCCCCCATCCTGCCGCTCAAGGTCACTTCCATCGGGTCTCCTCTCTTTTGGTAAAGGCTTGCAAACGATGACGTCCGGGCGGCTCGGCTGCGGTATAAACAAGGCCCTGTCGATTGCACACAGAGGAACGACTTGTCGAACGCACGCGGAGCACTTTCATTCTTCAACGCGACGGCGGGCGCCATCCGGCGCCATGGCCGCGCGATGCTGGCCGCCGCGCCGTGGTCGCTGGCGGTGTTCCTATTATCGCTGCCGTTCGCCATCCTGGCCGCGTCGCTGTACTGGCTCAAGGGCGGGCTGTTCCTGCTGTTCGCGCTGGTCAACCTGATTGCGTTCTCGCGCATGACGTTCGCCTGGCACCGGGTCATCGCGCGCGCGGACGATACGCGGATCGATGCCGGCGGCAGTACGGCGCAAGCCTGGCACCTGGTGATGCTGGGCCTGCTGGCGGTGGTCGTGACGGCGCTGGCGCGCGCCACCGGCGACCTGCCCTACGTGTTGTTCGCGCTGATGAACGGCCCGGCCTCGGGCCTGTTCTTCGCGGTGCTGGTGCCCGTGGTGCTGGTGCTCTGGCTGCCGATCCTGTACGGGCTGGCGCTGCTGGCGCCCGCCCTGCCGCGTGCCGCCGTGACCGGCGCAACCGGCTTGCGCGGCGTGCGCGCCGCCATGCCCTACCCGCGCTGGCCGCTGATGCTGGCCCTGGGCATCCTGGTGAGCGCGGGCGGCCTGGCCCACAGCGCGCTGTACGAGTACCTGGGCTACGCCGTGGACGGCGGACCATATTGGATCGTGGCCTATCTGACGCTCTTCATCGTGATGACGTTCGTCGTGGGCGCCATGGTCTCGGTGGCCTACCGGGACGGCGCGCCGGCGCGTCCCGCGCCCGACAAGGGCGGCGACAGCGACAGCATCAAGGATGCAGCGACAGCCCCTTGACCGCCTTGTCCACCGCCTTCTTCGGACCGCGCAGGGCGATGCCGACCAGGTCCAGATCGTCGGCCGGCTCGGCGCGGAACACCGCGCGGTTGGCCTCGTCGTGGCCGGTGGCGAACATGGCATGGACGAACGGCGCCAGCGTCAGCTCGCGGTCGCGCGCGATCCGGTGCGCCGCCTGCAGGCCGGCCCGGTCCCCCTCGAACACCAGGATCGGCTGCACCGACATGCCGGCATAGCGATGCCCCGCCGCGTCGACATAGGGTTCCCCCAGCATTTCGGGCGCGGCGCTGGCCAGGCCGGTGGACAGGAAAGCGACCACATTCAGGCGCTGCCAGGTCGCCAGATCATTGCGCACGATGATCGCCACTTTGGTATCAAACACGTCGAAACTCCCATTCAGGACAAAACGCCCATCCTGGCCCGACGGCGCGCGCGGATCTAGAACGTTTGTGCGCTGCGCAGGTACTTCGCGGGGGTGATGCGATAGGCGCGCTTGAACCAGCGCCCCAGGTGGCTCTGGTCGGCGAACCCGACCTGCGCGGCCACGTCCGCCGGCGAGATGCCGCGCGCCAGCAGCTCGCGCGCGCGCCGCAGGCGCAGGCTCACCAGGTAGGCGTGCGGCGCCAGGCCCAGTTCGCGGCGGAACTGGCGCGCCAGGGCATAGCGGTCCATGCCCGAGTCGTGGGCGACCTGGTCCATGCTGATGTCGGCGGCCATGTGCGCCTCGATGAACGCCTGCGCCCGCCGCAGCTTCACCGGCGCGGGCCGCGGGGCCGGCATGAGCAGGCGCTCGCCGTCGGCGGCCAGCTGCGCGATGAGCCGGTCCAGCGCCTCGTCGCGCGCCAATTGCAGGCCGCCCGGCGCGAAGCTGTGCAGCGTCCCGACGATGGCGTGGATCAGCGCCGGATCGCGCGACAACGAGGTCCGGAACATCGAGAACGCCTGACGCGCGGGCTTGCCCTCGCGCCGCGCCAGGGCGCCGTCGACCCAGGACAGCGGCAGATAGAGCATCGAATAGGTGAACCCCTGCTCGGTGCCGGCATGGCCGTCATGCACGGCGCCGGGTTCGATCAGCATGGCGTGACCCACCGTGCTGGTGACGGTGCGCCGCGCGCACTGGAACTGCTGCACGCCTTGCAGCGTGACGCCGACCAGCATCTCGTCGTGGTCATGCGGGTCGTAGGCATGCCCGCGAAAATGCGCATGCACCACCTCGATGCCCGTCGCGGGGTCGCGCCTGACCTGGATCCAGTCGTCTGATGTCATGGAGATGGGATGGCGGCGACCGGCCGGCGGCCGCCCTCAGTTGGCATACTGGGCCAGGCCATTGCCGAAGGACCAGTTTTCCTTCTTGACCTCGACCAGGCTGATGAAGACGTCTTCGCGGCGGATCGCCAGCTCGGCGTGCAGCCCGTCGGCGATGGCCAGGTAAAGCGCCTTCTTCTGGTCCAGCGTGCGCCCCTCGTTGAGGGTGATCTGGAGATAGACCAGCCCGTCGGTGCGCGCGATGTCCAGGTACGAAGGATCGTAGACGAAATGGCCGCCGTCATGTTCGTTGAGGATCTGGAAATTGTCCTTGTCGGGCACGCCGATGGTGGTCCGCATGGCGCGGTAGACCACCTCGCCGATCTTCCTGGCGAACAGGGGGTCGGCGTGCTTGCGGATATCGATGCGGACCAAAGGCATGGCGTCATTCCTTGCGTGGCGTGGGACGGGGACGGCAGCCGCGTCGGGTCCGGCAATGGCCGGGCGCGGCTTGCGCGTCAATTAGATTACATCAATAATCTATTTTGCAGCACCCCCGTCCCTTTGCCCGCAGGAGATTGCCCATGGCGCCCGCCTCATCCCCCGACCGACTGTATCTGGACGACCTCGCGGTTGGCGACACCTACACCAGCGCCACGCATCGGCTCGACCTCGACCAGGTGCGCCGCTTCGCCACCGAGTTCGACCCCCAGCCCTTCCACCTGGACGAGACCGCGGCGCGCGACTCGCTGTTCCAGGGACTGGCCGCGAGCGGCTGGCACACCGCCGCCATCACGATGCGCCTGCTGGTCGACAGCATGCCGCTGGCCGACGGCGTCATCGGCGCGGGCGCCGAACTGGCCTGGGCGCGCCCGACGCGGCCGGGCGACACGCTGCAGGTGAAAAGCACGATCCTCGGCATCACCCCTTCGCGCAGCAAGCCGGACCGCGGCATCGTCGTGGTCGAGAGCATCACCTACAACCAGCACGGCGAGGAAGTGCAGAAGCTGACCAGCAAGGTGGTCAGCTTCCGCCGCCGCTGAGCGCCATGGGACGCGTATCGCGGGAACAGGCGGACGAAAACCGGGCGCGCATCCTGGCCAGCGCCGCGCGGCTGTTCCGCGCGCAGGGCATTGACGGCGTGTCGGTCGCCGACATCATGCGCGACTGCGGCATGACCGTCGGCGGCTTCTACCGGCATTTCACGTCCAAGGAAGACCTGGCGGCGCAGGCCGTCTCGGCCGTCTTCGCGCAGGCGTCGGCCGCTTGGGACAAGGCCTTCGAGGCCGCCGGCAAGCGCAACGAGAACCCCGTGGCCGCGCTGGTGCCGCGCTATCTCGGCAACCGGCGCGCGGCGCATCGCTGCCCCTTGCTGGCCTTCGCGCCGCATGCGGACGGGGACGAGGCGGCCGCCGCCGTGGCGCAGGCCTACGCCGCGGGCGCGGGCAGGCTGTATGAACAGTTCATCGGCCAGGCGCCCGCCGCGCAGGGCGACGACACCGACGCCATGGTGCTGTTCGCGGCGATGATCGGCTACCGCGTGCTCGAACAGGGCGCCGGCCGCACGGACTGGGTGCGGGCCCTGGAGGCCGCGATCAACCAGAAAAGCGCCGCGCTCGATGCGGCGTCGACCGACGCGTAACCGGCGCTATGCCAGCGCAATCCCCGTCGCCTGGCGCAATGCGGCGAGCAACCGCGCCTGGAAGGACTCATCGCGCACCGCCGGATGGGGGTCGAGGCGCGCCTGGTGATGCCAGTATCCGCCGCTCTGGCCGATGGCGGAATCGTCGCCCGTCGCCAGCCAGGCCTGCGTGACGTGTCCCAGGCTGAGATCGCCCGGCGCATCCGGCCCGCCCATCTTGGTGGGCACCCAGCCGGGGTCCACCGCGTGGCTGGCCACGTCCGGCCACAACCGCGCCACCGCCGCCGCCAGCGCCGTCACGAACAGCTTGCTGTCCGAATACGAGCCGCTCTCGCGGCTGCCGTCCCACGCCATGCCCGTCAGGTCGGGCCGGCCGTCGTCATGCATTTCGCTGCTCAGGTAGACCAGGCGCCGCGGGCGCTGCATCAACGCGGTCAGCACATACGGCGCGATGACATTGACCGGCAGGATGGCGGGGCCGGTGAAGACCCCGGCATTGTGGATGACCGCGTCCATCCGGCCCAGGGCGTTGAGCTGGTCCGCCAGGTCCCGCGTCTGCGCCAGGTCGGCCAGATCGCCCACCACCGCCAACGACCCTTGCGACAGCAATTCCCGCGCGGCGCCCAGGCGCTCGCGATTGCGGCCATGCACGACCACCATGTGGCCGTCGGCCAACAGTGCGCGCGCGGCCGCCAGGCCCAGGCCGTCGACTGAACCGGTAATGAAGATGCGTGCCATGAATCCACTCCTAGAAAACCGGGCGCGGGCGGCGCGCGTCGCGCGCGACCGCCGCCGATAACGCGCCATGCAGAGGCGTTGGCAGTGTATCGGCATCGCAAGCGCCGCGTCGCCTTGACCCGCCAGCGCGTCCGGGAATTCCGGCGCCGGCCGGCGTGGCAGCGGCCCCACGCGCAGTATAGTGAGCCACGCGGCGCAGGCGCGCCCGACTTCCCCGATCACGAACTTCGCAGCAGGAGCCCCCCCATGTCCACCGAATCCCAGGCCCCCGTCATCCTGATCACCGGCGGCAGCCGCGGCGTCGGCGCCGCGACCGCGCGGCTGGCGGCGGCACAGGGCTATGACGTGGCGATCAGCTACGTCTCGAACGAGGCGGCGGCCCAGGCCGTGGCGGCCGATGTGCGGGCCGAGGGGCGCCGCGCCCTGGCCGTATGCGCCGACAGCGCGGATCCCAACCAGGTGGTCCGGCTGTTCGCTGCCATCGACGGCGAATTCGGCCGCCTCGACGTGCTGGTCAACAACGCCGCGATCATTGCGCGGCAATCGCGCGTGGAGGACCTGACGTTCGAGCGCATGCAGCGGATCTTCGCGGTCAACGCCATCGGCCCCATGCTCTGCGCCCAGCAGGCGGCCCGGCGCATGTCCCGACTCCACAACGGCCGGGGCGGCGCCATCATCAACGTGTCATCGGGCGCGGCGCGGCTCGGCAGTCCCAATGAATACGTGGACTACGCCGCCTCCAAGGGCGCGCTGGAGAGCTTCACGATCGGCTTTTCCAAGGAAGTGGCGCGCGAGGGCATCCGCGTGAACGGCGTGCGCCCGGGCCACATCTACACCGAGATGCACGCCAGCGGCGGCGAACCGGGACGGGTGGACCGCATCAAGGACACCGTGCCCATGGGCCGCGGCGGCCAGCCCGAGGAAGTGGCGCGCGCCATCCTGTGGCTGGCGGGCGCCGAGGCCTCGTACGTCACCGGGACGTTCGTCGACGTCACCGGCGGCAAGTAGGTCGCTGGCGGGGATCCCGCGCGGCGGGCGGGACGCTAGCGCAACGCGGCGACGTCCACCACCGCCGCCCCGCAGGCCTGCACCAGCTCGGGATCGTGGCTGGCGAACAGCACCACCCGGTCCCTGCCCCAGGCCTTGAACAACTCGGCCAACGCACGCCGTGCCGGCGTGTCGAGCCCATTGCTGGGACCGTCGGCGATGACCACCGCCGGGTCGCCCAGGGCCGCCGCGGTCAGGTAGACCTTGCGGCGCGTGCCGGTGGACATCTGCTCGAAGCGCTTGTCCAGGTGCGGCTCCAGCCCCAACCGGGCGGCCAGGTCGAGGATCGCGTCGTCGACCACCACCCGCTTTTCCGCCGCGACCTGCTCGAGCAGCCCGCGCCCGGTCTGCTCCGGCAGCGCCAGGCAGTTGTCGGGCACATAGGCCAGCCGGCCCTTGGCCTGCTGCGGCGACCGGGCCAGCGAATGGCCGTCGATCCAGACCTCGCCGCCATCCGGCGCGAGCACGCCCGCGATGATGCCGAGCAGGCTGGATTTGCCGGTGCTTTCCTCTTCGCACAGCGCCACGCAGCCGGGCGCGAACGTGTGCGTCAGGCCCTCGAAGACGGAGTGGTCGCCGTAGCGTTTGGTGAGATGGTCGATGCGTAGCATGGCGCCAGTGTACGCAGGAACGCCGGGCGCGGCCAGGACCCTGGTCAACGCGCGTCGACCGGCGGCGGCGGTTCCTCCAGGTACTGCTGCGCCACGCCCTCCTGCTGCATCTGGCGCCACTGCGCCACCGACGGCGTGGCCATCTGGAACGCGCGGCTCACCTCGCAATACCAGCCCGGATTGTGCAGCCGGCCGATCAGCTGCATCGGCAAGGGGTCGATGAACATGCGCTCGGCATCGGTCACCGCCGCATCGATCAGGTGCATGCCGACAATGTCGCCGATGACCAGCGTGCGGCGCGCATCGATGTCGACCAGCTGGCGCACGCGGCACTCCATCGAGGCGGGACTGTCCTGGATCCGCGGCACTTCCACGTTGCGGCCGGGCGCCAGCAGCAGCCCGGCCTCCATCGCCTCGTCGATGCTGGCATCGAAGTCGATGGCGGTCACGTTCATGCGCCGCGCCTGCGCCGCCGACACCAGGTTGACCACGAATTCGCCGCGCGCGGCGATATTGCGCGCGGTGTCCTTGAGGCGGCCGTCGCGCGAGCCGACGCAGAAGCACAGGATCGGCGGATCGCCGGACATCACATTGAAAAAGGAAAACGGCGCGACATTGAGCGCGCCGCGCGCATCGCGCGAACTGACCCAGGCGATGGGCCGGAGCAGCACGGTGGAATGCATGAGTTTGCTGCGCTGCTCGCCGCTGAGCGCTTGCATGTCGAAGTACATGGGTAGGCGGATCCAGAAGGTTTATTCGTTGCCCGCGCGCGCCGGATCCTGCTCCGGCTTGTCGATGCCGGCCCGGCGGGCATTGGACTGGTGCAGCTCGACCAGATTGCCGGCCGGATCGTGCAGGAACAGTTGCTTGAGGCTGGGCGAGGCGACGTTGTCGAGCGTGAAGTAGGCGATGCCGCGGGCGATCAGTTCCTGTTCGGCGGCCAGCACGTCTTCGACCGCCAGCGCGATGTGGTTCGACACCGGGTCCTGGCCCGGCCCCTTGGCGTAGCGCGACGGACCTTCACTGCCGAGGATGTGCAATTGCGTGCCATTGGGCAGGTTGATCCACGACCCGTAGATGCCAGGGATCTTCCAGCGCGCCGGATCCTGCGGCAGGCTCAGGACATCGCGATAGAAATCGAGCATGGCGTCGGCCTGGGCATGATTCACGCCGAATCCGACGTGGTGAAGTTCGAGCACTTTGACGGGCATGGCAGTCTCCTCTTGAAGATCAACGCGGCCTGCCGGGCAAGGCCCCGGGGTCGCGGAAATGGCGTGAACGCCGATGCGGCGAATATAGTACGTTAGACGTACTATATGCAAATCGTATTATTTGAGAAACGTATAATCCATGCCATCCACGCCGCCCTCGAACACGACCGCCCGCCGATTGCCCATGCCCGCCCGCAAGCCCGCCGCCCCGACCGCCAAGCCCCAACCCGCCCGAAAACCCGCCGGCGCCGCGCCCCGCGCCTCGGCCAAGGCTGGCGTCCCGCCCCCTTCGCAGGCCGCGCCCGACAGCGCGACGACACGCCAGGCCCAGGCCATGCGCGACGGCGCGGCCGCCGCCGCCCGCCCCCACCTGGCCTTGATGGCGCAGACCGCCGCGCGCGGCACCGACACCGGCGCCGCCGGCCTGGGCCTGTTGATGCTGTGGCTGGCCGACGACGTGGAGCACCGCGCCAACGCAGCGCTGGCGCCGTTCGGCGTATCGGAAAGCAAGCTGGACGTGCTGATGATCTTCGGCCTGGCCGAGCGCGGCCTGATCGACGGCCGCGCGGTGACGCCGTCGTACATCGCCGACTACTTCGGCGTCACGCGTTCGACGGTCACGGGCTTGTTGGACTGGCTGGAGAAACGCGAGCTGCTGACGCGGGCGCTCAACCACGACGACCGGCGCAGCATCTCGCTGACCCTGACCGACGCCGGCCGCGACCTGCTGGCCCGCGCGCTACCGGCGTTCTGGACGATGTGCGCGTCGCTGGTGGATTGCCTGGATGAAGCGGACCGGACGGCCTTGCAGGGCATCCTGGCGAAGGTCTGGAAGCATCTGAAGCGATAAGCCGCGTGACGGCGGGCCGTCACTTCCTCGGATATGACTTTTTTCCGCTATCGGTATAGCAGAAGGTGCCGCCTCGCGGCCCCGTGCAGTATTGGCCGTCGCGGCAGTGGCACGTACCGGCCGAACCGGTCGCGGGTGGCGGCGACACCAGGGATTGGGCGCCGCCGTCCGGCGCCGTGCAGACACGTTTCGATGCGCTGATCGAACCATCACGGCAGAGAAACCGCTCCCCGACACAACGTTCCACGCCGCCTTTCTTGCCGGAACAGGGGTAGTTCGCCGCATGGACCGTCGTCGCAAACAATACGGCCAGCGCCAGGAACACGGCGCGCATCGTCAATTTCCTGCCGGTCGGTCGCCGACCCAGGCCGAAAAGCGCAGCAGATAGCCATCGGGGTCCTGCACCAGGAACTGGCGTACCCCCACTTCGATGGCATCGCTGCGATACCAGCGCGCTTCGGGTTCGCGGTACAACGGCCAGCGGGCGGCCGCCAACCGCTCCAGCAAAGGATCGATGCAAGCCACCTTGATCTCGAAATTGATGCCGCGTCCTCGCGGCGCCTCCAGCGCGCCCGTGATCCAGTTGTCATCGCCGCGCACTTCCTCCAGCATGAACTGGGCGCCGTCCAGGTCCAGGTATGCAAAGCCCTCCGCCTCGCGTCGATAGGCAATCTGGAAACCGCACAGGTCCATCCAGAAAGCCAGGCTTCGCGACAGGTCAGCCACCAACAACTCCGGAACCATTCGGGCTCGGCGCAATTCGGTCATGCGTGTCTCCGCTTTTTTTGAGTGTTCGACATGATGACAGAATCGACGGCGGCCGCATTCCATCCCAGTAATGTCATCCCCCTCCCGCCCACACCAACGCCGCCAGCAGCCCCACCGTCCCCAGCAGATACAGCCACGCCCGCCGCACGGCGAACACCCACATCACCGCCACCCCATAGAACAGGAAGGCGCACAAGGTGCCCGCCACGACGGCCACCGGCCGGCCGACCCCACCCGCCGATGACAGCCATTGCGCCATGGCGGTCGCGGCCAGGGTGGCCAGCGCATAGCCGCCCACCACGGCCACCGCGACACGCGCCAGGACGCGCCAGCGATAACCGGGCGGCGCGGGTGGCGTGCGGCCCGCCAGCGGCGGCGACCAGCGTGCTCGCCCCGCCTTGCCGGCCAGCCACAGGAACAGCAAGCCGGCGAGCAGCACGACGCCCTCCACCGAGGCGGCGATCACGTCGCCCGCCCTGACATAGGTATGAATCGACTGCCCGGTGGTCAAGCCCTTGACGAGCGGCAGCGACAGGCACAACAGCGCCGCCATGCCGAACTGCTCGCGCCACGCGCGCGACGGCGGCCGGAGCAACGCGTGCAGCAGGGTCGCCAGCCAGGCCAGGAAGAACACCCGGATCTCCCACTGCCCGCGCGCGGGCCAATCCGCCGGGATCAGGCGGTTGCCGTGGAAATAGGCGATACAGGCCACCGCGCCGCCCGCGATGGCCGCGACATTGAGCGACTCGACCACGCGCTGGAAGACCGGCGTGGCCGCGCCGAACGCGCCATCGTGCCGGGCGCGCCGCTTCACGGCATACAACACCGCCCCGGTGGCGATCATCACCGTGCCCGCCAGGCCGAACAGGAAGTACATCCAGCGCAGGGGCCAGCCGCCATAGGTCGCCAGGTGCAGCCGCTCCATCACGCCATGCGCCACGTCGGCGCCGGACGGCGCGTCGGCCCGGCGCAGTTCGGTCATCTCGCCGCCGGCCGCGCGGAACGCGGCGCGGCCGGCCTGTGCGGTGAAACGGCGCACGGACGCCTCCTCGTCGACGCGGCCGAACACGCGGATCGTCTCCGTCGCCTGCCCGGGCCGTTCGACCATCAGCATGCGGGCGGGGCTGTCCATCGCGGTCTGCGCCGCCGCCAGGAACGCGCCCAGTTGCCGGCGCGCCGGCACGCCGGGCGCCAGCCGCGCGTCCGTCATGGCGTCGCGGGAGGCGGCGGCCGGCCCGGCCGCCGCCAGTTCCTGGTGCCACCCCTTCATGCCCTGTTCGCCGTACAGGACCCGCAGCGGCCCCGGCATGTAGCTGGTGTAGAAGATCGCCAGGCCGGTGTAGACGATCATCAGCTGGAACGGCAGCGTCAGCACCGCGCTGGCGTTGTGCCCGTCCAGCCAGGCGCGCGCGCCCCGGCCCGGCCGGAAGGTGAAGAAGTCCTTGAAAATGCGCTTGTGCACGATGACGCCGCTCAGCAACGCCACCAGCATGCCGACCGACAGCCAGCCCACCAGCCAGAAGCCGAAGTCGCCGCCGTACAGGGTGTAGTGCAGCACCATGAAGTGGCGGCCGCCCTCGGTCTTGCGGCCCCAGGGCCGCGGCAGCCGTTCGCCGCTGCGCGGATCCATCGCCGCCTCGTGGGTGGCGCCGGCCGCGTCGCGCCAGAACACGCGCAACGCGCGGTCGGTGGCCGGCGGCAGCTCGATGCGCCAGAAGCGCGCCCCCGCGCCCTCCTGGTCGAGCAAGCGCCCGGCCGCCGCCAGCACGGCGGGCATGCCGACGTCCCGCGCGTCGCGCGGCAGGGCCGGTTCGGCGCTCATCCAGTGCGAGATCGGCGCGCGGAACACGCTGAGCGTGCCGGCCAGGAAGATCAGGCATAGCAGCCAGGCGCAGACCAGGCCGCACCAGGTGTGCAGCCAGGCCATGCGCTGGCGCAGCCCGCCCTGGCGCATCAGAACGTGCCGCGCAGCGTCAGCATGGCATTGCGGGGATCGCCGTAGTGCACGCCGTTGACCATGTTGCCAATGGCGCTGTAGTAGGTCTTGTCGAAGATGTTGTTGAGATTGAGCGTGGCGGCCCAGTTGCGGTTGATCTGGTACTTGGCGTAGGCGTTCCACACCGCGCGGCCGCTGGCCTTGGCCGTCAGCGTGCCGATCTGGCGCGACTGGCCGCTCTGCACGTTGACGCCGCCGCCCACCGTGAAGGCGTTCAGGTCGCCCGGCAGCTGGTACGTGGTCCAGAGCCGGAAGATGTGCTTGGGCGTGTGCCAGGCGAACGCCTGCCCTTCGCTGCTGACGTCCTTCAGGTAGCGGGTGGTGTTGAAGGTATAGCCCGCGTAGACGTTCCAGCCGCGGGTGACTTCGCCGTTGATTTCAGCGTCGAAGCCCTGGCTGCGCACCTTGCCCGCGTCGGTGTAGCAGTAGTAGTTCTCGGCGCAGGTCGGGCTGGAGCTGAAGTCCACCTGGGCGCGGTTGCTCTGGTCGATGCGGAAGATCGCGAACGCCGTGTTGATGCGGCCGTCCAGCAGCTCGCCCTTCAGGCCCAGCTCGTAGTTCTCGCCGACGATCGGCTTGAGCGACTGGCCGGACGCGTTGACCTCGCTCTGCGGCTGGAAGATGTCGGTGTAGCTGACGTAGGTGGTCCACTGCGGCGACAGGTCCAGGATCAGGCCCGCATAGGGCGTGAAGTGGGTGTTGGCCTGCACCGTCTGGCCGTTGGTCAGCCTGCCGGCGCTGGTGGTGTCGGTGGTCCAGATGCGGTTGGAACGGCTGAAGCGGCCGCCCAGCACCAGTTTCAACGGATCGGTCAGCTGCAGGCGGGTCGCGCCGTAGAAGCCCACTTCGCGGGTGGTGCCGAGGCGGACTTCGTCGGTGAACGCACGCAGCGCGGCCGTGGTCGGCTCGGGCAGGTCCGGATTGAACTGGAAGGCGTTGAAGGTGGCGTAGTTGGTGAGGTAGGAATACGACGTGTCGATCTTGGTGTGGGCGTAGTTGGCGCCCACCACCACCTCGTGGGTGCGGCCGAAGGCCCGGAACTTGCCGGTCAGGTTGGCATCCATGCCCGAGGCGTCGAGGTCGGCGACCGTGCGCGCGACGTTGACCAGGGCCATCTGCGTGACCGGATTCACGCCGCGGCTGGACGCGGTGTACTTCAGGTACTGCTTTTCCTGCACGTAGGCGCCCGTGGCCTTGAAGCGCCAGTCGTCGTTGAAGGCGTGCGTGAAGTCGGCGTAGAAGCCCTGGTTCGAGGTCCGCTGCCGGTTCCAGTTGGCGCCGTAGCTGGTGGAGCGCTTGAAGTCGATCTCTTCGCCGTCGCTGTAGCGCGGCAGGCCCGAAATCGACGGGCGGCCGCGCAGGTCTTCGTAGCTGTAGCCCAGGTTCAGCTGCGTATAGGGCGTGAAGTCGTATTCGAGCGTGCCGTAGAAGGTCGTGTTCTTCATGTGGACGCGGTCGATGAACGAATGGTTGTCCTGGCGGTCCACCAGCGCGCGGCCGCGCAGGCTGCCATCGGCATTGAGCGCCCCGCTGCCATCGACCTGCAGGCCATAGCGGTCCCAGCTGCCGGCCTTGGTCTCGACCATGAAGCGGTCTTCCGCCAGCGGACGCTTGCGCACCAGGTTCACCGCGCCGCCGGGCGAGCCCGAGCCCTGCAGCAGGCCGGCCGCGCCGCGCAGCACCTCGACGCGGTCATACATGGCGGTGCCGCCCGAGTAATTGCTGGCGCGGCCGTAGAAACCGCGTTCCAGCGGCACGCCGTCGTACTGGATGACGCTGTCCTCGAAGCCGCGCGAATAGATGTACTTGCCGCCCTGCGGACTCTGCTGCAGGGTCACGCCGGTGGTGTTTTCCAGCGCGTCGTAGACCGAGGTCAGGTTCTGCTCGTCCAGCCGCTGGCGCGTCACGACGCTGACGGACTGCGGGATGTCGCGCAGGCGCTGGTCGCCCTTGCCGATCATGACCGAGGGCACGGTGTAGGAGCCGGAGCCTTCGGACATGCTGCGGTATTCCTGCCCGGTCACCGTCACCGCGTCCAGCGTGACGGCGCTGCCGCGCGCGGCGCGCCGCACCGCGTAGCCGCCGCTGGGCTGGCGCACGCCCTCGAAGCCGGTGCCGGCCAGCAAGGCCGCCAGGCCGCCCGCGGTGGTCCAGCGGCCGTTCAGGCCCTGCGTCTGCGCGCGCTCGACCTGGGACGCATCGAACGACACATTCACCCCGGCGGCGCGCGCGAACTGGTTCAGCGCCTGGTCCAGCGGGCCGGCGGCGATAGCGAAGCCGCGCTCGGCCTCCTGCACCGCGGGCGCGGCTTGCGCCCGCACGGCGGCGACCGGCCAGGCCGCCAGGGCGGCGCCGCACAGGATGCCGGACAGGGCCGTGCGCAGCACGGTGGGAACGGGCGTCAGGCGCGCCGTCTTCGGGGTACGAGCGAGTGTCATTGCGTAGTCTTGAAGGCCAGGTTGAAAGGTGTCTTTCCCTGTAGGCCGGACAAGAACGCGAATCCCCTCATTTTTTCAGCAACTTTTTTTTCGGCCCTTTTCAAGGCCGGATGGTGACGCGGCATGAGGGCCTCAGGCCGGGCCGACCGTCACCCAGTAGCGCGTCCAGTAGCGCACCCGGACCGGCAGGGTCTGCGCCAGGAAGGCCAGCGTCCGGTCGGTGTCGTCGACGTGGTAGGTGCCCGATACCCGCAGGTCCGCCACCTCGGGGGCACAGTTGATGCGCCCGCGGCGATAGCGCGACAGTTCCGCCAGCAGGTCGGCCAGCCGCATGTTCTTGCCGGAGATCGCGCCTTCGACCCAGGCCGCGCTTTCCATGGCCGGCGGCTGCAGGGGCTGTGCGTGCCAGCGGTCGAGCCAGCCCTGCTGACCCGCCTGCACGATGACACGGTCGCCGCCCTCGGCCGGCGTCAGGGCCACGGCGTGCTCCTGCACGCTGACGCGGGCGCCATCGTCATCCAGCCGCACGACGAAGCGGGTGCCCAGCGCCTCGACGACGCCATAGGGCGTGCGCACCCGAAACGGCCGCCGCGCCGGCGAGCCGGGGTCGCTGCCCGTGTCCAGCGATATCTCGCCGCGATGCAGCACCACCACGCGTTCGGCGCCGTCCAGCAGCAGGCTCACGGCGCTGTCGGTGTTCAGCACCAGGCGGGTGCCATCGGCCAGCGTCAGGGCCCGGCGTTCGCCCAGGCCGGTGCTGACATCGGCCACGAGGCGCTGCCACGGCACCTGCTCGCGCGCCGCCCAGCCCGTGCCCAGCGCGCCGCCGGCGAGCAGCAGGCTCTTGAGCACCACGCGGCGCTGGCGCCGGCGCGCGCCGTTCAGGGCGGTCAACGTATCCAGCGCCAACCCCTGCGGGACCGCGTTGAAATCCGCGTTCAGCGACTGCACCCGGGTCCAGGCCAGCTCGTGCTCGGGCGCGGCCCGGCGCCAGCGCTCGAACGCCGCGCGGGTGCGCGCGTCGGGCTGGCTGAAATTGAGCCTGACCGACCAATCGATGGCCTGGTCGACGATGGTGGCGGCGATCGGCGCCGCCGCGCCCGGCTCTCTCATGTCGGCTCGAACCGGAACTGGTAGCACTGGCGCAACCCGCTGGCGACGTAGCGCTCGGCGGTGGCCAGCGACACGTCCAGCCGCTCGGCGATCTCCGGGCAGCGCAAGCCTTCGAGCTGGGCCCAGAGAAAGGCCTGGCGCACCTTGGGCTTGAGGGTGTCGAGCATCTGGTCGATCCTGACCAGCGCCTCGAGGATGAGCATGCGGTTTTCAAGGGATGGGACTTGCGCCCACGGCGCGTGGGCCAGCGCCTCGAGCCAGGCGCGTTCCAGTTCGCGGCGGCGCCAGTGGTCGACCAGCAGGCCGCGCGCGATAGTGCTCAGGAAGGCCCGCGGCTCGCGCGTGTCGGCCACGGCCGGCCGGCGCAGCAGGCGCACGAACACATCATGCGCCAGATCGGCGGCCTCGAACGAATTGCCCAGCTGACGGCGCAGCCAACCGTGCAACCAGCTGTGGTGATCCACATAAAGCGATTCGATTCGATCCTGCGTCGTGGGGGGCATGGCCGCGCGCCCTCGCGGGCAAATGAATGATAACCATTCTCTATTGTAATAACGAGACACAGCCATCGGCAAGCGCGAGTCCCGGCGCGGCTGCGCGCCCCGCGGCGACGCGTCCGGTTCAGGCCTTGGGGCCGTCCGAGGCAAGCCTGTCCGCGACAGCGGCTGGCGCCCCGCTTTCGCGGTGAAAGAACAGCGGCGCCAAGCCGCCCTTGCCCCGGTCCAGGTACTCGAACGCCACCCGCTCCCCGGGATGCGCCGGGCCGCCGCCGTGGCTGAGGTGATATAGCTCACCGCCCAGTCGATAGACATACAGCGGGGTCCACGACGCCTCCTCCGGCATCTGCACCTGATAGGTCAGGACCTCATCCACCCGGCCGCGCACCCCGTACTTGACGGTGGCGCGCCGCAGGGCCCGGCCCGGCCGCCCCGCCCACCATGCCGCCGCCAGGCACAACGCGGCGGCGCCATACAGCGGCCACGCGAACCACCCCGCGGCCAGCAACGCCAGCGCCACGCCCAGCAACACATTGCGCAACAAGGTCGCATCCCGCCGCAGCCGCGCCCGGTCGGCATCGCTGATAGTCTCGTAGGCCTTCTGCACGTCGCCCGGCCCGTCGTATTCCGCGCGCAGCAGCACCGGCGCCCGCCCCGGCCACAACGCCAGCAGGTGCAGCCGCACCGGCGTCTCCAGCCTGGCGGCGCAGCGTTCGGGGTTCTTGCCGCCATCCCCGGGCATGGTGAAGCCGTTCATGAACGGCAACGCCACCTCCAGCTTGCGCCCATCGATGCCGTACCGCACACTGCCCGCCGCGCCTGGTTCGAAGCCGGTGAGCACGCCGCGGACCACCTGCTTCGGGACGCCGCCGCGCAGCACCTGGCGCCAGCGCCGGCGCACCGCCGGGCCGCGCAGCAGGCGGAGGCCGAAATGCAGCGTGAAGCCGGCGAGCGCCAGGATCATCACGCCCAGCACCGGATCGCGCGCCGTGGTCGAAGGCCCCCACCACCAGAGCCCGGCCAGGGACGCCGTGATGGCCAGGAACACCGTGAAGAACACCGCCGTCAGGGCCGTGTCCGCGCCGTGATGGCGCGTATGCCGGCGCAACCAGGCCAGATCCTGCTCGGTCAACGCCTCATCGTGGGTCTGCATGCCGCGCGCCTCCTCGTCTCGATCCGATTGCCCGCCATGATGACAGAAGCGCCGGCCCGCCCGGCTTGACAAGTCCCCCTTGCGCCTCCGAACATAGGGCCATCCACCCGGGGAGCTTCGGCAAGAAGCTGAGATTCCGATGGCGGCCGCGCCTGTCGCGCGGCACGCGGCGCGCGAGACCCGTCGAACCTGATCCAGACAATGCTGGCGTAGGGAAGGTGCGCATCCCGCCGGCCCCCGCTGCCGCGCCACGCCGCCCTGCCCCGCCGCTTGTCCCCTTGCAAGGACCCCTCGGCATGGCTTCTTCCGCCCTCTCCCCCTCCCCCTCCCCGTCCGCGCTGGCGCTGGCCTCGCGCGACCTGTACGCCGCCGTGCGCCGCGACGCGCCGCTGGTGCAGTGCCTGACCAATTTCGTGTCCATGAACACCGCCGCCAATACGCTGCTGGCGATCGGCGCCTCACCCGCGATGGTGCATGCGGTGGAGGAAGCGCCCGAATTCGCCGCCCTCAGCGGCGCGGTGGTGATCAACATCGGCACGCTCTCGGCGCCGTGGCTGGACAGCATGCTGCTGACGGCCGCCGCAGCGGGCAAGGCCGGCACCCCCTGGGTGCTGGACCCCGTGGCGCACCACGCCACGGCGTTCCGGCGCGACGCGGTGCGGCGCCTGCTGGACCTGCGGCCCGCGGTGATCCGCGGCAACGCGTCGGAGATCATCGCGCTGGCCGGTGGCCAGAGCGCGGGCAAGGGCGTGGATGCGCGCGACCCGGTGCAACAGGCCGAGCAGGCGGCGCGCGACCTGGCGCGGGCGCACGCCACGGTGGTGGCCGTGACCGGCGAAGTGGATTATGTGACGGACGGCCGGCGCGACGTGCGCGTGACCGGCGGGTCGCCGCTGATGCCGCAGGTCACCGCCACGGGCTGCGCGCTGACGGCGGTGGTGGGCGCCTTCGCGGCGGTGGCGCGCGATGACGCCTACACGGCGGCGGTGGCGGCGTTGTCCTGCTTCGGCATCGCCGGCCAGCGCGCCGGCGCGCTGGCGGACGGCCCCGGCTCTTTCGCCTGGCGCTTCCTCGACGCGCTGGCGGCGCTGGAAACGGACAGCCTGGCGGCGGAATCACCGCTGCGCTGACCCGGCGGCCGCGCGCCAGCCCCGCGCGCGGCGCCCTGATGCCTTACATGCGGTACTGCAGGCTCAGCATCGCGTTGCGCGGCGCGCCCGGCATGTTCAGGTTGGGGCTGGTGCCGTGGGCCGAGACGATATAGCCGGCGTTGAACAGGTTGTACACGTTCAGCTGCACCGAGTACGGCCCCTGGCGCCACCACGCCGCCGCGTCCGCCGTCAGGTAGCCCGGCAGCGTGACCGTGTTGCCCGGGTTGGCGAAGCGCGCGCCCACCAGGTTCAGGCCGGCGCCGGCGCCGAAACCGTCGCCCAGATCCTTGGTGATCCAGACGTTGCCGGCATGGCGCGGCGTCAAGGTCGCGCGCTTGCCTTCCACGCTCTTGCCGGCGTCCACCGCGACCGACTGCGTCACGCGCGCATCCAGGTAGGCGTAGCCCAGCACCGCGCGCCAGCCGTTGGACAGGTCGCCCGACAGCGTCCATTCGGCGCCGTCGGTGCGCTGCGTGCCCACCGGCACCAGCGTGTTAGTCACCGGATTGGTGACCTTGATGTCGGTACGCTCCAGGCGGAACACGGACACGGTGGTCGACAGCTTGCCGTCCAGGAAGTCGTACTTGGCGCCGACTTCGTAGTTGGTGGTCTTCTCGGGCGCCAGGTCGACGTTGTTGGCGGCCAGCGCGAAGGCCTCGCCCGAGGGCTGGTACGAACGGCTCCACGACACGTAGTACGACTGCACGCTGTCCGGCTGGAACACCAGGCCCAGGCGCGGGCTCAGGTTGGAGTCGGTGCGCTGCAGGTTCTGGCCGCTGCGGCGGTCCTCGGTCTTCTGCTCGAAGCGGTCATGGCGCACGCCGCCCAGCACCTTCCAGTGCTCGCCCAGCGACACCATGTCCTGCACATACAGGCCGAGCGTGCTGAAGCGGCCCAGGCTGTCGGAGCCGGGCGCGCCCACGGCCTGGCGCTGCAGCGTCGGCAGTTGCGGATCGAACAGGTTGACCACCGCCACGTTGGCGTTGGAATAGCTCACCAGGTCCTTGTTCTGCTGCCCCACTTCGACGCCGTACAGGATGTCGTGGCGCACCGAGCCCCACTGCACGCGCTGCATCAGCTCGGTCTGGTTGGTCCAGCCGTGTTCGTCGCGCAGCACGTTGCCGTGCGTCAGCGAAACGGTTTGCGCCGCTTCGTTGACCGAGCCCGGCAGCGTGTTGTTGCGGTTCAGCGTGTAGTGGTAGTAGCGCGTGGCGTTGCGCAGCGACCAGTTCTCGTTGAAGCGGTGCGTCAGCGTGCCGGCATAGGACTGCACGCGGGTCTGCGTGTAATCGGTGTCGCGCGCGTTCTCGGCGCCGTAGTAGGTGGACGGGTCCACGTCCACCGGCCGGCCGTGATAGGCCGGAATGCCGAAGTCGGTCAGGCGGCGGTCTTCCAGGAACTCGGTCTGCAGCAGGAAGGTGGTGTTCTCGCCCAGCTTGAACTGGGCCGACGGCGCAATCGCCTTGCGGTCGATGAACTGCTTGTCGCGGTAGCTGTCGCCCTTCTCCACCGCGCCGGTCAGGCGCCACGACATGGAGCCGCTCTCGTTGGCGCGGCCCAGGTCCAGGTCGAGCCGGCGGTCATTCCACGAGCCGTAGCTCAGGCCGACCTGCGAGATGTCCTCGCCCGGCTTCTTGGTGACGCGGTTGATCAGGCCGCCCGACGAGCCGCGGCCGTACAGCACCGCGGCCGGCCCCTTGATGACGTCGATGCGCTCGACGTTGGAGAGGTCGCGGTAGTACAACGCGTCGTCGCGGAAGCCGTCGACGAACTGATCGGCGATGGCGGTGAAGCCGCGGATCGAGACCTGGTCGCGCTGGCCGTCGCCGGTCGAGAAGCTGACGCCCGGCACGTTCTTGAGCGCGTCCTGCACCGACATGGCGTGCTGGTCGCGCAGCACCTGCGCCGGCACCACGTTCACCGTCTGCGGAATGTCGCGCAGCGGCGCGTCGATCTTGGTGGCGCTGGTGGAGGCGGGCGGGTTGTAGCTCTGCGCGCTGTCGTCGGTGCCGACGACGCTGACGGCGGGCAAGGTGGCGGTGGGCGCGGCGGCCTGGCCGTGCGCGGCCAGGGGCGCCACGACGAACAGGGCGGCGGTGAGGGGGCGAAGGACGTGCATGGCCAGCGGGTCTTGTCGAAGTCGTTTGAAATGGAAGGATTCGCCATTCTCTTGACAACGAGAATCAATCGCAATGCTTTTATCATTACGTTGCCTTGCGGCCACGATAAATGAGACACGCGTCCAATTCAGATGCTTTTCAGCCGCCTTGTGCCACGCGTGCGCGCCGATCTCGTCCCCGTGATCGCACCCCTTTTTTTTCGCGGCAACCCTTAGCGGTAGTACACGCAGATGCGCTTGCCGCTGATCTCGTGCACGTCGATGGGCAGCTCGTACAGCGCGCCCAGGATTTCCGGGCGGATCAACTCGGCCGGGGCGCCATGGTGCGCCACCCTGCCCGCCTTCATCGCCACGATGCGGTCGGCGTAGGCCGAGGCGAAGTTGATGTCGTGCAGCACCAGCACCACGGTCTTGCCCAGTTCGTCGGCCGCGCGCCGCAGGGTGCCCATCATGGCCACGGCGTGCTTCATGTCGAGACTGTTGAGCGGCTCGTCCAGCAGCACATAGCGCGTGTCCTGGCACAGCACCATCGCCACGAAGGCGCGCTGGCGCTGGCCGCCGGACATCTCGTCCAGGTAGCGGTCGGCCAGCGGCTCCAGCTCCAGATAGGCGATGGCGCGGTCGATATGGGCCTTGTCGTCCAGCGTCAGCCGTCCGCCGGTGTGCGGATAGCGGCCGAACGCCACCAGGTCGCGCACCGTCAGGCGCAGCGGCAGGTGGTTGTCCTGCCGCAGGATGGCCAGGCGGCGCGCCAGCTCGCGGCTGTCGCTGCGCGCCACGTCCAGGCCGTCGACCAGGATGTGGCCGGCCGACGGCGGCAACAGGCGGCTGATCATCGACAGCAGGGTCGACTTGCCGGCGCCGTTGGGGCCGATGATGGCGGTCACGCCGCCCGCGGGCAGCGCCAGCGACACCTGGTCCACGACCACGCTGTCGCCATACTGCTTGCTGATTTGTTGGATATCGATCATTGGCGTCCCCTGCGCAAGATCAGGGCCAGGAACATCACTCCGCCCACGAATTCGATGACCACGCTGACCGTGGTGCTCAGCTGCAACACCCGTTCCAGCAGCGTCTGGCCGCCCACCAGGAAGATGACGCTGAGCAGCACCGCGGCCGGCACGGTGTGGCGATGCCGGTCCGACCCCATCGCCTGGTAAGCCAGGTTGCTGACCAGGAGGCCGAAGAAGGTCACCGGCCCCACCAGCGCGGTGGACACCGACACCAGCACGGCAATGGCGGCCAGCGTCAGCAGCAAGGTGCGGCGGTAGTCCACGCCCAGGTTCAGCGCGATCTCGCGCCCCAGCGCCAGCACGTCGTAGCGGCGCCGCATGCGCCAGATCAGCAGCGTGGCCACGGCCACCGCCGTCAGCGCGATCGGCAGGAGGCCGGTGCGCACCGAATTGAAATTGGCGAACATCCGGTCCTGCAGCACCAGGAACTCGTTCGGGTCGATCAGGCGCACGACAAAACTGGACAGGCTGCGGAACAACAGGCCGAAGATGATGCCGACCAGCATCATCAGATGCAGGCTGCGCACCACGTCGGTGAACAGCCAACGGAACAGCAGGCAGGCGAACGCCGTCATCGCGCACACCTCCAGCACGAAGGCCGCCACCGGATGGCTGACCGCGCCCGCCGCCTGGCCGAAGCCGAACACCACCACCGACTGGATCAGCAGATAGAGCGCGTCGAAGCCCATGATGGCCGGCGTCAGGATGCGGTTGTGGGTGACGGTCTGGAACAGCACCGACGACACCGCCACCGCGTACGCCACCAGCAGCATCGCCGCCAGCTTGCCGCCACGGAACGGCAGCACGAAGTCCCACTGGCCGTTGGCGCCGAGCATCATGAAGCCGGCCACGCACAACAGCGCCAGCGCGGCCAGCACGGCCAGGCGCCAGGCCTGCGGCGAACGCGCCGCGGCGGCGCGCGATACGGCGGAATCAGCCACGGCGGTTCCTCCGGCCGTGCAACAGGCACAGGAACAGGATGCTGCCCACCACGCCCACCACCGTGCCGAGCGGCACCTCGTACGGATGGATCACCAGGCGGCCGATGATGTCACAGGCCAGCACGAAGACGCCCCCCAGCGCCGCCACCCATGGAATCGAGCGGCGCATGTTGTCGCCCAGCACCAGGCTGACGGCGTTCGGCACGATCAGGCCCAGGAACGGAATGCCGCCGGCCGTCACCACCACCACCGCGGAGATCGCCGACACGATCAACAGCCCCGTCAACGTCAGGCGCGCGTGGTTCAGACCGAGATTGGCGGCGAACTCGCGGCCCATGCCGGCCACGGTGTAGCGGTCCGCCGCCAGATAGGCCGCGGCCGCCAGCGCGAAGCCGATCCACAGCAGTTCGTAGCGGCCGCGCAGCACGCCGGAGAAATCACCCGTGGTCCAGGCATGCAGCGACTGCAGCAGGTCGTAGCGATAGGCGACGAAGGTGGTGACGGCGTGGATCACGCCGCCCAGGATCAGGCCGATCAGCGGCACGATGAAGGGCGTGCGCAGCGGCACGCGCCGCAGCAGCGCCAGGAACAGCAGCGTGCCCGCCAGCGCGAAGCCGGTGGCCGTCAGCATCTTGCCGATCACCGGCGTGTCCGGCGCCAGCAGCGTCACCACCAGGATGCCGAGCGTGGCCGACTCGACGGTGCCGGCCGTGGTCGGCTCGACGTAGCGGTTGCGCACCAGCATCTGCATGATGAGCCCGGCCACCGCCAGCGCCATGCCGGCCAGCAGCAGGGCCAGCGTGCGCGGCACGCGGCTGACCAGCAGCAGGCGCCAGGCGCGCTCGGCGTCCGGCCCGCCCGCCAGCGCGGCGAACGAGAACGACCCCGCGCCCAGGCTGACGCTGGCCACGCACAACAACAGCAACAACAGCAGCAACGCCGCCAGTCCGGCCCAGCCGGTGATCATGCCACCCTGCTTCACCCGGCCGACTCCGGTTCCATCCAGTGAGCCATGCGCCTACTTCGTGCCCGACAGCGCGCGCGCCAGGTCATCCACGTTCTGCTGCATAGCGGTCAGGCCGGCACTGCCCAGCAGGTACCAGTTGTAGCCGTTCAGGTAGACCACGCGCTGCTGCTTCCAGGCCTTGGTCGGACGGATCAGCTCGTTGTCCAGCATGCGCTGGGCCGACGTGCCCTCGCGGCCGATGGCGGCGTCACGGTCGATCACGAACAGCCAGTCCGGATCGGTCTGGGCGATGAACTCGAACGAGATCGCCTGGCCGTGGTTCGACACGTTCAGGTCCTTGGCGGCCGGCGCGATGCCGAACGCGTCATGGATGACGCCAAAGCGCGAGCCCGGGCCGTAGGCGCTCATCTTGCCGCCGGTGGTCAGCACGATCAGGCCGGTGCCGGCGCCGGCGGCCTTGCCGTGCAGCGCGGCGATCGAGGCGCGCAGGGCGTCCAGCTTCTGCTTGGCCTGCGCCTGTTTGCCGTAGATGGCGGCCAGCGTTTCGGTACTGCGCACCACGCTGCCCACCAGATCCTTGGCGTCGGCGGTCAGGTCCACCGTGGGCGCCAACTTGGCCAGCTCGTCGTACTTGGGCGCCGAGCGGCCGGCCACGAAAATCACCTGCGGCTGCGCCGCGTGGATCACTTCGTAGTTGGGCTCGAACATGCTGCCCACCTTCAGGTAGCGCTTGTCGGCATATTGGGCCAGCTGCGGCGGCAGCTTGGCGGCCGTCGGCACGCCGGTGACGTCCACGCCCAGCGCATGCAGGGTGTCCAGCACCGCCAGGTCCAGCACCACGGTCTTGGTCGGGTTGGACGGCACGGCGGTTTCGCCGCGCGCATGCTTGACCGGCACGGTCTGGGCCGCGCTCAGCGCGCTGGCGGTGCCCAGGACCAGGGCCGCGGTGGCACACGCCAGCCAGCGGCCGGCGCGTCGCGCTTGGGTTTGTTTCATCGTCATGCTCATCTCTCCAGGTTGCGGGAACGCCGCCTGGCGGCGGCGGTCCCCGGGTGTTGCACGCGGGCTCAGAACTTCACGCCCACGCCCAGCCAATAACGGCGGCCGTCCTCGACATAGCCGTAGTCGTCGTAGCCGACCTTTTTGTCGAACAGGTTGTAGATGCCGGCGTACACCGACACCTTCTTGTTGACGGCGTAGGAGCCGCCCAGGTCGACGAAGGTGTAGGACGGCGCCACCAGCGACGACGAGGACGGGCCGGTGATCGGCTGGCTTTCCTTGCCGCGGTAGTTGACGCGGGCCCACGCTTCCAGCGCGTCGGAGGCCTGCCAGTTGACCGTGGTGGTGAACAGGTGCTTGGGCAACTGGTTCAGCGGCTGGCCCTGGTACTGGCCGGTCTTCTGTTCCGACTTGGTGAAGGTGTAGCTGCTGCTCAGCGACCAGTCGCGGCCCAGCGGCAGCTTCAGGTTGGCCTCGACGCCGCGCGACACCGCCTTGTCCACGTTCATGTACGTGGTGGGGTTGGCGCCGAACTGGTTGGGGCCCTCGGTGCACTGCGACAGCGGGCACGCGACGCGCGTGATCTTGTCCTTGAAGTCGTTGTTGAACAGCGTCAGGCCGGCGTTGAAGCCTTCGCCATCGTCATACAGCAGGCCGATTTCCTCGGTCACCGACTTCTCGGGCGTCAGGTTGGGGTTGCCGTACATGTTGCCGCCGCGGCTGACCTGGCCCCAGCCCGCGACCGTCTGGCGCAGATCGGGCGCGCGGAACCCGGTGGAGACGCCGCCCTTCAGGGTCCAGCGCTCGGCCATGTGCCACACGCCGTACAGGCGCGGGCTGAAATGGCTGCCGAAGTTCTCGTCCTGGTCCATGCGCAGGCCGCCGGTGAGCGCGAAGCTCTCGGCCAGGCGCCATTCGTCCTCTGCGAACAGCGCCCACTGGTAGCGCTCCACCTTGCTGGGGCCGCCGGCCAGCTGGTTGCCGGTCTGGTCGGTCAGGCGCTGCGTCAGGTAGCTGCCGCCCAGCGTCAGCATGTGCGAACCCAGCGGCAGCGACCAGCTGGTCTGCAGGTCCAGGTTCTTGATCTTCATCTGGCGCGAGCGGTTGTCGAATTCTTCCTGCTGCACGTAGCTGTCGGACACGCCCCAGCCCCAGCGGCCGGTGTGCGACAAGGCCCACTTGTTGCTGCGGTAGTCGGTTTCCGACGAGGCCGGGCAACCGGTGCGCGGGCACGCCACGCCCGGCGCCAGCGGCGCGACGGTCTTGCCCAGCGTGTTCTCGTATTTCTGGCGGCTGGAGGTGGCCTCCAGCACGATGTCGTGGTCGCGGTTGGGCGTGAGCGCCAGCTTGGCGGTGATGTTGGTGGCGTTGCGCTTGCGGTAGCCGTCGAAGATCTTGTCTTCGTCGCGCTGGGTCGCCTGGCCGTAGATCTGCAGGCCAAGCAGGTCGTTCTTGATCGGGCCGGCCAGGTAGAAGTTGCCCTGGTAGATGTCGCCGGACTTGCTGCTTTCCTGGATGGTGGTGTCCATGCGGATCTCGCCGCCCCACTCGCTGGGCACCTTGCGGGTGATGATGTTGATCACCCCGCCCATGGCGTCGGACCCATACAGCGACGACATCGGCCCGCGCACCACTTCGATGCGCTCGATGGCCGAGATCGGCGGCGTCCAGCCGCCTTCCACGCCGCTCGAATCGGAGTTGGTGCGGGTTTCACGCGAGTTCTGGCGCTTGCCGTCGATCAGGATCAGCGTGTACTTCGGGCCCATGCCGCGCAGGCTGATGTCCTGGCGGTCGCCGCCGCCGGTGACCACCACGCCCGGCACCTCGACCAGCGCGTCGGTGACGTCGCGGTAGAACTTCTTTTCGAGGTCCTGGCGCGTAATCACGCTGATCGACGCCGGCGCATCCTGGATCTGCTGCTCATAGCCGCTGGCCGTGACGACCACGGTGTCCAGCGTCCTGGTGTCGGCCGCCTGCCCCCAGGCCGGCTGGCCCATGGCGAGGCCCGCGCCGCACAAAGCGACGGCCAGGCGGGTGCGCGGGCCCAGTGCGCGACGCACGGCCAGATCGTTACTGCTCATGATTTCAACCTCTCCCGTCCCGGGTGACTACCGCGCCCCGTGCGCGGCGCCGCCCGCTCTCAATTTTTAATGAAAACCATTCTCATATTAGAATTGAGCCGGTCCGGGGGCTGCAACACGCTTTCCGCAACTTTTACTTTCTTCGCACTTCTTGACACTTCGGCCGCTGGCGACCCGCTATGCTGCCTCAGCAACAGAACCCAAGCGCATGTCCATCCCACCCTCTTTGACCACGCGCCGCATCCTGTTGATCGACGACGACGTCGACCTGGCATTGATGCTGCGTGAATACCTCGAACCCGGCCAGATCGAGCTGACCCTGGCGCACAACAGCGCCCAAGGTCTGCCTCTTGCAATGCAAGGTTGCTTCGACCTTGTCCTGCTCGACCTGATGCTGCCCGACGGCAACGGCCTCGACCTGTTACGGCGGCTGCGCCAGCATTCGCGCCGTCCGGTCATCATGTTCACCGCCCATGGCGGCGAAACCGACCGGGTGCTGGGGCTCGAGCTGGGCGCCGACGACTACCTGGCCAAGCCCTTCAGCCCGCGCGAGCTCAAGGCCCGCATCGGCGCGGTGCTGCGCCGCTTCGAGGAGACGCCGCAACCGCCGTCGCCCGAACTGAACGTGGGCGCGCTGTCGCTCGACGCCGCCAGCGGCCGCGCCCGCCTTGGCGCGCAAGAGGTGCTGCTGACCGGCGCCGAACAGCGCATCCTGGAAATCCTGATGCGCGCGCCGGGCCAGGTGGTGGCGCGCGACCAGATCAGCCTGTACGCGCTGGGCCGCAGCGCCGACCGCTACGACCGCAGCATCGACACCCACATCAGCAGCCTGCGCAGGAAACTGCAGCTGGACCAGGCCGGCGACGCCCCCGCCATCCGCAACCTGCGGGGGCTGGGCTACGTGCTGGCGGGCGCGGCCTGATGGCCTGGCTGCCGATACGCTCGCTGTTCTGGCGCGCCTTCCTGACCTTCTGGGGCGCGATGGCCATCATCACGGTCTGCGGCATGATGCTGACCGCGGCGGTGGCCTGGTACCGCGTCGATTCGCTGGACGGCCTGAATCCCGGCAACCTCACCCGCGATGCGACGCAGATCGCGCGCACCGACGGCGCCGACGGCCTGCGCCGGTGGCTCGCCGCCATGGATGCGCGCTATTCAGCGCTGAAGATCTATATCGTCGACACGCAGGACCGCGAGATCCTGGGGCGCCGCCTGCCGACCCGGCTGGGCGACTGGCTGGCGGCCTTCCGCGCCTCGCCCGATGCCAGCATGCTCACCGCCATCGACGTGGCCGCCGATCCCGACGCGCTGCGGGTGTCCTGGTGGGACCCGCAGCTGCTGATCCTGCCGGACCGCAGCCAGCTGCTGATGCTGTTCCTGCCATTCGATTCCTCGCACTGGGAGATGCTGGGCCTGACGCCGGTGGCGCTGGGGCTGCTGCTGTTCGCCCTGGCCATCACCGCGCCGTTCTGCTGGGCGCTGACGCGCCACGTGGCGGCGCCGCTGGATCACCTGCGCCGGGCGGCCCGCGCGCTGGCCGCCGGCCGGCTGGAAACGCGCAGCCCCGACGCCCTGGCGCTGCGCCAGGACGAAGTGGGCCTGCTGGCGCGCGACTTCGACGCCATGGCCGGCCGCCTGCAGGCGCTGGTGGACACCCGCGAACAGCTGCTGCGCAACATCGCCCACGAGCTGCGCTCGCCGCTGGCGCGGCTGCGCCTGGGGGTCGAGCTGGCGCGCCGCAAGGATGAACGCCAGGACCTGCAACTGGACCGCATCGAGCGCGAATGCGAGCGCCTGGACGCCCTGGTCGGCAGCACCTTGCGGCTGGCCCGCATGGGCGCCCTGCCCTCGCCGACCGAAACGCTGGACCTGGCCGAGGTGGTCGATGACGTGGTGCAGGATGCGCGCTTCGAAGCCGGCGACCGCGACATCACGATCGGCTGGCGCCGCCCCGCGCCGCTGCGCGTGGCCGCCGACCGCGACAGCCTGGCCAGCGCCATCGAGAACGTGCTGCGCAACGCGCTGCGATTCACGCCGGCGGGCGGCGCCATCCAGGTGCGCCTGCTGGCGGACGCCGGCGAGGCCAGCCTGGAAATCGAGGACAGCGGCCCCGGCGCGCCGGAAAAGGAACTGGCCTATCTGTTCGAGCCGTTCTACCAGAGCGCGGCGAACGCCGACGTCCCGCAAGGCGGCGCCGGCCTGGGCCTGAGCATCGCCCGCGCCGCCGTCGCGGCGCACAAGGGCCGGATCTCGGCGCGCAACGTCGCGCCGAACGGCCTGAGCGTGCGCATCGAGCTGCCGCGCGCGACGGCCTGAGCGCTAACGGAAAACGCCTGGCCGGCCCGCGGCGCGTGCGCCCGCGTCAGTCGTCGTCGGCCAGGATGGCGGCGGACAGCCGCGGCAACACCCGCAGGGCATTGGCCGTGGTGGCCTGCGCCACCTGCGCCACGGCAATGCCGCGCAGGTCGGCCAGCACCTGGGCGATGCGGCGCAGCTCGCCGGGCCGGTTGCGCCGTTGCGGCGGATGCAGCCAGGCCGGGGGGATATCGGGCGCGTCGGTTTCCAGCACCAGGTGCTGCAGGCCGACATCGGTGGCATGGCGGCGGATCTGCAACGCCCGCTCGTAGGTCATGGCGCCGCCCAGCCCCAGCGCGAAGCCCTGCTCGACAAAGGCCTGGGCCTGCTGCGCGCTGCCGTTGAAGGCATGCGCGATGCCGCCGATGCGGCCGTGGCGCCGCAGGTATTTCAACAGAATGTCCTGCGATTTGCGCACATGCAGCAGCACCGGCAGCTTGAATTCCGCCGCCATGGCCAGCTGGGCCGCATAGAAATGTTCCTGCCGCGCGCGCGGCTCGCCCGAGGCGATCTCGGGCACGAAGAAATCCAGGCCGATCTCGCCGATGGCGACGAAGCGCGGGTCGCCCAGCGATTGCCGGATGGCCTCGCGCAGGGCGTCCAGGTCGGCATCGACCGCGCGCTGCACATAGAGGGGATGGATGCCGAGCGCGTAGGCGCCGCCGGCCACCTGCGCCGCCAGGTCGCGCACCACGCCGAAGTTGGCGCGCTCGACGGCGGGAATGACGATGGCCTGCACGCCGGCGTCGAGCGCGTGCTCGGCCACCTCGCGGCGGTCGGCATCGAACTCGGCGGCATCCAGGTGGCAGTGGGTGTCGATCAGCATGGGCGCGGTCTCCTTGCCCGGGTCTCTTGCTCGATTATCGCGCCGCCGGCGGGGCAGCGTCAGCCCGAGACCAGCTTGCCGTTTTCCATCAGCAACTGGCGATCGGCGCGCGCCGCCAGCTCGGGATCGTGGGTGACGATGGCAAAGGCCGTGCCCGACTCGCGGTTGACCCGCGTCAGCAGCTCGAACATGTTGTGCGCGGTGTGGCGGTCGAGGTTGCCGGTGGGCTCGTCGGCCAGCACGCAGACCGGCCGCGTCACCAGCGCGCGCGCCAGCGCCACGCGCTGGCGTTCGCCGCCCGACAGCTGGCCCGGGTAATGGCCTTCGCGCGCCGCCAGGCCGACCAGGCCCAGCACCTCGCGCGCTGCCTCGCGGGCCTTGTCGCGGTTCTCGCGGCGCACGATCAGCGGCATGGCCACGTTGTCCAGCGCCGAGAATTCCGGCAGCAGGTGGTGGAACTGGTAGACGAAGCCCAGGCTGCGGTTGCGCACCTGGCTCTTCTTCGCTTCGCTCAGCCCCACGGCCAGCTGGCCGTCGACCGAGACCGAACCGCTGCTGGGCACGTCCAGCAGGCCCAGGATGTGCAGCAGCGTGCTCTTGCCGGAGCCGGACGCGCCGACGATGGCGACCATCTCGCCGCGCGCCACGGTCAGGCTGACGTTGCTCAACACCTCGATGCGGGCCGGGCCCTCGTCGTAGATCTTGACCAGCTTGTCGGCCTGCAGCGCCGGAGTCAGGGTATCAGTCATGGCGCAGCACCTGTGCGGGTTGCAGGCGCGAAGCGCGCCAGCTGGGGTACAAGGTCGCCAGCAACGACAGCACCAGGGAGGTCACGCCGATGGTCACGATGTCGCCCACCTGCGGGTCGGACGGCAAGGCGCTGATGAAATAGATCTCGCGCGGCAGGAAGTGCACGCCCAGCAGGCGCTCGATGAACGGCACGATCACGTCGACGTTGTAGGCGATGACGATACCGCCGGCCACGCCCAGCAGCGTGCCGATGACGCCGATCAGCGCGCCCTGCACCAGGAAGATGCGGGCCACTTCGCCCGGCCCGGCGCCCAGCGTGCGCAGGATGGCGATGTCCGACTGCTTGTCCTTGACCGCCATCACCAGCGACGACAGCAGGTTGAACGCGGCCACCGCGACGATCAGCGCCAGGATCAGGAACATCATGCGCTTTTCGGTCTGCACGGCGGCGAACCAGGTGCGGTTGTTGCGCGACCAGTCGCTCGCCATGACATACGGCGGCAGCACGTTGCGCAGCTCGGCCGCGACTTCGGGCGCCTTCTGCATGTCGGCCACGCGCAGGCGCACGCCGGCGGTGCCGCTGTCGCGGAAGACCTTGGCGGCGTCGTCGTTGTCGACGAAGGCCAGCGAGGAATCGTATTCGTAGTGGCCCGACGAGAACACGCCGACCACGGTGAACTGGCGCATGCGCGGCGCGAAGCCGGCCGGGCTGATGGAACCCTGCGGCGCCAGCATCAGCAGCGTGTCGCCCACCTTCACGCCCATGCCGTCGGCCAGCTCGTTGCCCAGCACCACGCCGAAGCCGCCCGGCTTCAGGTCGGTCAGCTTGCCCGCGACCATCTGCCGCGGCAGGTCCGAGACGTTGCCCTCGGTGGCCGGGTCGATGCCGCGCACCTGCACGCCGCGCAAGGCCTGGCCCCGCACCAGCATGCCCTGCGCCGCCACGAACGGCGCGCCGGCCTTGACCTCGGGGTTGCGCTTGGCGGCGTCGGCGAACTGCTGCCACTGTTCGAGCACCCGCTCGGGCGCGGCGCCCGGGATGTAAAGCTCGATGTGCGGCAGCACCGACAGCATGCGGTCACGGACCTCTTTCTGGAAACCGTTCATAACCGACAGCACCACGATCAGGGCGGCGACGCCCAGCGCGATGCCTGCCATCGAACTGGCGGCGATGAAAGAGATGAAGCGATCGCGGCGGCCGCGTCGCTGGCGGATCCGGGCCAACCCGGCATAGCGGGCGCCGATCCAGAGTTCGTAGGGTATTTTCAGCACGAGCGCATTATGGCATTAACCGGCCGGAAAACCGTCCCCGGATTGCGGGAATGGAAGACAAGCCATGACAAGCTATGGCAAGCGGGGCCGGGCTTAGTTCCCGCGCTGGGTCGGCATCCCGCCAGCGACTACAATCGCGGCCATGTTGATCGTCATTCCGGGCGCCTTGCCCGCCCTTCCCGTCGCCGCAGAACTGGCCAAGCTGCTGCCCGAGCGCGCGCCCACGCTGCACCGCTGGCTGCAGGCCGGCAGCGCCCGGGTCCAGGCCCACGACATCCGTACCCAGGGCTGTACCGCGTTCGAAGCCTGGCAGTTGCGTCAGGCGGGCTACACGCCCGAGGCCGGCCTGCTGCCGGGCGCCGGACTGGGCCCGCTGCTGGCCGGCGGCCAGGCCGGAGACGGCCCCGTCTGGCTGGCCGAACTGGTGCACCTGGCCCTGGGCACCGACCAGGCCACGCTGCTCGACCCCGCCCTGATGGAACTGCGCGACGAGGAAACCGCCGCGCTGTTCGAGACCGCCCGCCCCCTGTTCGACGGCACCGGCTTCGCGGTCGAAGCGCTGTCGGCCACCCGCTGGCGCCTGCGCCTGCCGGACGGCCTGCGGCCCCAGACCGCCAGTCCGCTGGCGGTGGCCGGCCAGCGCCTGAACGACTGGTGGCGCCAGGATGCCGAGACCCGGCCATGGCGCCGCCTGCTCAATGAAATCCAGATGTCGTGGCATGAGCATCCGGCCAACGAGGCCCGCGCCGCGCGCGGCCTGCCGCCGGTCAACGCCCTGTGGCTGTATGGCGGCGGCACCCCGTGGGCCATGCCGCCGGCCGGCCAGGGACAGGTCATGACCGACCTGGACGGACCGCAACGCGCCGGCGACTGGGCCGCCTGGCTCGACGCCCTGGCCGCGCTCGACCAGCGCCTGCGGCCGCTGGCCGGTCCCAAGGGCCTGCCGGACGCGCCCGCCGAACTGCTGCTGCTGGGCGACGACCGCAGCGCCACTCTCACCCTGAAACCGCGCGGGGGCCTGCTCGGCTTGCTGCCCGCGCCCAAGAAAAACTGGAGCGCCTGGTGGTCTCACCCCGCTTAACCGTCCGCCGCGCCGACCTCGCCGCCTGCCATGCCCTGGAAGCCTCGGGCATCCACCCGCTGCTGGCGCGCCTGTGGGCGGCCCGCGGCGTCACCCATCCCGACCAGACCAAGCTGGCCTGGCCGGCGCTGCTGCCGCCGGCCGGCCTGACGCATTCGGCGCACGCCGCCGGCGTGCTGGCCGACGCCATCCAGGCCGGCAGGAAGCTGCTGATCGTGGCCGACTATGACTGCGACGGCGCCACCGCCTGCGCCGTCGGCCTGCGCGCCCTGTCGGCCATGGGCGCCGATGTCGACTTCCTGGTGCCGAACCGCTTCGAGACCGGCTACGGCCTGTCGCCCGCCGTGGTCGAACTGGCCTGCCGCCACCGCGCCGGCAAGCCCGACATCATCATCACCGTGGACAACGGCATCGCCAGCGTCGACGGCGTGGCCGCGGCCAATGCCGCCGGCATCGGCGTGGTGATCACCGACCACCACCTGCCCGGCGACACGCTGCCGGACGCCCTGGCCATCGTCAACCCGAACCAGCCGGGCTGCGGCTTCCCGTCCAAGAACCTGGCGGGCGTCGGCGTCATCTTCTACATGATGCTGGCGCTGCGCGCCGAGCTGCGCCGCCGCGGCGTCTACGCCCCCGATGGCGGGCCGCGCCTGGACGCGCTGTCCGACCTGGTGGCGCTGGGCACCGTGGCCGACGTGGTAAAGCTCGACGCCAACAACCGCCTGCTGGTGACCCAGGGCCTGCAGCGCATGCGCAGCGGCCGCCTGCAACCCGGCCTGCGCGCCCTGTTCGCCGTGGCCGGCCGCGAGCCGCGCGCCGCCAACGGCTTCGACCTGGGCTTCGCGCTGGGCCCGCGCATCAACGCCGCCGGCCGCCTGGCCGACATGAGCCTGGGGATCGCCTGCCTGACCACCGACGACGAGGCCCAGGCGCTGGAGATGGCGCGCGAGCTGGACAACATCAACCGCGAGCGCCGCACCATCGAGGCCGAGATGCGCGAACAGGCCATGGCCGCCATGGAGGCGCCCGACGCCGCGCCCGGCGCCACGGTCTGCGTGTTCGACCCGGGCTGGCACCAGGGCGTGGTCGGCCTGGTGGCCTCGCGCCTGAAAGAGAAATTCTGGCGCCCCACCCTGGCCTTCGCGCCGGCCGGCGACGACGAGATCCGCGGCTCGGGCCGTTCGATTCCCGACGTGCACCTGCGCGACGTGCTGGACCTGGTGTCCAAGCGCCACCCCAACCTGATCCGCAAGTTCGGCGGCCACGCCATGGCGGCCGGCCTGACGCTGGGCCGCAACGACTTTCCGGCCTTCGCCCCGGCCTTCGACGCCGCCGTGCGCGAACTGACCGGCCGCGACACCTTCGAGCCCGTGATCGAGACCGACGGGTCGCTGGAATCCGGCTACGCCAACGCCGAGGTCGCCGGCCTGCTGCAGCAGCAGGTCTGGGGCGCGGGATTCGCCGCGCCGCTGTTCCTGGACGAATTCGTGGTGCGCAACCAGCGCCTGGTCGGCGAGAAGCACCTGAAGCTGTCGCTCGAACGCGGCCAGCAGCGCTTCGACGCCATCTGGTTCGGCCACGACCAGTCGCTGCCCGAGCACATCCAGGCGGCCTACCGGCTGGAGCAGAATGTGTGGAACGGGATGGTGTCGGTCCAGCTGGTGATCGAACACGCCGCATGATGTTGCCCCCACGCCGCGCCCGCTACGCGGGCTAGCTGCCCCCCGAGGGGGCGCTTTTGCCTTGGGGCGGCCCGGCGGCAAAGTAGGCCCCCACGCCGCGCCCGCTACGCGGGCTAGCTGCCCCCCGAGGGGGCGCTTTTGCCTTGGGGCGGCCCGGCGGCAAAAGGCCTTCTCGCCGACACCGAATAAAAACGGGCGCATCCTCGCGGATGCGCCCGTTTTTTTTGCCAGCCCCCGCCGCGCGGGGTCCGCGCGGCTACTTGTTGACCAGCTTGGCCGGCTGCGCCAGCGCCACCAGCGCGCCGACCACCAGGCACGCCGACAGCATGTACAGGCCGGTGTTGGTGGTGCCGGTCATGTCCTTGAGCCAGCCCACCAGGTAGGGACTGACGAAGCCCGCCAGGTTGCCCACCGAGTTGATCAGCGCGATCCCGGCGGCGGCGGCCGTGCCACCCAGCAGCGCGGTCGGCAGGCTCCAGAACAGCGGCAGCACCGTGCAGATGCCGATGTTGGCCACCGTCAGCGCCAGGATGGCCAGCACCGTGTTGCCGCTCCAGATCGCCGAGAACAGCAGCCCCACCGCGCCGCACAGCGCCGGGATGGCCACGTGCCAGCGGCGCTCGCGGTTGCGGTCGGAGTTGCGCGCGATCAGGATCATGCCGATCACCGCGAACAGGTTGGGCACGGCGGTCAGCAGGCCGATCGCCAGCGGGCTTTGCACGCCCGTGCTCTTGATCAGCGTCGGCATCCAGAACCCCACGCCGTACAGCCCCATCACGAACGAGAAGTAGATCAGCGCCATCGCCCACACGCGCGGACGCGTCAGCGCGGCGCGGATCGGCGGGTCTTCCTTGTGCTGTTCCTCGGCCGCGATGTTGCGGATCAGCACCGCCTTTTCATTGGCGGTCAGCCACTTGGCCTTGTTGATGCGGTCGTCCAGGTAGATCAGCACCAGCACGCCGATGATGACCGACGGGATGCCTTCGAGCAGGAACAGCCACTGCCAGCCGGACAGGCCGTGGTCGCCGTGGAAGGTGCTCATGATCCAGCCCGAGATCGGGCCGCCGATCAGGCCGGACATCGGCACCGCCGTCATGAAGAAGGTGGTGATGCGTCCGCGCCGGGCGGCGGGATACCAGTACGTCAGGTAGAGGATGATGCCCGGGAAGAACCCAGCCTCGGCCGCGCCCAGCAGGAAGCGCAGGAAATAGAACATGTGCACGCTGGTCACGAACATCATGCACGCCGAGATGATGCCCCAGGTGATCATGATCCGCGCGATCCAGACGCGCGCGCCGACTTTGTGGAGAATGATGTTGCTGGGAATCTCGAACAGGAAATAGCCGATGAAGAATATCCCCGCGCCCAATCCGTACACCGTCTCGCTGAACTGGAGTTCCTGCAGCATCTGCAGTTTGGCGAAGCCCACGTTGACGCGGTCCAGGTAGGCCACGACATAGCAGACGACCAACAGCGGCACCAGCCGCCACCCCACCTTGCGATAGATCCGGTCCTCCTCAGCCGCCGGGATCGCCGGCGAGACCCCGGGGGCCATAGTGTGTTCCATCAATGTCTCCTCCTCTGACGGGATAGGCCGGTCATGGACCGGCAGCTTGTCCGGTCCCGCGCCCCCAGCGGGGACATATGGGCCGGCAGACCAAGCCTAGAACCCCGTAGTTGACAAAAAACTGAACAACTATGCCCTCTGCGCGCAAACCCCTAGAACGAACCGGCGGAATCGGGCGGAACCTTGTCCGGACGGGTTTTCTGCTTCATCCGTCCCCCTGTGTACCGGCGCGTCCCACGGGACGGCGGCTTACACGGTAAAATGCCCGGTTTCGCACAAAAGTCATCAGGAATCATCATGGAAGCCGAACGTCAGAACCAGCTCGCAGCCCGCCTCGCCGACTACGCGGAGCGCGAACAGGCTCTACGGAGGTATCTTTGACTACGATGCCAAAACCGAACGCCTGCAGGTCGTAAACGCCGAGCTCGAAGACCCGGCCGTCTGGAATGACCCCAAGCACGCCCAGGACCTGGGCCGTGAAAAGAAATCCCTCGAAGAGGTGGTAGAGACCCTCACCGCGCTCGGCACGGGCCTGGCCGACTCGAACGAACTGTTCGAACTGGCCGCCGCCGACGACGATGACGCCACGCTCGAATCCATCGAACTGGACGCCAACGGCTTCCAGGAAAAGCTGGAAGGCCTCGAATTCCGCCGCATGTTCTCGAACCCGGCCGATCCCCTGAACTGCTTCCTGGACATCCAGGCAGGCGCGGGCGGCACGGAAGCGCAGGACTGGGCCTCGATGCTGCTGCGCCAGTACCTCAAGTACGCCGAGCGCAAGGGCTTCAAGGCCGAAGTGCTGGAAGAATCCGAGGGCGAAGTGGCCGGCATCAAGTCCGCCACCATCAAGCTCGAGGGCGAGTACGCCTTCGGCTACCTGCGCACGGAAACCGGCGTGCACCGCCTGGTGCGCAAGAGCCCGTTCGACTCGTCGGGCGGCCGCCACACCTCGTTCGCCAGCGTGTTCGTCTACCCCGAGGTCGACGATTCCTTCGAAGTCGAAGTGAATCCGGCCGACCTGCGCGTGGACACCTACCGCGCCTCGGGCGCGGGCGGCCAGCACATCAACAAGACCGACTCGGCCGTGCGCCTGACGCACATCCCGACCGGGATCGTGGTGCAGTGCCAGAACGACCGCTCGCAGCACCGCAACCGCGCCGAAGCGATGCAGATGCTCAAGTCCAAGCTGTACGAACTGGAAATGCGCAACCGCATGGCCGAGCAGCAGAAGCTGGAAGACTCCAAGACCGACGTGGGTTGGGGCCACCAGATCCGCTCGTACGTGCTGGACCAGAGCCGCATCAAGGACCTGCGCACCAACGTCGAAATCTCCAACACGCAGAAAGTGCTGGACGGCGACCTGGATCCCTTCATCCAGGCCAGCCTCAAGCAAGGCGTGTAAGTTCCGCGATACTTCCGTCCACCGTACCCCGAGGGTTCACGCATGTCTGACACCATCGCAATTCTCACCGGCGCTTCGCGCGGCATCGGCGCCGCCATGGCGCGCGGCCTGGCCAAACCGGGCACCCGCCTGATCACCCTGGCGCGCCGCGAAGACCCCGAGCTGGCCGCCTACGCCCGCTCGCAGGACGCGCAGCTGGAGCAGCTGTCCGTGGACCTCTCGGACCTGGCCGCGGCGGAAGCGGCCGCGCGCCGCATCTGCGACACGCTGCCGCGCGACGCCGGCCGCTACCTGCTGATCAACAACGCCGGCACCGTGCACCCCGTGTCCGGCACCGACGCGCTGATCGACGGCCCGGCGATTGCCGCCGCCTTCAACCTGAACGTGACGGCCGTGATGCTGCTGACCGCGCGCTTCCTGGCCGCGGTCGAAGACCTCAAGGCGGACCGCCGCGTGCTCAACATCTCGTCCGGCGCCGGCCGCAATCCCAACGCCGGCTGGGGCGTGTATTGCGCCACCAAGGCCGCGCTCGACATGTACTCGCGCGTGGTCAAGCAGGAACAGGGCGAGGACGGCGCGCGCGTCGTCTCGCTGGCGCCCGGCATCGTCGACACCGACATGCAGGCCGCCATCCGTTCCAGCGATCCCAAGAGCTTCCCGGCGCTGGCCAAGTTCCAGGACTTCCACGCCACCGGCAAGCTGTCCTCGCCCGCCAACGTGGCCTCCCGCATCCTCGCCTACCTGGATCGCGACGACTTCGGCACCACCGAAATCGACGACATCCGCAATTACGACTGATCCCCCGACCATGACCGACCACACGACCGCTCCGGCCCCCGCCCAGGATGAAAACCGCTTGATCGCCGAACGGCGCGCCAAGCTGGCCAAACTGCGCGAGACCGGGGTCGCGTATCCCAACGATTTCGTCCCCGACGCCCGCGCCGCCGCCCTGCACGACAAGTACGACGACCAGGAGCAGGAAGCCCTGGCCGCCGCGCCCGTCACCGTCAAGGTCGCCGGCCGCATGATGCTCAAGCGCGTCATGGGCAAGGCCAGCTTCGCCACGCTGCAGGACAGCACCGGCCGCATCCAGATCTACCTGGACCGCGGCACGCTCGGCGAAGACAGCTACGCCGCGTTCAAGCAATGGGATATCGGCGACATCATCGCGATCGAAGGGTCGGTCTTCAAGACCAACAAGGGCGAGCTGTCGGTGCACGCCGCCACGGCGCGCCTGCTGTCCAAGTCGCTGCGCCCGCTGCCGGACAAGTTCCACGGCGTGGCCGACCAGGAACTGCGCTACCGCCAGCGCTACGTCGACCTCATCATGACCGACGCCACGCGCCGCACCTTCGAGGCGCGCAGCAAGGCCGTGGGCAGCATCCGCCAGTTCATGCTGAACGCCGGCTTCCTCGAAGTCGAAACGCCCATGCTGCACCCGATCCCGGGCGGCGCGGCGGCCAAGCCCTTCGTCACGCACCACAACGCGCTGGACATGGAAATGTTCCTGCGCATCGCGCCCGAGCTCTACCTCAAGCGCCTCATCGTCGGCGGCTTCGAACGCGTGTTCGAGGTCAACCGCAACTTCCGCAATGAAGGCGTGAGCCCGCGCCACAATCCGGAATTCACGATGATGGAGTTCTACGCGGCCTTCGCGGACTACCGCTGGCTGATGGACTTCACCGAGGAACTGATCCGCCAGGCCGCCATCTCGGCCACCGGCAGCGCCGTGCTGACCTACCAGGAACGCGAGCTGGATCTGTCCAAGCCGTTCGACCGCCTGACCATCTGCGAAGCCATCCTCAAGTACGCCCCGGGCTACACCCAGGCGCAACTGGACGACCCGGCCTTCGTGCGCGCCGAGCTCAAGAAGCTGGGCGCCGACGCCGACGGCCCGGTGCTGTCGCGCGCCGGCCTGGGCGCGCTGCAGCTGGCGCTGTTCGAAGAGACCGCCGAAGCCAAGCTGTGGAACCCCACGTACATCATCGACTACCCGGTCGAAGTGTCGCCGCTGGCGCGCGCCTCCGACAGCCGCGAAGGCATCACCGAGCGCTTCGAGCTGTTCATGACGGGCCGCGAGATCGCCAACGGCTTCTCCGAACTGAACGACCCCGAAGACCAGGCCGAGCGTTTCCGCTCGCAGGTCGAGGCCAAGGATGCCGGCGACGAGGAAGCGATGTACTACGACGCCGACTACATCCGCGCGCTGGAATACGGCATGCCCCCGACGGGCGGCTGCGGCATCGGCATCGACCGCCTGGTCATGCTGCTGACCGACAGCCCCAGCATCCGCGACGTCATCCTCTTCCCGCACCTGCGCCGTGAAGACTAAGACGCGGGCGGCGTCATGATCGTCAAGATCCTGATGCTGGCCGCGGTGGTTGCGGCGCTGTTCTTCATGGTGATGCAACCCCGCCGCGGCCGCGGCGGCTACGCCACGGGCCCCGCGCCCGTGCGCCGCACGCCGCTGTTCATCGCGCTGTGCCTGGCCACCGCGCTGGCCCTGACCGGCACGCTGGTCACGGCGGTGATCTGGATGGGCAGCGTCGCTGGCGGCGTGACCGGCGGCGGCTACCACGGCGAAGCCGATTTCCTCCTGACCATCGCGGCCGCCCTGCTGGCGATCGCGGTGGCCTGCGGCGTCGGCGCCTTCCTCAAGCGCAAGGGCTGATCCCGCGCGACGGGCGGCCGCCGTGCGTGGCGCCGCCCTACCCCTTCTTCCTTATCGCGACCGCCAGGCGCCGCATGGCGAGATCGATCTCGTGCGCGCTCAGCGAGGCATAGCCCAGCAGCCAGCCTTGCAGCGCCGGCGTGCCCGCATACAGCCGCGCCAGGCCCGGCAACACCAGGCCGGCCTGCGCGGCGCGGCGGATGGTGTCCGCCTCCGACCACCCCGGCTCCAGCAGGCAGGGCACCTGCAGCCCGCCCTCGGGGCGCAGCGCGCGCGCCACCCCCGCCAGGTGTTTGCCGACCGCCGCCAGCATCGCCTCGCGCCGCGCCGCGTACAGCTTGCGCATGGCCCGCACGTGCGCGTTGTAGTGGCCGTCGGCCATGAAGCGCGCCAGCGTCAGTTGCAGGATCTGCGGCGTATGGCCGTCAACGATGCTGCGCGCGCGGCTGAAGGCGCCGACCAGCTCGTCCGGCAGTGCCATGTAGCCCATCCGCAGGCCCGGATAGAGCGTCTTGCTGAAGGTGCCGAGGTATATCGTGCGGCCATGCCGGTCCAGCCCCTGCACGCAGGCGGTCGGCAGGCCGTCGTAATGGAATTCGCTGTCGTAGTCGTCCTCGATGATCCACTTGCCGCTCTCGGCCGCCCAGCGCGTCAGGTCGAGCCGCCGCTCCAGCGACAGGGTCGCCCCGGTCGGATACTGGTGCGACGGCGTCACGTAGACGCAGCTGGCGCCGCTGCGGTCGGCCCGCAGCAGGTCGGTGCGGATGCCCTGCGCGTCGACATCGATCGGCACCACCCGGGCCTCGGCGAATTCGAATGCCTTGCGGGCGCCGAAGTAGCCCGGATTCTCCAGCAGGATCGGCTTGCCCGCGTCCACCAGCAGCTGCGCGCACAGGAACAGCGCCTGGCGCGTGCTGCTCAGCACCACGATCTGCTCGGCGCGGACCTTGGCGCCGCGCTCCAGGTTCAGGTAGGTCGCGATAGCCTTGCGCAAGGGCTCGGCGCCCTGCGGATCGCCATGCAGCAGCACCGTGCCGCGATGATCCTTCATCACCTGCCGCTGCAGCCGTTCCCACACGCCGGTCGGAAAGGTGCGGGTCTCGGGCAGGCCGGTGGCGAAGGCCTGGATCGTCTGCTGGTCGGCCACGCCGCCGCTGTCGAAGATCGCGCCCCCGCGCCGGCTCAGGCCCGCCGTCGGCGCGGCCGGTTGCGGCGCCTCGGGCCGGCGTTCGCGGGCCGGCGGGCGGCGCCGCGCCGATCCGCGCAGTTCGGTGCCGATGGTCTCGGACACGTAGCTGCCCGAGCCCTTGCGCCGCGCGATGAAGCCGTCGCGCTGCAACTGCACGTAGGCGTTTTCGACCGTGTCGCGGGCCACGCCCAGCGACTGCGCCAGCGCGCGCGTGGCGGGCAGTTTCACGCCCGGGTCCAGATCGCCGTCCAGCACCAGCGCGCGCAGGGCACGCTGGATGCGCAGATGCAGATCGAGCGGCGCCAGGTCGGCGTCGCCCATGCGGATCTTCAGGGTATCCAGCGCGAAGGTCTTGCTCATGCGGTCTGTCCGAAGGCCATGAAAGCGTCGATGAAAGGCGACCATTCTAGTCGCGGCCGGCCGCGCCGGGCTAAAAAAGTGGTCTGGCCTGGAACGATAAAGTGTACTGACGTGACAGTCCAATACGGCGCTACAAAGTGGGCTGCCACTCAACCCATCCCGCATCCCCTCGCCCCCCATGTCCTCCCCCAGCGCCTCCTCCCTGCTTCCGCGCGATCTCGTCCATCCCATCGTCGCCGGCCTGATCTCGGTGATCGTCAACTACGGCGGCACCTTCATCCTGGTGTTCCAGGCCGCCAAGGTCGCCGGTCTCAGTCCGGCGCTGACCGCCTCCTGGGTCTGGTCGGTGTCGATCGGCGTGGGCATCACCGGCATCGTGCTGAGCTGGCTCAGCCGCGAACCGGTCATCACCGCCTGGTCCACGCCCGCCGCCGCCTTCCTGGTCACGGCCCTGGCGACCACGCCGTATGCCGAGGCCATCGGCGCCTACCTGATCTCGGCCGCCGCCTTCGTCCTGCTCGGACTGTCCGGCTATTTCGACAAGGCCATCCGCCTCATCCCCCCGGGCGTGGCCGCCGGCCTGCTGGCGGGCATCCTGCTGCCGTTCGGCATCGGCGCCTTCGGCGGCATGAGCCTGGACCCGTTGCTGGTGGGCTGGCTGATCCTGGCCTATGTCGCGCTCAAGCGCTATACGGCGCGCTACGCCGTGGTCGGCATCCTGGTGTCCGGCCTGGCGCTGCTGCTGGCGCAGGATCGGGTCGACCTGTCGGGGCTGCGGCTGGAATTCGCCGCGCCCGTCTTCACCGCGCCCGCGTTCTCGCTCAACGGACTGCTGAGCGTGGCGCTGCCGCTGTTCCTGATCACGCTGACGGGCCAGTACATGCCCGGCATGCTGGTGCTGCGCAACGACGGCTTCAAGACCAGCGCCAACCCTATCGTCACCCTCACCGGCCTGGGCTCGCTGCTGATGGCGCCGTTCGGCTCGCATGCCTTCAACCTGGCCGCCATCACCGCCGCCATCTGCACCGGCCGCGAAGCCCATGACGACCCGTCCAAGCGCTGGATCGCCGGCGTCGCCGCGGGCGTCTTCTACATCCTGGTCGGCATCTTCGGCGTGACGCTGGCCGCCGTGTTCATGGCGCTGCCGGCCGCCTTCATCACCACCTTGGCGGGCCTGGCCCTGCTGGGCACCATCGGCGGCAGCCTGGCCAGCGCGCTGGCCGACGCCAAATCGCGCGAGGCCTCGCTCATCACCTTCCTGGCGGCCGCCGCCAACATCAAGCTGTTCGGCATCGGCGGCGCCTTCTGGGGCCTGGTGATCGGCCTGCTGGCGCACGCCCTGCTCAACGGCCGCCTGCCATGGCGCGCGGCCCGTTACACTGCATCGACGCGTTCCGACTCCGCGCACAAGCAACTGGTGAAATGATGACGACTTCCCCCGACAGCGCCGCGGCCACGCCGGCCGACGGTGACACCCAGACCCGGCACGACCAGCATGGCCGCTACCCGCAGGCCCTCAGCGTCGAGGATTTCCAGCACAACCTAGCGACGATCCACGCCCGCATGGCGGCCGCCTGCGATCGCGTCGGGCGCGATCCGGCCAGCGTGCAATTGCTGCCGGTCAGCAAGACCATGGACGAATCCCGCATCCGGCTGGCCCACGCCGCCGGCTGCCGCCTGCTGGGCGAGAACAAGGTGCAGGAAGCCCACCGCAAATGGGAAAACACCGCCGACCTGGCCGATCTGCGCTGGTCGGTCATCGGCCACCTGCAGACCAACAAGGCCAAGCTGGTGGCGCAGTTCGCCAGCGAGTTCCAGGCGCTGGACAGCCTGCGGCTGGCCGAGGCGCTGGACCGGCGCCTGCAGGCCGAGGGCCGCGCGCTGGACGTGTTCGTGCAGGTCAACACCTCCGGCGAGCCCAGCAAGTATGGCCTGGCGCCCGACGACGTGGCGGCCTTCCTCCAGGCGCTGCCGGCCTACTCCGCGCTGCGCGTGCGCGGCCTCATGACGCTGGCGCTGTTCTCCAGCGAGGCCGAACGCGTGCGCCAGTGCTTCGTGCTGCTGCGCGGCCTGCGCGACCGCCTGCGCCAGGAAGCGCCCGCGGGCATCCACCTGGACGAACTGTCGATGGGCATGTCCGGCGACTTCGAGATCGCCATCGAAGAAGGCGCCACCCTGGTGCGCGTCGGCCAGGCGATCTTCGGCGCGCGCGCGCTGCCGGACAGCCATTACTGGCCGGGCAGCGCCTGATCCGCCGGGCGCTTCATGCCACCGGCCAGCGCCCCGCCCCCTCCGGCAACGCCGGCAGGCTGGCCCGCAGCATCTCATCGATGAACGCCGCCGGCCGCAGCCGGCCGTCGGGCTTGTACCACTGCACCGTCAGGTTCATCGCGCCCAGCACGCACCGCTTGATCACGCGCGCGTCGCCGCGCAGCAGGCCGGCGGCCACCGCCGCCGCCACTGCGTCCTGCCACATCGCCTCGTAGCGGTCGCTCAACCCCTTGACGCTGGCCTGGCTCGGCGCCGACAGGCTGCGCCACTCGTAGACCAGCGCATTCATGGCATCGCCGCCAGCGCCGTGCAGCATGCTCCACATGTGCACGCGAAACAGCGCCGCCAGCCGGTCGGCCGGCGCCTGGTACAACGCCAGGGCCTGGCGGCCCGCATCCAGCACTTCCTGGATGCCGTTGTTCATCACCGCCACCAGGATTTCCTCCTTGCTGCGGAAATGGTGGAACAGACTGCCGGACTGCAGGCCCACGGCGCGCGCCAGCTCGCGCACCGTGGTGCGCTCGTAGCCATGCTTGCGGAACAGGCGGGCCGCCGTCAGGATCACCTCGGCGCGACGCAGCGATTCCGCGCCGTCCTCGTGTCCGATCGGCGCCGCGCCCAGGTCGTCCCTGTCGATCCGGCTCATAGGCGTTCGATGATCGTCGCGGTCGCCATGCCATGGCCGATGCACATGACCTGCAGCCCGAACTGGCCGCCGGTGGCGCGCAGTCCCGCCAGCATCTTGGCCATCAACGCCGCGCCGGTCGCGCCCAAGGGATGACCATGGGCGATGGCCCCGCCCCACGGGTTGACCTTCGACGGATCCGCGCCCAGCGTCTTCAGCCAGGCCAGCACCACGCTGGCGAAGGCCTCGTTGATCTCGATCCAGTCGATATCCGCCAGCCGCAGGCCGGCGCGCGCCAGGGCCTGATCGGTGGCGGGGATGACGCCAGTCAGCTGCAACACCGGGTCCGAGCCGATCGCCACGCGCGCGCGGAACCGCGCCTGCGGCCGCAGCCCGTCGGCCAGCGCCACGGCGCGATCCGCCAGCAGCACCGCGGCGGCGCCGTCGGCCAGCTGGCTGG
>NZ_CADIJR010000032.1 GCF_902859645.1 Achromobacter insuavis | reverse complement strand
TAGGGCTGGGCGCCGCAGCCGACGGCCGCGGCCTACGCGGCGCAGGCGTTGGGCGCCTTTGGCGCCGGCGCGGCCTCGGTGGCGATGATGACGCTGGCGATGCGCTTTGCCGCGCGCGGCGCGCAGGCCGGCACCGACATGACCGCGGTCCAGAGCGCGCGCGACCTGGGCGAGATCCTGACCTCGTCGCTCATCACCGGCGTGGCCGCCCGGATGGGGTACGTCACCGGTTTTTCCGGCGGCTTGCTGGCCGCCGCCGTGACGCTGGTTTTCGTGGCCGTGGCGCTGCGCCGCCCGGGCTGACATGGCGTTTCGGGCGGTTGCGGCTACACTTGTGCGCCGTTTTGCTTTCAGCCCCCCGAATTTCCATGATTTCCACCGCATGCGGCGTCGACTTCGGCACGTCGAACTCCACCGTCGGCTGGCGCCGCCCCGACCAGCGCGCGCTCCTCGCCCTTGAAGACGGCAAGACCACCTTGCCCTCGGCCATCTTCTTCCATGACGAAGACGCCGAGGTCAGCTACGGCCGGGCGGCCATCTCCGACTACCTGGCGGGCTACGACGGGCGCCTGATGCGCTCGATGAAAAGCCTGCTGGGCAGCTCGCTGATCGATGGCTCGACGGAAGTGCAGGGCCGCTCGATCCCGTTCCGCGTGCTGCTGACGCGTTTCATCGCCGAACTCAAGCGCCGCGCCGAGACCGCCGCCGGCCGCGACTTCACACGCGCCGTGCTGGGCCGGCCGGTGTTCTTCGTCGACGACAACCCCGCCGCCGACCAGACCGCCCAGGACACACTGGGCGAGATCGCGCGCAGCGTCGGCTTCACCGACATCGAATTCCAGTTCGAGCCGCTGGCCGCGGCCTTCGACTACGAGTCGCAGATCGACCGCGAGGAACTGGTGCTGGTCATCGACATCGGCGGCGGCACCTCGGACTTCTCGCTGATCCGCCTGGGGCCGGGCCGCGCCGCCAAGCCGGATCGCCGCGAGGACATCCTGGCCTACGGCGGCGTGCACATCGGCGGCGTGGACTTCGACAAGCAGCTCAGCCTGGCGCATGTCATGCCGCTGCTGGGCCTGGGCAGCCAGTTGCGCAGCGGCAAGGACGTGCCGTCCACGCAGTACGGCAACCTGGCCTGCTGGCACACCATCAACCAGGCCTACACCCGCAAGGCCGCCGAACACTTCGCCTACATCCGCGCCGAAGCCGGCGACCGCGACAAGATCGACCTGCTGCTGAACCTGGTCAAGCAGCGCGCCGGCCACTGGGTGGCGGTGCAGGTCGAAGAGGCCAAGATCGCGCTGTCCGAAGGTCCCGCCGCGCGCATCGACCTGTCGCGCATCGCGCCCGAGCTGGGCGTGGAGGTGACGCGGCCGTCGTTCGACGCCAGCGTGGCGCGGCTGATCGAGAAGATCGAGCAGACCGTCGGCGTCCTGATGCGCGACGCGGGCGTCGCGCCCGCCGACGTGGACACGGTGTTCTTCACCGGCGGTTCGAGCCGCGTGCCGCGCCTGCGCGATTGCGTCTCGGCGCTGGTGCCGCAGGCGCGCAGCGTCGAGGGCGACCTGTTCGGCAGCATCGGCGCCGGCCTGGCGCTGGACGCCCGTCGCAAGTTCGACTGACAGGCCGCCCGCGATGCCGGCCCGCCACGGTGCGTGCCGGCATCGGGCCGTGGCGCGCCGCGTCGACGCGCGTTGCGCGGCCCGCATGGCCGCTATTTCGCCAGCATCGCCGGCACCTGTGCCGCCAGCGCGTCGATCGCGGCGCGCGTCTTGGACGGCAGGTAGCGCGCCTGCGGCCAGACGGCATGCACGTCCTGCGCCGCCATGCGGTCGCCGTGCATCAATACCTCCAGCTCGCCGCTGCGCACGTAGTGCGTCAGCATCCAGCACGGCAGCCATGCCAGCCCGGCGCCCGCGATGGCGGCATCGGCGATGGCCTGCAGGTCGTCGAGCCGCAGCCGCGGCGGCAGGTGCAGCTGGATCACCTGGCCATCCGGTCCCATCACCGACCAGCCTTTCTCGACGCCGCCGTGGGCATAGACCACGCCGGCGTGCTGGCGTATCTCGTCCAGCGTGACGGGGCGTCCGTGCGCGGCGATGTAGGCCGGCGCGGCGCCGATGCCCATGGTCTGCAGGCCCAGGCGGCGCGCCGCCAGGCTGGAGCTGTCGGGCAGCGGGCCGATGCGGATGCCCAGGTCGTAGCCTTCCTCGATCAGGTCCACCACGCGATCGTTGAATGAAATGTCGATCTGCAGCTGCGGGTGCTGCGCGGCCAGTTCGCGCAGCACCGGCGCCACGCAGTGGCGGCCGAACACCAGCGGCGCGCTGACCCGCAGCCGTCCGCGCGGCGCGCGCCGGCCGCTGTCCAGTTCCGCCTCGGCGTCGTAGAGCTCGGCCAGCGCCCGCACGCAGCGGTCGTAGTAGGCCTGGCCGGCGTCGGTCAGGCTTTGCTGGCGCGTGGTGCGGTGGAACAGCCGCGCGCCCAGCCGCGCTTCGAGTCGGGCGATCGATTTGCCGACCGCCGAGCGCGTCAGGTTCAGGCGGTCGGCCGCCAGCGCGAAGCTGCCGGCTTCGGCGGCCTGCACGAAGACCTCGATGCCGCCCAGGCGGTCGTGGGAGTAGGGAGTGGCCATGGGGTGTCCTGCGGGGTATTGGTTCCAATAGGGCGACATTCAAGTGAATAAATGCCACCACTGGGTAGTCTGATTCCCTTATATCGTACCCATACCGCGCCGTCTCGTGTTGGGCGGCGTTTCCCGAATCACCCAGAGGACATCATCATGCAGGCATACCAGATCACCGCCGGCCAAGGCATCGGCTCGCTGCAGCGCGTGGAGCGAGCGGCGCGCGAACCCGGCCCCTTCGAGGTGCGCGTGCGCATCAAGGCCGTCTCGCTGAATTTCCGCGACCTGATGGTCGCCCGCGGCGATTACCTGAAGGTGGCCGGCAGCCCCGTGGTGCCCGCTTCCGACGCCGCCGGCGAGGTGCTGGCGGTGGGCGCCGGCGTCACGCGCTTCAAGGCGGGCGACCGCGTCATGGGCGCCTTCCTGCCGGACTGGATCGACGGCGAGCCCACGCCCGCCAACACCGCGCGGGCGCCCGGCGCCGCCAGCGACGGCGTGCTGGCCAGCGAAGTCGTCTTCTCCGAGCACGCCCTGGTGGCCATTCCCGATTCCCTGTCGGACGAGCAGGCCGCGACCCTGCCGTGCGCCGCCGTCACCGCCTGGAACGCGCTGTTCGTCGCCGGCCGCGCCCGCGCCGGCCAGACCGCGCTGTTGCTGGGCACCGGCGGGGTCTCGATCTGGGGCCTGCAACTGGCCAAGGCGGCGGGCCTGCGCGCCATCATCACCTCGTCCAGCGCCGCCAAGCTGGCGCGGGCGCGCGAACTGGGCGCGGATGACCTGATCAACTACCGCGAAACGCCGGAATGGCAGGACGAAGTGCTGCGCGCGACCGGCGGCGAGGGCGCCCACGTGGTGCTGGAAGTGGGCGGCGAAGGCACGCTGCAACGCTCGATCGCGGCGGTGCGTCATGGCGGCGCGGTCGGCATCATTGGCGGCGTCAGCGGCTTTGCTTCGGTGCCGGTGTCGCCGCTGGCGCTGATCGCCGGCAACAAGCGCCTGGAAGGCATTTTCGTGGGCAGCCGCAAGATGCTGGAAGACGTGACGCGGCTGGTCGACCGCGCCCGCATCGCGCCGGTGATCGACCGCGTCTACGGATTCGACGAGGCGCCGGCCGCGTTCGAGCACCTGGCCTCGGGCCGCCACTTCGGCAAGATCGTGATCCGCGTCGACGGCTGAACGCCGCCAGCCAATCAACGCGGCCATGGCACCCATGACGCAGTCATGACGGGCCCGATGGTAAGCTGCAAGCTCTTCGCGCCGGCCGCCTTGCGCGCCGGCGCCTGCCTCTTCCCACGCCGCGCCATGACCGACAAGCCCGATTCCCATCTGTTCGAAGAACGCGTCTCCAGCGAGGCCGCCTACGACGGCCGCTTCCTCAAGATCCGCAACGACACCGTCCGCCTGCCCAACGGCCACACCTCGACGCGCGAATACGTGGTGCATCCGGGCGCGGTGGTGGTGATTCCGCTGCTCGATGACGGCCGCGTGCTGCTCGAACGCCAGTACCGCTATCCGATCGGCCGCGTCATGACCGAATTCCCCGCCGGCAAGCTCGATCCGGGCGAAGACCCGCTGGCCTGCGGCAAGCGCGAACTGCTCGAGGAAACCGGCTACACCGCCACCCAGTGGGCCCGCGCCGGCGCGCTGCACCTGGCCATCGCCTATTCCACCGAGATCATCCACATCTACTTCGCGCGCGGCCTGCGCGCCGGTCCGCAACAGCTGGACCAGGATGAATTCCTCGATGTCTTCAGCGCCCATCCGGACGAACTGTTCGCGGCCTGCGCCAAGGGCGAGGTCACTGACGCCAAGACCCTGACCTGCTCGCTGTGGCTGCAGAACGTGCTGTCCGGCGCCTGGCAGCTGGACTGGCAGGAGCAGCCCGCCTGAGCGGGCCGCGGCCTTCCAGGGCCTGCCCTGAAGGCCGGCCCGCGCCGCTGTCTTCACAAGACGAACGATCCCGCGACCATGCCCGCCTTTCCCGTCCTGGTGCAACCGTCCGGCCTGCGCTTCGAGGCGGATGCCGATTCGACCCTGCTGGCGGCCGCCCAGGCCGCCGGCATCAAGCTGCCCAGTTCCTGCCGCAACGGCACCTGTCGCGCCTGCATGTGCCTGATGCTGGAAGGCGAGATCGCCTACCGCATCGAATGGCCGGGCCTGTCGCGCGACGAGAAGGAAGAGGGCTGGATCCTGCCGTGCGTGGCGCAGGCCCGTTCGCCACTGGAAATCCAGTCGCTCCAGGCCGCGCCCCTTGAACCCGCGCCGCCGGCGCCGCCGCGGCCGCTGACGGGCGCGCGGCGCTAGGGCCGTCCGGTTTGCCGGCTGCCCCGCGCGCCACGCGTTGGAGGTGTGGTTGATACGAATCAGCATATAAGCGCGATTTTCCCGCTGAATAATCGCCGCCCAGCCGCGCATACTGCCTCCATGGCGTCAGGCATCGGGCCACGCCGGTTTTCAGGAGCAGGACATGCTGGATTGGGTGAACTACCAAAAGGAACTGATGGGCCGCATTGGCGAGCTGGGCGCGTTGACGCCCGATACGCTCAAGGGCTACCAGGCGCTGTCGGCGGCCGGCGCCAAGACCGCGCATCTGGACGCCAAGACGCGCGAACTGATCGCGCTGGCGGTGGCCGTGACCACGCGTTGCGACGGCTGCATCACGGTGCACTCGGCGCAGGCGCTCAAGCACGGCGCCACCCGCGAGGAAATCGGCGAGGCGCTGGGCGTGGCGGTGGCGTTGAACGCCGGCGCGGCCATGGTGTACTCGGCCCGCGTGCTGGACGCCGTCAGCGCGCACCAGCCGGGCTGAGGCGGATGCGCCGGCCTCAATCGTGCCGGTGCATGGCCGACTGGTGTTTGGTGTCACGCATGGTCGCGTACACCAGCAGCGAGATGAAGATGACGCCCGCCAGGTAGTAGTAGAACCACTGCTCGTGGCCCTGCTGCTTGAACCACAGCGCGATGGCGGGCGCCGTGCCGCCGAAGATCGACACGGTGATGGCGTACGGCACCGCCACGCCGGTGGCGCGGATGTTGGTGGGGAACAGTTCGGCCTTCACCACCGCGTTGATCGAGGTGTAGCCGGCCGTGAAGATCCAGGCCGCGCAGATCAGCAGGAAGGCGATGAATGGCGAGCGGGTCTGCGACAGCGTCATCAGCAGTGGCACGGTGAGCAGCGCGCCCGCGATGCCGAAGAACACCAGCAGCGGCTTGCGCCCGATCCTGTCGGACAGCGCGCCGTACAGCGGCTGCAGGATCAGCGCGAAAATCAGCGACGCGGCGATCACGTAGGTGGTGACGATGTCCGAGAACCCGGCGGTCTGCCGCACGAAGGTCTGCATGTAGGTGGTGAAGGTGTAGAACGCCGCCGTGCCGCCGGCCGTCAGGCCGACCACGATCGCGACCTCGCGCGGGTAGCGCAGCAGGCCGCGCAGCGAGCTGGTCCGCGGCTTGGTCTGGCTGGCCTGCTTGTAGGAGTCGGTCTCGGGCATGTCGCGGCGCATGACGGCGGTGATGATGGCCAGCATGGCGCCGATCACGAACGGAATGCGCCAGCCCCATTCCACCAGTTGCTCGTGCGTCAGGAACACGTTCTGCAGCAACAGCAGCACCAGGATGGCGCAGAGCTGGCCGCCGATCAGCGTGACGTACTGGAAGCTGGAATAGAAGCCGCGGTGTTCCGGGTCGGCGATCTCGGTGAGATAGGTGGCGCTGGCGCCGTATTCGCCGCCCAGGCTCAGGCCCTCGATGACCCGCGCCAGCGCCAGCAGCGCCGGCGCCGCCAGCCCGATGGACGCGTAGGTGGGCGTGACCGCGATGATCAGCGAGCCCACGCACATCATGCCCACCGAGACCATCAGCGACAATCGTCGCCCGTGGCGGTCGGCCAGGTGGCCGAACAGCCAGCCGCCCAGCGGCCGCACGATGAAGCCGGCGGCGAACAGCGTGGCGGCGTTCAGCTGCTGCACGACCGGGTCGTGCGAGGGGAAGAAGGCGGGGGCGAAGTACAGGGCGAAGGCGGTATAGGCGTAGAAGTCATACCATTCGACCAGGTTGCCCATGGAGCCGACGAAGATCGCCTTGATGCGGCGCTTGGCGTCGGGCATGTCGAGATACGCTTGGCTCATATCTGTCTTCCACGGAGACGGTACCCGCTTATCTTGCGCCTGCCCGCGCAAAAATGCACCCCTGCGCTTGTCCGGGAATTCTGTTCAGCTTGGTGTCAATAATCGCCGCGACGCAGGTATGCGGCTTGCAGCCCCTCGCGCTGTGCGTGTGGCCGCGCGGATTTCCTGGCGGGTTGCGCGGTCGCGTTGCGGTTGGGGCGCGTCTACTTGCGCGGCGGTTCGATCACCGTGCAGGCGGCCGCGCCGGCGGGCGCCAGCGCATCGTCGCCGAGCAACGCGCGCGCGCCGCAGACCGAGCCGAACATGCCCTTGTACTCGTGGCCGACGCCGGTCACTTCGAAGCCGGCGCGGTGCAGCGTCACCGGCCGGTTGCCGCGCGCGGCGACGATGCGTTCGTACTGCAGGTAGGCGGTGCCGCGCGCCAGCCGGGTGGCGCCCTGGGCCTCGGCGCCGCAGGTCTTGTCCAGCAGACGGTGCTCGGGATTGTTGTCGGCGCCGCCCAGCAGGTAGGTGACGTCGCGCGCCGCGTAGCGGATGAACAGGCGCGTGTCGTCGGTTTCCTGCGCGAACGGGGGCAGCTTGTCGGTGCCGTACTTGTACTGGTTGTAGGTCGGGCAGATGCCGCGCTCGTAGGGCGCGTAGCCCTTGCCGTCGGGGCGCGGGCGCTCGCGGGTCAGGTACAGATAGGAGGAGGGATTGGCGACCACGTAGCGCACGGCGATGCCGTCGCGCCGCAGCGGGCCGTCGATCTGGTTCAGCACGGCGTAGCGCTGCACCAGCTGGCCGCCGCCGGAATGGCCGGCCAGCACGATGCCGGCCAGGGTCGGCAGGCGCTTGCGGTCGTCCAGGCTGCGCAGCAGGTCGTCGATGACCTGGAACGCGCTGACCGGCGCCGGCCGGCCGTTGGCCTGCACGCTGTCGTCGCCGTCTTCCCAGCTGGATTTGCGCCAGGCCGCCATGCCGGCGAAGCCCGAATCGATCACGCCGACGAAGCGCGGCGCCAGGATCAGGGTGTCGTTGGCCCGCGCCGGATTGGCGGCCAGCACCGTGGCGGCGGTCTCGTAATAGGCGTCGGCGTTGCGCTTGACGCCGTGGAACACGATCACGATTTGCTTGATATCGCGCAGGTCGCCGCGCGCCAGGTTCCGGTTAGCATAGACCGGTACCTTGTAGCGGTGGCCGGGCTTGCCCAGTTCGAGCGTCTGCCAGCGCGGCACCACCACCCGCTTGGGCGCGGGCACGGGTTCGTCGTAATCGTAGGGATCGGGCAGCGGCGTCTGCGCGCGCGCCGCCAGGGGCAGCAGGGCCGCCAGGGCCAGCGCCGCCGCGCTCCAGGCCCGGCGCGAGCGCAACAGGCGCGGCGCCGGGTACGGCTGTGCGGCGCCGGGTGCGGCGATGCGGCGCATGGCGCGGGCGGGCGTCAGCAGCCCTCGTGGCCCAGCAGTTGCTTGAGCGCGGGCTGGTCCAGGATGCGGACTTCGCGCTGGTTGATGCGGATCAGGCCGTCGCGCGCGAAGCGCGAGAACAGCCGGCTGACCGTTTCCAGCGTCAGGCCGAGATAGTTGCCGATTTCCTCGCGGCTCATGCGCAGCACGAATTCGGTCGACGAGTAGCCCAGCGACGCATAGCGTTGCGACAGGTTGAGCAGGAACGCGGCCAGGCGCTGTTCGGAGCGCATCGAGCCCAGCGACGCCAGCATCTGGTGCGAGCGCGTGATCTCGCGGCTCATCAGGCGGCGGAACTGCTGCTGCAGCGAGGGCAGGTGGGTGGCCACGCGGTCGACTTCGTTCAGGCGGATCACGCAGACTTCGGAGTCTTCCAGGGCCACGGCGGCCGAGACGTGCTTGCCGTCCAGCATGCCGTCCATGCCGACGATCTCGCCGGGCAGGTGGAATCCGGTGATCTGGATCTGGCCGGTGGCGTCTTCGAGCTGCGTTTTCAGGCTGCCGAAGCGCACGCCGTAGACGGCGTCCAGGGGGTGATCCAGCGAATACAGCGTCTTGCCCTTTTCGAGGCGCACGCGCTCTTTCACCAGTTCGTCCAGCTTTTCTACTTCGGCGGCTGCCATCCCGACCGGGACACACACGTGGCCCAACATACACGTGGAACAGTGGGCGGCATCAGGGGCAACGGGAACCCGTTTTTGCATACGATGACCTTTATAGTGCCCGGACCCGGCGGGTAGCCTGGACGGGCTTAAAGCGTGAAGACAGGTACCCATTGTAGTCCGTTGTTACTACGGGTGTCTTACGGGGCGTTTTGCAGCGCATTCCTACGGCGGCATCCGGCCCGGGCGGGCCTGGCGGTAGGTCACCCAGTCATCGCCGTCGATGTCCGTCGCGGTCCCGCGCCACGCCGGGTCGATGGGGTAATACTCGCAGGCCACCGGGGCGGCATCGGGCGCCAGCGGCCGGGCCAGCACCGGCCGGCGCACGAAGCAGCCGGGGCGGTCGGGGGCGTATTCCTCGATCTCATCCATGAGGGCGACCAGGGCCGGGTCGACCTCGTAGAGGTCGCCCAGCACCCGCCGGCCGTCGGCCACCGGGAGCAATCCGGGCCAGTCGCCGAAATCCACCAGCATGCCGGGCACCGTGGCCGGGCCGACGTGGCGCGCCGGCGGCAGGCCGCGGCGCGCGGCGGCCTGCGCCAGGTCATTGATTTCGCCGGCGCGTAGCGTGCCGTAGACAAAAACGTATATGCTCATAGGGCAGATTGTTGCTGTACGCGGATGTGTTAACAGACCCAAATCCCTGCGGCCGACGAGGTATTGAAATTCTCGCATCCGGCCGCATATTCAGGTCATCGAGCCCGCCGGCGCGTATCGGTCAGGCTCACCAACAAGCCACAAACGACCATTATGCGATTCGACAAACTGACCACCAAGTTCCAGCAAGCCCTGGCCGACGCTCAGAGTCTGGCCGCCCGCAACGATCACCCCTACATCGAGCCCGTCCACGTGCTGTCGGCGCTGCTGTCCGACGCCGACAGCGGCGCCGGCAGCCTGCTGGCGCGCGCCGGCGTGGCCGTCAACCGGCTGCAGCCGGCTCTTGACGCCGCGCTCAAGGCGCTGCCCCAGGTGCAGGGCGATGACAACGTCCAGGTCGGCCGCGACCTGCAGGGCGTGCTGACCCGCACCGACAAGGAAGCCGCGCGCCGCGGCGACACCTACATCGCCAGCGAACTGTTCCTGCTGGCCCTGGCCGACGACAAGGGCGAGGCCGGCCGCATCCTGCGCGAAGCGGGCCTGCAGAAAAAAGCCCTCGAGGCCGCCATCGACGCCGTGCGCGGCGGCGAGAACGTATCCGGCGCCGAAGGCGAATCCAACCGCGAGGCCTTGTCCAAGTACACCATGGACCTGACCGAGCGCGCCCGCCAGGGCAAGCTCGACCCGGTCATCGGCCGCGACGACGAAATCCGCCGCACCATCCAGATCCTGCAGCGCCGCACCAAGAACAATCCGGTCCTGATCGGCGAACCCGGCGTGGGCAAGACCGCCATCGTCGAAGGCCTGGCGCAGCGCATCGTCAACGACGAAGTGCCCGAGACCCTGCGCGGCAAGCGCGTGCTGTCGCTCGACCTGGCCGCGCTGCTGGCCGGCGCCAAGTTCCGCGGCGAATTCGAAGAGCGCCTGAAGGCCGTGCTCAAGGAACTGTCGCAGGACGACGGCAGCAACATCGTCTTCATCGACGAGCTGCACACCATGGTCGGCGCCGGCAAGGCCGAGGGCGCGATGGACGCCGGCAACATGCTCAAGCCGGCGCTGGCGCGCGGCGAGCTGCACTGCATCGGCGCCACCACGCTGGACGAATATCGCAAGTACATCGAAAAGGACGCCGCGCTCGAACGCCGCTTCCAGAAGGTGCTGGTCGACGAACCCGATGTCGAGTCCACCATCGCCATCCTGCGCGGCCTGCAGGAACGCTATGAAATCCACCACGGCGTCGAGATCACCGACCCGGCCATCGTGGCCGCGGCCGAACTCTCGCACCGCTACATCACCGACCGCTTCCTGCCCGACAAGGCCATCGACCTGATCGACGAGGCCGGCGCCCGCATCCGCATGGAAATCGACTCCAAGCCGGAAGTGATGGACAAGCTCGACCGCCGCATCATCCAGCTCAAGATCGAGCGCGAGGCCGTCAAGAAGGAAACCGACGACGCCTCCAAGCGCCGCCTGGGCGTGATCGAGGACGAGCTCGAGAAGCTGCAACGCGAGTACAACGACTTCGAGGAAATCTGGAAGGCCGAGAAAGCCGCGGTGCAGGGCACCCAGGCCATCAAGGAAGAGATCGACAGCGTGCGCGCCGAAATGGCCGAGCTGCAGCGCAAGGGCCAGTTCGACAAACTGGCCGAGCTGCAGTACGGCAAGCTGCCCGACCTGGAGGCGCGCCTGAAGGCGGCCGAAGTCGGCGCGGCCCAGGCGGCCGAGGAAGCCGAGGGCGGCGAAGGCCGGCCGCGCCTGCTGCGCACCCGTGTCGGCGCCGAGGAAATCGCCGAGGTCGTGTCGCGCGCCACCGGCATCCCGGTGTCCAAGATGATGCAGGGCGAACGCGAGAAGCTGCTGCACATGGAGGAATACCTGCACAAGCGCGTGGTCGGCCAGGACGAGGCCGTGCGCCTGGTGTCCGATGCCATCCGCCGTTCGCGCGCCGGCCTGGCGGATCCGTCGCGTCCCTATGGGTCGTTCCTGTTCCTGGGCCCCACCGGCGTGGGCAAGACCGAGCTGACGCGCGCGCTGGCCGAGTTCCTGTTCGACTCCGAAGAGCACATGATCCGCATCGACATGAGCGAATTCATGGAGAAGCACTCGGTGGCGCGGCTGATCGGCGCGCCGCCCGGATACGTGGGCTACGAAGAGGGCGGCTACCTGACCGAGGCCGTGCGCCGCAAGCCGTACAGCGTGGTGCTGCTCGATGAAGTCGAGAAGGCCCATCCGGACGTCTTCAACGTGCTGCTGCAGGTGCTGGACGACGGCCGTCTGACCGACGGCCAGGGCCGCACGGTGGACTTCCGCAACACCGTCATCGTGATGACGTCGAACCTGGGTTCGCAGCACATCCAGACGCTGGCCGGCCAGCCGTACGACGTGGTCAAGGAAGTGGTCTGGGGCGAGCTCAAGCAGACGCTGCGGCCCGAGTTCCTGAACCGCATCGACGAAGTGGTGGTGTTCCACGGACTGGAAGCGCAGCACATCGAGTCCATCGCCCGCATCCAGCTGCGCCGCCTGGCCGAGCGCCTGGAAAAGCAGGAGATGCGGCTGGAAGTGACCGAGCCCGCGCTGGCCGAACTGGCCCGCGACGGTTTCGATCCGGTGTTCGGGGCGCGTCCGCTCAAGCGCGCCATCCAGCAGCAGATCGAGAACCCGGTCGCCCGGCTGATCCTGGAAGGCCAGTTCGGTCCGCGCGACGTGGTGCCGGTGGATTGGCGCGACGGCAAGTTCGTGTTCACGCGCACGTTGCAGTAAACCTGGTCACATCGCCCTTTTCGGGCGCACAAAAGAAGCCCCGCAGGCAATTGCTTGCGGGGCTTTGTCTTGGGCGTCGGCGCCGCGGATGCGGCGCCGGCCAACGGTTTCACGGGGTGGCGTAATCCTGCCGCTGGTTGCCCAATTGCCGGCCCAGGCCTTGCAGCGTCCGCAGCACCAGCGCCAGGCCGCGCCGGGTGTCCTCGTCGCGCGACAGCTGGAACAAGCCGCCCAGGCCCGGCGGGCGCGCCTCTTGCAACCCCTGCGCCTGGGCCGCGCGCCAGGCATTGGAGAGGGTCCAGGCCGCGCCCGTGGCCTGTTCCGACAGCGTGCCCAGTTTTTCCACCATGGGCGCATCGAGCAGGTCGACCAGGTCGGACGCCAGCGCCAGCAGGTCGACGATGTTGTCCAGCCGGCCGCTATCGGCCAGCGGTTGCAGCTTGTCCGCCAATTGCGCCAGCGCATCGCCGGGGGGCGGCGTATCGAACGGGACGGTGCGTTGTCCGGCCGTGGGCAGGCTGTTGCCTTGCGGTGTGTTCATAGCATTCCCCTGGCGACGGACCAGTACAGGCCCCGGTTGAAACCGTGCCGCAGCAATCCGCCCAGTTTGGTGGGCGGCGTTGGCCGCACGTCGTGGGTGTAGTCGTACCAGAGCGGCATGCCGGCGTTCAAGCCCATCTGCGCCACCGCCTGGACTCGCCCGTCGTAGACGCTGCAGGGATGGCCCAGCCGGATTTCGCCGGCGATGTTGTTGGCGATGACGGGGGCCTGGTTGTGGCACGAACCGCCGGCCTTGCTGACGGGCAGGTCGACCGTGTCGCCGATCACGTACACGTTCTCCAGGCCGTACACCTGCATGGTCTCGTGGTCGGTGGGCAGCCAGCCTTCGTTGTCCGGCGCCTGCGAAGCGCCGGATTCCAGCACGGCGTCGACCGCGCGGATCGGCGGCGTGGCCATGAGGATGTCGAAAGGTTGCTCGATGCCTTCTTCCGAATAGGCGATGCGCTGGTCGGGATCGACCTTCGCGAGGGTGAAGCCGCGCTGGAACCGGATGCCGCGCTGTTCGAAGATGGCCGGCAGCACCTCGCACGTAGGCTTTTGCAGGAACAGGCAGTTGCGCAGCAGTTGCGAGGTGGTCGGGTAGGTGTAGACGATCTCGACCCGGTCGCGCACGCCGCGGCGGCGCAGGTAGTCGTCGAGCATCAGCGTGGTTTCGATCGGCGCGATGCCGCATTGGTGCGGCACATTGGGCGTCTTGGGAAAGGTGACGCTGACGAATACGCGCCCGCGTTCGATCGTGGCCAGGCGGCCGGCCAGCTGCCGCGCCGGCTCGTACTGGTAGAAATGGTCGCCCGCCTCGCGCAGGCCCTCGATGCGTTCGGGCGCGGGAACACAACCGGTGGCGATGACGAGATAGTCGTAGCCATGGCGCTTGCCGCTGCGCGTGTGCAATTGCTGGGCGTTGAAATCGAAGCGCGTCACCTTGTCGACGCGGAACTCGATTTCAGGCCGCAGCAGGGAACATTCGGGGCGCTTGAGCTCTTCCTGGAAGAACAGGTTGAACGCCACATACATGAAGGCCGGTTTGTAGTAATGATCCGGCGAATCGGACAGCAACATGATGCTGACCTTGCCGGCCGACACTTCGGGATACAGCTTGTGGACCAGTTGGTTGGCCAACATGGTGCCGCCGACCCCGCCACCCACGACAACAATTCGCTTGCTCATAAAAATCCTCCAATGAGAATAATCAGGAACCAAGTGCAGTTGCGCCCTTATATGTAGCAAGTGGGGAGGGGTCGGTCAATCCAGTGGCGCCTTACTGCTTGACCGTCACGAACACGGGATTCGAGTAGAACCACAGGTCGTTGTAGTTGCGCGCATTGATGGCGTTGAAGCGGGCGGCGTTGTCGGTCAGGTCGATCTTGGCGTCCGGCAGCGGTTCGCCGTTGGCGGTCTCGCCGGCCACGTCGGGCGCCAGGTTGGTGCCGCGCAGGCGCAGGTACTGGCTCTTGTCGGCGGTCAGCTTGATCTTGATGACGTTGTAGCCGTCCTTGTCCACGGTCCAGTCCTTGCTCGTGTAGCGGCCCAGCACGCGGGTGCTCGGATTGGTGGCGTTGTCGTATGCCGGCGTGCCGGCGGCGGCGCGGGCGCCGACATCGCCCACGATCAGGTCGACGTGGTGCACGGTCGGCTTGACGTAGGTGGGGTTGCCGCTTTCGATCGGATACTCGTAGTGGTTGCTGGCGGGGCTGCGAAAGCGGATGGTGACTTCCACCTGCTCGCCCTTGGCCGCCGTCAGCTCGCCGCCCATCTGGGCCGTGCCCGACGCGCCCTGCGCCTGGAATTCGAGCGCGTCGATCAGGTCGCCGAAGACGCCGAACAGGCGGCCGCTCTTGAGGCCCGTGACCACCGCGGCCATGTCCTTGCCGTCTTTCCAGACGTAGGTCTTGGCGTATTCGCCCGGCGCGTAGCCGCTGCTGTACTGGCCGGTGGCGTTGATGCGGAAGTGGAAGTCCGAATCGGCCACGGTCCAGATGTGGCGGCCTTCGCCCAGCAGCGCGTCCCAGGTGCCGCCCAGCTTGGCCACCAGGTAGTCGACGCCGCCATAGGTGCGGTTGGGCAGCTTGTCCGGCGTGTAGGCCTCGGCGTAGCCGCCGCGGTCCGGCTCCATCTGGTTGCCGACCATGCCTTCGATGGCGAAGAAGATCGACGGCGCCAGATCATGCATTTCGCGCAGCTGGCCGATGGTGTACTTGCCGGCATAGCGCGACGGGTGGTTCAGCAGCATGTAGCTGTCGGGGTGCTTGTCGCGCAGCCACTTCAGGGCCGTCAGCGAGTCGGCGTGCGTGGTGTACGCGCGCGGCTGGCCGGCCAGGTCGGCGACCAGCTGCGCGTCGAACAGGTTGGCGGCCTTGTTGGTGTACAGGTATTCGAATTCCGCCACGGCGCGCAGCGACTTGGCGGACATCGGGTCGTTGGTGCCGATGCCGATGCCGATGTTGACGTGGTCGTGCGTGGGCATGTCCCATTCGAACGACGAGAAGATGATCTTGCCGGCGTAGCGGCCCGCCGCCTGCGCCTGCTTGATGAACGGCACTTCGTAGCGCGCCATGCCGGTCGAGAACGGGATCGAGCCGCCGGGGATGTTGGCGCCGGTGTTGTCGCGCGCCGACATGCGCAGGTGATTCGAGAGCGCGGCCCAGTCGAGTTTGTAGCGGTCGAAGGCTTGGTCCAGCACGCTCTCCAGGGTGGTCTGGGCGTCGTCGGACTGGATCGTGTGCACGTGCAGGTCGCCGGCGCTCCAGGCGCCGGTCTTCACCGGCGGCGCGGGCTCGGTCACGACCGGCGGCGCGCTCGTGTCGTCATCGTCGTCGCTGCCGCCGCAGGCGCTCAGCAAGGTTACGCAAGCCAGCGACAACGGCATCAGGGCCCGCCGCAGGCGGGTTACTTCGAACTGCATTCCATACTCCAGCGTCATGCGGCCCGCACCGGCGCGGCGCCGCGAAGGCCCGCACTATGCGGGCCGCGAGTGACGCGGGAATGACAGCTTGCCGTTAGCGGGCGCCGTCCGCCGCATCGGCCAGCGCCTGGCGGATGATGGCCTGCGCGGTCCAGCGCGCGACGTCGGTGACGGCCGGCAATTCCAGGCCCCAGATGTCCTTGAGCACCAGGAACACTTCGGTGCCGTAGACCAGCGACAGCGCCTGCGCCACGCGTTCCTGCTGCGCCGGCGGCAGCGCGTCCGCCAGCGGCGCGATGGCGCGCTTGAGAATGTCGACGCGATGGCCGCGCACCAGCCGCGGTTCGTTGCCGGCGCGGCCGGCGCTGGCTTCGGCGTGCTGCTGCAGCGACACCTGGATGGCCGCGCGCAGCGGCGCCTCGTGGGCCGCCAGGCGCGGGTAGGCGAAGCGCAGCAGTTCGTCGACGCGGGTGGCGGCGTCGGGCGCGGTCGAGTCCCAGGCCAGGATCGGCCCCAGGCTTTCGTCGACCACGGCGGCGATCAGCGCGCTCTGGCTCGGGAAGTAGCGGTAGGCGGTGGCGCGCGACACCTGCGCGTGCTCGGCCAGTTCGGCCACCGACGGGGTGATGCCTTGCGCCATCAGGCGCTGCGCCGCGTCCAGCAGGATCTTGCGCATGCGCGCGCGCGGCCCGTGCGGCGGTTCGCCGCTGGCGGCGGCCTGCCGGCTGGCGGGCGCGATCAGGCGCGCCGGGGCGGAGGCCGGCTTGCGCGCGGCGGTCGTGGTTTGACGTGAGACAGGTGTCTCAGTATGATTCTTTCGTCTCATTTCTTGATTCTACAGGGCCACGCGCCCCGGACATATATCGAGGCGCGCACCGAGTGTAGCCGCCCGCGGAGGAGTCATGACGCATTCGAATCGGCGGGTTTTCGTGGCCGCCACCTACGACACCAAGGGCCACGAGGCCGAGTATGTGGTCGATCTGCTCAAGCGCGACGGCCTGGACGTGGTCTCGGTGGACGTGTCCACCACCGGCGCGGCCAGCGCGGCGCAGGTGCAGGCGCGGGAGGTGGCGCGCAGCCACCCGCAGGGCGAGCAGGCCGTGTTCACGGGCGACCGTGGCAGCGCCATCGCCGCCATGGCGCTGGCGTTCGAGCGCTATGCCGCCGCCAACCCCGATATCGGCGCCTTGCTGGGCCTGGGCGGCTCCGGCGGCACCGCGTTGATCACCCCGGCCATGCGCGCGCTGCCCATCGGCGTGCCCAAGCTGATGGTCTCGACCATGGCGTCGGGCAACGTTGCGCCCTACGTTGGCCCGTCCGACATCGCGATGATGTACTCCGTGACCGACGTGGCCGGCCTGAACCGCATCTCGCGCCGCGTGCTGGCCAATGCCGCCGGCGCCATCGGCGGCGCCTTCCGCCTGGCCGCCACGGCCATGGGCGGCGACAGCCAGCCGGCCGTCGGCATCACCATGTTCGGCGTCACCACCGCCTGCGTGCAGCAGGTCACGCCGCTGCTCGAATCGCGCTATGACTGCCTGGTGTTCCACGCCACCGGCACCGGCGGCCAGTCGATGGAAAAACTGCTCGACAGCCATCTGCTGTCCGGCGTGCTGGACCTGACCACCACCGAGGTCTGCGACTTCCTGTTCGGCGGCGTGCTGGCCTGCACCGAGGACCGCTTCGGCGCCGTGGCCCGCACCCGCGCGCCCTACGTCGGCTCTTGCGGCGCGCTCGACATGGTCAATTTCGGCGCCATGGATTCGGTGCCCGAGCGCTACCAGGGCCGCACCTTCTACCCCCACAACCCGCAGGTGACGCTGATGCGCACCACCGTGGAAGAAAACCGCCGCCAGGGCGAGTGGATCGCCGACAGGCTGAACCGCTGCGACGGTCCGGTGCGTTTCCTGATTCCGGAAGGCGGCGTGTCGGCGCTGGACGCGCCGGGCCAGGCGTTCTGGGACCCGCAGGCCGACGCCGCGCTGTTCGACGCGCTGGAGTCGCGGCTGGTGCAGACCGCCAACCGCCGCCTGGTGCGCGTGCCGCGCCACATCAACGACCCGCTGTTCGCCCGCGCCGCGGTCGAGCAGTTTCTCGACATCGCAACACACTGAGGATTTCCGCCATGCCGCGCTTCGACCGTAACCAACTGCTGGACAAGTTCCGCGCCATGGTGCGCGCCCGCACCCCCATCGTGGGCGGCGGCGCCGGCACCGGACTGTCCGCCAAGTGCGAGGAAGCGGGCGGCATCGACCTGATCGTGATCTACAACTCGGGCCGCTACCGCATGGCCGGGCGCGGCTCGCTGGCCGGCCTGCTGGCCTACGGCAACGCCAACGAGATCGTGGTCGACATGGGCCGCGAAGTGCTGCCGGTGGTCAAGCACACGCCGGTGCTGGCCGGCGTCAACGGCACCGATCCGTTCTGCGACTTCGACGTGTTCCTGGACGACCTCAAGCGCCAGGGCTTTGCCGGCGTGCAGAACTTTCCCACCGTCGGCCTGATCGACGGCACCTTCCGCGCCAACCTGGAAGAGACCGGCATGGGCTATGCGCTGGAAGTGGACATGATCCGCCTGGCGCACGAAAAAGGCATGCTGACCACGCCGTACGTCTTCAACGAGGACGACGCCGTGGCCATGACGCAGGCCGGCGCCGACATCATCGTGGCGCACATGGGCCTGACCACCGGCGGTTCGATCGGCGCCGAGACCGCGCTGACGCTGGACGATTGCGTGGCCGCCATCGACCGCATCGCCGCGGCCGCGCTGGCCGTGCGTCCGGACGTGATCGTGCTGTGCCACGGCGGCCCCATCGCCACGCCCGAGGACGCCGCCCACGTCCTGCGCCATTGCCGGCATTGCCATGGTTTCTACGGCGCCAGCTCGATGGAGCGCCTGCCCACCGAACAGGCGCTGACCGCCGCCACCCGCGAGTTCAAGCAACTGACTTTCTGACAGGAGTCCGCATGCCGCATACCGTCTACACCAGCGCCATCGTCCAGGCGCCGCTGGCCAAGGTCTGGCCGCAGTTCCGTGATTTCAATGGCCTGGCGGGATGGCATCCCGGCATCGCCCAGAGCCGCCTGGAAGAGGGCGGCCGCCACGATGCGGTCGGCTCGGTGCGCTATCTGTCGCTCAAGCCCTCGGGCTTCGTGCGCGAGCAGCTGCTGATGCTGGACGACCCCGGCACGGCGCTGCGCTACTCGATCATCGAGACCGACCTGCCGATGCGCGACTACGTCGCCGGCGTCACCCTGACGGCGATCACCGAGAGCGGCGCCACGCTGGTGGAATGGTGGGCCGATTTCCGCGTCGAGGACGGCGCCGACCTGCAGGCGGTGGCCACCGCCGTGGGGCAGGGCGTGTTCGCCGCCGGCCTGGCCGCGCTGGACGAGAAGCTGCGCGGCTGAACGGCGCCTGCCGCCACGGAGGCCAGCACGGCGTTGCCGCCTCCGCTCAACCGCGCCTGCGCGCCGCGCCCGCCGCCAGCCGGCAACCGGCCGGCAGCGCCGCGCCGCGCAGATAATCGCGGATGGCGCGGATCAGCGCCTCGGCCGCCGGGCTCAGCGCGTATTCCTTGTGGCGGATGATGCACATCGTGCGCACCACCGTCGGCCGCGCCAGCAGCGCGTAGGCCAGTTCCGGCTCCATCACGCGCTGCGCCGCCAGCGCGGGCAGCAGCGCCACGCCCATGCCGGCCTTCACCAGCGCCGCCTGCGAGGTGGTGCTGGAGGCCTCATAGAAGGGCGCCGCCGCCTCGATCGGCAGATCGGCCCGGGCGCGCAGCAGCGCCATGATGCCGGTCTCGTCCACCACGCCCACCAGCTTGCGGCCGGCCAGGTCGGCCCAGCGCATGGCGCCGTCGCGGCCCGGCCGCAGGCTGGCGTCGTCGCGCCGGTACAGCACGCCGAAGCGGTCTTCCAGCAGCGGATCGAAATGCAGGCCGGGCGCGTCGGCCCAGCGGCTGGTCAGGCCGAAGTCGACCTCGCGCGTGCTCACCTTGCGCTGGATGCGGCCGGAATTGTCGTCGCTGAGATACAGGCGGATGGCGGGATACTGCGCCGAGAACACCGCCGCCGCCGGCGCGATGAGCTGCGTGATGGCCGACGGCGCGGCGGCCACGCCGACGCGGCCGCGCTCCAGCGCGCCAAAGCGCACCACGTCCTCGATCACGCCATCGAAATCGGCCAGCAGGCGCATCACGCGCGGCAGGAATTCCTCGCCCGCCGCGGTCAGCAGCACGCGCCGGCTGGTGCGCGCGAACAGCTGCGTGGCCAGCGCCTCTTCCAGCTGCCGCACCAGGCTGGTCACGGACGACTGGGTCTGGAACAGGCGCTTGCCCGCGTGCGTGAAGCTGGACTCCTGCGCCACGGCGACGAACGCGGTCAGGTGCTTGAGGGTGACGTGCTTGGGCAGGCGATGCATTTCAAAATGAGATAGATGGATCAGTAAAAACAATTTTTGCAGATTGATCCGGCGGACGATACTAGGGGCTTCATCAAGCACAGGGGCGCCCGCGGGCGTCCCGCGAGCGGCCGGCGTCCAAACCGGCCCCATCAAGGCGGAAGTTGCATGCAGGAAAATCTGGATCTGGTGATTGAGGGCGGCTGGCTGATCGACGGCCTGGGCGGACCGCGCCGGCGCGCCGACGTCGGCATCCGCGGCGAGCGCATCGCCGCCATCGGCGATCTGTCGGCCATGCCGGCCGGCCGGCGCATCGACGCCGGCGGCAAGATCGTCGCCCCCGGCTTCATCGACACCCACGGCCACGACGACCTGATGTTCGTGGAAAAGCCGGGCCTGGAATGGAAGACCAGCCAGGGCATCACCTCGGTGGTGGTCGGCAACTGCGGCATCAGCGGCGCGCCGGCGCCCTTGCCCGGCAATACCGCCGCGGCGCTGGCGCTGCTGGGCGATTCGCCGCTGTTCACGGACATGGCCGCGTACTTCGGCGCGCTGCAGGCGCAGCGGCCGATGATCAACGTGGCCGCGCTGGTGGGCCACGCCAATCTGCGCCTGGCCGCCATGCGCGATCCGGCGGCCCAGCCCACCGAAGCGGAACAGCAGGCCATGGAGCGCATGCTGGCCGAGGCGCTGGCGGCCGGCGCGGCGGGCTTCAGCACGGGCCTGGCCTACCAGCCCGGCGGCGTCGCCGAGGCCGCCGAGCTGGACGGCCTGGCGCGGGTGGCCGCGGCGCGCGGCGCGCTGCATACCAGCCACATCCGCAACGAAGGCGACGCGGTCGAGGCCGCGGTCGACGAGGTGCTGTCGGTCGGCCGCCGCACCGGCTGCGCCACGGTGCTGTCGCACCACAAATGCATGATGCCCGCCAACTGGGGCAAGAGCGCGGCCACGCTGGCCAACATCGACCGCGCCCGCGCCGACGGCGTGGACGTGGCGCTGGACATCTATCCCTATCCCGGCAGCTCCACCATCCTGATTCCGGAGCGCGCCGACCAGATCGACGACATCCGCATCACCTGGTCGACCCCGCATCCGGAATGCGGCGGCCAGTCGCTGGCCGAGATCGCCGCGCGCTGGGACTGCGACCCGGTCACGGCCGCGCGCCGCCTGTGTCCCGCCGGCGCGATCTACTTCGCCATGGATGAAAACGAGGTGCGCCGCATCTTCCAGCACGAGTGCTGCATGGTGGGCTCCGACGGCCTGCCCAACGACGCGCATCCGCATCCGCGCCTGTGGGGCAGCTTCACGCGCGTGCTGGGCCGCTATGTGCGCGAGGCCGAGCTGCTGACGCTGGAGGCGGCGGTGGCCAAGATGACGGCGCTGCCGGCGCGCGTGTTCGGCCTGGCGGACCGGGGCCGGCTGGCCGTCGGCGCCTGGGCCGACGTGGTGGTGTTCGACGCCGACACGGTGCGCGACCGCGCCACCTGGGACGCGCCGACGCTGGCCTCGGCCGGCATCGAGCACGTGCTGGTCAACGGCTGCCCGGTGTTTCCGGCGGCGCCCGAGACGCAGCGCCCCGGCAGGATATTGCGCCGCGATGCCAGCATCGCGGGCGCGCCCCCGATTTCCCCATAACAAGCAGAACCGATCCCCACAGGAGACAACCCCCATGATCCGCAAGACTTGCGTCGCCCTGGCGCTGGCCGCCCTGTTGCCGGCGGCCCACGCCGAATTCCCCGACCGTCCCATCACCTTGATCGTGCCGTTCCCGGCCGGCGGTCCCACCGACATCGTCGGTCGGCTGGCCGCGGCCAAGGCCGGCGAGATCCTGGGGCAGCAGATCGTGGTGGAGAACCGCACCGGGGCGTCCGGCACCATCGGCATGGCCGCCACCGCGCGCGCCAAGCCGGATGGCTACACCGTGGGCCTGGCGACCGTCAGCACCCACGGCACCGCGCCGCACCTGTTCCCGAACCTGGCCTACGACCCGGTCAAGGACTTCACGCCGGTCAGCAACCTGGTGACCAGCCCCAACATCCTCAGCGTCAATCCTCAATACCCGGCCAAGACCCTGGCGGAATTCGTCTCGCACGTGCGCGCCAATCCGGGCAAGGACGGCTACGCCAATGCCGGCGCCGGCGGCATCAACGACCTGGGCATGATCTGGTTCCTGCAGATCACGGGCGGCAAGATGAACAGCATCTCCTACCGCGGGTCGGCGCCGGCGCTGACCGACACGGTGGGCGGGGTGGTGCCGGTGATCTTCGACAACTTCCCGTCGTCGCTGCCGTACATCAAGAGCAAGCACCTGCGTCCGCTGGCGATTACCGGCGCGGCGCGCAATCCGCGCCTGCCGGACGTGCCGACCTTCGCCGAGCAGGGCTACAAGGACTACGACGTCACCGCCTGGTATGGCGTGGTGGGGCCGGCCGGCATGCCGGCCGACGTGCGCGACAAGCTGGCGCAGGCCTTCGCCAAGGCGGTGCGCGACCCCGCCACCGCGGCCAAGATGGAGGAAACCGGCGCGTTCCCGCTGGGCAACACGCCGGCCGAATTCGGCGCGCAGATCCGCGCCGAGCGCGATCGCTGGAAGACCGTGATCGACCAGGCGCAGATCAAGCTGCAATAGGCTGGAGCGCGGCGCGGCCGGCCCCTGGGCCGGCGGCCTCAGTACACGTCGCGGCGGTAGCGGCCGTCGTGCCGCAGCGCCTGCAGCGGCTCGTCGCCGAGGATGTCGCGCAGCGCGGCATCGACGCCGCCGGCCATGCCTTGCAGGCTGCCGCAGACGTAGATCGCCGCGCCTGCGGCGATCCAGGCGCGCACAGCGCCGGCCTGCTCCAGCAGGCGGTGCTGCACATAGCGGCGCTCGGGCTGGTCGCGCGAATACACCCGGTCCAGGCGGGCCAGCGTGCCGTCCTCGCGCCAGGCGTCGAGTTCGGCGCCGCAGAAGCGGTCATGCGCGGCGTTGCGTTCGCCGAACAACAGCCAGTTGCGCGAGTGCCCGGCGGCGCGGCGCGCCTTGATCAGGGCGCGCAGGCCGGCGAGCCCGGTGCCGTTGCCGATCAGGATCAGAGGCCGGCTGTCGGCCGGCGCGTGGAAATTGCGGTTGCCGCGGATCCGCAAGTCGATCGGATCGCCCACTTGCGCGATCTCGGTCAGCCAGCCGCTGCCCACGCCCAGCGCGCCATCGGCGCCGCGCATCTGGCGCACCAGCAGTTGCAGCGCGCCGTCGGCCGGCAGCGAGGCGATCGAATATTCGCGGTGCGGCTGCGGCGCGCCGTCGCGCGTCAGGCGCGGGCCGATTTCGGCGATATCGCCGGCCAGCCAGACCGGCGCGCCGGCGGCGGGCGGCGCCAGCGTCAGCAGGTAGCACGGGCCGCCCTGGCTGCCGGGGTTGAGCAGTTCGCGGCCGGCGAGCCGCCAGGACGCATAGGCCGGCGCTTCCCAATCGGGCAGGTCGCCGCGGCCGGCCAGCAGGCCCAGGTGATGCTGCCAGTGGCGCAGGTCCGCCGGATTGCCGTCGTCGACCTCGACCCGGTCGAACAGCGGCGTGGCGCCGTGCCGCCGCAGCCATTCGTCGAGGCGGCGGCCGAAGCCGCAGAAATGGGCGTATTCGCTGTCTCCCAGCGCCAGCACCGCGTATCGCAGGCCGCCCAGCGACGGCGTCGCGGCCTGCATCGTCTGGCTGGCGAAGGCCGCGGCCGCGTCGGGGGGATCGCCTTCGCCGTAGGTGCTGGCGATGAACAGGATGCGCCGGCTGGCGGCCAGGCGCGCGCCATCCAGTTGCGCCAGCGGCGCGACGCGCACGGCCAGGCCGCCGGCCTGGAGCGACTGCGCGGTCTGCGCCGCCAGCGCTTCGGCATAGCCGGTCTGGCTGGCGTAGGCCACCAGGATGGCGTCGTCTCCCTGGGGCGCGTCCAGCTCGCGCAGGGCCCGCGCCGCCAGGGCCTGGCGCCGCCGCGCACGATGCCACGCCCAGCCGCACAGCAGCAGCCAGGCCAGCACCACGCACGCGGCGGCGATCCAGCGGGACGTCATGATTCAGCGCGCGACGGCCAGGGCCTGGAAGGCCGCGCTGGCATCGACGCGGTAGCCGTCGGCGTCGCGCATGATGAACAGCGCCGCCAGGCGGTGGCGTTCGGCGTAGGCCAGCCCATCGCGTTCGCCGAGCACCGTCAGCGCGGTGGCCAGCGCATCGGCCTGCATGCAGTAGGCGTGCAGCACGGTGGCCGAGGCGACGCCGTTGCGCACCGGCTGGCCGCTGCGCGGGTCGATGGTGTGGGCATAGCGGGCATCGCCTTCGCCGGCATAGCGGCGGTAGTCGCCCGAGGTGGCGATGGCCAGGTCGCGCAGCGGCAGGGCCAGCGCGTGGGCGTCGCTGCCGTCGGGCACTTCCACCGCGACGCGCCAGGGCTGGCCGTCGGGGCGCTGGCCGCGCGCGCGCAGCTCGCCGCCCACCTCGACCAGGTAATCGGTCAGGCCGAGCGCGTCCAGCGCCTGCGCGGCGCGGTCCACGCCATAGCCCTTGGCGATGGAAGACAGATCGAGATAGATGCCGCCCGGCTGGTGCGCGGCCTGGCGCGCGGGGTCCAGGGCCACGCGGCGCCAGCCGCAACGCGCGCGGGCGGCGTCGATCGCGGCCGGCGAGGGCGGCTCGAAGCCGCGCTGCCACGGGCCGAAGCCCCAGGCGTTGACCAGCGGGCCGACCGTCGGGTCATAGGCGCCATCGCTGTCTTCGGCCAACGCCAGCGCGTGGCGCAGCACGTGGAAGAAGGCGGCCGGCAGTTCGCGCCAGCCGGGGCCGGCGCGGTTGTAGCGGCTGATGTCGGATTCGGCTTCCCAGGTGCTCATCTGCGCCACCACCTCGTCCAGCGCGGCCTGGATCGCCTGGCGCGCGGCCGCTTCGTCGCGGCCGGCCGGCAGCGCCAGCCGCGCCGACCAGGTGGTGCCCATGGTGGCGCCCGCCAGCGCGGCGGCGCGCGCCGGCAGGCCACCGAAGCTCACGCGCGGCGCGGCCATGACCGCGCCGCGCGGCGCATAGGAAGGCGTGTCCGACATGCCGGCGGCAACCGTCAGGGTTGCAGCACTTCGACGGTGCCGGCGTACGACAGGCGGCGCTTCTTGGCCTGCGCCACCGTCACCTTGGCGTCTTCGGTGCCGGCTTCCACCCAGTACAGGCCCGGCTGCGGCCACTTGACCGAGAACTTGCCGTCCTTGTCGGTCTTGACGGCGATCTCGCCGACCTTGTCGCGGTAGCGGGCGCCGCCCGGCACGAGGGTCACGTCGAGGTCGGCGGCGGGCTTGCCGTCCAGCAGCATCTGGAAGCTGGCGGATTCGCCGCTGTACAGGTCGTTCGGGTGCGTCACCGGCGCCAGCTCCAGGCCGCGGCCCACGGGCTTGACGGCGCTGGGCTTGCCGGCGGTGACGAAGGTTTCGACGCGGCCCAGGCTCTGCGTGACTTCCAGGTCGGCGGCGTTGGCCGGCACGGCCTGCGCCAGGCCCTCGGGCTTGCCGAAGTAGCGCTTGGGCTTGCCGTCTTCCTTCCAGCGCGCGAACACGCCGTCGTTGACCATGGCGATGCGGTAGGTGCCGCTCTGCTTGAGCTGCAGGTCGAAGGTGCTGCGCAGCTTGCCGCGGTTCAGGTTCTCGGCCTCGGCGGCGGAGCCGTCCGGTGCCACCACGGCCAGGCCGTCCAGGCGCAGCGGCGCGTGGTTGAAGTAGAACTTGTCGTTGCCGACGGCGGCGTCCACGGTGATCCAGCTGTCGGTGCCGGACAGCACCGTCGAGGACGGCACCATCCAGACGTCATGGGCCTGCGCGGCGAAAGGCAGGCTCAGGGCCAGGGCGGCGGCCAGTTTGGCGGCGGATTTCATGGTGGCTTTCCTCAGGGTCAGGGTTTCAGGTCCAGGGCGATGGCGCCCAGTTCGTGTTCGCCGCGCGCGGTCAATTGCTCGGCCTTCTGCGGCGGCCACTGGAAGGGAATGCGCAGCAGCTCGCGGCCGCCGACTTCGCGCGCCGCTTCCACCACCACCGCGTACTGGCCCGGCTTCAGGCTGGCCAGCGGCTTGGCGGCGGCGTCGAATTGCAGGGCGTGCTTGCCGACCGGCTTGGTGGCGCCGCTGACGCCGTCCACCGGGAAGGTCTGGTTGCGGCCGCTGCGGCGCCACCACTGGCGCATGTCCTTGAGCCACTCGGTGCCTTCGTTGTTCTTCTTGGCCACGTCGTACCAGACCGCCAGGTCGGCGGCCACGCTCTGGTCGGGATTCTCGATCCAGATCGCGACGTAGGGGCGGTGGTATTCGGCCACGTCCAGGCGCGGCACCTCGATGGACAGGCCGATGTCGGCGGCATGGGCCGTTCGGGCGATCAGGCCGGCCAGCATGGCCGACAACAACAGCTTGCGCATGGATATCTCCAGGGCGGATCGAATGGATCAGTGAATGAAAAGCAGCGCCAGCACCAGCGGGATGACGACGCCGAGGCCGACCATGGGCCAGGTGGCGCCGCGGTTGCCCGCGTGCATCTTGAGCAGCACCAGCCCGGTCAGGGCAAAGACCAGACAGGCGATGGCGAAGATATCGAGGAACCAGCTCCAGGCCTGGCCGGTATTGCGGCCCTTGTGCAGGTCATTGAGATAGGCGATCCAGCCGCGGTCGGTGCGTTCGTATTCGATATCGCCGCTGGCGCGGTCGATGGACAGCCAGGCGTCGCCGCCGGCGCGCGGCAGCGACAGGTAGACCTCGTCGGCCGACCATTCGGCCGGCTTGCCGCCGGTGGCGGTGTCCAGTTCGCGGTCGAGCCATTGGACGACCGCGGCGGGCAGGGGGCCTTTCTTCTGGCCGGCGGGCGCCGCCAGCTGGGCCAGCACGGGCTCGGGCAGGCGCGCTTCGCGGTTGGTGACGCGGGCCCTGGCTTCGATGTGGGAGGCGTTGTTCAGGGTCAGCCCGGTCACCGCGAACAGCAGCATGCCCAGCAGGCACAGCGCCGAGCTGATCCAGTGCCATTGGTGCAGCGTCTTGAGCCAGTAGGCCCGGCGGCGGGGGGAGGCGTGACTGTCCATGGTGGGGGGAAAATACAAGGGCCGGAGTCTAACACTCAATGAGAATGAATCTTATAAAACACATCGTTAATGTGGGAAGGAAATTTCAATCAGTTTCGGACTGGTCGCGGGCGGGGATAAGATAGGTCACCCGTTACACACCACCGGAGGTCGTCATGCTTGACTCGCAAGTCGTGGATCAGATCGGTCGTCACTGGGGTTGGGTGGCATTGCGCGGCGTCGTCGCCATCCTGTTCGGCCTGATGGCCATGTTCATGCCGGCGATCACGCTGTCGGCGCTGGTGCTGGTGTGGGGCGCGTTCGCGCTGGCCGATGGCGTGCTGGCGCTGATCGCCGGTATCCGCATCCGCGACCAGGGCAAACCGTTGTGGGCCTTGATCATCGTCGGCCTGCTGGGGGTGGCGGCCGGCATCGTGACGTTCCTGTGGCCGGGCCTGACGGCGCTGATCCTGCTCTACATCATCGCCATCTGGGCGCTGGTGGCCGGCGTGTTCCAGATCGCCGCCGCGATACGCTTCCGCAAGGACATCCGCAACGAATGGTTCCTGGGGCTGTCGGGGCTGGTGTCGATCCTGTTCGGCGCCATGCTGATCATGCAGCCGGGAGCGGGCGCGCTGGCGCTGGTCTGGGTCATCGGTATCTATGCCGTGTTCTTTGGCATACTGCTGCTGGTCTTTTCCTTGCGCCTCAAGCAGCACCGCGCGCCCTGAGCCCATGTCCGCCTACCAGACCCTGATCCCCCTGAATTTCCTGGCCGTGGGCCTGGGCGCCATGTGCGGCGCGTGGGCCCGCTGGCTCGTCAGCCTGTGGCTCAACACCGAGGCCTGGCCCTGGGGCACGCTGGCGGCCAATCTGGCGGGCGGCTACCTGGTCGGCCTGGTGCTGGCGCTGGTGGCCGGCCATCCCGAATGGCCGGCCTGGGTGCGGCTGGCGGCCGTCACCGGCTTCATGGGCGGCTTGACCACGTTCTCGACCTTCTCGGCCGAGACCGTGGCCATGCTGGAGCGCGGCGCGTACGCCGGCGCGCTGGGCTACGCCGGCATCAGCCTGATCGGATCGTTGTTGCTGACCGGCCTGGGGCTGGCCACCGTCAGCGTGCTGCGCTGACGCGCGGATTCAGCACCCGCGCCGCTTCCAGGCCGCTGCGCACGGCGCCTTCCAGCACCCCGGGGTAGCCGGTGTCGGTCCAGTCTCCCGCCAGGGCCAGCGTGGGCCAGGGGGTGCTGTTCAACGGCCGGGTCAGGCCCGGCACCGCCGCGAAGGTGGCTCGCTTCTCGATGAACAATTCCGCCGAGGTCACTTCCGGCATCGGCGGCAGCCGCTGCGGATGGCCGGCGGCCTGTTCGGCCACCTGGTCGATCAGGGCCTCGATGGCCTGCTGGCGGTTGCGGTCGGCCAGGCTGGTGGCGACGCTGGCGACCACCGCCAGTTCGCCGGCCTGGGCATCGCCGGCCAGCTGCGCGCGGTCGAACAGCCATTGGCCGACGTGGCCGCGGGCCGGTTCCTCGCGCAGCATCATCATGGGCTCGGGCAGCCGCCAGGGGCCGGCCAGGCGCAGGTTGAGCGTCGCGATCGGCAGGTAGTCGAAGGCGCGCAGCGCGTCCAGCAGGCCGGTCGCGCCGGCCGCCCGCAGCGGCGCTTCCAGCAGGCGCGCGGCGAAGGTCGGCGGCACCGCCAGCACGGCGGCGTCGAAGCGTTCCTGGTTGATGTCGATGCCGTCTTCGGACGGCCGCAACTGGCGCACCGTGCTGCCATAGCGCATGGTGACCTGGCGCGCGGCGGCGTCCGGCCACAGCGCCGACAGGTCGGTGCAGGGCAGCAGCAGGTCGCTGTCCTCGCGGCTGCCGGCCAGGCTGTCGCGCAGCACGCGGGCGAACAGGCCGGCGCTGGCGCTGGCCACGGGCGTGTTCAGGGCGGCCAGGCAGAGCGGTTCCCAGACCTGGCGGATCAGGGCGTCGGACTGGCCGTGGTAGTGCAGCAGCTGCTGCACGGTCCAGTCGCGCGGCGGCGTCCAGGACATGGCGCGCAGGCCGCGCATCAGGCGCAGCGTGGCGAAGCGGTCGGACCACGACAGGCCGCGCGCGCCCAGGATCGCCACCGCCATGTGCAGGGGCGCGGGCAGGCGCGGCGCCGACAGCCGGAAACGGCCGTCCAGGCTGGCCAGCCGCAGCGACCGGCGCATCAGCAGGGCATCCGGGTTGCGGCCCACTCGGCGCATCAGCGCCAGGGTGTGTTTGTAGGCGCCGGACAGCAGGTGCTGGCCGTTGTCCAGCGGCGATTCGAAGCCATCGTGGAACACGCGCCGGGCGCGGCCGCCGGGCGTGTGGCCGGCTTCGAAGACGGTGACCTTGGCGCCGGCCTCGCGCAGGGCGACGCTGGCCGCCAGGCCCGCCCAGCCGGCGCCGATGACCGCCGCCTTCACCGTGCCAACCGGCGGACCAGTCCGCGTCCGCCGCCCACCCAGGTCTTCCACGCCAGCCACAGCTTGCGCAGCGGGGTCAGCGAGATGCGCTGGTGCAGCACCTGCCAGTTGTCGCGCTCGATCTCGTCGAGCAGCGCGTGATAGATCGCCGCCATCATCAGGCCGGGGCGCTGCGCGCGCCGGTCGACCTCGGGCAGGCTGCGCATCGCCTCGCGGTACAGCTCGCGGGCGCGTTCGGCCTGGAACTTCATCAGGGCCGAGAAGCGCTCGGAATATTCGCCATTCAGGATGTCCGAGGCCTTGACCTCGAACTGCTGCATGTCGTTGACCGGGATGTAGATGCGGCCGCGGCGGGCGTCGTCGCCCACGTCGCGGATGATGTTGGTCATCTGGAACGCCAGGCCGAGCTTTTCGGCGTAGACCAGCGTGGCCGGATCGGTATAGCCGAACACGCCGGCCGACAGCTCGCCCACCACGCCGGCGGCGTGCCAGCAATATTTGCGCAGGCCGGGCCAGTCCAGGTAGCGGGTCTGGTCGAGGTCCATTTCCATGCCGTCGATCACCGCCAGCAGGCGTTCGCGCGTGATCGAACAGCTCTGCAGGTGCGGCAGCAGCGCGCGGGTCACGGGATGGTCGGGCTTGCCGTCGAACATCTGGTCGACCTGCGTGCGCCACCACGCCAGCTTGATGCGCGCCAGCGACGGATCGGTGCATTCGTCGACCACGTCGTCGACCTCGCGGCAATAGGCGTACAGCGCCGTGATGGCGCGACGCCGCTCGGGCGGCAGGAACAGGAAGGAATAGTAGAAGCTGGAACCGCTCTTGGCGGCTTTCTCCTGGCAGTACTCGTCAGGGGTCATAGTTGGCAGGGCCGTTTACTTACTTGATGGAGCGCCACAGCATGATGGCCCAGTCCTTGGCGCCCAATTCGGGTCGGTTCATGAATACATCGTAGCCGCTCGCCTCGATCCGCTCCAGCACGCGCAGCCCGCCTTGCACCACCAGGCGCAGCTCCAGGCCGATACGGCCCGGCAGGCGGCGCGCCAGCGGAGCGCCGAAGTGTAGCAGCGCGCGGGTGCGTTCGACCTGGAACGCCATCAGCGCGCGCCAGGCCGGCGTCAGGCGGCAGGCCGCCAGGTCCTCTTCCGAGATGTCGAAGCGGCGCAGGTCTTCCTGCGGCAGGTAGACGCGGTGCTTGTGCCAATCGACCCGCACATCCTGCCAGAAGTTCACCAGCTGCAGCCCGGTGCAGATGGCGTCCGACTGCTCCACGTTCTGTGGATCGGCGGCCTCGAACAGGTGCAGCATCAGCCGCCCGACCGGGTTGGCCGAGCGGGTGCAGTAGTCGGCCAGCGTGGCGTAGTCGTCGTAGCGCTTGACGCCGATGTCCTGCTCGAAGGCCGACAACAGGTCGTAGAACGGCGTGATGGGCAACTGGTGGCGGGCGATGGTGGCGGCCAGCGGCACGAAGATGCCGGCCAGTTCGGGCGCGCCGGGCGCGGGCACGGCGCCCGGTTCGGCGCCGATGCGGTGCAGTTCGGCGCGGAACGCCGCCAGTTGGGCCAGCCGCTCGTCGTCGCTGGCGCTGCCTTCGTCGGCGATGTCGTCCGCCGCCCGGGCGAACCGGTACAGATCGGTCACGGCGCCGCGCAGCCTGCGCGGCAGCAGCAGCGAGGCGACGGGAAAATTCTCGTAGTGATCGATGGGCATGGTCTGGTCCTGCTTTCTGACTGCGGTCTGGCCGCGCGGGCCGGATTACGGTCATTTTAGAGTACGCGCGCCGTCGCGGCCCCGCGCCGCCGACACGCCGATCAGTTAGACTTAAGCGCCACAGGATCTCACACCATGCCCCGCCCAATTTCAGCCACCGTTTCCGTTTCCGCCCTGGCCCACAACCTGGCCGCCGTGCGCAGCCACCTCGACCAGACCGCCGCCGCGGCCGCCGGCCTGCCGCCGTCGATCTGGGCGGTCATCAAGGCCAACGCCTACGGCCACGGCATCGAACAGGCCGTCGCCGGGTTTTCCAAGGCGCAGGGGCTGGCCATGCTGGATCTGGACGAGGCCGTGCGCTGCCGCGAGGCCGGCTGGGGCGGCCCGATCCTGCTGCTCGAAGGCTTTTTCAATCCGTCCGACCTCGAGATCGTCGACCGCTACCACCTGAGCATCACCGTGCACCAGCGCGAACAGCTCGACATGCTGGCCCGCGCCCGCCTGACGCGCCGCGTGGACATCATGCTCAAGCTCAACAGCGGCATGAACCGGCTGGGCTTCTCGCCCGCCGCCTATGTCGCCGCCCACGAGCGCGCGACGCTGCAGCAGCAGCAGGGCGTGATCGGCTCGATCGGCCGGATGACCCATTTCGCCTGCGCCGACGGCCCCCAGGGCATCACCGAGCAGATGGCCGTGTTCAATTCGGTGACGCATAAGATGACGGGCCCCGTCAGCGTCTGCAACTCGGCGGCCACGCTGCGCTTCGCCGAGGTCGCCGTCGGCTCCGAGACCCAGGCCCACTGGGTCCGTCCCGGCATCTGCCTGTACGGCGCCTCGCCCTTCGCCGACGCCGAGGCCAGCGCCTTCGGCCTCAAGCCGGCCATGTCGCTGCGCTCCGAGATCATCGCGGTGCAGGAACTGAAGGCCGGCGACTCGGTCGGCTACGGCGCGCTGTTCCGCGCCGACCGCGCCATGCGCGTCGGCATCGTCGCCTGCGGCTACGCCGACGGCTACCCGCGCCACGCCGCCACCGGCACCCCGGTGGTCGTGGCCGGCATCCGCACCCGGCTGGTCGGGCGGGTGTCGATGGACATGCTGATCGTCGACCTGGACCCGATTCCGGCCGCCGGCGTCGGCGCTCCGGTGTCGCTGTGGGGCGAAGAGGGCCCGTCGGTGGACGAAGTCGCCCTGGCGGCCGGCACCATCGGTTACGAGCTGCTGTGCGCCCTGGCGCCGCGCGTGCCGGTCACCCGGGACGCCTGATCCTTTTTTGATCAACCCTGGGGCACTTTTCCGGCCCCGGCCTGTCGGATGCCTGATGGCGTCCGTTTTTTCGCCGGATACTTCCGCCCTCGGCGGCGAGCGTCCAGCATGCAAGAATTGCTACGCAATTTACAAGACAGCCAACGCCGGATGGTGTCTACTTGAAAAACCGGGCGCCCAGGCGCCCGTTTTCGCCCCAGTAACGAACGACGAGGTTTCGATCCATGAAGGACAAATGCGTGCTCATCACGGGCGCCACCAAAGGCATAGGCTGGGCCCTTACGCAACGGCTGTCCGACATGGGTTGTCATGTGGTCGGTATCGCGCGCAACACCGGAGACGTCGATTTCCCCGGCTATCTCTATGCCTGTGACCTGGCCGACGCCGGCCGCACCGAGGAAGTGCTGCGCGAGATCCGCGAGAAATTCCCGGTCGACGCCGTGGTCAACAACGTCGGCATCGCCTCGCCGCAGCCGCTGGGCGAAATCGACCTGGCCACCCTGTACAACGTGCTGGACCTGAACGTGCGCGTCGCCGTGCAGGTGACGCAGGCCTTCATCGAATCGATGAAGGTGCGCCGCGCCGGCCGCATCGTCAACGTCTGCAGCCGCGCCATCCACGGCGGCCTCGAGCGCACCGCCTATTCCGCCGCCAAGAGCGCGCTGGTGGGCTGCACCCGCACCTGGGCGCTGGAACTGGCCGAATACGGCGTGACCGCCAACGCGGTGGCGCCGGGCCCGATCGAAACCGAAATGTTCCGCGCCACCCGTCCCGCGGGCAGCGAGGGCGAAAAACGCGCGCTGGCCTCGGTGCCGATGAAGCGCCTGGGCACGCCGGCCGAAGTGGCCGCCGCCATCGCCTTCCTGCTGTCGGACGACGCCGGCTTCATCACCGGCCAGGTGCTGGGCGTGGACGGCGGCGGCAGCCTGGGCGGCCGCTCCTGACCGCCCGGATCGGGCCAGGCGGCGCGGCCCATCGTGGCTACGCCGCTCCTGGCCTTCGATAAAAAAACGGCGCCCGCGGGCGCCGTTTTTCTTGCCGCGGTTTCCCGGGGGGAACTCAGTACGGCCCGCCGGCCTTGCCGACCGGCTTGAGGTCCTTGAACTCGCCGGCCAGCTTTTCGGCCGCGCGCGCCAGCAGCACCGCGTCCACGCCCACCGCCACGAAGGTCGCGCCCAGCGACAGATAGTGTTTGGCCTGCGCCACGCCGCTGTGCAGGATGCCGGCGGCCTTGCCCGACTTGACGATGCGGCCGATGGCCGCGTCGATGGTGCGGGTGACTTCGGGATGCTCGGGCTGGCCCAGGTAGCCCATGCTGGCCGACAGGTCGGCAGGGCCGATGAAGGCGCCGTCGACGCCGTCCACGGCCAGGATGGCTTCCAGCGCGTCCACGCCGCGCGGCGTCTCGATCTGCACCAGCACGCACATCTCGTCGTTGGCGCGCTCCAGGTAGTTGGGGATGCGGTTCCAGCGCGACGAACGCGCCAGCGCGCTGCCCACGCCGCGGATGCCCGTCGGCGGATAGCGCACCGCGGCCACGGCGGCGGCGGCTTCCTCGGCCGACTGCACCATCGGCACCAGCAGCGTCTGGGCGCCGGTGTCGAGGATCTGCTTGATCTGCACCGGGTCGTTCCAGGCCGGGCGCACCACCGGCGCGACCGGATAGGCCGCTACCGATTGCAGCTGCGCCAGCGTGGTCTGCAGCGTGTTGGGGGCGTGCTCGCCGTCGATCAGCAGCCAGTCGAAGCCGGCGCCGGCGATGATCTCGGAGGTATAGGCGCTGGCCAGGCCGGCCCACAGGCCGATCTGGGGCGTGCCGGCGCGCAGCGCGCGTTTGAATTGATTGGTCAGGATATCCATGGGCCGCGTGGGGATCAGATGAAGTGGCAGTTGACGGAGCCGAGCACGCCGTAGTCGACGTTGAAGGTGTCGCCGGGGCGCGCGGCCACCGGACGGGTGAAGGAACCCGACAGGATGATCTCGCCCGCTTCCAGCGCCACCTCATGCGCGGCCAGCTTGTTCGCCAGCCATACTACGCCATTGGCGGGATGGTTCAAGACGCCGGCGGCCACGCCGGTCTCCTCGATCACCGCGTTGCGCGACAGGATCGCGCCGATCCAGCGCAGGTCCAGCTCGCCGATCTTCACCGGCCGCCCGCCCATCACCACGCCGGCATTGGCGGCGTTGTCGGCGATGGTGTCGAACACCTTGCGCGGACGCTTGCTGTCGGGGTCGATGCCGTGCGAGCGGGCATCGATGATCTCCAGCGCCGGGACCACGTACTCGACCGCGTCGTACACCTGGAACAGGGTCACGTTCGGGCCCTGCAGGCGCTTGCCCAGCACGAAGGCCAGCTCCACTTCCAGCCGCGGCAGGATGAAGCGGCTGGCGGGAATATCGCCGCCGTCCTCGAAGAACATGTCGTCCAGCAGCATGCCGAAATCGGGTTCGTCGATCTGCGACGACAGCTGCATGGCGCGCGAGGTCAGGCCGATCTTGTGGCCGCGCTTGACGCGGCCTTCGCCCAGCTTGATGTCCATCCAGGCGCGCTGGATGGCGTAGGCGTCGGCGATGGTGATGTCGGGATGCTCCAGCGAGATCTGGCGGATCTGCTGGCGGGTGCGTTCGGCGTCGTGCAGGCGCGCGGCCAGCGCGCGCACGGTGGTGGAATCGAGCATGCGGGGTATCCAGGTGGGGGAAATCAGTCGGGGCAGGGCGCCAGCGTGTTGACCAGCCGGCCGATGCCGTCGATCTCGGTCACGACTTCGTCGCCCGGCTGCACGTTGACGATGCCGTCGGGGGTGCCGGTCAGGATCAGGTCGCCCGGCGACAGCGTCATGAAGCCGCTGAAGTACGCGATCAGGGCGGGGATGTCGAACACCATGTCGCGGGTGTTGCCGCGCTGCGTCTCGACGCCGTTGACGGTGGTGCGCAGGTCCAGGTTCATGGGATCGGGCACGTCGTCGCGGTCCACCAGCCACGGCCCCAGCGGGGTGCAGGTGTCGCGGCTCTTGACGCGCAGGTTGGGGCGATACCAGTTTTCCAGGTAGTCGCGCAGCGCGTAGTCATTGGCCACGGTGTAGCCGGCCACGTACTCATAGGCCTGCTCGCGCGTCACGTTGCGGGCGGTCTTGCCGATCACCACGGCCAGCTCGCATTCGTAGTGCATGAAGCCCACGTCGGCCGGCCGCAGCGTCTGCGCCCGGTGGCCGACGAAGGTGTTGGCCGCCTTGAGAAAGCCCAGCGGCTCGGCCGGCGCCTTGAACGCCAGTTCCTTGGCGTGGTCGGCGTAGTTGATGGCCAGCGTGAAGGTGGTGCGCGGCTCGATCGGCGGCAGCCAGGTCACGGCGTCCTCGGCCAGCTCGCGGCCGTCGGCCAGGCGGATGCGGCCGTGGCCGGCGTCGGTGGCGGCGTGAAGGGCGCCTTCGTAGGCGATGCGTGCGTGTTTCATGGCGGGTTCCGTGGGGCGCCTCAGGCGCCGGCGATGAGCGTGTTGCCGAGCGTGCCGACCTGGGCGATGCGGATCTCGTAGCGTTGGCCCGCGCGCGCCAGCGGCGCATCGGCGCGGGCCCCGGCCAGCAGGATGTCGCCGGGCTCGAAACTCATGAAGGCGGTGACGTCGGCGATCAGGCGGGCCACCGGGCGCACCAGGTCGGCGGTGCTGGCGCGCTGCGCCAGCTCGCCGTCGATCCAGGTCTCGATGCCGAGCGCGTCCGGATCCGGCACCGCCGTCACCGGCGCGAGGTCGCGGCCGATGGGGCAGAAGCCGTCGCGGCATTGCTGCTTGAGCGCGGGGCGGAAGTAGCTGTCGTGCGGCGCCGACAGGTCGGCCACCACGCGATAGCCGGCCACGTGGGCCAGCGCCTCGGCTTCGCTGACGCGGCTGGCGCGCCGGCCGAACACGATGCCCAGGGTGGCGCCGATGCGCACCTCGGGCACGTCGGCCGGCAGCGTGATCGCGTCGCCATCGGCGGCATGGGTGTTGGCCGGCTTGATGTACAGCACCGGCGCGCGCGGCGCGGCCTGGTAGGGCGGCGCGTTCATCGCCTCGCCCAGCGCGGCGAGCGCCTGGCGCGTGTTGAGCGCGGCGCCCGCCACGGTGCGCGGCAGCGCGGCGGCGCGCGCCGCCAGGTAGTCGCGGTAGTTGCTGTGCTTGTAGTTGAGCACCGCGTCGGCCTCCTCGACCTGCAGCGACAGGCCCAGCGGCCGGCGCGCCATTTCCGGCGCCAGCGCGTCGCGCAAGGCCTGGAACGCGCGTTCGCCCAGTGCCGCCTGCTGCGCGGCGCTGCGGCCGTGGCCGATGCGCAGCAGCACGTGCACGAAGGCGTTGTCGGGATGGCCGTCGGCGATCAGGTAGTCGTCCACCCGCACGGCGCGGGTGCGCGCCCCGGCCAGCGGATACAGGCTGCCGTCGCCGACGGCGGCGTCCTGCACCGCGCGCATCAGGGCGCGGGTGTCCAGGTCCAGGTTGGCGGAGCACTCAATCCAGATATGTGGCATGACAGGCGCGGGACCAGCCCTCTCCGGCATATTGTTAGCATGTTAATTATCATAGTGAAAAAGCGGGGCCGCGGCAATCGCCGGCGCGCCCGCGCGGCAGGGGTTTCCCGCCGTTGACAGGGCCATCGCCGGCGCATAAAGTTAACGCGTTAACTAAATTCTCGAGCCGCCCGCCGCATTGGCGCCGGCCGTCCGCCCAAGGCGAGGAGACGCACGTGAGCATCAAGCACTGGATCAATGGCAGGCAGGTCGACAGCGCCGACCGCTTCACCACCTTCAACCCGGCCACGGGCGAGGCCATCGACGAAGTCGCCGCCGGCGGCCAGGCCGAGATCGACGCCGCCGTGGCCGCCGCGGCCGAGGCCTTCCCCAAGTGGGCCGGCACGCCCGCCAAGGAGCGCGCGCGGCTGATGCGCCGCCTGGGCGAACTGATCGACCGCAACGTGCCGCAGCTGGCCGAGCTGGAAACGCGGGACACCGGCCTGCCGATCTCGCAGACGCGCAAGCAGCTGATCCCGCGCGCTTCCGAGAACTTCACCTTCTTCGCCGAAGTCTGCACCCGCATGAACGGCCACACCTATCCGGTGGACGACCAGATGCTGAACTACACGCTGTACCAGCCGGTCGGCGTGTGCGCGCTGGTGTCGCCGTGGAACGTGCCCTTCATGACCGCCACCTGGAAGACCGCGCCCTGCCTGGCGCTGGGCAACACCGCGGTGCTGAAGATGTCGGAGCTGTCGCCGCTGACGGCCGACCAGCTCGGCCTGCTGGCGCTGGAGGCCGGCATTCCGCCCGGCGTGCTCAACGTGGTGCAGGGTTATGGCGCCACCGCTGGCGACGCGCTGGTGCGCCATCCCGGCGTGCGCGCGATCTCGTTCACCGGCGGCACCGTCACCGGCAAGAAGATCCTGGCGAGCGCGGGCGGCATCAAGAAATATTCGATGGAACTGGGCGGCAAGTCGCCGGTGCTGGTGTTCGACGACGCCGACGTCGAGCGCGCGCTGGACGCGGCGCTGTTCACCATCTTCTCGCTCAACGGCGAGCGCTGCACCGCGGGTTCGCGCATCTTCGTGCAGGAATCGATCTACGATGATTTCGTGCGCCGCTTCGCCGAGCGCGCCAACCGCCTGGCGGTGGGCGATCCCTTCGACGAACAGACCCACGTGGGCGCGATGATCACGCGCCAGCATTGGGAGAAGGTCACCGGCTACATCCGCCTGGCCAAGGAAGAGGGCGCGCGCATCCTGGCTGGCGGCGCCGAGGCGCCGTCGGGCCTGCCGGCGCGCCTGGCGGGCGGCAACTTCGTGCGGCCCACGGTGCTGGCCGACGTCGACAACCGCATGCGCTGCGCCCAGGAAGAGATCTTCGGCCCGGTCGCCTGCCTGATCCCGTTCAAGGACGAGGCCCACGGCCTGGCGCTGGCCAACGACGTCAAGTACGGCCTGGCGTCGTACATCTGGACTAGCGATATCGGCCGCGCCCATCGGCTGGCGCGCGGCATCGAGGCCGGCATGGTGTTCATCAACAGCCAGAACGTGCGCGACCTGCGCCAGCCGTTCGGCGGCACCAAGGAATCCGGCACCGGCCGCGAGGGCGGGGAATACAGCTACGAAGTGTTCGCCGAGATCAAAAACGTCTGCGTCTCGATGGGCAGCCATCACATCCCGAAGTGGGGCGTCTGAACCCCATCCGGCAAGACAACCAGGAGACAAACACCATGGGCAAGCTCGCGCTGGCGGCCAAGGTAACGCACGTGCCGTCGATGTACCTATCCGAAATGCCCGGCCGCCACCATGGCTGCCGTGAAGCCGCGATCCAGGGGCACCGCGCCATCGGCCAGCGCTGCCGCGACCTGGACGTGGACACGCTGGTGGTGCTGGACGTGCACTGGCTGGTGAACGCCGGCTATCACGTCAATTGCAACGAGCGCTTCGCCGGCCGCTACACCAGCAACGAGCTGCCGCATTTCATCAAGGACATGGACTATGCCTATCGCGGCGATCCGGCGCTGGGCCGGCGCATCGCCGAGTGCGCCAGCGCCGCCGGCGTGGCCACCCGCGCGCACGAGATCGCCAGCCTGGAGCTGGAATACGGCACGCTGGTGCCCATGCGCTACATGAATGGCGACGACCGCTTCAAGGTGGTGTCGGTGGCGGCCTGGTGCGCCTGGCATGCTTTGGAAGACAGCCGCCGCTTCGGCGCGGCGCTGCGCCAGGCCATCGAGCAGAGCGACAGCCGCGTCGCGGTGCTGGCCAGCGGTTCGCTGTCGCACCGCTTCAACGACAACGGCAGCCCCGAGGCCGCCATGCACCAGATCAGCCGCGAGTTCTACCGCCAGGTCGACCTGCGGGTGGTGGACCTGTGGCGCCAGGGCGACTGGAAGACGTTCTGCGCCATGCTGCCGGAATACGCCGACCTGTGCGTGGGCGAGGGCGGCATGCACGACACCGCCATGTTGCTGGGACTGCTGGGCTGGGACGCCTACGACCGGCCGGCCGAGATCGTCACGGACTACTTCACCAGTTCGGGCACGGGCCAGATCAACGCGATCCTGCCCGTGCCGGACTGAGTCATTCGGCCTGATCGCGCTTGATCAGGTCGACCATCGCGTCGACGTCGGCGTACAGGCGGTCGAGCAATTCCTTGCCGATCCGGTCCTCGATTTCCTGATACTTGGCATCCACCTGCGGCCGCATGCGGTCGATCAGCTTGTTGCTCTTGGGCGTCAGCGAGATTTCCTGGCGCCGCTGGTCGGCGTTCGAGCGCACCCGCTTGATCAGGCCCTGTTCCTCCATGCCGGCCAGCATGCGGGTCAGGCTGGGGCTGAGGATCTGGCAGCTGCGGGCGATCTGGTTGGGTTCCATCGCGCCGACTTCGCTCAGCGTGCGCAACACCCGCCATTGCTGTTCGGTGACGCCGGCCGCGTGCAGGATCGGCCGGAAGTGCGCCATCAGGGTTTCGCGCGCGTAGAGCAGCAGGTGGGGGAGGTTGCGGTGGTGGAAGCTCGGACTCATGTTGGCCATGTTAGCAAGAAGCCGATCAGTTTCTGACCGGATCTCGGGGGTATCAACGTCCAGGCCCGCAACGAAGGCGGGCCTGGACGGGTAAAGCGGAAAGCGGAAACGGGGTCAGGAAGCAGGGTTCTGCTGCGCCAGTTCCTGCAGGTCGTCGGGCAGGGTCAGGTCGGGGGCGCCTTGCTGCAATTCGTGCAGCGCCGTCACGGCGTCTTCCTGCTGGTCGTCCTGCATCAGCGCGCGGATGTGCGCCACGCGGGCCTCGATGTCCTGCTCGCTGAAGGCGACCGGCTCGCTGCTGGCGGCCTCGGCGGGTTGTTCGGCGGTGGCCGGCGCGGCTTCCGTGGCCGCCTGCTGGGCGGGAACGGCGGCGGGCGCGTCGGCGGGCGTCTGCACCGCGGCGCGCTGCACCGGCGCGGACGTCGGCTGCGGCGCGGGCGCTTCGGCGACCGCGGGCCGGGGCGCGGGACCGCGTTCGATATTGATGGCCGGCTCGTGCGACACGGCCAGTTGCGGCGCCGCGTCGGCATGCTCGGCGCTTTCACGCATGTCGGTCCAGACGAACAGGCCGGCGACCAGCGCGGCGCAGGCGGCGGCCGCCCAGCCCGGGTGCCAGCTGCGGCCGGGATGCCAGGTGCGGCGCACGGCCGCGTCCAGTTCGGGGCTGCCGCCAGCCCTGGGCTTGCGATACAGGGCGCGCAAATCCAGTTCGTCGTCTTCGTCGAAGGGGGGGCGATAGGTAATGCTCATGCGCGTACTCCTCGCGCATACGCCTGGTGGCAAGGCGTATTCGCGTCTGACCTTGGCCTGTGCTGCGCCGGTGGTCCGGCGGTCTCGTCCAGGGGCGGGTCGTGTTCCGGTTTAGGTGGCCGTGTCTGCGGCCCAAGCGTCTCGCGATGCGCCGCGATTCCCGTCGTGCCGTCCTGTCGGACGGCGGCGCCGGGTATGCCGCCACATAACCGACGGTTCAACATTGCGCATCACCCGGTGATTATGCGCGATTTGCAGAAATCTGCCAGCGAATTTCTTCTGTTTGCATGGTGTAACTGTGACACGTCCCTGTTTATGCAAGCGAATTGAAAGCTGGCTGCACCAGGGCGGGGCAAAACCGCCGGTCCGGCGCGCCGCGGCGACGCATCCGCGGCTCCCGGGCGCCGCCGTGTGCCGGTAAACTTGCGCCCATGGCCAAAACCCGAACCGTCTATGTGTGCGCCGAATGCGGCGGCACCACCCCGAAATGGCAAGGCAAGTGTCCGCACTGCAACGCCTGGAACACCCTGGAAGAAACCGTGGAGTCGGCCGCGCCGGCCGCCGCGGCCTCGCACCGCTATGCGCCGCTGGCCTCCAGCAGCCCGGTGCGCAGCCTGTCCGAGATCGAGGCGCGTGAAACGCCGCGCACCCCCACCGGGCTGGAGGAATTCGACCGCGTGCTGGGCGGCGGCCTGGTGGCCGGCGCCGTGGTGCTGATCGGCGGCGACCCCGGCATCGGCAAGTCGACCCTGCTGCTGCAGGCGCTGGCCTCGCTGTCGGAAAGCACCAACGTGCTCTACGTCACCGGCGAGGAATCGGCCGAGCAGGTGGCGCTGCGCGCGCGCCGGCTGGGGCTGCAGACCGGCAATGTCAATCTGCTGGCGGAAATCCGCCTGGAAGCCATCCAGGCCGCGGTGTCCGAGCAGAAGCCCAGCGTGGCCGTCATCGACTCGATCCAGACCCTGTACAGCGGCGAGCTGACCGCCGCGCCCGGCTCGGTGTCGCAGGTGCGCGAGTGCGCCGCGCAGCTGACGCGCCTGGCCAAGCAGACCGGCATCGCCATCGTCATGATCGGCCACGTCACCAAGGACGGCGCGCTGGCCGGCCCGCGCGTGCTCGAGCACATCGTCGACACGGTGCTGTACTTCGAGGGCGACACGCATTCGTCGTTCCGCCTGGTGCGGGCCTTCAAGAACCGCTTCGGCGCGGTCAACGAGCTGGGCGTGTTCGCCATGACCGACCGCGGCCTGCGCGGCGTCGCCAATCCCTCCGCGCTGTTCCTGTCGCAGCACGAGCAGCAGGTGGCCGGCTCCTGCGTGATGGCCACGCAGGAAGGCACCCGCCCGCTGCTGGTCGAGATCCAGGCGCTGGTGGACAGTTCCCACGCGCCCAATCCGCGCCGCCTGACGGTAGGCCTGGAGGGCAACCGCCTGGCAATGCTGCTGGCGGTGCTGCACCGCCATGCGGGCGTCTCGACCTTCGACCAGGACGTGTTCGTCAACGCCGTGGGCGGGGTGCGGATCACCGAGCCGGCGGCCGACCTGCCGGTGCTGCTGGCCATCATGTCGTCGCTGCGCGACCGACCCCTGCCGCGCGGCCTGATCGCCTTCGGCGAAGTCGGCCTGGCGGGCGAGATCCGGCCCGCGCCGCGCGGCCAGGAACGCCTGCGCGAAGCCGCCAAGCTGGGCTTCTCGATCGCGCTCATCCCCAAGGCCAACGCGCCGCGCCAGCCCATCGAAGGGCTGGAGATCTGGGCGATGGACCGGCTCGACGCCGCGCTCGACAAACTGCGCTGACGGGAGCCCCACGTGAGTCTGTTGCTGATCGCCCTGTGCCTGGGCGCGGGGTGCCTCATTGGCTTCATGGGCGGCGTGCTGGGCATCGGCGGCGGCATGATCGCGATTCCGGCGCTGGTGCTGCTGATGGGCATGTCCCAGCAGCTGGCGCAGGGCACCGCGCTGATCATGGTGCTGCCCACCATCATCATGGCGGTGCGCAAGTACAACCAGCAGACCCGCATCGACCGCCGCGTGGCGCTGGCCGGCGCGGGCGGCGCGGTGGTGTTCACCTGGGTCGGCGCGCGGCTGGCGCTGGGCATCGAGTCGGGCGTGCTGCGCCTGAGCTTCGCCGTGTTCCTGTTCTTCATCGCGCTGTTCTATGCCTGGCAGACCTGGCGCGCCGGCCTGGCCCGGCGCGCGCCCAGGGCCAGCGGCAACGCGCCGGTCTTCACGCCGCGCCGCGCCAGCGTGCTGGGCATGCTGTGCGGCACGCTGGGCGGTTTCTTCGGCGTGGGCGGCGCGGTGCTGGCGGTGCCCATCATCACCACGGTGTTCCGGCTGCCGCAGACCACCGCGCAGGCGCTGGCCCTGTGCATGGTGATTCCCGGTTCGGCGGTGGCGCTGGCGACGTATTCATGGGCCGGCCAGGCCGCCTGGCTGGTGGGCCTGCCGCTGGCCGCGGGCAGCCTGCTGTTCGTGCCGGTGGGCGTGCGCCTGGCCTATCGCCTGCCTGAACGAAAGCTGAGAGCCTGTTTCGCGGCGATGCTGTTCGCCACCGTGGCGCTGCTGATATTTGAAAGCTGAGCGTCGCAGGGCGCGCGTCGATTGTCACGATCCCATGACGAAGCGTTAACGTCGGAAAGGACGCGAAAATTCCGCGCATCGGGCTGAACCTTCGGCGGGGCGCGGGTTCCAACGGAGTACGGGTCATGCGGCGATGTTGCCGCCCCGTGTCGGAAAGGCCAAGGGGGCAGCCCCGCGGCCTTCACCATTAGGAGTTCATGTAATGACGACTCACTCCCGTATCGCTGCGTTCCTGTCCACTTCGGCCTTGTGCCTCGGTCTCGCTGCCGCGCCTTCGGCGTTCGCGGCGGGCGCCGATGCCACGACCAAGGCGGGCGACACCAAGACCCAGGCGCAGCACAAGCATCACAAGTCCGACAAGACGTCCGCCAAACAAGGCGCCGAGAAATCGGGCGCTTCCAAGATGGACAAATCGGGCACCGCCACGACGCCTGCCAAGTAAGGCGTTGCGCAGTGCCGGATCGCAGGATCCCGTAGTTCCTTTGCACGGCGGACGGGTCTTCGGGCCTGAAAGTCGAAAGCCTCTCGGTATGGGCGCCGAGAGGCTTTTTCGTTTGTGCCGGCCGCGTTTGTGCCGGACGCGTTTGTGTTGCCGGTATTCGCGTCACGTGCACGGGAGCCGACGGCGCTGACCGCGCCGTCGTTCCCGTCCGCCTCAATCCACCGGCGTGATCACGCGGCCCGTATCGAAATACGCCGCGAGGTTCTCCAGCATCAGGTCTTCCATCGACTGGCGCGTTTCCAGCGTGGCGCTGCCGATGTGAGGCAGCAGCACCGCCTGGTCGCTCTTGATCAGGGCCTCGGGCACCTTGGGCTCGTGCTCGAACACGTCGAGCGCGGCGCAGCCGAGCTTGCCGGCTTCCAGCGCGGCCACCAGCGCGGCCTCGTCGATGACCGGACCGCGCGCGATGTTGACGATGATGCCGCGCGGACCGAGTGCCTCCAGCACTTCGCGGTTGACCAGGTGGCGCGTGGCGGGGCCGCCCACGGTGGCCACGATCAGGAAGTCGGCCCAGGCCGCCAGGTCGGTCAGCGAGGCCTCGTAGCCGTAATCGATGTCGTCGCGCTTCCTGCGGTTGTGATAGCGCACCTGCATGTCGAAACCGACGCCGCGGCGGGCGATGGCCTCGCCGATGCGGCCCAGGCCCACGATGCCGAGCTTCTTGCCGCTGACGCGCTGGCCCAGCGGAATGCTGCCGTGCACCTGGCCCCACTGGCCGGCGCGCACGAAGCGTTCGCCCTGGCCCATGCGGCGGGCGCCGGCGATCAGCAGGCCCCAGGCCAGGTCCGCCACGCAATCGGTCAGCACGTCGGGCGTGTTGCTGACTTGCACGCCGCGCGCGTGCGCCGCCTGCACGTCGATGGTCTCGTAGCCCACGCCCCAGCTGCAGATGGCCTTCAGGTCGGGCAGGGCGTTGATGAGTTCGGCGTTGGCGCCGAAGTTGGCCGAGGTGACGACGGCGGTGACGCCCTTGCCGAGTTCGGCCAGGGCCGCCTTGCGATCCGGCTGCTTCCAGAGCTCGATGACGTCATAGCGCTCGGCGAGGCGCTGGTTGGCGGAGGGCGAGCCGGCCAGCGAGCCGACCTGGATGATGCGATGCTTGGTGGTCATGTTGTCGTACAGGTGGGTGGCGAAACCTTCATGCTACTTGATCCGGCCTTGAATCCGGCTGAGAGGGCGCGGGCCGCGGGAGCATCCCCGGGCCGCACCGCCTGGCGGCCTTATTCCAGCTGGATGTCGGCCTTCTGGATCACGTCCTTCCAGCGCTTGACCTCGGCCTGCTGGAACGCGCTGAACTGCTGCGGCGTGTTGGCCACCACTTCGAAGCCCAGCCCCTGCAGCGTCTTCTCGGTCTGCGGATCGCGCAGGGCGGTCTGCAGCGCCTGCGTCAGCTGCTGCACCACGGCCGGCGGCGTGCCCTTGGGCACGGCGAAGCCCTGCCACGAATACACCACCATGTCCTTGACGCCGGCCTCGGCCAGCGTCGGCACGTCCGGCAGGTCCGCCGCGCGCGCATCGCCGGTGATGGCCAGCGCCTTGAGCTTGCCGGCCTTGATGTGGGTCTGCACCGCGCCCAGATTCTGGAACGACACGTTGACCTGGCCGCCCATCAGGTCGGCGATGGCGGCGCCGCCGCCGCGGTACGGCACGTCCACGCCCGAGGTCTGGGTGCGCTGGCGGAACATCACCGCCGACAGGTGGTCGGACGAGCCCGTGCCGGACGAGGCGTACGACACCTTGCCCGGATTCTTGTTGGCGTAGTCGACCAGTTCGGCCACCGTGTTGGCCGGGAACGACGGCGAGGCCACCAGCACGTTGGGATTGCGCACCGCCTGGGTCAGGTACTCGAAGTCCTTGCTCGGGTTGTACGAGAGGTTCTTGTACAGCGCCTCGTTGATGGCGAAGGTGCCGATCGAGCCGACCATCATGGTGTAGCCGTCGGCGGTCGAGCGGGCCAGCGCCTGCGCGCCGATGGCGCTGTTGGCGCCCGGCTTGTTCTCGACCACGAAGGTCTGGCCCAGCGCCTTGGTCAGCCCCGGCGTGACGCTGCGCGCCGTGATGTCGGACGAGCCGCCCGGCACGAACGGCACGATCATCGTGACGGGCTTGGTGGGATAGCCGGCGGCATGGACCGCCGGCCCGGCAAGCAGCGCGGCGGCGGACAGCGCGATCGCGCCCATCGATTTGTTCATGGTGTCTCCTGGTTCGCGTGATGATGAAGAACCCGGCGCCCACGCGTGGCGGCCGGGTCCGGATCGGCGCGGGTCAGTCGACCTTGGCGCCCGATTGCTTCACGACCGCGGCCCATTTGACGGTTTCCCGCGCCATGAACTGGGTGAACTGCGCCGGCGTGTTGCCCGACGGCGTGGCGCCCTGGGCCTGCAGCTGTTCGCGCACCGGCGCCTGTTGCAGCGCCGCGGCGACATCGCGCTGGATCTTGTCGACGATCGCCGGCGGCGTGCCGGCCGGGGCCAGCAGGCCGAACCAGCTGGATGCCTCGTACCCTTGCACGCCGGCCTCGGCCAGCGTCGGCACGTCCGGCAGCGCCGGCGAACGCGTGGCGGTGGTGACCGCCAGCGGCCGCAGCTTGCCGCTCTTGATGAAGCCCATCGACGACGGCAGGTTGTCGAAGATCAGATCCGAGGAGCCCGCCATCACGTCGGTCAGCGCGGGGCTGCTGCCCTTGTAGGGCACGTGCGTCATGCGGGTGCCGGTCATGGTCTGGAACAGTTCGCCCGACAGGTGGGTCGAGGTGCCGTTGCCGGTCGAGGCCATGTTGACGCTGCCGGGATTGGCCTTCAGGTACTTGATCAGGTCCGCCACGTTGCGGATGCCGTGCTTGTCGGCAAAGCCCGGATTCAGTTCGAGCACGTTGGGCACCGGGATCACCAGCGTCACCGGAGTGAAGTCCTTGACCGGATCGTAGGGCAGCTTGGCGTAGACGGACTGGTTGATGGCGTGGGTGCTGACGGTGCCCATCAGCAGGGTGTAGCCGTCGGCGGCGGCGCGCGCCGCCTCGGCGGTGCCGACGTTGCCGCCCGCGCCGGCCTTGTTGTCCACCACCACCGCCTTGCCCCAGGCCTTGCCCAGTTCGGCCGCGACCACGCGCGCGGCGATGTCGGCGGTGCCGCCGGCGGGGAAGGGCACGATGATCCTGACGTCGCGCGCCGGATAGTCGGCGGCGCGCGCGGCGGCGGGCAACAGGGCCGCCGCGGCCAGACAGGCGGCAAGGGCCAGGCGGCCGCGCAAGGGGGCTGCAAGCATGGAAGTCGTCTCCTCGTGTGCGCGTGGCCGCGCATCGTTTGTGGGGTGTTCCTGCCGGGCCGGGGCCCGGGTCTGAATGCTGCCGGCGTCTGTCGCGCCTCGCCGTCGTGCTACCGATGACTTGTAAAACGAATATAGGTATTGAGGGTCTACTTGTCAACCAAGTATACTTTTTGCGAACCAGTCATCTAACAACTGGATTCCGCCTCGGAATCCGCCAGGAGACCCCGCCATGAAAACCTCCCCGGTCACCGTCCAGGACCTGCAGCGTTCCGTCATCGCGGTGCCGCCGCTGGCGCGCCATGCCGACCTGTCCCTGAACGAAGCCGCCAACCAGCAGCTGTTGCGGCACCTGGAGGCGGGCGGCGTGCGCAACGTGATGTACGGCGGCAACGCCAACTTCTACAACGTCGGCGTGGGCGAATACGCCCGCATCGTCGATATGCTGGCCGCGCTGGCCGGGCCGGACACCTGGATCCTGCCCTCGGTCGGCCCCGATTTCGGCAAGATGATGGACCAGGCCGCGCTGCTGCGTTCGCGCGCCTTTCCCACCGCGATGCTGCTGCCGATGTCGTTTCCCTACACCGACGCCGGCCTGGCCGATGGCGTGCGCCGCTTCACCGACGCGCTGGGCAAGCCCGCGGTGGTCTACATCAAGTCCGCCGATTACCTCGCGCCGGCCACGGCGGCGCGCCTGGTCGAGGAAGGCCGCATCGTCGCGTTCAAGTACGCGGTGGTGCGCGAGGAGCCGGCGCGCGACGCCTATCTGTCGGCGCTGCTGCAAAGCGTGGACGCCAACCGCGTGGTCAGCGGCATCGGCGAACGCCCGGCCATCGTCCACTATCGCGACTTCGGCCTGAAGAGCTTCACCTCCGGCTCGGTCTGCGTCGCCCCGCGCGGCTCGATGCGCCTGCTGCATCTGCTCAAGGAAGGCCGCTACGACGAGGCCGAAACGGTGCGCGCCCACTACCTGGGCCTGGAGGATTGCCGCGACGCGATCAGCCCGATCCGCGTGCTGCACGACGCCGTGACCCTGTCCGGCGTGGCCGACATGGGTCCGATGCTGCCGCTGCTGACCGGCATCTCCAGCGCCGAGCGCGAACGGGTCGCGCCGGTGGCGCGCGCGCTGGCCGAGTGGGACCGCGAAACCGTCACGGCCTGATGGCCGCGCGCGCGGCATTGACGGTACGATGAGCGCTGTTAATAGGCCCTAGGAGGCTCCGTGGCCCGACCCAAAGCATCGCCCCCGTCCGCGCCGTCCGCGTCCGCCGAGCCGGACGCCATGGGCGCGCTGGTGCTGGAACGCGGCCACCGCGTGCGGCTGGCGGATCAGCTGTACGGCCAGATCTTCGAGCAGATCGTCGCCGGCAATCTCAACGTCGGCGACAAGCTGCCTTCCGAGAACGAGATCTCCGAGCGCTTCGGCGTATCGCGGCCAGTGGTGCGCGAAGCCCTGCTGCGGCTGCGCGCCGACGGCCTCATCACCGCGCACCAGGGCCTGGGCACCTTCGTCAGCCACCAGCCGGCGCCGCGCCTGACCGCCTTCAGCGACGTCGGCAACGTCGGCGCCTACCTGCGCGCGCAGGAACTGCGCGTGGCGCTGGAAGGCGACGCCGCGCGGCTGGCGGCGCTGCGCCGCACCGACGAGCAATTGCAGAAGATCGAGGCCGCGCACGCCGCCTTCGCCGACAGCCTGGCGCGCGGCCAGATGTCGGCCGAGGCCGATCTGGCGTTCCATGCCAGCATCACCGAGGCCACCGGCAACGACTTCTATCTCGGCGTGCTGGAAAGCATCCACGAGTCCATCAACGGCTTCATGCGCCTGACGCTCAATCTGACCCGCACCGGGTCGCGCCAGCGCGCCCAGCGCGTCCTGGACGAGCACGCCACCATCCTCGAGGCGATCCGCGCCCAGGACGGCGAGCGCGCCCGGGTCGCCATGCAATTCCACCTGGGCCAGGCCCGCCACCGGCTGGTCGACCGCGAACGCGATTGACCGGCCCGCGCGCCGTCCGGGAGCTTCACACTGACAACAGCAGGAGAGATCGCGTGCAAGGCAATGGTTCGGCAGGAACAGCGGCATCGGCGGGGCAGGTGCGGGAGCAGATTCTGATTGTGTTGCAGGCATGGGGCATGGCGCCGGACCTGGCCGCCATCACCGCGGGCCTGATGGCCGAGACGGATCTGCTGGGCATCGATTCGCACGGCATCTCGATGCTGCCCGCGTACGAGGACAAACTGCGCGCCGGCTCGCTCAAGCTCGATGCGCGCCCGCGCGTGGTGCGCGACGGCGGCGCCAGCGCGCTGCTCGACGGCATGGGCGGACTGGGCTATCCGGTATCGGCGCAGGCCATGAACCTGGCCGTCGACAAGGCGCTGGAGCATGGCGTGGGCGCCGTCTCGGTGTGCAATTCGCATCACTTCGGCGCGGCCGGCGTCTATGCGCGCATCGCCGTCGAGCGCGGCGTGGTCGGGCTGGTCACCAGCAGCGCCAACGGCGTCATCATGGTGCCCACGCGCGGCGCCATGCCCATGCTGGGCACCAACCCCATCGCCTTCGGCGCGCCGGCCGCGCACAACGAGCCGTTCGTGCTCGACATGGCCACCACCACCGTCGCGGCCAACAAGGTCAAGGTCTATGACTTCCTGGGCAAGCCGCTGCCGCCGGGCTGGGCGGTGGACGGACAGGGCGAGCCGGTCACCGCGGCCGACAGCGCCATGCAGTTCATCTTCAAGCATCCCGAGGGCGGGCTGACGCCGCTGGGCGGCACGCCGGCCATGAGCAGCCACAAGGGCTACGGCCTGGCGATGATGGCGCAGATCCTGGGCGGCACGCTCAGCGGCAGCGCGCTGGCGGCGCGCCGCAATGTCACGCGCCGCCCCGGCGAGCCCGATGACGTCGGCCACTTCTTCCTGGCGCTCAATCCCGACGCGTTCCGCGCCAGCGGCTCGTTCGAGTCTGACATGGACGACCTGATCGACACGCTGCACGACACGCCGCCCGCGCGGCCCGACGAGCCGGTGCTGGTGGCCGGCGAGCCCGAGGCCGCCGAGCGCGCGCGCCGCCGCGAACAGGGCATCCCGATCCCTACGGCACTGGCGACGCGCCTGCGCGAGATCTGCGCGCGCGCCGCGGTGCCTTATCTGCTGGACTGAGCGCTCCGTCCGGTCGCATGACGTTTTTCCCGCCGCGCGGGCCTGCCCGCGCGTTGATCCACCGACCCGGCCACCGGGCGGCAAGCATTAGAAAAACACCACAAGGAGACAACCATGCAACACAAGACATCGCCGGCGCGCCGCCGGCTGGGGCTGGCCGCGCTGGCATTGGGCGCGGCCGCGGCGGTCGCGCCGGGGCTGCTGCTGGCGCAGGACTGGCCGACGCGGCCGGTCAAGCTGATCGTGCCGTTCCCCGCGGGCGGCAGCACCGACGCGGTCGGACGCCTGCTGGCCGCCGAGCTGTCCAAGGAACTGGGCCAGAGCGTCGTGGTCGAGAACAAGGGCGGCGCCAACGGCAACATCGGTTCCGATGTGGTCGCCAAGGCCGAGCCCGACGGCTACACGCTGCTGCTGTCGGGCGTGGGCTCGAACGCCATCAGCTATTCGCTCTACCAGAGCATGCCGTACCGCGACAGCGACTTCGCCCACATCTCGCTGCTGGCCACCGGCCCCAATGTGCTGGTGGCCAACATGGAATTCCCGGCCACCAACTTCGCCGACTTCATCAAGCTGGTGCGCGCCAATCCGGGCAAGTACACCCACGCCAGCTCGGGCAACGGCTCGTCCGGCCATCTGGCCATGGAAATGCTCAAGCAGGCCGCCAAGCTCGACCTGGTGCACGTGCCCTACAAGGGCGGCGCGGCCGCCATCACCGACATGATCGGCGGCCGTGTCTCGGTGATGTTCCTGAACCAGGATTCGCTGCTGCCGCAGGTCAGGTCGGGCAAGCTGCGCGCCCTGGCGGTGGCCAGCGCCCAGCGCAACCCGGCCTATCCGGACACGCCCACGGTGGCGGAATCGGGCTATCCGGGGTTTGCCGCCGAGTCCTGGTTCGGCCTGTCGGCGCCGGCCAAGACCCCGCCCGCGGTCATCCAGCGCCTGAACCAGGCGACCGTCAAGGCCCTGGCTTCACCGGATATCCGGCAGAAGCTGGAAAGCGTAGGCTTCGTGGTGGTGGGCGACGACCCCAAGGCGTTCTCGGCCTTCGTCCAATCCGAAATCACCAAGTGGGGCGCGGCGGCCAAGGCCTCCGGCGCCCGCATGGACTAGCGTCCGGTATCAACTCCCCCCCGCGCGCCGGGCGGCGCCGGGGGTTCAATACGATGGGAAACCCGCAGCGATGACTTCACCCTTGCCCAACCGCTTTCGCCAACGCATCCTGGCGCGCGAGCGCCTGATCGGTTTCTGGATGTGCATGTCCAGCCACATCACCGCGGAAGTCGCGGGCCTGGCCGACTTCGACTGGCTGCTGCTGGACGGCGAGCATTCGCCCAACACCGTGCCGATGTTCCTGCAGCAGCTGCAGGCCCTGCAGGGCAGCGCCAGCGCCGCCATCGGCCGGCCGACCTGGAACGATCCGGTCGAGATCAAGCGCCTGCTCGATATCGGCTTCTACAACCTGCTGATCCCCTTCATCGAATCCGAGGACGACGCGCGCCGCGCCGTGGCCGCCACGCGCTATCCGCCGCAGGGCATCCGCGGCGTGGCCGGCATGCAGCGCAGCAACCGCTACGGCACCGTGCCGGATTACTTGAAGACCATCAACGACAACATCTGCGTGCTGCTGCAGATCGAGAGCCGCCCCGGCATCGAGGCGGTCGACGCGATCGCCTCGGTCGAGGGCGTGGATGGCGTCTTCATCGGCCCGTCGGACCTGGCCGCGGCCCTGGGCCACCTGGGCAATCCGGGCCACCCGGAAGTGCAGGAAGCGATTCGCCACCTGTACCAGCGCGTCAGCGCGCAGGGCAAGGCGGTGGGCATCCTGGCGCCGGTGCAGGCCGATGCGCGCCGCTACCTGGACATGGGCATGCACTTCGTCGCGGTCGGCACCGACCTGGGCGTGTTCAAGCAGGCCACCTTCGCCTTGCGCGAAGCCTTTCCCACCTGATCCTGCCTGATCGCGCGGCCGTCGCGTTCGCCACGGCCGCGCCTTGCCTTATTGCTCCAGCGCCAGCAGGTCGGCGACCGTCTGGCGGCGGCGGATCAGGCGCGCCTCGTTGCGGTCCAGCAGCACTTCGGCCGCCAGCGGCCGGGTGTTGTAGTTCGAGGACATCGACGCGCCATAGGCGCCGGCATTGTGGAACACCAGGAAGTCGCCGATGCGCGGCTGCGGCAGCGACTGATCCGAGACCACGCCGCCGGCGTCCTGCGTGAAGACGTCGCCCGATTCGCACAGCGGGCCGGCCACGGCGACGCGGGTCTCGGCCGTCGGCGGCGTGGCGCCGTCCGGCGCGTGCACCGAGATGCGGTGGTAGCTGCCGTACATAGCCGGGCGCATCAGGTCGTTGAAGCCGGCGTCCACCAGCGCGAAATCGCGCTCGGGGCGGCGGTTGATCGCGTGCACTTCGGCCACCAGCGCGCCGGCCTCGGCCACCAGGAAGCGGCCCGGTTCGATCTCCAGGCGCACCTCATGGCCGAGGCGCTGCTCGATGCGCTTGCGGGCCGCGTCCCATTGCTCGAAGTAGTGGTCGCAGTCGATGCGCGGCTCGCCCTCGCGATACGGAATCGACAGGCCGCCGCCGGCCGAAATGGCCTCGATGTCGTGGTCCAGCGACGCGACCACGTCGACCATCGCGTCGCACACGCTCGACAGGTGGCCGTAGTCCACGCCCGAGCCGATGTGCATGTGGATGCCGACCAGCTTCAGGCCGTAGCGGCGCACAATGCCGATGGCGGCCGCGACGTCGTCGATCCAGATGCCGTGCTTGCTTTGCGGGCCGCCGGTGTTGGTCTTGTTGCTGTGGCCGTGGCCGAAGCCCGGGTTGATGCGCAGCCACACCCGGTGCCCCGGCGCGTGCTGGCCAACGCGTTCGAGCATGTCGAGCGAGCCGGCATTGACGGTGATGCCGTGCTTGATGACGGTGGCCAGGGTGGCGTGGTCGATCAGGTCGGCCGTGAACACCACGCCGGCCGGCTCGCCCGCGGGCTCGAAGCCGGCGGCCAGGCTGCGTTCGATCTCGCCCAGCGACACCGCGTCCACCATCACGCCCTCGGCGCGCATCAGGCGCAGGATGTGCAGGTTGGAGCAGGCCTTCTGCGCGTAGCGGATGACATCGAATCGGCGCAGCTGGGCGATGCGCTCGCGGATGACGGCGGCATCGTAGACCCACAGCGGGGTGCCGTGCTCGGCGGCGAGTTGGGTGAGTTGGCGCGGATCGAAAGCCATTGCGGGGTGAACCTTGTAGCGGTGACGGGGTAGGGAATCAGGGCAGCATCATGCCTGCGCCGGGTCATCCAGTAAAATGCTTAGATTTTCCACATCGATTCATTCCTGATATGGGTTTGGCATGTTGACGCATCGGCACATCGAAGTCTTCCGCGCCCTCATGATCGCCGGCAGCGTGACCAAGGCCGCCGACCTGCTGTTCACCTCGCAGCCCACCGTCAGCCGCGAGCTGGCGCGCATGGAGCAGACCATCGGCTTCGCCCTGTTCGAGCGTGTGCGCGGCCGCCTGCGGCCCACCATGCCGGCGCTGGCGCTGTACGACGAGGTGCGGCAGTCATACGCCGGGCTGGAGCGCGTGGCGTCCACGGCGGCGCGCCTGCGCGCGTTCCAGGATGGGCAGCTGGCGGTGATCGCGCTGCCGGCGTTTTCCCATTCGCTGCTGCCGGGCGCCTTCCGGCGCTTCAGCCAGGACTACCCGGGCGTGAGCCTGGCGCTGGAGGCGCAGGAATCGCCGTTCCTGGAGGAATGGCTCACGGCCCAGCGCTATGACCTGGGCCTGACCGAGCACGAGCTGGAGCCGGCCGGCACCCGGCTGGAATTATTGCTGGAAGTGGACGAGGTCTGCGTGCTGCCCGACGGCCATCGCCTGCTGGCGCGGCCGGCGCTGGAACTGGCCGATTTCGCCGGCGAACCGTTCGTCAGCCTGTCGTCCAGCGATCCCTACCGGATCCAGATCGACGAGGCCTTCGCGGCCGAGGGCGTGCTGCGGCGCGCGATCATCGAGACGCCGACGGCGGTCTCGGTGTGCGCCTTCGTGCGCCAGGGGCTGGGCCTGGCCATCGTCAACCCGCTGACGGCGCTGGATTTCATCGGCCGCGGCCTGCATATCCGGCCATTGCGGCGGTCGTTCCCGTTCCGGGTCAACCTGGTGTTTCCGGAGCACCGGCCCAAGAATCCGCTGGTGGACGCCTTCACCGCGACCCTGCGCGACGAGGCCCAGCAGATCCGCGCCCGCCTCGCGGCCCGGCAGGACTGACGGGCGGATACAGTTGCCGTGGGCCACTGTCACTCGGCAGTGGCGTCATGGTCCATGGCCATGGCGGCAGGCAACGCCAGGCAACAAAAAAGGATGCCCGCGGGCATCCTTCTTCATTTGCCGTATTCATGACGCCCTGCAAGGCAGGGCGGCATAATGGCTTAGGCCAGCGCCTTGATGGCGGCAGCCAGGCGGCTCTTGTGGCGAGCGGCCTTGTTCTTGTGGATGATGTTCTTGTCAGCCACGCGATCGATCACGCTCGACGCCTTCTGGAACACTTCGCCAGCCGCAGCCTTGTCGCCGGCGGCGATGGATTGGCGAACGCGCTTGATGGCGGTGCGCAGCATCGAGCGCAGGCTGGAATTGTGCTTGTTGCGCTCAACGGATTGGCGAGCGCGCTTGCGGGCTTGGGCGGTATTGGCCATGTTGCTATGTAAGTTGAATTCGGCAAAGTCGAACATTTTAGCAAGTCCCCGGGGGATTGCAAGCTTTAAATGCCGTGTCTGCCGATGGAGCGCCCGTCAACCGGGCGGGGGGCGCTGCGAGGAAAGCCTCGGACTGCAGGGCCCGGGTAGCTTGACCCGGGCTTCAGACCGCGCGGGCATCGAAGGAATCAACGCCTGGTGGGCCCTGCTGCGCCTACTGGATAAAAACACCGTGCTGAGTATACAACGGAAGCGGCTTTTCGTTACAGCCCCGTGTCAGCGGGCGTGGTCAGGCCGCGACGTTGATCGAGACGAACCAGGGCGTATAGCGCCGCACGTGGATGGGCATCATGTCTTCGAGCGCGGTCAGCGCCGCGTCGGTGTCGTCGAGCGGGAAATGGCCGGACACCGGCAGGCCGCCGGCGGCCATGGAGACGCGCAGGGACCCGCTGCGATAGGGGCGCAGGGCGGCGATGATCTCGGCCAGCGGGCGGCCGCGGGCGTCGACCCAGCCCGATTCCCAGGCGGCCTCGGCCATGAGCTCGGCGCGCGGGGTGTCGATGCGCGAGGCGTCGAAGCGCGCTCCGGTGCCGGCCCGCACGATGCCGTGGGCGCCGGCCATGGTCTCCACCACCACCTCGTGCTCGTGCACCACGACCACCGTGCGCTGGGCCTGCTGGCGCACCATGTAGCGGGTGCCCAGGGCGCGCACGGTGCCCTCGGCGGTCTGCACCAGGAAGGGCCGGCGGGCGTCCGGCGCCACCGACACGGTGACGGCGCCGTCCAGCAGCCGCACCTGGCGGTAGGCGGGGGTGAAGTCCAGGTTGACGCGGCTGCGCGCGTCCAGCAGCAACTGGCTGCCGTCGGAAAGCTGGTAGCGGCGGCGCTCGCCGGTGGCCGTGGCGGCATCCGCCGCGACGTTGCTCAAGGGGTAGAAGGCATTGCCGACGTAAGCGGCGCAGGCGCCCGCGCTGGCGAGCGCGAGCGAACCCGTCAGGAAGCGCCGGCGCGGCGGCACGACGACGGGGGGCGTGACGGCAGGCGCGGGCGCCACCTGCGGTGGGGGCGGCGGCGAGGCGGTCGTGGCGTAACCGGCAGGATAGGCGTCGCCCAGCCGGCCAAAGCCTGAACCCGCCAGAGTGCCCGTCAATTGTTGCCAGGCATTCTCATGCAGGGGGTCGGCCGCGCGCCACGCCAGGAAATCGTTGTAGTCCTGCGCCGTCGCTTTACCGGAGCGTAGCAGCAGTAACCAATTGATGACTTGGTCCGCCATGGGTTGTCCTTGGGCGTACTTCACTTCAAGCTGCCGCCTGGGTAGCCAGGCGGGAATCCTTTCGATGGCAATTTGTAAATAATAAAGGTTTTTTACCAAAGATTACCGGCCGCTTGTCAATTCTTGACGAATCAAATGCAAAAAAAAGCCGGCGGGTAGCCGGCTTTTTGCGGAGATTGGGGTGCGAACCCCGGAAATTAGCGGGCGGACCGGCGTCCGAAGTCCCGGGGACGGAACCCAAACAGTAACAACATGCCGAAGTAGACGGCCGCGCTGGCCGCCAATACGCCCGTCAGCCAGAGCGCGCGATGGCCGGCATGGGCCTGCAGGGCGATCCAGTCAATACGACCATCTGCGTACACCAGCAGCGCGGCCAGGGCCGCCAGGGCCGGAACCAGGCGCAGGGCGAAGCGGCCCCAGCCGGCGCCGGGCCGGTAGACGCCGCGGCGGCGCAGGCCGATCAGCAGCGCCAGCGCGTTCAGGCAGGCGCCCAGGCCGATCGCCAGCGCCAGGCCGGCGTGGGCCATCAGCGGCACCAGCGCGACGTTCATCAGCTGGGTCAGGATCAACACGCCGATGGCGATCTTCACCGGGGTGCGGATGTCCTGCTTGGCGTAGAAGCCGGGCGCCAGGATCTTCACCGCCAGCAGGCCGATCAGGCCGGCCGAATAGGACATGACCGCCAGCCGGGTCTGCAGCACGTCCTGGGACGAGAACGCGCCGTAGTGGAACAGCGTGGCCACCAGGCCGTCCGACAGCAGCGCCATGCCCACCGCCGCGGGCAGGCCCAGCAGCAGCACCAGCCGCAGGCCCCAGTCGAGCAGGGCGCTGTAGCCGTCGTGGTCGTCGCGGGCGTGGGCCGCCGACAGGCTGGGCAGCAGCACGGTGCCCAGGGCCACGCCCAGCAGGGCGGTCGGGAATTCCATCAGGCGGTCGGCGAACGACAGCCAGGTGACGCTGCCGGGCGTGAGCCAGGTGGCGATGTTGGTGTTGATCAGCAGCGAGATCTGCGCCACCGACACGCCCAGCGTGGCCGGGGCCATCTGCTTGAGGATGCGCTGCACGGTGGGGTCGGCCCAGGCCTCGCGAAAGCGCAGCGAAAAGCGCGGCGTCATGCCCAGCCGCGCCAGCGCGACCCATTGCACCGCCAGTTGCGCCACGCCGCCGGCCATGACGCCGATGGCCAGCGCGTAGACCGGCACGTCCATGCGCGGCGCCAGCCACAGGCAGGCGGCGATCATGGCCAGGTTCAGCAGCACCGGCGTGAACGCCGGCACGGCGAAGCGGCGCCAGGTATTGAGCACGCCGGAGGCGAACGCGATCAGCGACATGCAGAAGATGTAGGGGAACATCATCCGCGTCATCCAGACGGCGGCGCCGAATTCGGTATCGCGGGCCGCGCCGCGCAGGCCGCTGGCCATGGCCGACACCACCCACGGCGCGGCGATGATGCCGATCAGCGTGACCGTCATCAGCGCCATGGTCAGCAGCAGCGCCACGCGGTCCAGCAGCGTGCGGACTTCGGCCTCGGAGCGGTTGTTGCGGGCATGGCCCAGGATCGGCACGAAGGCCTGGGCGAAGGCGCCCTCGGCGAACAGCCGCCGCAGCAGGTTGGGAATGCGGAAGGCGACCCAGAAGGCGTCGGTGATGGGGCCGGCGCCGAAAGCGCGCGCCACCAGGACGTCGCGGACCAGGCCGGAAATACGGGACAGCAGGGTCAGGCTGCTGACGGTGGCCGCGGAACGGAACAGGCTCATTGAGGTGACTGCAAAAGAAAAAAGCCCCCCGGGAAATTGGGGGGGCGTGGGGGCATTTTTATTTCGGGGGCATCCGGATGGCGCCATCCAGGCGGATCGTCTCGCCGTTCAGCATGTCATTGGTGATGATGCTCTGCACCAGCTTGGCGTAGTCCTCCGGGCGGCCCAGGCGGGCGGGGAAGGGGATGCTGGCGGCCAGCGAGTCCTGCACTTCCTGCGGCATGCCGAAGATCATCGGGGTGCCGAAGATGCCGGGGGCGATGGTCATGCAGCGGATGCCGGTCTTGGCCAGGTCGCGGGCGATCGGCAGGGTCATGCCGGCCACGCCGGCCTTGGAGGCGGCGTAGGCCGCCTGGCCGATCTGGCCGTCGAACGCGGCGACCGAGGCCGTGTTGATCATCACGCCGCGCTCGCCGGTGGGCTCGGGCGTGTTGCCGCTCATGGCCTCGGCGGCCAGGCGCATCATGTTGAAGCTGCCGATCAGGTTGATCGACACGACCTTCTGGAACAGGTCCAGCGGGTGCGCGCCGTTCTTGCCGACGATCTTGGCGGCGGGCGCCACGCCGGCGCAGTTGACCAGGCCGAACAGGGCGCCCAGTTCCTTGGCCGCGGCGACGGCGCGCTGGCCGTCGGCCTCTTGCGTCACGTCGCAGTGCACGTAGCGCTGGCCCAGTTCCTTGGCCAGTTCCTCGCCAGGGCCGTCCTGCAGGTCGGCGATGACGACCTTGGCGCCGTTGGCCACCAGCATGCGCACGGTGCCGGCGCCCAGGCCGGATGCGCCACCGGTAACGATGAATACCTTGTTCGCGATTTCCATGTCTCTACCACCAGATCAATTCAAGGGATGAAAGCGGCGCGGCGGGCGCCGGATGCGACAAGGCCTTCGGGCCGGGGCCGGGACGCATCGCGTCCGGCCGGCGCCGAAGGCCTGGAGCCATCGAAGCGCCCGGTCAGTTCTTGACCGCGTCGAACAGGCGCGACTTGATTTCCTCGACCGCGCCGACGCCGGAGATCTTGCGATACTTCGGCGCGTCGGCGGGGCTTTGCTGGGCCCACGTCGAGTAATAGTCGACCAGCGGACGGGTCTGCTGGCGGTACACGTTCAGGCGGTTGCGGACGGTGTCCTCGCGATCGTCGTCGCGCTGGATCAGGTCTTCGCCGGTGACGTCGTCCTTGCCTTCGACCTTGGGCGGGTTGAAGCGCACGTGGTAGCTGCGGCCGCTGGGCTGGTGCACGCGGCGGCCGCTCATGCGTTCGATGATGTCTTCTTCGGGGACTTCGATTTCCACCACGTAGTCCAGCTTGACGCCGGCGCTCTTGAGCGCGTCGGCTTGCGGGATGGTGCGCGGGAAGCCGTCGAACAGGTAGCCGTTGGCGCAGTCGGGCTGCTTCAGGCGGTCCTGGACCAGGCCGATGATGATCTCATCCGAGACCAGGCCGCCGGCATCCATGACCTTCTTGGCTTCGATGCCCAGGGGCGTGCCGGCCTTGACCGCGGCGCGCAGCATGTCGCCCGTGGAAATCTGGGGAATGCCGAAATGCTGGGTGAGAAACGCGGCCTGAGTGCCTTTGCCGGCGCCGGGAGGTCCGAGCAAGATGAGACGCATGAGTGCTCCTGAATGGGGTTTAATTTTTGTGATCCGAGCGATTATGCCGCAACGCAGCAGCCTCTGCGGGGCCGCGCCATGCGAAATAACCCTTATATCTGTTTGCTATAGATCAAGCGAACGCGTTCCAGGTCGGCGGGGGTATCTACGCCGGCGGCCGGAGGGTGCGACGCCCGATGGACGACGATGACGTGGCCGTGCTCCATCGCGCGCAGCTGTTCCAGCGACTCGAACCGTTCCAGCGCGCCTTGCGGCAGGGTCGGGTAGCGGCGCAGGAACGACACGCGGTAGGCGTACAGGCCGATGTGGTGCCAGGCGGGCAGGCCCTCGGCCAGCACGCGCTCGCCGCCGGCCAGCGCGTCGCGCGCCCACGGGATCGGCGCGCGCGAGAAATACAGCGCGCGGCCGTCGACGGCGCAGACCAGCTTGACCACATTGGGATTGAACAGCGCCTGGGCGTCGGCCAGCGGACAGGCGCAGGTGGCGATGTCCGCCTCCGGGCTGTCGGCCAGGCGGGCGGCCACGGCGTCGATGAGTTCGGGTTCGATCAGCGGCTCGTCGCCCTGCACGTTGACGACGATGGCGTCGTCGGGCAGGCCCAGCTGTTCCACGGCCTCGGCCAGGCGGTCGGTGCCGGTGGGATGGTCGCCGCGCGTCATCAGGGCGCGCAGGCCGTGGGCCCGGGCGGCGTCCTGGACGCGCGCGTCATCCGTGGCGATGTAGACCTGCGCGGCGCCCGATTGCGCCGCGCGCTCGGCCGTGCGCACCACCATCGGCTTGCCGGCGATGTCGGCGAGCGGCTTGTCGGGCAGGCGGGTCGAGGCGGTCCGCGCCGGGATCAGGGCGATGAAGCTCACGATGCGGGCGGGTCAGGAAGAAACGGGGGCGTCGTCCAGCGAGCGCGCTTCCGATTCAAGCATGACGGGAATGCCGTCGCGCAGCGGGAACGCCAGGCGGTCGGCGCGGCAGACCAGTTCGGCCTGGGTCCGGTCGTGTTCGAGGCGGCCCTTGCACAGGGGGCAGACGAGGATGTCGAGAAGGCGGGATTCCATGACCGGGATTCTAAAACAGTTTGGGCGCGCGCAGCCCGCGATCGGCCGCCCGGCGCGCGGCGCGAGGCGGTGAACGGGGCCGCCGGATGGGTGGTTCTGTTAATTATTGTCATGTTTTGACGCTCGCGCTAGAAATTCCGGGACGGATGGTGGCTATGATCCGTCGCGACGTGAGGAAAGAGGAAAAACAGAACAATGGATGCCAACACCCTTCGCATCGGGCTGATGCTCATCATCCTGGTCTGGTCGGTCATCAGCGCCATCACCTACATGGCGCGCCGCAGTGACAACAAGGGCGCGCTGCGCGAACTCAAGCAGGAAGGCCAGCCGCTGCGGCGGCTGAGCGCGGAGGAACAGGCGCTGGTGCAGCCGTTCCTGGTGCGGCCCGCCAAGCCGACCCAACGCGTCGCGCTCCTGAATGACGGTGTGTTCCCGCTGCGCGGCGCCTTCGTGCGCCACGGGCTGGAATCGGGCCATGGCGCGGCCACCATGCACGACACGCTGGGCGGCGTCGACGTGGTGCTGCCCTACGATGCGCGCGACTATCTGCGCGAGGACAACCAGGCCGAAGTGGTGATGACGGAGAAATTCGCCATCGTGGTGGCGCTGAACGGCGAATTCGACCTGGCCGGCGGCCGCGAGCGCGAGGCGCGCCGGCAGAAGCAGAACCAGCAATGGTCCAGCGGCAAGCTGGGCGAGATGCAGAACGTGGTCGACGCCGACGCGGCCGCCGCGCAGGACGCCGGCAATGCGTCCGATGCCCACGCCGAACGCGAGTTCGCCGACGCCATGCGGGTCGAGATCCTGAGCCAGCGCGAGGAAACGCCCGCCGAGATCGCCTGGCGCCGTCCGTCCGGCATCGCCTTCTGGCCCGCCCTGCTGTGGCTGGCGGCCTTCGTCTGCCTGGGCGTGGCCGCGGCGGGCGGCGGCCTGGCGTGGCTGGCCTCGGCCGCCGCGCCGGCGCTGCTGGCCGTCTGGCTGACCTGGCGCCGGCGGCCGCTGGGCGCGGCGCAGAAGGTGAACCGGGTGCGGGGCGAATTGAACGCGATCGTGCTGACCAATCCGGCCAACGCGCAGGCGGTGTCGACCCAGCTGTTCCTGGGCGACAAGCTGCCGGTGACGCTGCCCGACCATTGGCGCGCCAACCTGGAGCTGCCGGACGACGGCCGCGTCGACGTGGACCTGCGGGTGGAAGACTACGCCGTGCTGCGCCTGGGCAACCGCTTTTCGGTGGACGAGGAGCAGCGCCTGTTTCCGAGCGTGGCCTGGGGTCGCCACGTGACGCTGGCGCTGGCCGGCCTGATCGCCGGCGTGGCGCTGGGCCTGATCGATGGCGCCGACCTGCGCGGCGACATCGCGCTTGCGTCGGCCTGGGCGCGCGGCGCGCAGCCGCGCGTCTACGACTCGGCCGCGGCGCTGGTCCAGGATCCGCCCGCGCCCGGCGACCTGGTGTCCTTGAAGGGCGCGGGCCGCTGCCAGTTCCAGCCGGACGCGTACCGCCAGGGCGAGGTGCGCTTCGATTGCGAGCGCATCCGCTGGCAGGGCGAGGCGATCCGCGCCGACGAACTGCGCGTGGCGCCGGCCGCGCTGCAACTGTATTCGGGCGCTTTTCTGAAGACCCGGCCCAACCCGATGATGGACATGCTGGTCCGCAATCAGGTCTACGGCAGCCTGGCCGGCAATCCGCTGGCCGCCTACAACGCCCGCAACGTGTCGGCCGTGACGGTGAGCCGCGTGACCGATCTGGTGCTGACCATCGAGCTGGCGTGCGAGAGCGCCACCGGCCAGGCCATCGCCGAGTGCGATCGCCTCAAGGCCGAGACCGTCGACAGCCTGATGCTGGCGCGCGACGAACCCGACAACTGGCTGGCGCTGTTGCAGCTGGCGCAGGGCGGCGCCTTCAAGCAGCGGGGCAATGCCGACGAGGGCGTCATCATCACGCGCGCCGCCAACCAGCTGCGCGGCCTGGCCAAGAGCAGCATGGAGCCGCAGCTGCGCGAGGTGTTGGCGCGCGCCGGCAACGACCTGATGGCGCGTCAGCGCGGCGGCGTCGTCCTGCAGGTGTGGCCCGGCCGTTATGCCGATCTGTCGTCCTTGATGGCGCGCGAGGAAATGCCGGACATGCTGCAGTCCTGGAGCCGCCAGGTCGCGATGCTGGCGGCCGATGGCGCCCAGCCGTTCCAGGCCGCGGGCGTGGTCACGGCGGTCGAGCGCGAGGCCTCGGGCGACACGGTCGTGGACGTCGATGCGCGCCGTTCGCTGGACGATCCGTGGCCTTCGCTGGCGCGCGTGATCTGGCTGGCGGCGGCGCTGTTGCTGGTGATCGTGCACGGCGTCCTGGCGGCGCTGCGGCTGCGCGCGGCGGCGGCGCGCAAGCGCGGCCTGGCGGAGTACGCCCGGCGTCCGGTCGCGGCGCGTCCGGCGTTCTTCTAGGCCGGTTGGCGCGGGGCGCGCTGGCGCAATGCCTGCGCCAGCCAGTCGAACAGTTGCGGGTCGGAAAAGCCGGCCCGCACCGGCACTTCCCACAGGCGCGCGTCGTGCAAGGCGGCGCATTTGATCGCGTCCTTGGACGTGACCAGGATGATGGGCGCGGCCAATTCCTGGAACGGTGAACGCGCGTAGTCGTGGTGGTCGGGCAGGGGCAGGGTGGCCGCCAGCGCGATGCCCTGGGCCCGCAGCGTGGCGAAGAAGCGTTCCGGGTTGCCGATGCCGGCGGCCGCGGCCACGTCCGGCTGGCCGGCGAAGGCCGCCAGCGGCCGGCGCGCGCCGCCCTCGATCTGGCGGGCGTCATCGGGTTCCAGCCACATGGCGACCTGGCGCGGCCGCGCGTCGGCTGGCGGCGCCGCGCGGCCGTCGGGCACGCCGATGTTGGTGATCACCGCATCCACCTCGCGCAGTCGGCTGGCCGGCTCGCGCAGGGGGCCGGCGGGCAGCAGCCGGCCATTGCCGATGCCGCGCGGGTCCTGCACCACGATTTCCACGTCGCGTGCCAGCGCCAGGTGTTGCAGGCCGTCATCGGACACGATCACATCGACACGCGGATGCGCGGCCAGCAGCGCCTGGGCGGCCAGCGCGCGGCGCGGGTGCACCGACACCGGGGCGCCGGTGGCGCGCGCGATCAGCGCCGGCTCGTCGCCGAATTGCGCCGCTTCAAGTTCCCCCTGGCCGACGCGCGGCTGCGGTCCCAGCTTCACGCCGTAGCCGCGGCTGACCACGCCCGGCGTGTAGCCGCGGGCGCGCAGCGCCTGGACCGTGGCGATGACCATTGGCGTCTTGCCGGTGCCGCCGACGAAGATGTTGCCGATCACCACCACCGGCACCGGCGCCCGGTAGGCCGTGGCGCGGCCGTCGCGATAGCGCGCGCGCTTGCGCGCCACCACGCGCGCGGTCAGCGCGGACAGGGGGCGCAGCAGGGTGGAGAGCCAGCCGCCGTGCTGCCATTGGCGCGCAAGCAGCGAGGCCTTGGGGCGGGACGCGCTCACCGGGTGGTCTGGGCGGCGAAGTTGACGCGGCCGATGCCGGCCAGGCGGGCCGCTTCCATCACGTTGATCACGGACTGGTGGGTGGCCTGGGCGTCGGCGTTGATGACCACCAGCGGTTCGGTCTTGCCGGCGGCGGCCTGGCGCAGCACGTCGGCGATCTCGGGCGGCGTGGAGACGTCGATCAGGGTGCCGTTCAGGGCATAGCGCCCGTCCTGGCTGATCGCCACTTCCAGCGCCGGCGGGGTTTCCTGTTCGGCGGAGGCCTGCGGCAGCGTGACCTTTAGCTGCGTGAAGCGGGCGAACGAGGTGGTCGCCGCCAGGAAGATGAGGATGACCAGCAGGACGTCGATGAGCGGAATCAGGTTGATGTCCAGCTCGTCGCGGTCGCCCCGGGAGCCCCGGAAATTCATGGACGGTCCTCGCGCGGGGCGGGCGCGTGCGACACGGCGCGCGCCAGCCGCGCGGCCGACAGCTCCATCGCGTTCAGGTAGCCGTCGACGCGGCCGCGCAGATAGCGGTGCGCGATCATGGCGGGGATGGCGATGAGGATGCCGAAGCCGGTGTTGTACAGCGCGATCGAGATGCCGCGCGCCAGCTGGGCGGGGTCGCCGCCGCCGGGCGTGTACGAGCCGAAGATCTCGATCATGCCGACCACGGTGCCGAACAGGCCCATCAGCGGCGCGACCACCGCGATGGTGCCGATGGCGGGGATGTAGCGGCTCAGGTCATGGGCCACGGCGCGGCCGGTGTCCTCGACCACGCTGCGCAATTCCTCGCGCGGCAGGTGGCGGTGGCGCATGACCTCGGCCAGCACGCGGCCGAGGGGGGAATTGCGTTCCAGGCGGCTCAGCGATTCGGGCGAATCCTGGCGGTTGCGCAGCATCTCGGCCACTTGTTCGTTCAGGCCACGCGGCATGACCTGGCTGCGGCGCAGCGACAGGAAGCGCTCGAAGATCAGCGCAAGACCCAGCACGGACGTCGCCAGCAGGGGCCAGATCGGCCAGCCGGCCTCGCGCAAGATGGAAAGCAAAGCGGTCAACTCCAGGTGCACCGGGGGGCGGGGGAGGGCCACGCACCGGCATCTGATCAAGCCGAAACTGTAACGGCGCGGCGGGGATGTGGCAAGGGCGGCCGGCCGCCAAAACTATCCACAGAATTTGTGGATAATTCTGTGCAAAACTTCGCCGGAACGCTTGCGGGCACAGGGCTTGCGCTTGTTTGCTTCAAATTCGAGCAGCCGTGTATGGTCGGAAATTCCATAAAAATCATGTTCTTAGGTCGAATTTGCTAGCTTTCGGGCCAGCCGCGGCAAAAATGCCCGGACGCGGTATCATGGCGGCCCGCTACGTATGCCCTGTGGACAGGTACGCATCGGAAAGCCTTATGACAATTGAACTTGCAGTCACAAACAACGTATTTGCGCGGGATATCCTGACAGTTGCCCAGCTGAACCAAGCGGTGGGGCAGTTGTTGGAGCGCAGCATCCCGGCACTGTGGGTTCGCGGCGAGGTTTCCAACTTCACGCAGGCGGCTTCCGGGCATTGGTACTTCACGCTCAAGGACAGCCGCGCCGCCGTGCGCGCCGTCATGTTCCGGGGCCGCGCCAGCGCGGTCGGCTTCGTGCCGCGCGCGGGCGACCAGGTCGAAATCAGGGTCAGGGTGTCGCTGTACGAACCGCGCGGCGACTACCAGCTGCAGGTCGACGCCATGCGCCGCGCCGGCCTGGGCAATCTGTACGAAGCCTTCCTGCGCCTGAAAGAGCAGTTGAACGCGGAAGGCCTGTTCGATCCGGCGCGCAAGCGCGAACCGGCGCCGATGCCGCGCGCCATCGGCGTGATCACCTCGCTGCATGCCGCCGCGCTGCGCGACGTGCTGTCGGCGCTGGCGCGGCGCGCGCCGCAGGTGCCGGTCATCATCTATCCGGCGCCGGTGCAGGGCGCCGACGCGGCCGGCCGGCTGGCCGCGCAGGTCCGCCTGGCGAACGGCCGTGGCGAGGTCGATACGCTGCTGCTGGTGCGCGGCGGCGGCAGCATCGAGGACCTCTGGAGCTTCAACGACGAAGCCCTGGCCCGCGAGATCGACGCCAGCGCCATCACCACCATCAGCGGCGTCGGCCATGAAACCGACTTCACCATCGCCGACTTCGTCGCCGACGTGCGCGCGCCCACGCCGACCGCGGCCGCCGAGCTGGCCTGCGTGCCGCGCTCGGAACTGCTGGGCCGCGTCATGTACGCGGCCGAGACCCTGGTGCGCGGCCAGCAGCGCCGCCTGGAACGCGCGGCGCAGCGGCTGGATCGCGCCGCCGCGCAACTGGTGTCGCCGGCCCAGCGCCTGGAGCACCAGCGCGAGCGCCTGAACAGCCTGAGTTACCGGCTGGCCTCGGCCTGGACCGGTCCGCAGGCCCGGCGCGGCGCCCGCGTCAATCTGCTGGCGCAGCGCCTGGCGCACCGCGTGCCCGACACCCGCCGCGGCGCCGAGCGCCTGGCCGCCGTCTCGCGCCAGCTGACGCAGG
>NZ_CADIJR010000031.1 GCF_902859645.1 Achromobacter insuavis | reverse complement strand
CTGGCCGCGCCACCCGCGGGGGCGGCCTTGGCGGCGCCCGCCCCCGGCGCGGATCTGACCGGCGCCGGGACCGCCGCCTTCGCGCCCGCGACCTTCGGATCAGCGCCCGCCGCGCCCACCGTCAGGCCGCCGGCCCCCAGGGCCTCGGCCTTCTTCTGGCTGATGCCGCGCACCCGGTCGGCGAGGTCCTGCAGCGACTCGAACCGGCCGGCGCGCTCGCGTTCGCCGACGATGATCTGCGCCGTGCGCGGCCCGATGCCGCGGATGCCCTCGAGCTGCTGCGCGGTGGCGTCGTTCAGGTCCAGCGCCTGCGCCGGCGCGTGCGCCACGCCGGCTGCCAGCAGGGCCGCGCCCAGCGCCTGGCGCAACACGGGCGGGCCGCGTCGCGCGGCAACGGGTTGTGGGCGGCGCCACGGCAGCGCGGGCAGGCGGCGGGCGACGGTGGAATGGAGGAAGGGATTCATGGACAGGTCTCCGGAAAAACGCGGCGCAACGGTTGCCGCGCCACCTCCGGATCATGGCCCGCCGGGCATTCCCCGCGGATGCCCGGTGAATGGATTGATCCACCCCGGCAACTACGCGGGCGAAAAAAAACCGCCCGGAACGGCGGCTCTTTTTTGACACGGACCGGCCACCGCCAGGCGGCGGCCGGCGCGCCTTACTTGCGCGCGCGCCAGTAGCGCACGTACTCGGCCACGCCGGTCTGCACGTCGCGCATCGGGGCGGTGAAACCCGCCGCGCGCAGGCGGCTGACGTCGGCCTGGGTGTAGCTCTGGTAACGGCCCTTCAGGTCGTCCGGGAACGGGATGTAGCGGATCAGGTCCAGCTCGACCAGCTGGGCCAGCGTCAGTTGCGCCTCGCCGCGCTCGGCGCGCAGCGTGTTGACCACGGCCGCGGCGACGTCGTTGAACGGCTGGGCCCGGCCCGTGCCGCAATTGAACACGCCGGACTGCTCCGGATGATCGAGGAAGTGCAGGTTGACCGCCACCACGTCCTCGACCGAGATGAAGTCGCGGCTCTGGCCGCCATCCACGTAGCCGTCCCAGCCGGCGAACAGGCGCACGTGGCCGTGCTCCAGGAACTGGTTCATGTTGTGGAAGGCCACCGACGCCATGCGGCCCTTGTGCTGCTCATGCGGACCATAGACGTTGAAATAACGCAGCCCCACGACCTGCGCGGTCAGGCTGTCCATGCGCTTGCGCAGCACCTGGTCGAACAGCAGCTTGGAATAGCCGTAGACGTTCAGGGGGCCTTCGTTGGCCGGATCTTCCACGTAGATCGACGAACCGCCGTAGACCGCGGCCGACGAGGCATACAGGAAGGGAATGCGGCGCGCCTGGCAGAACTCGAACAGCTCCAGCGTGACGCGGTAGTTGTTGTCGAGCATGTAGCGGCCGTTGCGCTCGGTGGTGTCCGAGCAGGCGCCCTGGTGCAGCACGGCGCGGATCTCCGGCAGGCTGCCATCGGCGACGCGGCGACGGAAGTCGTCCTTGTCCATGTAGTCGGCGATCTTGCAGTCGACCAGGTTGACGAACTTGTCGCCCTCGGTCAGGTCATCGACCGCGATGATGTCCTCGATCCCGCGGCGGTTCAGGCCGCGCACCAGGTTGCTGCCAATGAAGCCCGCGGCTCCGGTAACGACGATCATGAGAGTTCTCCTGCCAGTTCGGCGGCGGTGACGACGGACGTGCCCAGCTTGCCCACGGCGATGCCGCCGGCCCGGTTGGCCCAGCCCATGGCATCCGCCCACGGCAGGCCGATGGCGCGCGAGACGGCCAGCGTCGCCAGCACGGTATCGCCCGCGCCGGACACGTCGAACACCTCGTGCGCCTGCGCGTCGATGTGCTCGCGGCCCGTGTCGGTAAACAAAGTCATGCCCTGCTCGGAACGCGTCACGAGCAAGGCTTCCAGGTCCAGATCGGCGCGCAGGCGCTGCGCGCGATCGGTCAGTTCGGATTCGGAATTCCAGCGGCCCACGGCCTGCTGCATTTCGGAACGGTTGGGCGTGACCAGCGTCGCGCCGCGATAGCGCGAATAGTCGTCGCCCTTGGGATCGACCAGCACCGGGATGCCGGCGCTGCGGGCCAGCGCGATCAGCGACTCGACCCGCGTCAACACGCCCTTGGCGTAGTCGGACAGCACCACGATGTCGTGGTTGGCCAGGTGACGCGCCAGCGCGGCGTCGATGCTGTCGAGCGCCTCCTGCGCCGGGTGCTGCTCGAAGTCGACGCGCAGCAGCTGCTGCTGGCGGCCCAGCACGCGCATCTTCAGCGTGGTGTGCAGGCTCAGGTCGGTGATCAGCTCGGCCTGGATGCCGGCCTCGGCGGCCAGGCGGCGCACGCTGTCGCCGGCCTCGTCCTCGCCCAGCACGCCCACCAGCGTGACGTGGCCGCCCAGCGCGGCGACGTTGCGCGCCACGTTGGCGGCGCCGCCCAGGCGGTCCTCGCGGCGCGCGACACGCACCACCGGCACCGGCGCCTCGGGGGAAATACGCTCCACCTCGCCGAACCAGTAACGGTCCAGCATGACATCGCCCACCACGAGCACGCGGCTATGCGAAATGGATTCGGCGGGAAATTGGCTCATTCAAGTTCTTCCAGACGGCGCGGCGCGTAGGTTTCCCAGGCGTTGCAGCCAGGACATTGCCAATAGAAGCGGCGCGCTTGAAAACCGCAGTTCCGGCACGCGTAGCGGTCCAGTCGTTGCGTATGCTTGTGAATCAGGCTGCGCAGCAGCGTGAGGTCGGCTCCAGGCACGGGGCCATGCTCGCTCGCGCCCTCCGGATTGGCCAGTTCGGCCTCCAGCAGGCGGTCCAGGCCGAGCAAAGAGGGATGGTTGCGCAACGCGCCCCGGGCAAAGGCCCAGGCCGGCGCGGAGCCCTGCTGCACGCGCAATTCGCGGAACACGACGTTGAACAGGTCGAGCGAGGCGTGGCGCGCGTATTGGCGCTGCAGCAATTCCAGCCCGGCCTCGGCCTGGCCGGCGGCGCGATAGTTGGCCAGCAACTGCTCGGCCACCAGGCCGGCGTACTCGGGGGCGTCGGTCATGACCGACTCCAGGTACAACCGCTCGCGCTTGGGATCCTGTTCGATCAGCGCCAGGCGCGCGCGCAGCATGGCGGTGCGCACCACGGCGCCCTTGCTCGACATGCCGGCGTCGGCGGTCGACAAGGCATGGTCGGCGGCATCCAGGGCGGCGTGCGCGGCATCGACGTTGGGCGGCTTGGCCGCCAGCGCCGTCGCGGCCTGCTCGCAGTAGTAATGCACGATCTGCGGCACCGGCTCGTCCACCAGGCCGTGCAGCGTCTTGACGGCCTCGATGGCGCGCGGCCAGTCGTGCTCGGATTCGTAGATGCGGATCAGCGAACGCAGCGCCGGCAAGGCGTAGCGCGTGTCCTTGAGCTGCTCGAAGCCGTTTTCGGCGCGGTCGAGCATGCCGGCCTTGAGGAAGTCCTGCGCCAATTCGTGCTGCGCGTGCTCGCGCTCGGCGGCGGGCAGGTCGGAACGGTTCAGCAGGCTCTGGTGCACGCGGATGGCGCGCTCCATTTCGCCGCGGCGACGGAACAGGCTGCCCAGCGCGAAGTGCAGTTCGGTGGTCTCGGGATCGAGCTTGGCCACCTCGACGAACGCGTCGATGGCGCGGTCGGGCTGCTCATTGAGCAGGAAGTTCAGGCCCCGGAAATACGAATCGGGCAGGCTGCGGGTTTCCCGCAACATCTGCCGGATGTCGAAGCGCGCGGCCAGCCAGCCGAGCGCGAACAACACCGGCACGAATATCAACCACCAAGGTTCAAAATCCACTATGCGGGCTCTTGCGTAGATTCAATGCGGAAAAGAAAGGCTTGCGGACGGCGCGGCGCCGTCACAGCGGCGACATCGGCGCGACGGCTTCCGGCGGCACGGCCGGCGTGGTGCCGTTCACGGCGGCCTGCACGCGGTCGAGCTCGCGGCGCAGGCGGATGGCCTCGCGGCGGCGGCGCATGGCGGCCGGCACGGTCAGCAGCAGGCCGAACAGGGCGCCGACCACGAACACCACCAGCATGACGACGATCAGCGGCACATCCTGCACCACGTAATCGGCGTAGAACTTCACGGCGACGGGATCGGTGTTCTTCAACGCGAACATCAATACCGCCACGAACACGAGCAATCGCAGGGCCCAGACAAGGTAGCGCATGACGCATGCTCCTAAGAATTCGAGAGGGTCAATTGTAAGCGACCTCCGCAAAAACAAAGCCCCTTGATTGCTCAAGGGGCGTTTGCTCGCGGTCCGATCTGCCCGAAGGCAGCTTGCTGGCCGTGCCGTCAGTGCATGGCGTGCATGCTCGCCATGGACGGCATCGGTTCACTCGATCCAGAGGATTGAGCGTCCTCGTCATTGCCGCCGACCAAATCCACCCGCTCGCGCAACTCCTTGCCCGCCTTGAAGTGCGGCACCTGTTTGCCAGGCACCAGCACTTGTTCGCCGGATTTCGGATTGCGGCCGATACGGGGAGACCGCTGCGACAGCGAGAAGCTGCCAAAACCGCGGATCTCGATGCGCTGGCCCGAGGCCAGGGCCTGGGTCATTGCATCGAGCACGGTCTTGACCGCGTAATCGGTGTCGCGGGCGGCCAGCTGAGGATAGCGGGCCGCCAAGGCGGCGATCAGCTCCGACTTGGTCACGAATTAACCGTCGTTGCGCTGTTGGTCCAGCTTGGCCTTCAGCAGCGCGCCGAGGTTGGTGGTGCCGGACGAAGCGCTGGCGTCGGACATGCGCTGGATCGTTTCGGCGGTTTCGGCGTTGTCACGGGCCTTGATCGACAGCTGGATCGAACGCGTCTTGCGGTCGATGTTGACGATCATGGCTTCGATGTTCTCGCCGGCGGTCAGCACGGTGGTGGCATCTTCGACGCGGCCCGAGGAGATCTCGGAAGCGCGCAGGTAGCCTTCGACGTCCACGGACAGCGTCACGACGGCGCCCTTGGCTTCGACCGACTTGATGGTGCCCGGAACCACGGCGCCCTTGTCGAACGTGGCAACGAAGTTGTTGAAGGGGTCGCCTTCCAGCTGCTTGATGCCCAGCGAGATGCGTTCCTTGTCGGTATCGATGCCCAGAACCACGGCTTCGATCTCGTCGCCCTTCTTGAAGTTGCGCACGGCTTCTTCGCCGGTTTCCGTCCACGACAGGTCGGACAGGTGAACCAGGCCATCGATGCCGCCGGGCAGGCCGACGAACACGCCGAAGTCGGTGATCGACTTGATGGCGCCGCGGACCTTGTCACCACGCTTGAAGTTGGTGGCGAACTCTTCCCACGGGTTCTGGCGGCACTGCTTCATGCCCAGCGAGATGCGACGACGGTCTTCGTCGATTTCCAGGACCATGACTTCGACTTCTTCGCCCAGGGTCACGACCTTGCGCGGATCGACGTTCTTGTTGGTCCAGTCCATTTCGGAGACGTGCACCAGGCCTTCGATGCCGGCTTCGACTTCAACGAACGCGCCGTAGTCGGTCAGGTTGGTGACCTTGCCGAACAGGCGGGTGCCTTGCGGGTAGCGGCGAGCCAGGCCCACCCACGGATCTTCGCCCAGCTGCTTGACGCCCAGCGAGACGCGGCTCTTTTCCTGGTCGAACTTGAGGACCTTGGCTTCGACTTCCTGACCCACTTGCAGGACTTCGGAGGGGTGACGCACACGGCGCCAGGCCATGTCGGTGATGTGCAGCAGGCCGTCGATGCCGCCCAGGTCCACGAACGCGCCGTAGTCGGTGATGTTCTTGACCACGCCCTTGACCACAGCACCTTCGTGCAGGGTTTCGAGCAGCTTCTGGCGCTCTTCGCCCATGCTGGCTTCCAGCACCTGGCGACGCGACAGCACGACGTTGTTGCGCTTGCGGTCGAGCTTGATGACCTTGAATTCGAGGGTCTTGCCTTCGTACGGGGTCGTGTCCTTGACCGGACGCAGATCCACCAGCGAACCCGGCAGGAACGCGCGGATGCCGTTGGTCATGACGGTCAGGCCGCCCTTCACCTTGCCGGTGATGGTGCCGGTGACCAGCTCGCCGTTTTCCAGGGCCTTTTCCAGTTGCAGCCAGGCCGACAGGCGCTTGGCGCGGTCACGCGACAGGATGGTGTCGCCGTAGCCGTTTTCCAGGGAATCGATGGCCACCGAGACGAAATCGCCGGGTTGCACTTCGAGCTCGCCCTGGTCGTTCAGGAACTCTTCCAGGGGGATCAGCGCTTCGGACTTCAGGCCGGCGTTGACGACGACGAAGTTATGGTCGACGCGCACGACTTCGGCGCTGATGACCTCGCCGGACTTCATGTCCTGGCTCTTGAGGCTCTGGGCGAAAAGGTCGGCGAAACTTTCGCCGCCGGTGGCGGTAGTGGAAACGGAAGACATGGGGTTGAAATCCATTGGGCCGAAATGGCCGTTAAGAACACACCGCAGCGGATTGCCCGCCACAGTGGAGTCAAAATACCTGCCTGCCGGTTTGCCCTTGCGGGGTGTCCCGTGGGGGTTTCGCCTGGCGAAGACAGGGCCGATAAAAAAAACGACTGGCGAAGATGCCCGCCATTCAAACGACTGGCGGGGATACCCGCCATTCAAACGAGATTGGCCGGTGCCCGCCCCTCAATGCGTGGGGCTGGCCTGCCAGAGATCCAGTATTGCCTGCACGGTTTCCGCAATCGTCAGATTCGACGAATCCAGCACGTGTGCATCCGCTGCGGGAGCAAGCGGCGCCGTGGCGCGCTGCGTGTCGCGGGCATCCCGCTCGCGCATATCCCGCAAAAGGTCGTCTAGATTAGCAGAAATTCCCTTTTCGATCAACTGCTTACGCCGCCGCTCGGCTCGCGCGACCACATCGGCCACCAGGAACACCTTCAGGGACGCATCAGGGAACACCACCGTGCCCATGTCGCGGCCGTCGGCCACCAGTCCGGGAAGCAGGCGGAACGCGCGCTGGCGCTCGAGCAGCGCCTGCCGCACGCCGGGGAACGCCGCCACGCGGGAAGCGAAGTTGCCGACGGCCTCGCGGCGGATTTCATGGCCGACGTCGGCGCCTTCCAGATAGACGTGAGGGCCGTCGAAACGCACATCCAGCGTCTCGGCCACCCGCGCCACGGCGGGCTCGTCGGCCGCGTCGACGCCGCGGTTGATCGCCGCCAGGGCGGTCAGCCGGTAGAGCGCGCCGCTGTCCAGCACCGCCCAGCCCAGCGCCTTGGCGACGCGGTGGGCGACGGTGCCCTTGCCCGAGGCGGTGGGGCCATCGATGGTGATGACAGGGGCGGCGGAAGTCACGATCGGATCAATCGAAGTCATGTAGAGGGGCAATGGGCCGAAGCCCTGGTTCGCTACGCCGACACCAGGCCGGCGTAGACATCAAAGTAACCCGGGAACGTCTTGCTGACGCAACCCGGATCCAGAATCCGCACCGCGGCCGGGCCGAACGCGGCCAGCGAAAAGCACATCGCCATGCGATGGTCGTCCCAGGTGCCGATATGCGCGTCGCGCCAGGCGCCGTCGGCCGGCGGGGTCACGCGCAGCCAATCCGGCCCCGATTCCACCTGCGCGCCCAGCTTTTCCAGCTCGGTCTGCATGGCGTGGATGCGGTCGGTCTCCTTGACGCGCCAGCTGCCGATGTTGCGCAGGCGGCAGGGGCCGTCGGCGTACAGCGCCAGCGCGGCGGCCGTCATGGCGGCGTCGGGGATCAGGTTGAAATCGGTGTCGAAGGCCTTCAGGTGACCGCCCTCGGCCACGCGCACGCCGGTCACCTCAATCCAGCCTTCGCCGTAGGTCACGGTCGCGCCCATGGCGGCCAGGGTGTCGGCGAACTTGACGTCGCCCTGGATGCTGTCGGCGCCCACGCCGGTCACCCGCAGCGGGCCGCCGCCGATGGCGCCAAGCGCCAGGAAGTACGAGGCGGTCGAGGCATCGCCCTCGACCGCGATCTGCCCCGGACTGCGGTAGCGCGCGCCGCCGGCGATGGTGAAACGGCTCCAGCCGTCGCGCTGCACGGCCACGCCGAAGCGCGCCATCAGGTTCAGCGTGATCTTAATGTACGGCTTGGAGATCAGCTCGCCCGCCACTTCGATCACCACCGGCTGGCCGCTCTGCGCGGCCTGCAGCGGCGCCGCCAGCAGCAAGGCGGTCAGGAACTGGCTGGAGACCGAGCCTTGCACCCGCGTCACGGCCGGCGTGGCGATCTCGCCGCGGCCGATATGCAGCGGCGGATAGCCGGGCTGCCCCAGGTAGTCGATACGGGCGCCGAGCGCCTTGAGCGCATCGACTAGGTCGCCGATGGGACGCTCGTGCATGCGCGGCACACCCGACAGGCGGTAATCGCCGCCCATCAGCGCCAGCGCCGCCGTCAGCGGCCGGATCGCGGTGCCGGCATTGCCCATGAACAGGTCGGCGCTGTCGACCGGAAAACGGCTCACGCCGCGCACGGTGACGCGGCCCTCGGCCAGCTCGGACACCGCCACGCCCAGTTGGCGCAAGGCGGCCAGCATGACGCGGGTGTCATCGGAATCGAGCAGCCCGGTGATGGCGGTCTCGCCGTCGGCGATGGCCGCCAGCAGCAGCACGCGATTGGAAATGCTCTTGGAACCGGGCAAGGCCATGACGCCCTGCGCGCGCCGCGCGCGCGGCAGATCCAGGAAAGGCAAAGCGCCCATGTCGATTACTCCTTGCGCCAGTTGCGGCGCGCCTGCGCCGCCGTGTCCAGCAATGCCAGCAAGGCCGCGCCGTCGCCGCCGTCGATCGCGCGCTCGGCCCGATCCAGCACGGCGCGCACGGCCGCCAGCTCGGCCAGCATGGCGTCGCGGTTGGATAGAAAGATATCGCGCCACATCTCGGGCGAGCCCGCCGCGATACGGGTGAAGTCGCGGAAGCCGCTGCCGGCCAGCGCCAGCCGCGTGGCGGCGTCATCGGCGGTGGCGACCTGCTCCATATAGACCGACGACAACAGGTGCGGCAGATGGCTGACCGAGGCCAGCACGCGGTCGTGCGCGTCGGCGTCCATGTCGATCACGCGGGCGCCACAGGCCTGCCAGGCCTCGCGCACCCGGGCCACGGCGGCGGCGGCGTTCTCCGCCAGCGGCGTCAGGATGACGCAGCGGTCTCGATACAGGCCGGCAGCGGCGGCATCGGGGCCGGTGCGCTCGGCGCCGGCAATCGGATGGCCCGGCACGAACTGGCCAATGCGCGCGCCCAGCGCCAGGCGGGCGGCATCGACCACCTCGGCCTTGGTGCTGCCGCCGTCGGTCAGCAGGGTGCCATCGCGCAGCTGCGGCAGCATGCGCGCCAGCATGTCCTTCAGGCCGCCCACGGGCGTGGCCAGGAACACCAGGTCGGCGCGGGCGGCGGCCTCTTCGGCGCTGACGACTTCGTCGATCAGGCCCAGTTCGACCGCGCGCGCCAGCGACGCGGCATTGCGGCCCACGCCCAGCACCCGCCCCACCTGCCCCGCCTGGCGCAGGGCCGCGGCGAAGGAACCGCCGATCAGGCCCACGCCGACGACGGCCAGCACAGGAATCAGGGGGCCAGCGGCCCCCTGATTCGGCTTGGAGGTCGCGCCGTTCATTCGGACAGGATGGCGGTCAGCGCGTCGATGAAGCGGGCGTTCTCTTGCGGCAGGCCGATGGACACGCGCAGCCACTCGGGCAGGCCGTCGCCGGCCACCGGGCGCACGATCACGCCGCGCTTGAGCAACGCCAGGTTGATGCGCGGCGCATCGCCCACGTGCACCAGCACGAAGTTGCCATAGCTGGGCACATAGCGCAGCTTGAGACGGTCGAAGGCTTCGCACAGCTGCGCCTTGCCGGCCTTGTTGGAGGTGTAGGCCTGTTCCAGATAGGCGGCATCGCCCAGCGCGGCCACGGCGGCGGCCTGCGCCAGCGTGTTGACGTTGAACGGCTGGCGCACGCGGTTGAGCAGGTCGGTCAGGGCCGGCTGCGCCACCGCGAAGCCCACGCGCAGGCCGGCCAGGCCGTAGGCCTTGGAGAACGTGCGCGAGACGATCAGGTTGGGAAAGCGGCGCACCAGCGCGGTGCTGTCGAAACGGAATTGCGGCTCGAGGTATTCGTTGTAGGCCTCGTCCAGCACCACCGTGACGCGGTCGCCATGGGCGGCGTGGACGCGCTCCAGGAACGCGGCCACCTGGTCGCCCGGCACGAAGGTGCCGGTGGGGTTGTTGGGGTTGGCGATGAACAAGAGGCGCGTGTCGTCGGCGATGGCGTCGAACATGGCGTCCAGGTCATGGCCGTAGTCCTTGGCCGGCACCACGATGTGGCGCGCGCCGCGGGCCTGCGTGGCCAGGCGGTAGACGGCGAACGAATGCTGCGCGTAGACCGCCGAGGCGCCCGGCTCCAGCAGCGCCAGCGCGGCGATTTCCAGGATGTCGTTGGAGCCGTTGCCCAGCGTGATCCAGTTCATCGGCACTTCGTAGCGCGCGGCCAGCGCGGCCTTCAGGTCAAAGCCGTTGGGATCCGGGTAGCGCGCCAGCGACTCGGCGGCGGCCAGCATGGCGGCGCGCGCCGACTGCGGCATGCCCAGCGGGTTCTCGTTGGAGGCCAGCTTGACGATCCCGGCCGGATCCAGCCCGAATTCGCGGGCCAGTTCCTCGATGGGCTTGCCCGCCTGGTAGGGCGCGATGGCGCTGACGTGCGCGGGAGCGGCGAGAGGCTTGGAAGTGTTGGTCATGGAGGACTCACGGCGCCGGGTAGGAACCCAGCACTTTCAGGTAGGCGACCTGCGCCCGCAGGGTATCCAGGGCGAGCGCGACATTCGGATCGTTGCGATGTCCCAGGACATCGACGTAGAAATAGTATTCCCACTCGCCGGTGCGGGCCGGGCGGGATTCGAAGCGCGTCATCGACACGCCGTTGGCCGCCAGCGGCGCCAGCATCTCGTAGACGGCGCCGGCGCGGTTGGGGACAGCCAGGATCAGGCTGGTCTTGTCCTTGCCGCTGACCAGCGGCTCGATATTGCCGATGGCCAGGAAACGCGTGCGGTTGTGCGGATCGTCCTGGATGCCGGCGCTGACGACCTGCAGGTTCCAGGCCGGCGCGGCCACTTCGCCGGCGATCGCGGCGATGGCCGGATCGGACGCGGCCAGGCGCGCCGCCTCGGAATTGCTGGCCGCGGCCACGCGCTCCAGGTCGGGGTAGTTGCGCGTCAGCCAGCCCTGGCACTGGGCCAGCGCCTGCGGATGCGCGGAAATCGTCTTGATGCCGTCCATCTTGCCGGACTGCGACATCAGGCAATGGCGGATCACCAGCGAACGCTCGCCCAGGATGCGCAGCGGCGTGTTCAGCAGCAGGTCCAGGCTGCGGTTGACCGCGCCTTCGGTGGAGTTCTCGACCGGCACCATGCCGACATCGGCCTGCCCCGCCTCGACGGCGCGGAAGACTTCATCGAACGACACGCACGGCAGCTTCTGCACCGCGTGGCCGAAATGCTCCAGCGCGGCCTGCTCGGAAAACGAGCCTTGCGGGCCCAGGTAGGCGACGGTCATGCCGCGCTCCAGGCCACGGCAGGCCGAGATGATCTCGGTCCAGACCGAGGCCACGCCGGCCGCCGGAAACGGACCGGGATTGAGTTGCTGCAGGCGCCGGATCACTTCGGCTTCACGTTCGGGACGCAGCACCGGGCCGTCGGCGTGGGCGGCGTGCTTGACCTCGCCGACTTCCTGCGCGGCGCGGGCGCGCTGCGACAGGAGGTCCAGGATCTGAGCATCGAGCGCGTCGATGCGGTCGCGCAGGGGGCGCAGCTTGCGCTGCAGATCGTCATCCATAGCGGCGCTCGAATTCCTTCAGGTACTCGACCAGCGCGGCCACGGCGGCCAGCGGCACGGCGTTGTAGATCGAGGCGCGCATGCCGCCCACGCTCTTGTGGCCCTTGAGCTGCGTCAGGCCGGCGGCATCGGCGCCTTGCAGGAAGGCGTCGTTGAGCGACTCGTCGCGCAGCACGAACGGCACGTTCATGCGCGAACGCACGGGCGCGTGGATCGGATTGCGGTAGAAACTGGTGCTGTCGAGGTAGCCGTAAAGCAGCTCGGCCTTGGCCTTGTTGGCCGCTTCCATGCCGGCCACGCCGCCATTGGCCTTGACCCACTTGAACACCAGGCCGGCGATGTAGATCGCGAAGGTCGGCGGCGTGTTGTAGCGCGAATGCTCGGCGGCCACGTTGGCGTAGTCGAACGCCGACGGGCAGATCGGCAGCGCGTGGCCGATCAGGTCGCGGCGGGTGATGGCCATGGTCACGCCGGCCGGGCCGGCGTTCTTCTGGGCGCCCGCGTACATCATGCCGCAGCGGCTCACGTCCATCGGACGCGACAGGAAATGCGAGGAAGCGTCGATCACCAGCGGCACGTCGGGCGCGCCGAGCGCGGCCGTGTCGGGCCAATCCATGAATTCGACGCCGCCGATGGTTTCGTTGCTGCACAGGTGTAGATAGGCCGATTCCTTGCGCACCTTCCAGGTGTCGACCGGCGGCACCCAGGTGAACGGCGCCTGCTCGCGGCCGTCCAGCTGCGTCGCCTGACCGCTGGTGGCCGCGACCTGCGCGTCACCGTAGCGGCCGGCTTCCTTGTAGGAGCGCGACGACCAGTGGCCGGTCACGACGAAGTCGGCCGCCGGCGTGCCGCGCCGCCCCATGAGATTCATGGGAACGATGGCGTTCTCCCCGGAACCTCCGCCCTGCATGAACATCACCGCGTAGTCCGGAGACAGGCCGAGCAGATCGCGCAGGTCGCTTTCCGCTTCGTCGCAGATCTGCACGAAGTGCTTGCCGCGATGGCTCATTTCCATCACGGACATGCCACTGCCGTGCCAGTCCAGCATTTCCGCAGCGGCTTGCTGCAGTACCACCTCGGGCAAGGCCGAGGGGCCTGCCGAGAAGTTCCAGGGGCGGGCCATTATTGCTCCGTAGGTTCCGTCGAATCCGTTGCAGCGGCGTCGCCGTTGCCCTCTTCCTGGCCGTCGTCCAGGTCTTCGCTGTCATCGTCCGCATCGCTTTCGACAACGCGGCGCACGCCGGACAGCGAGCTGCCGTCGTCGACGTTGATGAGGGTGACGCCTTGCGTGGCGCGGCCCATTTCGCGGATTTCCGCGACCCGGGTGCGCACCAGCACGCCGCCGGTGGTGATCAGCATGATTTCATCCGAAGGCATCACCAGCACGGCGCCGACCACCTTGCCGTTGCGCGAGCTGGTCTGGATGGCGATCATGCCCTTGGTGCCGCGGCCATGGCGCGTGTACTCGGTGATCGGGGTGCGCTTGCCGTAGCCGTTTTCGGTGGCCGTCAGCACGCTCTGCGTTTCATCCCCGGCCACCAGCAGCGCGATCACGTTCTGCGTGTCCTCGAGCATCATGCCGCGCACGCCGCGGGCGTTGCGGCCCATCGGGCGCACGTCGTTCTCGTCGAAGCGCACGGCCTTGCCGGCATCCGAGAACAGCATGACGTCGTGCTTGCCGTCGGTGAGGTCGGCGCCGATCAGGTAGTCGCCATCGTCCAGGTCGACCGCGATGATGCCGGCCTTGCGCGGGTTGGAGAAGTCGGACAGCGGGGTCTTCTTGACCGTGCCGCGCGAGGTCGCCATGAAGACGTAGTGGTCTTCGCTGAATTCCTTGACCGGCAGCACCACCGTGATCTTCTCGCCTTCGGCCAGCGGGAACATGTTGACGATCGGCTTGCCGCGCGAATTGCGCGTGCCTTGCGGCACTTCCCAGACCTTGAGCCAGTAGACCCGGCCGCGGTTCGAGAAGCACAGCAGGAAGTCATGCGTGTTGGCGATGAACAGCTGGTCGATCCAGTCGTTTTCCTTCATCGCGGTGGCCTGCTTGCCGCGGCCGCCGCGCTTCTGCGAACGGTACTCGGACAGCGGCTGGCTCTTGATGTAGCCGCCGTGCGACAGCGTCACGACCATGTCGGTGGGCGTGATCAGGTCTTCGGTGTCGAGTTCGGTCGCGTTCAGCTCGATGTCCGAGCGGCGCGTGTCCTTGGCGCCGGTCGAGAACTCGGCCTTGATGGCCTGCAGCTCTTCGCCGATGATGGTCGTGATGCGCTCGGGACGGGCCAGGATGTCCAGCAGGTCGGCGATGGCGGACATGACGTCCTTGTATTCGCCGACGATCTTGTCCTGCTCCAGGCCGGTCAGGCGCTGCAGGCGCATGTTCAGGATTTCCTGGGCCTGGGTGTCGCTCAGGCGGTACAGGCCGTCGCCCTGCAGGCCGAACTCGGCGCCCAGGTCGTCCGGACGGAAGGCCGCGCGGCCTCCCGGCGTGTCGCCGTCCGCGCGCGACAGCATTTCGCGCACGAGCGAGGAATCCCACGACTTGGCCATCAGTTCCTGGCGCGCGACGGGAGGCGTCGGCGCGGCCTTGATGATGGCGATGAAGTCGTCGATGTTGGCCAGCGCCACGGCCAGGCCTTCCAGCACGTGGCCGCGTTCGCGGGCCTTGCGCAGCTGGAACACCGTGCGGCGCGTCACCACTTCGCGACGATGCTGCAGGAAGTAGTCGATCATCTGCTTCAGGTTGAGCAGGCGGGGCTGGCCGTCGACCAGCGCCACCAGGTTCATCCCGAAGGTGTCCTGCAGCTGCGTGTTCTTGTAGAGGTTGTTCAGCACCACCTCGGGCACTTCGCCGCGCTTGAGCTCGATCACCAGGCGCATGCCGTCCTTGTCGGACTCGTCGCGGATGTCGGAGATGCCTTCGATCTTCTTGTCGTTGACCAGCTCGGCGATGCGTTCCTGCAGCGTCTTCTTGTTGACCTGGTAGGGAATCGCGTCGACCACGATGGCCTGGCGGTTGCCCTTCTCCATGTCCTCGAAGTGGGTCTTGGCGCGCATGATGACGCGGCCGCGACCGGTGCGATAGCCTTCGCGCACGCCGGACATGCCGTAGATGATGCCGCCCGTGGGGAAGTCCGGCGCCGGGATGATCTCCATGAGTTCATCGACCGTGCACGCAGGATTGCGCAGGCAGTACAGGCAGCCGTCGACCACTTCCTGGAGGTTGTGGGGCGGAATGTTGGTGGCCATGCCGACGGCGATGCCCGAGCTGCCGTTGACCAGCAGGTTCGGCAGGCGCGAGGGCAGCAGCAGCGGCTCTTGCTCGCTGCCGTCGTAGTTGGGGCCGAAGTCGACCGTTTCCTGGTCGATGTCCGCGAGCAGCTCGTGGGCGATCTTGGCCAGGCGGATTTCGGTGTAACGCATCGCCGCGGCATTGTCGCCGTCGATGGAGCCGAAGTTGCCCTGGCCGTCGACCAGCATGTAGCGCATGGAGAAATCCTGCGCCATGCGGACGATGGTGTCGTAGACGGACTGGTCGCCGTGGGGGTGGTACTTACCGATGACGTCCCCGACGATACGCGCGGACTTCTTATAGGCGCGGTTCCAGTCGTTGTTGAGCTCGTGCATCGCGTAGAGCACGCGCCGGTGGACGGGCTTGAGCCCGTCCCGCACATCCGGTAGCGCCCGCCCGACAATCACGCTCATCGCGTAATCGAGGTAACTGCGGCGCATCTCTTCTTCCAGCGATACCGGAAGCGTCTCCTTGGCAAAGGAATCCATATATATAACGACAGAATCGTGTAAGGAGGAACCCGGGCCGGGTAAACAGGAAATTCTATCATTCGATTGGGGTCGCGGCCCCAAGGGCCCCGCCCCGCCATCGGCGCGGGCCTTGAAGCGGATGTCGGCGGCAAGCGGCACCGGCGCGTCCGCCATCGTCCGGGGAGCCTGTTGCCAAAAACCAACATGGCAAACGGATGGAGCGCGGAAAACGTCATATCCAGCACCAATGCGCCTCTCCAGGGAAGCCAAAGCCCCCCAAATGCCTTAAGATTGTTTCCAGCACGCAGGAAACCCAGTAGCTATTCCTTTGAACCAGCTCTTGGCGTTGCTATACTGGCCCCGTTTTCCTGATATGCGGCGGGGGTTCGCTGCGAGTCACTTATCCAGCTTCAAGCTCAACGAGGAGAAACATGAACAAACCCTCCAAATTCGCTCTGGCGCTCGCCTTCGCCGCCGTCACGGCCTCGGGTGTAGCCTCGGCCCAGACCTATCCCCAGACGGTGGACAACTGGCGCAATCCGTTCGGTAACGTTTGGAAAAACGGTACGAACGAACTGTGCTGGCGCGATGCGTTCTGGACCCCGGCCACCGGCATCCCCGGCTGCGACGGCGTTCCGGTTGCTCAACAGAAGGCGAAGCCGGCCCCGATGGCGGCCAAGGTCGTGTTCAACGCTGACACGTTCTTCGACTTCGACAAGTCGACCCTGAAGCCCGAAGGCCGTCAGCTGCTGGACCAAGTCGCCCAGCAAGCTCGCGGTATCGAGCTGGAAACGATCATCGCCGTCGGCCACACCGACTCGATCGGTACGGACGCCTACAACCAGAAGCTGTCCGAGCGCCGTGCCGCTTCGGTCAAGGCCTACCTGGTCAGCAAGGGCATCGATCCGAACCGTATCTACACGGAAGGCAAGGGTAAGAAGAACCCGATCGCTTCCAACAAGACGAAGGAAGGCCGCGCCCAGAACCGTCGCGTTGAAATCGAAATCGTGGGTAGCCGCAAGTAATTGCCGGACTAGCTACAATAAAGGGCCTCGCATAGCGAGGCCCTTTTTTTCGCCCGGCTTGCACCAATCCGGTGCAAACGCTCCGGCGCCCACGGGCGCCGCCGACTCTCTATATATAGAGCCGTCTTATGCTGGACCGCCCATGAGCACCCAAACCCACGATTCCGCCCAAGCCACCGTCAACGCCGACCAGGCCGAACTGGACAAGTTCGGTGCGTTGGCCAGCCGCTGGTGGGACCCCGAAAGCGAATTCAAGCCCCTGCACGCCATCAACCCCCTGCGCCTGGAATGGATCCAGGAAAGCGTGGGCAGCCTGGCCGGCAAGAAGGTGCTGGACGTCGGCTGCGGCGGCGGCATCCTGTCGGAAGCCATGGCCCGCGCCGGCGCCGACGTCACCGGCATCGACCTGGCCGACAAATCGCTCAAGATCGCCAAGCTGCATGGGCTGGAATCGGGCGTGAAGGTCGAATACCGCAAGGTGCCGGTGGAACAGCTGGCGGCCGAGCAGCCCGGCCAGTACGACGTGGTGACCTGCATGGAAATGCTGGAGCACGTGCCGGACCCCGCCTCCATCGTGCGCGCCTGCGCGGCGCTGACCAAGCCGGGCGGCTGGGTGTTCTTCTCGACCCTGAACCGCAATCCCAAGGCGTTCCTGTTCGCCATCATCGGCGCCGAATACGTGCTGCGCCTGCTGCCGCGCGGCACCCACACCTACGACATGTTCATCAAGCCGAGCGAACTGGCCTCGTCCGCGCGCGGCGCCGGCCTGGAGCCGGTCGGCATGCGCGGCATGGAATACAACCCGATCACCCAGATCTACTCGCTGACGTCCGACACCTCGGTCAACTACCTGATGGCTACCCGCAAATGAGCGCCCTGATCCTGTTTGACTTCGACGGCACGCTGGCCGACACCGCCCCCGACCTGGCCGCTGCCGCCAACCAGCAACGCACCCGCCGCGGGCTGGAAACCCTGCCCTACGAGACGCTGCGTCCGGTCGCCTCGCAGGGCGCGCGCGGCCTGCTGCGCGTCGCGCTCGGCCTGAAGCCAGGCGACGACGAATACGAGCCGACCCGCCTGCAATTCCTGGAAGACTACGCCGCCAGCTCCACCGTCCACAGCAAGCTGTTCCCCGGCATCGAGGCGCTGCTGGCCGACATCCGCCAGCGCGGCCTGTCCTGGGGCATCGTGACCAACAAGGTCACCTACCTGACGCTGCCGATCGTCGAGCACCTGAACCTGACCCGCGACAGCGCCGTGCTGGTCTGCGGCGACACCACCGCCCACGCCAAGCCGCACCCGCTGCCGCTGCAGCACGCCGCGCGCGAGGCCGGCTTCGCCACCGACCGCTGCGTCTACGTCGGCGACGACCTGCGCGACATCCAGGCCGCGCACGCGGCCGGCATGCCGGCGGTTGCCGCCGCCTATGGCTATGTCGGCGAAGAAGACAACATCAGCACCTGGGAAGCCGAAACCTGCGCCAACACGCCGGCCGAACTGTGGACAGCGATCGAGCCGCTGCTGCCGCGCGATCTGCTTTGATACGCCGTCATCGGCGCCGATCTCCCGCGACCCGCATCGCCGCCCTGCCGACGGCGCACGGTCCGGGATGACAAGGGTTCGGTCGGATTAGTTGATCTGACCGAACAATTTATCCGGTGAAAAAGGGTTTATCCCTAGGCGCCGGTGAATTAAAGTACGTTTCATGCAAGGCAATCCGGGTGCCTCCCGATTGCCTTTCCCGGCTCATGCCGGGCGCCGCGCGGCGATGCCCGCACGGCGACTCTCGTTACGCATCGATGGCTTGCCGCCCTCATGCGCCCGCGCGCCGACGTCTCCCCGGCGCGCAACCTAGACCTTTTAGACCATTCATCCGCCCACCGCGCATTGCCTCCCGGCTTCGCGCGTACCTGGAATTGCCCATGCTTTTGCCCATCCTGCTACTTTCGGCCGCTGGTTTCACCATCCTGACCACCGAATTCCTGATCGTCGGCCTGCTGCCCAGCCTGGCCCGCGACCTCGACGTCACGGTTTCCCAGGCCGGCCTGCTGGTGTCGCTATTCGCCTTCACCGTGGCCGCCACCGGTCCCCTGCTGACCGCGCTGATGGCCAACATCGAGCGCAAGCGCCTGTTCATCAGCGTGCTGGTGCTGTTCGGCCTGTCCAACGCCCTGGCGGCGGCGGCGCCGAACATCTGGGTCATGGCGGTCGCCCGCTTCGTGCCGGCTCTGGCATTGCCGGTGTTCTGGTCGCTGGCCAGCGCCACCGCGGTGGAACTGGTGGGCCCGGCCCGCGCCGGCCGCGCCATCTCGATGGTGGCGTTCGGCATCGTCGCCGCCACGGTATTCGGCATCCCCATCGGCGTGCTGATCTCGGACGCCTTCGGCTGGCGCGCGGCCTTCGGCGTGCTGTCGGTGGTGGCGTTCGCCAAGGCCCTGTTGCTGCTGCTGGCCTTCCCCAGCACCCGCATCCGCGCCGAAAGCGTCAAGTTGGTGACGCAGCTGCGCATCCTGCGCAACCCCATCGTGGTGGGCCACGTGCTGCTGTCGCTGCTGGTGTTCACCGGCATGTTCACCGCCTACACCTACCTGGCGGACATGCTGGAACGCCTGGCCGGTTTCAATGGCCAGATCGTTGGCTGGACCATGATGGCGTTCGGCGCCGTCGGCCTGATCGGCAACACCCTGGGCGGCCGCATGGTCGACCGCAGCCCGCTGGGCGCCACCGCGCTGTTCTCGTCGCTGATGGCGGTCGGCCTGGCGTTCGTCGCGCCGGTGATGCAGTCGCACGGCCTGCTGGCCGTGGCGCTGACGATCTGGGGCATCGCCCAGGCGGCGCTATTCATCGTCTGCCACGTGCGCCTGATGAAATCGGCGCCCGAGGCCCCCGCCTTCGCCGCTTCGCTCAACATTTCGGGCGCCAACATCGGCATCGGCCTGGGCGCGGTGGTCGGCGGCCGCGTCATCGACCAGTACGGCCTGGCGTCGCTGGGCTGGGCCGCTGCGGTGATCGTGGCGGTGTCCGTCGCGCTGGCGTTCGTGCTGATGGCGGCCTCGCGCGCACGCCCCGCCGGCAAGGCGGCCTGCGCCAACGCCTGAGCTCACATTGCGGCATCCGCGCCACGCCCGGGCGGGCGGGCGCGGAAACGCAGCGGACTATCGCGTTTACCAGTACAATAGAAAGTTCTTGGGGCCGATCCGGATTCGACGTGGGTCGCGAAACAACTCAGGGCATGCCGAGCACCAGTACGCTCGTTAAACCACTGGAACACTACAAACGCCAACGACGAGCGTTTCGCTCTCGCCGCTTAAGCGGTGAGCCGCTGCACTGATCTGTCCTTGGGTCAGGCGGAGGAAGGCAACTTCCTAGGGGGGCAACCCTCGAACCGCAGCAGCGACATTCACAAGGAATCGGTTCGCGCTGGGGTCACACGGCTCGGATTTAAATTACGTGAATCGCTCTGGTCCGGCCTGTCGGTTGGCTAAGTCCAGGGTTAAAACCAAATAAATCGACTACGCATGTAGAACTGGTTGCGGAGGGCTTGCGGACGGGGGTTCAATTCCCCCCGGCTCCACCAAATTTCCGCCATAGCGCCAAATGGCCGACCTTTACGGGTCGGCCATTTTTTTTGCCGTGGGCGCTACCCGCTCTTTACGGTCACGGGTGCTTTGCATCCGTCACAGGGCGGGACGGGCACAGGTCTTTGATGCGAAGAGCCGGCGCCGGCGTCAGTCTTGCGCAAGTCGCTTGCGCAGGGCCTTGTATTGACGGAATTCCCTGGCGCAGAGATGGCCGACCACAATGCTGGGCAACAAGGCAATCAGGGTGGTGAGGCTTTGGCCACAACACGTGGCGAAGCTCTCTTTGCCACGCATCGCCGCGATGACGTTGGCAGCGACGCAGCCAACCAGCAATGCGCCGACTGCGTAGGCGAGGATGCTCCCGGCGTTGAGCCAGGGCCGGCCGACCAGCTTGTTGACGAGCCACTGAAACGCCAGGGCCACCGCAAGCGCCAAGAAGGACACCGTCCATAGAACAACAATCGCGACATCCGCATCACGCCCCACAGCCGCATCCTCCGAAAGCGATGTCATTTCATAGCATGCTCGCCTGAGGTCCGGGGACAACGCGGGTGCGCTTATCAGACTGATTCGAGCGCTAACCGATAACGCCTATGGCCCACGGCCCGCCGCTATCGTCACACCGCGCTCAGTGGATATGCTCCTGCCCGGAACGATCCGAACGCTCCACCTGCAGCGTCGTGTGATGCAGGTCGAAGCCGTCCTGCAGGCGTCGCTCGATCTCCAGCCGGACGGTCTCGCCGTCGGCGCCCGCGGCCAGCACCACGTGGCCGGTCAGGAGCGGCTGCTTCTGCGTGATCGCCCACAGGTGGATGTCATGCACGCTGGCGACGCCGTCAGTGCCGGCGATGGCGTCGCGCACCGCGCTCAGGCTCATGCCGGGCGGCACGCCTTCGAGCAGCAGGTTGATGCATTCGCGCAGCAGCACCCAGGTGCGCGGGAACACCATGAATCCGATGGCCACGGCCAACGCCGAATCGACCCAGCGCCAGCCGGTCAGCCAGATGATCACGGCCCCCGCGATGACGGCGACCGAACCCAGCATGTCGGCCCAGACTTCGAGATAGGCGCCTTTCACGTTCAGGCTGTCGTCCTTGGAACCGGCCAGCAGCCGCATCGACACCAGATTGATCACCAGCCCGGCGATGGCCACGGCCAGCATGCCGGCGGACTGGATATCCGGCGGCGCCTCGAGACGGCGCCAGGCTTCGTACAGGATGTAGAACGCCACGCCCAGCAGCACCAGCGCGTTGACCGCGGCCGCCAGGATCTCGAAGCGCGCATAACCGTAAGTGCGCATCAGGTCGGCGGCCTTGCGGCCCGCGCGGATCGCGATCAGCGCCAGCAGCAGCGCGATAGCGTCGGTCATCATGTGCATGGCGTCGGAGATCAACGCCAGACTGCCGGTCCACAGGCCCCCGACGATCTCCACCACCATGAAGGTGCTGGTCAGCCCGAACGCGATCCACAGGCGGGATTCGGGCAGCGCCCGCACGTCGGCGTGCTCATGGCCGCCGCTCATGCCCGTCCCCGCGAAATGATCGCGACGCGGGCGCGGATGGGGTGGCTTTCCAGCAGTCTTTTCGGCGAATCCATGGCGCGACGCTCCGGGTGATGGGGGGCGGCACCGTGGCGGGGGTGCCATGGCCGTATGAGAAAGCCTGAAGTGACTATAAGGTCAAGCGATAGAAGACCCGCGGCGGCCCGGCCGCCGGCAGGCGGCGGCGGGCGAGGGATTGAAGCCGCGGGCGCGTCAGGGGGGAGACCCCTTGGCCGGATTCAGCCGCGATTGCCGAACAGGCCCGACAGCGAGGCCAGCAGGTCGGTGGGGTTGAACGACTGGCCGGGCTGCACCGTGCCTTCCGGGGTGGCCTTGTCGATCAGCTGCGGCAGCAGCGAAGACAGCGAGCCCAGCACCGAGCCGGTGTCCTGGCCGGTCTTGGCGGCCAGTTCGTTAACCACGCCGGGGTCCAGCACCTGGCCGAGCTGGTCGGCGCTGACCGGCAGGTTCTGGCCCTTGCCGATCCACGACGCGACGATCTCGCCCAGGCCGCCCTGCTGGAAGCTGGCGATCAGGCCGGACAGGCCGCCCGGGTATTTGCCCAGTTGTTCAATCAGGGCGGGCAGCAGCGAGGCGGAGCCTCCTTGCTGGCCGCCGCCGGCCATCGAGGCCAAGGTATCCAATAGACTCATCGCCGTACTCCAGGAAAATCGGAAATCCAGTATAGGCCCGTGACGGCGCCGATGTGCTCATCCAAAGGTCGGCAACCGGCGATCTTTGCAAAGCTTGTCGTTCCGGCCTTCAGCCCGCGCCGCGCGGGGCTGGCGAGGCCAGGGGAGCCTGGGAGGCCTTGAGGGCTTTCAACGCCTTCTGGCCGGCGCGGCCGTCGGCGGGCAGGCCGAGTTCGCGCTGCGCTGCGCGCAGGGCTTCACGGGTGCGCTCGCCGATCATGCCATCGGGTTCGCCCAGCTCATAGCCGCGGGCAATCAGCAGCCGCTGCAATTCGCGCCGCTCGGCGCGCGACAGCCCCGGATCGTCGGTCGGCCAGGCCTGCGCCAGCGGGCCGCCGCCGCGCAGGCGGTCGGACAGGTGCGCAATCGCCAGCGCATAGCTTTCGGCGGCGTTGTAGGAATACAGCGCATCGAAATTACGCGTCACCAGGAACGCCGGCCCCTTGGGACCGGCCGGCAGCAGCAGGCCGACAGGCGTATCGCCCGCGGGCAACGGCTTGCCGTCGGCGCGGGTCAACCCCTGGCCGCGCCAGAAGGACAGCGGACGCTTGTTCTTGCGTCCCGCGCCGGCGGTGTTCGCGCCCGCCGGCAGGATCACCTCGTAGCCCCAGTCCAGGCCGCTGTTCCAGCCGGCGCGCTTGAGGAAGTTGGCGGTGGAGGCGAGCGCGTCGGGCACGCTGTCGATGAGGTCGCGGCGGCCATCGCCGTCGAAATCGACCGCCAACCGCAGATAGGTCGACGGCATGAACTGGGTCTGGCCGAACGCCCCCGCCCAGGAACCCTTGAGCTTGTCGGGGTCGATGCGCTCGTCCTGCACGATCTTGAGCGCGGCGAAGAACTCGCCGCGGAAATACGCCTGGCGGCGCCCGAAGCAGGACAGCGTCGACAGCGAGGTCAGCAGCGGCCGCCCGCCCAGCGTGCGGCCATAATTGCTCTCCACGCCCCACACGGCCGCGATGGTGGCCGGGTCCACGCCGTAGCGCGCGGCGGCGCGGTCCAGTTCGGCGCGCCAGCGCTCGATGCCCGCCTTGCCGTCGGCGACGCGCTCGTCGTCGACCAGCGCCGCCATGTAGTCCCAGATCGGCGTCTTGAATTCGGGCTGCGCATCCAGCAGGCCGATCACCGCCATGTCGGGCGACAGGCTGGCGGTATGCCGGTCGAACGTGGCGCCCGACACGCCCGCCTTGGCGGCGGGGGCGCGCAATCCGGCCAGACAACCGGCGAAGGCGTCGGCGGCGTGCGCGGCGGGCGCGGACAACGCCAGCATGGCGGCCAGGGGAACGGCGTGGCGAAAGGTCATCGAGAAAGCGCTCCTGCGGATGCGTTGGCCGCGCCGCCATCGGGGCGGCGCTGGCTGTCTTCGGCTTCGCCCGTGACGGCGCGTTTGTCGAGCAAGGCGGCCAGTTCGGCCTCGTCGAAACCCGCCGCGCGGCGCGCTTCCATGTTGAAGGGGCCGCGCAGCCGCGGCGCGTTGTAGCGGCTGGCCAGCTCGGCGTAGCAGGCGACCGGCTCCCTGCCCTGCTCGGCGCACAACCGCTTGTACCAGTAGTTGCCGATCGCCACGTGGCCGATCTCGTCGCGCAGGATGATGTCGACGATGGCCGCGCTCTGCGCGTCGCCGGCGCCGGCCAGCTTGTTGCGGATCAACGGCGACGCATCCAGGCCGCGCGCCTCCAGAGTGCGCGGCACCAGCGCCAGCCGCGCCAACAGGTCGTCGCATGTGCGTTCGGCCATGTCCCACAGGCCGTTGTGGCCGGGAAAGTCGCCATAGGCATGGCCCAGCTCGGCCAGCCGCCGATTGAGCAGATCGAAATGCGCGGCCTCTTCGCGCGCCACGCGCAACCAGTCGCGGTAGAACGCGTCCGGCATGCCGGCGAAGCGCCAGAGGATGTCCAGCGCCAGGTTCACCGCGTTGAATTCGATATGCGCCAGCGCGTGCAGCAGCGCCGCGCGGCCTTCCTGGGTCGCCATGGAACGCTGCGGCACCTCGGCCGGCGCCACCAGCACGGGCGCGGCGGGGCGCCCCGGCAATCCGCCTGGCGCCGCGTAACGCCGCGCGCCATCCAGCGGGGCGTCGTCGCCAATGGCGCGCACCCGCGCCAGCTTGTCGGCCCAGCCGGTGGCGGCCAGCGCGCGCAGGGCCTGGGCGCGCAGACAGGGCGTGCCGGATTGGTCCGGACCGTTCCCGTCCGCGGGAAGGATCGAATTGCTGTCCATGAGGATTTCCGGTGCGGGGCGGAACGACGCCGCCCGCAAGACAATAACCATGCGCGGTCATCCCGCGCCGCGCGTCATGCGCCAGCGAAGACTTTATCATTCGTCCATGGATTCGCCGCTCCGCCTGACCATCGAAACCGACCTGTCGCGCATCGACGCCCGCCAATGGGATGCGCTGGCCGGCGACCAGCCGTTCCTGCGGCACGCCTTCCTGCACGCGCTGCACGACACCGGCTGCGCCGCGCCGCGCACCGGCTGGTCGCCGCATTACCTGATGCTGTGGCGCGGCGACGATCTGGCCGGGGCGGTGCCGCTCTACCTGAAATCGCATTCACGCGGCGAGTACGTGTTCGACTACGCCTGGGCCGACGCCTTCGAACGCCACGGCCTGCGCTACTACCCCAAGCTGCTGGCGGCGGTGCCGTTCACCCCGGTCTCGGGCCCGCGCCTGCTGGCCGCCAGCGATGAAGACCGCGACACGCTGGTGCGCGGGCTGGTCGCCTTTGCCGAAGAGATCCAGGTGTCGTCGCTGCATCTGCTGTTTCCGGCCACGGCAGACCTGCGAGCGCTGCGCGAGGCTGGTTTCATGGTGCGCGAAAGCGTGCAGTTCCATTGGACCAATCCAGGCTACGCCGACTTCGACGCCTTCCTGGCGACGATGAGCCACGACAAGCGCAAGAAGATCCGCCAGGACCGCAAGAAGGTGGCGCAGGCCGGGCTGGCGTTCCGCTGGCTGCGCGGCGCGCAGATCGACGCCGCCGACCTCGATTTTTTCTATCAGTGCTATTGCCACACCTATTTCAACCACGGCAATCCGCCCTACCTGAGCCGCGAGTTCTTCCTGCGCGCCTACCGCGACCAGCCCGACGCCTTCGTGCTGATCCTGGCCGAGCGCGACGGCCAGCCGGTGGCGGCGGCCCTCAACCTGGCGGGCGGCGACACGCTGTACGGACGCTATTGGGGCGCGACGGAATATGTGCCGGGGCTGCACTTCGAGACCTGCTACCTGCAGGCCATCGCCTACTGCATCGCCCATGGCATGGCGCGGTTCGAGGGCGGCGCGCAAGGGGAACACAAAATGGCGCGCGGGCTGCTGCCCACGCCCACCTGGTCGGCGCACTGGGTCGCCGACCCGCGCTTCGCGGCCGCGATCCAGCATTTTCTCGATGAGGAAACCGCCGCGGTGGATGACTACCTGGGCGAGCTCGAGGCGCACACGCCGTTCAAGCGCGCGGCCCCGGACTGACCGGTCAGAGGAAACGGTCCAGCAACTTGCGGCTGTGCTTGTCGAGCGACAGGATGTCGCGCACCAGGTAGAAGATGCCGTGGCTGTCGGCGATCAGCAGCGTCTGCGGGCTCAGGCGGCGGATGTCCTCTTCGCCGCGCAGCGTGAAACTGGTGGCGCCCCGATCGGTCTCCACCTTCCAGATGCTGGGGGTAGCGAAGGTGGACACGCTGGCCAGCTTGCGGATCTCGGGCATGAATTCGCGCCCGGCCAGTTCCTCTTCGATCAGCGCGCGTTCGGCGGCGGGCACCTCGGCCAGCCGTTCGATCCACAGCAGCTCGCGGCCTTCGCTGGTCACCAGCGACAGCCCGCGATCGGCCTCGCTGATCGGAAAGGCCCGCACCGGGATCACGCCTTCGTGCGCGACACCGTCGGCACCCTGGAACACCAAACGCCCGAACGCATTGCGTCGCAGCTGGAAAACGGGAAGCGTCATGACGGTTATCTCGCTCAGGCCACGGCGGCCATGTCTTCGCTGCCGGAGGACTGCGCGTCCGCCTCGTTCTGGCGCGCCTGCGCCTGGTACAGCCGGTAGTAGGCGCCTTCACGCGCCATCAGTTCTTCGTGCGGGCCCTGCTCCACGATCTGGCCGCGGTCCAGCACCACCAGCCGGTCGGCCTTGCGCAAGGTGCTCAGGCGGTGGGCGATGGCGATGGTGGTGCGGCCGCGCACCAGGTTGTCGAGCGCCTTCTGGATTTCCTTCTCGGTGGTGGTGTCGACCGACGAGGTGGCTTCGTCCAGGATCAGGATGCGCGGGTCGATCAGCAGCGCGCGCGCGATCGAGATGCGCTGGCGCTCGCCGCCGGACAGCGCCTGGCCGCGTTCGCCCACCAGCGAATCGTAGCCATGCGGCAGGCGCAGGATGAATTCATGCGCATGGGCGGCGCGGGCCGCGGCCACGATCTCGTCGCGGGTGGCGTCCGGCTTGCCGTAGGCGATGTTCTCGGCGATGGTGCCGAAGAACAGGAAGGGCTCCTGCAGCACCAGCCCGATGTTGCGGCGGTAGTCGGCCACCCGCACCGAGCGGATGTCGGCGCCGTCCACCAGGATCGCGCCTTCCGACACGTCGTAGAAGCGGCAGATCAGGTTGATCAGGGTGCTCTTGCCCGAGCCGCTGTGGCCCACCAGGCCGATCATCTCGCCAGGGGCGATGCTCAGGTCCAGGCCACGGATGACCTGGCGGTTGCCGTAGCGGAAGCCGACGTCGCGCAATTCGATGCGGCCGTTGATCTGCGGCAGCTTGGCCGGGTTCTGCGGCTCGGGCACGCTGGAGACGTGGTCCAGGATGTCGAAGAAGCGCTTGGCGCCGGCGGCCGCCTTCTGCGTCACCGACACGATGCGGCTCATCGAATCCAGCCGCGTATAGAAGCGCCCGATGTAGGCCAGGAACGCCGCCAGCACACCGACCGTGATCTGCTTCTGCGAGACCTGCCAGATGCCGAAGATCCACACCACCAGCAGCCCGATCTCGGTCAGCAGCGTGACCGTGGGCGAGAACAGCGACCAGGTGGTGTTGACCCGGTCGTTCACTTCCAGGTTGCGGTTGTTGGCCTCGCGGAAACGCGCCACTTCGCGCTTTTCCTGGGCGAAGGCCTTGACCACGCGGATGCCGGGAATGGTGTCGGCCAGCACGTTGGTGATCTCCGACCAGATGCGGTCGACCTTCTCGAAGCCATGGCGCAGCCGGTCGCGCACCGCGTGGATCATCCAGATAATGAACGGCAGCGGCACCAGCGTGACCAGCGCCAGCCAGGGATTGATCGACACCAGGATCACCGCGGTCATGGTGATCATCAGGATGTCATTGGCGAAGTCCAGCAGGTGCAGCGACAGGAACACGCAGATGCGGTCGGTCTCGCTGCCGATGCGGGAAATCAGGTCGCCGGTGCGCTTGCCGCCGAAATACTCCAGCGACAGCTGCTGCAGGTGCTCATAGGTAGTGGTGCGCAGGTCGGCGCCGATGCGCTCGCTGACCCAGGCCAGGATGTAGGTCCGCGCCCAGCCCAGGCCCCACGCCAGGATGGCGGAGCCGAGCAGCCCGCCCAGGTACAGGCGGACCTTGCTGTAGTCGATGGGCGCGCCGTTCTGGAACGGAATCAGCACGTCGTCCATCAGCGGCATGGTCAGGTACGGCGGCACCAGGGTCGCCGCGGTGCCCAGCAGGGTCAGCAGAAAGCCGGCCAGCAAGGGGCCGCGATACGGCCGCGCGAAGCGCCACAGGCGCAGCAGCGCCCAGGTGGTCGACGGCGCCGCCTGTTCCTGGTTACAGACCGGGCATTCATCCTGGCCGGCCGGAATGGCGTTGTTGCAGATGGTGCACTGGCGTTCGCCCGCCTCGGCTTCCGGCTGGCCGGACAGGCGGATCGCCTGCTGCGCCTCGAACTGGCCCAGCAGCCGCAGCGCGGCCGGATTGCAGGCCAGCGTGAAGCGCCAGATACCCAGCCGCGCGGTATCGTCGTGCAACTCCAGCACGGCGGCGCCGGCGTGGTCGGAAAGATTCAGGGACAGTTGGGGACCGTAAGCCCAGGATTCCCAGCCGGTATCGGCCGCATTGCGGGCGATCAGGCGGTGATCGGTGACGGCGACCAGGCCGGGCTGGAACTTCAGCCGCTGATCCAGGTCTATTTCAACCCAGGCCAGCAGGGTCTCATCCTGCGCCAGTTCTGCGCGGATTTCATCCCGCCAGCGGGCAGGAAAGGCTTCGGCTAGGCCGGAAAGCAGGTGTGGTTTTTTCATTAGAACGCATACCGGGCCAGGACTCTGCCCTACAAGGCGGCGACGGCATGCCAACCCCAGGCTGGCAACGTGTCCCTTCCTTACAACACAACGAGTTCACGCCTTTGAAGGCGTCGTATAGTATCAGCCGATTTTTCTAATTAGGAATATCTGGGATCCCCCACTCGTTGGCATTATTCTTAAGGCGCAACCCCAATAAATTCGCGGTCTTGCATAGGGGCGTCCGCGCGTGCCAACCTGCTTCTCAAGTAAATTAAAACATGAAAAAGAAAGACATTGAATTTCTCGATGTCGTGGCTTTGCGCGGCCCGAACATTTGGACGTACCGTCCGGTACTTGAGGCGTGGGTGGATATCGGCGAACTGGAGGACTATCCCTCCAACACGATCCCCGGCTTCTACGAGCGCCTGACCGCCTGGCTGCCGACCCTGATCGAGCATCGCTGCAGCCCGGGCGTGCGGGGCGGCTTCCTGTCCCGCGTCAAGGAAGGCACCTGGCCCGGCCACATCCTCGAGCATGTCACCCTTGAGCTGCAGAACCTGGCCGGCCTGCGCGGCGGCTTCGGCAAAGCCCGTGAAACCTCCACCCGCGGCGTCTATAAAGTCGTCGTGCGCGCCTGGCAGGAACAGGTCACCCGCACCGCCTTGAACGAAGGCCGCGACCTGGTCATGGCCGCCATCGAGGACCGCCCCTTCGACGTCGACGCCGCCGTGGCGCGCCTGCGCCGGCTGGTCGACAAGCACTGCCTGGGTCCCAGCACCGCCTGCATCGTGGATGCCGCCGACGACCGCGACATCCCCTACATCCGCCTGTTCGAAGGCAACCTGGTGCAGTTCGGCTACGGCTCGCGCCAGCGCCGCATCTGGACGGCCGAGACCGACCGCACCAGCGCCATCGCCGAAGGCATTTCGCGCGACAAGGACCTGACCAAGGAACTGCTCTCGACCTGCGGCGTGCCCGTGCCCGAGGGCCGCCTGGTCGACAGCGAGGACGACGCCTGGTCGGCCGCCGAGGACATCGGCCTGCCGGTGGTGGTCAAGCCGTATGACGGCAACCACGGCCGCGGCGTGTTCACCAACCTGACCACGCGCGAAGAAGTCATTTCCGCCTACCGCGTCGCCGTCGACGAAGGCAGCGGCGTCATCGTCGAACGCTTCGTGCTGGGCAACGAGCACCGCTTGCTGGTGGTGGGCGACCGCATGGTGGCCGCGGCCGCCGGCGAGCCGGCCTGGGTCACGGGCGACGGCAAGTCCACCCTCACCGAACTGATCGACAACCAGATCAACACCGACCCGCGCCGCGGCCGCACCGAAAACCATCCGCTCAATCCGGTGCGCCTGGATTCGGCCGCGCGCCTGGAGATCGCCCGCCAGGGCCTGACGGAAGACAGCGTGCCGGCCGAGGGCCAGCGCGTGCTGGTGCAGCGCAGCGGCAACGTCGCCTTCGACGTCACCGACCGCGTGCACCCGAGCGTCGCCGCCACCGTCACCCTGGCCGCCCGCGTGGTCGGCCTGGACATCGCCGGCGTCGACCTGGTGGCCGAGGACATCTCGCGCCCGCTCGATGAGCAGCGCGGCGCCATCGTCGAAGTCAACGCCGGCCCCGGCCTGCTGATGCACCTGAAGCCGGCCGACGGCACCCCGCGTCCGGTCGGCCACGCCATCGTCGATCATCTGTTCCCCGAAGGCGACGCCGGCCGCATTCCCATCGTCGGCGTCACCGGCACCAACGGCAAGACCGTGGTCGCGCGCCTGGTCGCGCGCCTCTTGCACCTGTCGGGCAAGCGCACCGGCCTGGCCTGCAGCGAGGGCCTGTACCTCGACCGCCGCCTGGTGCAGAAGGGCGACCGCGCCGATTTCGCATCCGGCACCCGCGTGCTGATGAACCGCAACGTCGATGCCGCCGTCATCGAGAACGACAGCGGCGTGATCCTGGGCCAGGGCCTGGCCTACGACCGCTGCCAGGTCGGCGTGGTCACCAACATCGACGACGCCGACCATCTCGGCGACTTCGACATCAACGAGACGGAGCGCATGTTCAATGTGTTCCGCACCCAGGTCGACGTCGTTCTGCCGACCGGCGCCGCCGTGCTCAACGCGCGCGATCCGCGCGTGGTGGAAATGGCCGAGCTGTCCGACGGCGCCGTGATCTTCTTCGGCATCGACCCCGCCCTGCCCGCCATCACCGCCCACCTGCAACAGGACGGCCGCGCGGTCTTCGTGCGCGACGGCGCCATCGTGCTGGCGCAGGGCGCGCGCGAGGAACGCCTGGCCGACGTCGCCGCGATTCCGCTCACGCACGGCGGCCGCGTCGCCTTCCAGGTCGAGAACGTATTGGCCGCCGTTGGCGCCGCCTGGGCGCTCGACATTCCGGTCGAACTGATCCGCGCCGGCATCGAGACCTTCGACATCGACCAGGCCGATGCGCCCTGGCAGTTCACGCTGTTCGAACGCAACGGCAGCACCGTGGTGGTGGACGACGTCCACAACGCCTCCGCGCTGCGTCCGCTGATCACCGCCATCGACCAGTTCCCGTCGACCACCCGCGCCGCCGTGTATTCGGCCGGCGCCGACCGCCGCGACGCCGACCTGATCGAACAGGGCAAGCTGCTGGGCGACGCTTTCGACCGCGTGGTGCTGTACGACGACACCACCGTCACCAGCAAGCGCCCCGCCGGCCAGGCGCGCGCGCTGCTGCGCCAGGGCCTGGAGCAAGGCAGCCGCGTCAAGCAGATCCTGGACGAACCGGACCATGGCAAGGCCATCGAGAGCCAGCTCGCCGGCATCGCGGCGGGCGACTTCGTCCTGCTGCAATCCGACGAGGCCTTCTCCGGCCCCACCATCGATCTCGTCCGCCGCTGGATCCAGCAACACTGACATCATCGCGCGCGCCGCGGCGACCCGCCGCGGCGCGCGCAAGCTAGACAGGAATACCTGCCATGGAAGTTTCCCGTATCCGAGCGCTGCGCGGCCCCAACCTGTGGAGCAAGAACACGGCGATCGAGGCCATCGTGTCGTGCGCCGACGCCGAATGCTCGATCGACAACCTGCCCGACTTCGAAGCCCGCCTGCGCGCGCGCCTGCCGCAGACCGGCCTGCTGCGCCCCGAAGGCCACCAGGGCGCGGTCTCGATCGCGCACGTGCTGCAGATCGTCTCGCTGACGCTGCAGGCTTACGCCGGCTGCCCCGTCACGTTCGGCCGCGCCTCCCCCACCACCGAACCCGGCGTGTTCCAGGTCGTGGTGGAATACAGCGAGGAAGAAGTCGGCCGTCTCGCCATGGACCTGGCGCAGCAGCTGGTGCAGGCCGCGCTGGACGACACCCCGTTCGATCTGGCCGACGCCCTCAAGCGCCTGCGTGAACTGGACGAGGACGTGCGCCTCGGCCCCAGCACCGGCTCCATCGTCAACGCCGCCACCGTCCGCAACATTCCCTACCGCCGCCTGACGCAAGGCAGCATGGTGCAGTTCGGCTGGGGCAGCAAGCAACGCCGCATCCAGGCCGCCGAAACCGACCTGACCAGCGCCATCTCCGAATCGATCGCGCAGGACAAGGACCTGACCAAGATGCTGCTGGACGCCGCCGGGGTGCCGGTGCCGCTGGGCCGCTCGGTCACCACCGCCGAAGACGCCTGGGCCGCGGCCCAGGAGCTGGGCGGCCCGGTCGTGGTCAAGCCGCGCGACGGCAGCCAGGGCCGCGGCGTCGCGGTCAACATCGAAACGCGCGAACGTGTGATCCAGGCCTTCGAAGTGGCCGAGGAGATCAGCTCCGAGGTCATCGTCGAACGCTACATTCCGGGCCACGACTTCCGCCTGCTGGTGGTGGGCGGCACGCTGGTCGCCGCCTCGCGCCGCGATCCGCCGCAGGTTACCGGCGACGGCGTGCAGACCATCCGCCAGCTGGTCGACCAGGTCAACGCCGACCCGCTACGCGGCGACGGCCACGCCACCTCGCTGACCAAGATCCGCTTCGACGACATCGCCCTGGCCACGCTGAAAAAGCAGGGCTTCGACGCCGATTCCGTGCCGCCTCCCGGCACCCTGATCTTCCTGCGCAACAACGCCAACCTCAGCACCGGCGGCTCGGCCACCGACGTGACCGATGAAGTGCACCCCGAGATGGCGGCGCGCGCGGTGTCCGCGGCCCGCATGATCGGCCTGGACATCTGCGGCGTCGACGTGGTGGCCGAAAGCGTGCACTACCCGCTCGAGGAGCAGAACGGCGGCGTGGTCGAAGTGAACGCCGCGCCCGGCCTGCGCATGCACCTGAATCCCTCGTTCGGCAAGGGCCGCGCCGTGGGCGAGGCCATCATCGCCAACATGTACGCCGACGGCGACGACGGCCGCATTCCGGTGGTGGCAGTGGCCGGCACCAACGGCAAGACCACCACGGTGCGCCTGACCGCCCACATCCTGGGCGTGGCCGGCAACCGCGTCGGCATGACCAACTCGGACGGCGTCTACGTCGACAACCTGCGCATCGACACCGGCGACTGCAGCGGCCCGCGCAGCGCCCGCAGCGTGCTGATGCACCCGGACGTGGACGCCGCCGTGTTCGAGACCGCGCGCGGCGGCATCCTGCGCGAGGGCCTGGCCTTCGACCGCTGCAACGTCGCCATCGTCACCAACATCGGCATGGGCGATCACCTCGGGCTGGGCTACATCAGCACCGTCGAGGACCTGGCCGTGGTCAAGCGCGTGATCGTGCAGCACGTGCATCCGAGCGGCACCGCCGTGCTCAACGCCGCCGATCCCATCGTGGCGGAGATGGCTTCCAGCTGCCCCGGCTCGATCACCTACTTCGCCGAGGACCGCAACCACCCGGTCATGGCGACGCACCGCGCCCAGGGCCTGCGCGTGGTCTACCGCGATGGCGACGCCATCGTCGCGGCCCAGGGCAGCGAGGAAACCCGCTTCCCGCTGGCCGAGATCCCGCTCACGCGCAACGGCACCATCGTGTTCCAGGTCGAGAACGCCATGGCCTCCATCGCCGCGGCCTGGGCGCTGAACCTGCACTGGAGCATCGTGCGCCGCGGCCTGTCGACCTTCATCAACGACGCCCAGACCGCGCCCGGCCGCTTCAACGTGTTCGACTATCGCGGCGCCACCGTGATCGCCGACTACGGCCACAATCCCGATGCGATCCTGGCGCTGGTGCGCGCGGTCGACGCCATGCCCGCCAAGCGCCGCTCGGTGGTCATCAGCGGCGCCGGCGACCGCCGCGACGAAGACATCCGCATGCAGACCGAGATCCTCGGCGGCGCCTTCGACGACGTGCTGCTGTACCAGGACCAATGCCAGCGCGGCCGCGAAGATGGCGAAGTGCTGGCGCTGCTGCAGCAAGGCCTGGTCAACGCCAGCCGCACCCGCCACATCGAAGAGATCCACGGCGAGTTCCTGGCGATCGACACGGCGTTGGCGCGCCTGCAGGCGGGCGACCTGTGCCTGATCCTGGTGGACCAAGTTGAAGAGGCGCTGGAACACATCGCCCAACGCATCCGCGAAAGCTGATCCCGATCAGGGAATCGCATGCGAACGGGGCGCGAAAGCGCCCCGTTTCTTTTGCATGGCGGCAACTGTCAGCACGCCACGGCGGGCCGCCGCCCCCCGTCCGGACCAGACGCGGGATCGTATCGCCAGCCCCTAGCCGTGCGACGCCGCGGCGGGCGCCGCGGCCTGATAGCGATCCGTCACATGGGTGCATCCCAGCGCCGCCATCGCGGCCAGCGCCAGCAGGATCGTGCCGAGGAATCGTTGCGTCATGCCTGCCCTCTCCGTTGTGTGATGCCGCCAGACCCCGGGCCATCGACCCGGGTAAGGAAACTGTCCCGACTATACCGGCGCGACGGCCCCGCAGCCAGCGCCGGATGTCTGCCGCATCGGCGCCGCGCCTCGCTGCGTTTTGCAGGGGAATCCCGTGTAGGTCCCGTTACCAGCCCCGCTCAAAAGGGCTCAATACGTTGCTCAGATGTAACTCCCGCTCTTGGTACGCCTGCGCTACCCCTCGTCGAAGGAAGCGCGATTTGCCCCGTCCCCGGCAGTTACATTTACCCACAGCGTTCTTTGACAGGGCTCGCGGCGGACCTGTACCTTGAACTCAAGCTGATCAGTGCCCAACTCAACCGCGAATGCAGAGCTTATCGGCCATAAGCCGCTGCGTTTGCCACTAACGAAGAGAGGTCACCATGAACAACGACATCATCGCTGGCAAGTGGAAGCAACTGTCCGGCAAGGCCAAAGCGGCCTGGGGTGAACTCACCGACGACGAGTTGACCCGTACGGAAGGCAATGCCGAACGCCTCGCTGGCCTGATCCAGGAGCGCTACGGCAAGACCAAGGAACAGGCCCAGAAGGAAGTCCGGGATTTCTTTGACCGCAATCCCTGATTCCAACGCCACCAGGAGAAGCTGACATGTTGCACTACGCCGTCGTATTTTTCGTCATTGCGATCATTGCGGCTGTCCTGGGCTTCGGCGGCATTGCCGCCGGCGCCGCGGGCATCGCCAAGATCCTGTTCTTCGTCTTCCTGGTACTGGCGCTGCTGTCCATTCTGGGCGGCGCATTCCGCAAGAAATAGAAGAACATCGCACCCCAAGAATCTTCGCTTAGCCGTTGCATCCTGAACGCGCTGAACCCCATATACAAGGAGCACAACTATGGAAATCCGCAAGCTGATCGCCGCCGCCGCACTGGGTACGGGCGCCGTCTTCACTTCCATGGCCTTTGCCGCCGATGACGGCAAGCCCAAGCAATCCGTGGGCGAATACGCGTCCGACGCGACCGTGACCACCAAGGTCAAGGCCGCCTTCGTGGCCGACAAGCAGCTGAGCGTGCTCGACATCGCTGTCGAAACCAACGAAGGCGTGGCCAAGCTGACCGGTACGGTCGGCACCGCCGCCGAAGCCGATCACGCCGCCACCGTTGCCCGCGGTGTCGAGGGCGTGAAGCAGGTCATGAACAACATCAAGGTCGACCCGGCCAAGAACAAGAAGTAAACCGCCGGCCCTTGATGGGCATGCAATAGAAAACGGCGCCTGTGCTCACACACAGGCGCCGTTTTCCATTGGGGCGCGAGATCACTGCAACGCGCAGCCTCAGACGTCCACCGTGCCTCGCCCGATCTCCAGCGCGCGGCCGCCCACCTGGATGCGGCCATCGGCCTGCACGTCCAGCAGCAGCCGGCACGGACGGCCCATCTGGTCGCCCTGCTCCACCAGGAAACTGGCGGGCAGCGCATGCTGCCGATGCCGCAGCCAGCCGCCCAGGTTGGCGCAGGCCGAGCCGGTGCCCGCATCTTCCTGTACCCCGCCGCCGGGTTTGGCATAGAAATAACGCGTCACCACGACATCGCGCCCGTCCTGCCGGCGTCCATGGTCAAAAGCGAACAGGTAGCAGACCTTGCGTCCCAGGCTGTTGGCCTGCCAGCGATCCAGCTGCGAGGCATCTGGCTTGGCCCGCCGCAACGCGTCGACGTTCTTCACGGGCACCAGCAGTTGGTCCGCGCCCGTATCCACCCAGATGGGATCCCCCGCAAGGTCGTCCGCGTCCAGCCCCATCAGTCCGGCAATATCGGCCGCCGGCAGCGTCGGCGCCGCCGTGCTTACGCCGTTCGGACAGGGCGCGGTGAAAGTCCAGGCGTCACCCTGCGCGGTGACCGGCACGACACCGGCCTTGAATTCCAGCGTCAACGCATCGCCGCGCTTGAGCAGGTCGCGCACCACTTGAGATGTGCCGATGGTGGGGTGGCCCGCGAATCCCATCTCGAAACCTGGCGTGAAGATGCGCACGCGCGCGTCGGCCCTGTCGGAGGGCAGGATGAAAGTGGTTTCGGAAAGATTGAACTGCGCCGCCAGTTCCCGCATGGTGGCGTCGTCCATGCCACGCGCGTCTTCGAATACACAGAGGGGATTGCCGGTGAAGGTGCTGGAAGCGAAGACGTTGAGGAGACGGAATGCGTAGGTGGCCATGGTGGGGTAAGGCGAGGGATTTGCTTGGGTGGTGACGGTCATCACTTTATCGCAACGGGCGCATTGGTGGGCTGCTACCGAAGTGGGCCGACAGCATCGCCAAAACGTCTCACGTCACTCAAAGAAAATAGAGCCGAACTGCATCCACAGCCAGTACGGCTTTAATATAGAGTTTCCCAGTTAATAAAAGTCATCATCCAGCTTCCCCTGGGATTTTAGCGCGATGACCTGCTGCTTCTCGCTTTCGCTCAGAGCATCGGGCGTCTTTCCTGGGAACAATTGCCCGGGATCACCCGCGCCGCCAGTTCCCCGCCACCCGCGCCCAGACAGCCGGCCAGCGGCGACGGATCGTTCAGCTGTGCCGCCCGCGTGCGCCATCGCGTTGGCTGCGGGATTGTCCTATAGCCGATTCGCCGCTTGATCTCGGTTGCTAGGTAGGGCGCCGCGCCGCTGCCCAATTCGCCGGCCAGGTTGCCGCCCCACAGTGTGGTCATGCGCCAAGTCCCGACCATTCGCTTCCCTGCGTCAAACGACTGCCCGAACCCTGCGGTATTCGGTACGGACCACGATGCCTTTCTCGTTGTCGTTAACTTGATTGATTCGGGCCAAAGCGTTGATGACACGATCTCCCTAACTATCTCTTTGGGTAGTTATAGGATTCGGGTAACGCATAGCCCTCCGGAATAGCTGGCAATTTCGCTGCATCAGACCAAGCATTTTTGTCTATATCATCGAAGATATTCTTAAAAAAACCCGACAACGCCAACGAAGAATCCCTCACCTTTCCCAGGAAGACCACCACTTTAATAGCATCGCCCTCTCGCAGAGAATTTTCCAAGAAATTTAAGCTCATCTGAAAATCAGCAATATCATTACTTAGTTTTTCATCCAAATCAGCCTTACAGCCCACGCCACCTCTCTCGCTGAAAAAAACCCTCCTCCCACCAGAACAATCATACAAACGCAAAAACAACCACTTTATATTATTTATATTTTTAACTTGAAAATAAACATCCTCACAACCATTGCAACTTGCGAATGAAGCACATCCCTTCGAAATAACCACCCCCTCTCGGCCAACCCAACCCACCCTTTCCACATCGTCATAAATATTCATAAAAAAACCATAAAGACTAAGCGAAGCCACCCTCATCTCTATCAAAGCATATTTCGCCGCAATCAAGTCATTTCTTTGCAGCGCATCATTCAGAAGGCTCACCCCCCCCTGAAGATTAGATATCTCCGTATTAAATTCTTCGTCCAAATCCAATTCATAGTCTATGGCCCAATCATCGCCCGAGAACCTCTCCCCCACCCCAGAACAATAAAAAAAGGCCGGTATCAGATGTTTTATTTTATTAATATTTATCACTTCAGCACCCTCCCGCTCGCCGCATCTGTCTTCGATTGATTTATCGATCCATCCAGATTCAAAACCCGCCTAAAATTGCCGTGCCTATCAAAAACCTCAATATGATCCATATGCTTCCCATCCAAATAGAATTTATCGCCTTTTCTAATATTATTACCAATACGACGATCCGCTTGATAAACAGTCTGCCCATGATAGTGCTGGCTCGTTTTCCGGGAGCCGTCTTTTATTTCACTACCGAACCCAGGCCGCTCTAGAAATTCCGCCGCTTTTCCTACTGCGTCCTTATTCGGCTGGTATCGGCCGTTTTCTTTGTGATCATCACCTGCTTTGCCATGTACCGAATGGCTCTTTGCCGGTGACTTCGCCCCCTTCCCCGCTCCGCCGGTAATCGCCCCGAGCACCGCCCCCGAGAGCAACTCGGCCCGCTCTTTGTCGATACCATAAGTGCGCGCTAGCCGCTCCGCAAATTCGGTACTGGATACAACACCTTCAGCGTCAATCTGCTGCGACAGCAAAGGCCCCATATCCGCCTTCATCTGCCAGGGGATATCGCTGTCTCCCAGCACACGATCTATCGCTTCGCGGACCAACATGCTGTTTGCCGGGATATCGCCATACTCCTTCCGGCACGCATTCGGATCGGTAGCGCAGACCGAGATCAATCGATCCTGCTGCGCAACACTCAGCCGCTCCATATCCTCAATGACTTGGTGGCAATCGCCACGGGCTTCGCATCCCCGCGCGCGCTCCGCGAATTCGTGCAACTGTGATGCGCTCAGATTGTTGTTCTCGACCGCATTCCGCCCCGCCTGCGCACCGGTCACGCCACCAGCCGCATCCCCCGTCGCCAGACCGCCCGCGATCCCCGCCGCCAGCTCGCTCAGCGCGCTGACCTGCTGCTTCTCGCTTTCGCTCAGCGCATCGGGCGTCTTTCCTGGGAACAATTGCCCCGTGATCACCCGCGCCGCCAGTTCGCCGCCGCCCGCACCCAGACCGCCGGCCAGCGGCGACTGGTCGTTCAACTGCGCCGTCACCGCGCCCAGCACCGCGTGCGCCATCGCGTTGGCTGCCGGGTTGTCCTCGCCGACCCGCCGCTTGATTTCGGTCGCCAGGTAGGGCGCGGCGCCGCTGCCCAATGCGCCGGCAAGGTTGTTCCCCACCAGCGCCGTCAACGCCCCGGTCACCGCCTGTGCCGCCTTCTGCAGGTCGCTGCCGGTGCCGTATCGCGCCATGGCATTGCCGTAGGCCCTGTCCCTCACATCCGCGTCGGTGTAGAGCCGGCCCTCCTTGCCGAGCTGGGCCTTGGCCTCGGCCAGCGCCTTCGGGTCGGTTTGCGCCTTCAGGCCCGCGATATCGCCCTGCGTGCGGATGATGTCCATGGCCTGGCCGCCGATCTCGCCGATCAACTGCACCTGCCTGAGGCGGTTCTGTTCTTTCTCCTTGTTGAAGATCGGACTGATGCTGCCGTCGTTCGCGTGCGCCGTGTCCCGGCTCAACCCCGCCACATCCTGGCGCTGGTTGGGTTGGTCACGCACCGTCAGATCGCCTTCGCTGACCGCCGCCTTGGTCGTGCCCGACGCATGCCCGCCATGATTGGCGTTGGACAGGACGCCGCTGGCCGCGTTGGTCAACAGCGCCTTGCCCACCGGCCCGCCCGTCCCCATCGATCCGCCGCTATGGCGCGCCTCGAAGTCCGCCCGGTTGTCGATGTCGCGCCAGCCCAGCGTGCCTGTATCCAGCTGGTTCTTGTCCTGACCGGCCGTACTCGCGATCACCGCGCCATCCAACTGCGTGTGCCCGCCTACCGTGATGTCATAGCCGCCACGGCCCGCGAACAGCCCGGTCTGCTCCTTGACCGAATCAAAATCGCTACGCAGTTTGTCCTGGCTCGCGCTGACATTCGCCGAGCCGGTCATCGAACCGAACGTGAAGCTGCCCCCCGCGCTGATGTCGCGCTGGCGCGAGGAGTAATGGTCACTGTCCTGCTCGCTTTGCAGCGTCAGGTCGCGGCCCACGTCGACGCCGATGTGTTCACCGCCAACCTGCGCGCCCTTGAGCAACGTGTCGCGCCCGCTGCCCAGGATCACGCTGCCGCCCGCATCCAGCGTGGTTTCGGTATGGGTCAGGCCCCGGCCTTTCTCGCTGCCCTTGCCGGCATTGATGTCGGCCGATACGTTGATTCCGTAGCCCCCGGTTCCCACGCCGATGCCGACGCCGAGATTGCCGCCATGGCTGCTGCTCTTGCCGTCGCTACGCTCGGTGTTCTGCGCCGACCGCAGTTCGAGGTCCGCGCCAGCCGAAAGCAGCAGATCGCCGCCAGCCTTGACCTGACTGCCGATCACCGCGATATTCCCGCTGCCGGCCTCCTTGCCAGCGCCGGTGGCGGTGATCGAAACATCCCGCCCGGCGTTCAGCGTGCTGCCATGCGCCTGCAGGCTCTCGCTGTGGGTCTCGCTTTTGGAGGATTGGCTGCCAACGGAGACGCTGACGCCGATGGTGTTGGTTGCCCCCCGCGCCGCATCCTTGTCGCCCGCTTTCACACCCGATGCGACATTCCTGGCATCGGCGGCCTGCGTCTGCAGGTCGTCCCGTTCCAACGCCTGCGCCGCCTGGGCGCCGGAAAGCAACGCTTTGGCGCCCTGCAGCGCCCGCAGCCGCCCGTCGCTCTCCTTGCCCGCCTGACGCGCGGTGGTGACCGCGGTATTGAGCGCGCTGCCCACGGTTCCCGACAGCGCAATGGTCAAGCCACGCTGCCGGGACTCGAAGGTCTCTGTGCGGGTCCGTGTGTCATAGCCCGGGTCGATCCGCACACGATCGCCCGTGATGTCGATATCCTGCCCCGCGACCACGTCGGCCCCGCCGATGTGCACGCGATTGCCCGCGGTGATGGTCACGTCACCCTGGTTGCTGCCCACCGTGCTCACGCTCTGGCTCTGGGTGACGCCCTTGTCGTCCACTTCGTGGCGTGATGACTGGCTGCCGAAAGTGACGCCGATGCCGCCGCTGTCCAGCAACCCGCTTTTCTTCTTCCGCTCCAACAGGTAGTGCGATTCCGTCTCGGTCGCGGCGGAGATATCGACGTCGTGACCCGCATGCAGACCGACATCGCGGTCGGCGACGATCGCCGAACCACTCACCGTCAGATCATTGCCCGCCGTGACGCGGACCGTGTCACCGCTCAGCATGCTGCCTGTCTCGCGCGTGACGTGGTCGTCCTTCACCGTGTCGCTGCTGCGCTTGCGCAGGAAGCCCTTCGTCTCCGAGTGTTCCTGCGTATGCTGTGTGTCGCTCTGGGTGACGCTGACGATCCGCACGTCTTTCTGCGCCCACAGCGCGAGATCGCCCTGTTCGCTGTGCAGCGTGCTGCCTGCCACGGCGATATCCCCCGCCCGGGCGACAATCGTCACACCGTCCTGACCCGCGAGCGTGCTGCCGACGGCCTCATGGCGCGAGGTTTCCATGGCACGCTGGCTCCTGGTCTTGCCTTCACGCGTGCTTTCGGCGTCCTGATCGTTCACCTGGCGGCGCGCGCTGCCGATGGAGATGTCGTTGGCCTCCAGGCCTATCCGTCCTTGCTGGCTGTCGAGCTGTGCGCCCTCCAGCGTGACCGAATTGCCGGCCTGGATCGTGACGCCCCTGTCGCCGCTCAGCGTGGACAGGCCCAGCCGCTCTTCCTCTCGGTGGTTCTCCACCGAAGAAGTGCGGCTGTCGGCCTGCAGCCGCGTTCGATTCGTGGTGGACGTCGACAGCAGCCGGACATCGCCTGCCGCCTGCAATTGCGCCGAGCCGCCCGCCTGGACCTGACTGCCTTGCAGGATGAGATCCCGCCCTGCCGTCAGGCTCGCGTCGTTGCCCGCCGTCAGGGTGCTGCCCAGCGCCTGTTGCCATTCACCGCTGACTTGCGCCATGCGCTGGCCGGCGTCCTCCATGCCCGAGCTGGTCCGGTTGCCCATGGCGCCGGAGATCACCTCGACGCTCCCGGTGTGGCGGCTTTTCGCGGCGCCGATGTCCAGGTTGTCGCGCGCGCTCAGGCTCAGATTCCGCGTGGCGTCCAGCCTGGCGCCCCGCAAACGGATATCGCCGCCGCTGAGCGCAATGTCATTGGCGCTCATGCCGGCCTGGCGCAATGCATCCTGCAGGTTGCTGCGCATCGTCAGGCTGTCCGCCCGCGCTTCGATGCGGTCGGCCTTGATGTCGCCGCCCCGGTGCATGAACTGATCCGCATCGATCCCGAGCGCCTGGTCGGCGAACAGATTGCCGGCATTGTCGAGGCGGCTTGCCGACAGCTGAAGCGCGCCGCCACCGATCAACGCGCCATCGCCGGTCAGGCGCAACGTGGACGCGGCCAGATAGACCTTGGGCGTCCATACCGTCTGCGGACCGCTTGCGGTATCGACCGTCTCGCTCACCATCCAGACGATATCCTGCTGCAGCGCCGCGATCTGCGCCGGACTCAGGGCGACGCCGGGCACCAGCCGCAGGTCTTGCGCCACGCGGGCGCCATTGGCCATCAACGCCTGATACTGCGCCATGGCGCTTTCGCCATGCACGCTCGGGCGTCCGGTCAACTGCAGCACCTGCTCACGCACCACCCGCTGTTCGTAGAAGCCGTCCCCAAGGCGCTTGTGCGCGCGCGCCGGATCGAAGCCGACCTGCGTGAGCAGATAGTCGCTGCTGATGAATTTGTCACGGCTGGTGAAGCGCGTGTCGCTGACGACCAGATAGGGGCTGCCGGGTTCCGCCGGCTGACGGAACAGGCCGTTGTTCGGGATCGCGGTCGCGACGCGGTTCAGATGCTGCTTTTCCGTCAACGCCACTTCGGCCGGAAGCAAGGGGCGCCCCGCGCCCCATTGTGCGTCACCCTCGAGCGGCTCCGCATCCGGCACCGTCACGGCCAATGGATTCCGCAGCCAATCGGCGCGCTCGGCCTCCACCGCCGCCTGCGCCGCGGCGACGTCGCTGATCTGCGCCTGATCGACCGTGGTGTTGGTGATGCTGGCGCCCTGAATGGCGACGTTGCCATTGCCGGTGATCACGGCATCCACGGTGCTCAACGCCGTGGTTACGTCACGGTTGAACGTCGGATACCAATGCACCGTATCCTTGTCGTAGTGGTCGACGATGATTTCCCTGCGTCGCTCGTTGATCGAGTACCCGCGGTTGTCGACCGTGCCGGAGCCCGCGATATCGAGATTGCCGTTCGCCGTGATGACGCTGGCGTCGTTGAGCAGGCGCCCGGAGATGCGCAACGCCATGTTCCCGCCCGCCAGGATGCGGGCGCCAGTCCCTTCGGACACCAGCTGGTCGCGCGTGGAGGTGCTGGTGACCGTGCGCTCGCGGAAATTGCTGTAATCCGTCACGAAGGGCGCGTCGGCGATATCGACGTGCCTGGCAGGGTCCCATTGCTCGATGCGACCCTGGTCATATTCACGCCAGACCGTGTTGTGATACGGCGTGGGAACACGGTACTGCCTGTACCCGCGCGTCTCGTAGAAAGTCATGGCATAGCGGCCATCGTCATCGGGCGTCAGCGCCAGATAGTTGACCCACAAGTCCATCAACCTGCCCCGGCTGTTCCTGACACGCACTTGCGCGCGTTTGGCGGGGGCGTCGATGGCCAGCAGCGTGCCGTATCGGTCGCGGCTCACGGCGGCCTCGTCGTGGAAAGTCAGGTGCCGGGTGGTGGGGGCCACGGGCCCGAGGTCGGGGTCGACTGCCGAGCCATAGGAACGCCAGTAATAGTTGTAGCGTTGCCAACGGATCGTGTCGCCGGCTTGCGCGTCACGCGCGATATCCAATCCTTCGCGCAGGTTATCCAGTCGGCCGGCGTCAATCGCAACGTCACCATCGGCTTCGATGATGCTTGCGCGGTTTTCCATCAGATCGCCGCTGTATAGCGTGAGCGCGCCACCGCTATACAGCAGGCCGCCTTCGCGGTTGACCAGCCGTTCCCGCGCCTGCAGCGACAGGTTTCGCGTCGCGGCGACCACGCCATCCCGACCGTGGTTGTCGATCACGCGGGCATGCACGACGACGTCGTCACCCATCACGGTTGCCGGGTTGTCGAGCGTATCGACGTCGAGTGTCATGCGGTCCGCTTCCAACCGGCCCCGGTTGACCAGCGTGCCCGTGGCCAGGCTCACCCCCTTGCCCCCCAGGGAACCCAGGTTGGTGAAATGCGTGCTGCCCATCGCAAGGTCGCCCGGCAGCAGCCATTGCGCCTCGTTGGTCAGCGTGCCGTTCACGGCAAGCGTGAGCAGGCCGTTGCTGCTGAGGATGTCGCCGTCCCGATGGGTGTAGTCCTGCCCGATGGAAAGCGACAGCGCATCCAGGCCGAGCAGCGCACCGCCCCGGTTATCCAGGGCCTGGACGTCGATAGCCAGCGCGCTGCCGCTTTGCACCCGCCCCGAGGCATTGTCCAGCGAGCCCGCAGTCAGCGCGGTATGCGTCGTTCCCAGCAACAGGCCACCGTCACGGTTGTCCAACCGATCGGCCTTGATGCCCAGCTGCCCCTGGCTGCTGATGATGCCGCGCCCACTGTTGTCCAGGCCCGCCGCATTCAGCATGAACGTCCCGCCCGACACCAGCTGGCCAGCCTGGTTGTCCAACCGCGCGCTGTTCAGTGTCAGCGCGTCGGCACTGTGAATCCTGCCTTGCCGATTGTTGAGCGTACTGACCCGGTAGTCACCCGCCGCCTGACTGACGAGCATGCCATCCGTGTTGTTCAGGTTGTCCGCGGCCAGGGTTAGCGCGCTCTTGCTGCTGATCAGCCCATGCCGATTGCCGACCTGGCCCGCGGTGATGCGCTGGTCACCGTTGCTGCGCAGCGCTCCCCGGTCATTGCCCAACAGGTCGACGATGCGCAGATCGAGCTGCCGCTGGCTGTCGATTGCGCCGCCTTCGTTCAGCAATCGCAGCGCATCGAGTCGCAGCGCATCGCCGCTTTGAACTTGGCCTTGCCGGTTGTCCAGTGCCCCGCCCAGATCGAGCCGCAATTGCTGCTGGCTATGGATCAGGCCTCCTTCCGTGTTGCTCACGCCTTGCGCCGCAAGCCACAACCCGGTACCTGCCGATATCCGGCCCGCCGCGTTGTCGACCGAACCCGCTGACGTGTCTGCAGCGGCGCCCCGCAGGTCCAGCCGCCCCGCGGCGCTGATATCGCCGGCGCGGTTGTCGATATCCTGCGCGAGCCGCAACGTCAGATCCGAAGCCGACTGCAGCACGCCGTTGGCGTTATTCAAGGTCGTCGCGGCGAGTGCCGACGCGCCCTGGCTCTGTATCGTTCCCTGCCCGTTATCGATATTTCCCGTGGCGGCGGCAGACCAATCCCCCTGGCTGCCCATCCATCCTTGCACGTTGCGGATGTCTTGCGCCCGCAACTGCTGGGCCCCCCGGCTGAAGAGGCGGCCGCCGCCGTTATCCAGCAGGCTCGCGAACCGCAGATCCAGGCGGCCCAGCGACAGGATGCTGCCCTGCCGCAGATTGTCCAGCGCGCCACCCTTCAACGACATGGCGCCACCGCTTTGCACCGAGCCCGCGGTGTTGTCGAATCGGCTTGCCGCGTCGCCCTGCCAGGCGAGTGTGTCCACGGCCGTCAGGATGCCCGCCTGATTGCCGACATCGCCGGAGGTGTCCAACCTAAGTGCGCCGCCCGACTGCAGTTTCCCGGCACGGTTGTCCAGCCCGGCAACCGCGGCCTGGACCTGCTGGCCTCCCACCGCGGTGGCGTTACGGTTGTCCCAATTGCCACCGGCCTGGATGGATAAGGTCTTTCCGGCTTCGAGCCACCCCTGCGCGTTATCCAGGGCCTGCCGCGCCGTCAGGTTCAGATCGCCCCAACTGACGAGTTGCCCTTGCCGGTTCTGCAGGTGCTGCACGGCCACATCCAGCTGCCCGCCGGTGACTTTTCCGCGGGCGTTGTCGAGCGTGCCTTGCGCCTTCAATGCCAGCCTGTTGCCGGCCCGCAGGCTTCCATCCTTGTTGTCGATGTCGCCGCCGGACGTGAGCGCCAGCGCGTCGAGGCCGGAGACCGAGCCAGACCGGTTATCCAGGCGGCCGGTGATCAGCGCGAGGCTGCCATTGCTACCCAGTTCGCCGCCACGGTTATCCAGCAGTCCATCGACGTGCCAGCGTTGCGCGGCGCCGGCAAGCGCCACCAGACGCCCCTGCCGATTGTCCAGGGAGCCGGCGTCGATATCCAATTGCCGGGCCTCGATGGCGCCCCCGGTGTTATCCAGCGCGCCCGTCAGGGTGAAGCGGCTATCTCCGTCCGCCACCTGCGTCCAGACCGCATCCCGATTGAACAGATCATGGCCGTCGACCTTCCAGCTGCCTGCCCGGATCTTCGCCTGCTGTGCGTCAATCGATCCCGTCGTGTCCAACGTCAGCAGACGGCTGTCGACCCGGGTTCGCTGCAATGCGATGCCGCTGTCCTGCGCGTTGATCTGCACCTGGTCAGCGGCCAGGGCGCCCTGGCTCAGGTCCACCCGGCGGCCAGTCATGGCGATAGCCTTGTTGCTCAGCAGGCTGCCACTGGCGCGGATGTCTCCCTGACTGCTCAACAACAGGTCCGCACTGCCCACCAGCGAACTATTGATATCGCTGCCCGCCAGCAGATTGCCACCGATCTGGATGCCTTGCTGCGCGGTCAGCCGGATGTCGCCCGCCGCCGCCAGCGTGCCGGACTGTTCAATGCGTCCTGCACGGCTTTCGACTGACAACGTGCCGCCGCTGTACAACTTGCCGCGATGCTCGAGGCCATCCCGCGCGATAAGGGAAATGTCGCCGCCGGCCTGGGTCACGGCCTGGGTCACGGCCTGATTCACGGCCTGGGGTTCAGCCTGGTTCACGGCCTGCGTTGAACCCGGCAGCCAGCTGAGCCAGCCCTCGCTGCTGACGGTCAGCGTTCTGTCCGCCAGCAGATGCCCGCCCTGATTGCGCACCCCCACCCCGGCCTCGGTGCCCATCATGTGGATGTGGCCGCTGTACATGCCACCCAGCTGGCCCATGTCTATCGCCAATTCCGGCTTGATGGCATCGGCAATCAGCGGTACGACCGTCTTGCCATCGGCGCTGATGCGATTGCGCCCCGCGACCACCGACACGGCGTCCTGGGCCCAGACGCCGGCGTTTATTTCCACCGCACGCGCCAGGATGTCCACATACCGGGCGTCATGCCGGAGGTCGCCATTCACGCCGCCGCCGTCGATGCGCACCACGCCGCGTTCAACCAGGAATCCCGCCAGGCTGCCATCGGCATTGCGCTGTGGCGCACCGGTGCTCAACGTCATGCGCCCCGCGTTGATGGTTCCACACCCATCGCACACGATGCCTGCCGGATTGGCCACGATGATCTGCGCCCTGTCGCCCGCCACCTCCATGAACCCGCGCAGCAGGCTGGGATTGCTGCTATTGACCTCATTGAGGATGACGCGCGCCGTCACCCCATTCGGAGCGAGATTGGGGTTGCCCTGGATCATGCCGGCCAGGCCGGTTGACGTCATGACCGCCGAGTTGTTGAGAATGACGCCTTGCCGGTCGACGTCAAACTGGGTGTAACGGTTATGCGAAACCCTGCCGTTATCGGGCGCGGCAATGTTCACCTGCGGCAAACCATTCTGCGTCGTGATCACCGCAGGACGCTGTCCGGCAGGCGCGCCCCCGTCGACAACAATCCCTCCCGCGACCACGGGTCCGACGAGCGTGGCCAACCCCGCCAGCCGGATGGCGCGCCATATGTTGATCCAAAGGCGTGTTCCGCTCATGCGGCGGCCTATCGGGCCAAGCGCCATCCGCAACGCATCGAAGACATGGACGGAAATGAGGAGGCGGTGTTTCATGGATCACGTCTTTGAAATCAGATTTCCAGATTGACGCTGAATCCGACCGTCAGCCCCGAGGTTTGAAAATCATGCGGTTTACGGAGCGGCACGCCAGCGAACGCGTCATAGCCAAGTCTTTTCCAGAGCGCACCGCGTACTCCCAGGGCGCCTCCGGCCAGCCAGCGCCCGACCAGGTACCGCGCCCCCTGGCCACCGACCCAACCGTAGTCCGCCGCCACATACAGCGCGTCCGTCTGTGAAAAAGCATTCCAGGCCAGCTCATTGCGCCAGAGCAGTCCGTGTTCGCCGGACAGCATCTGCTCGCCGTCAAAGCCACGCACCGTATAGCGCCCGGCAATGGCCATGCGATCTTGTGGTGTCAGTGCGTCCGGGCTCCATTGGCCTCGAACGGTCGCGAGATAGCGCCAGCGCTGCGCTCCCAACACAAAGGGCTGGTCGAACGAGACTTCGCCAGACAGCGCGCCGCCGCGCGCGCTGCCACTGCCAGACGCTTCCTCGGGGGCCGCGATGGCGCCGAACGCGCCGATGCCATGCCGCCAAGCGATGTTTGCGTCGAGCGTGGCGCCACCGAGATAATTGCGCTGGCTGACGCCGAACTCCCAGCCAGCCGTGCGCCGCCGTTGCTGCTCGATGTCGATCTCGTTCACCGCGTTGGTGGCGTACTTGCGATAGACGCGCAGATTGACCGTCGTCTTGTGCGACTGGTTGCGATGTATCAGCCGCGAGACCGAGACCTGCAAGCTCGCGCTCTTGCCGCTGTAGCGGAGCACCTCGTTGGCATTGGGAATGTTCTGGTGATAGACGTAGTTGTTGTAGGTCGCGGAGACGGTCCAGTAGCCCGCCGGGAAAACGTAGTTCAAGGCATTCGAGCGATTGCCGAACGGTCCTTGCTGAAATACGTTCCTGCCGACGTTGGCATAGAACAGATCGTTGTGCGCAAAGGGCGCATCCACGGCCAACGTGGCGGAACCGAGATACCGGCCGGTGCTGTCCGACCCGCTGTCATCCAGGCCGATACTCAACCGGACAGGGCGGCGTTCCTGCCAGCTCACCAGCAGATCGCTGGAGCCACCGCGCTGCCCGGGCGTGATCCGGATATCGGCGTCCGCGCTGGGCACGCGCTTGAAGTTTTCCAGGCCCTGCTCGATATCACGCAGATTGAGCAGGGCTCCGGATGACGCCGGGATGGCATTCCACAAGCGGCCGCGCCATGAAACCGGCTCATCGAATCGGATATCGCCAATGCGGCCAGGCAGCAGCGTCAACACCAGGACGCCGCGGGTAAGGTCCTGTTCCTGGGCCACGACCCGAGTCGTGACGTAGCCTTCGGCCAGGATGGCGTTCTGTATCTGGTTGACGGCCGTGACAATGCCTCGCCCGCCCAGGCAACGGCCTGTCGCACCCGCGGCGGCATCGAGCGCCCATTGAAAACCGGCGGCGGAGTCGCCGGTCAGCCGTAGGGAATCGATGACGAAGCAGGGGCTTTCATCGGCAGGGTAATCGGAAGGGGATCCCGCGGGAGGGAGAAGATGCTCGTCGACCTGCGGGGTATTTTGCAGTTGCAGAGCGCGCTCACGCTCCTGCTGACGCAACTGCTCGCGGGCATCAATGGATATCGCTTGTTGCGAAGAAGCCTTGAGCGCGGAGTCGGCGAAAACTGGTGAAACGACGGCGGCAAGAGCCAGACACCCCAGCCCCACAACGCATAACAGCCCACCGCGACGACCGCACCGCATCCCTGCTCCTTGATTTCGCGGAGCCAGAGTATCAACAACTTACGGGCCTACGTAATTGTTAAATGGTCGTACAAATTCAAGCGTCAACGGCCGCCTGCGGACAATGGCAGGCGGCATTTGCCGTGCGGAACGGGCAGGTTTTCCGGTGATTGCTCGGTCTTTACCAGATGGCGAAGAACAGCACCCAGGCCCAGCAGAACGGCGCCAGGCCGGCGGCCAGCACCAGCCACGCCGCGCTCTTGCGCGCCAGGCTTACCGGGCGCTGGTTGAGCAACCGCGCGAACAGGCGCAGGGTCCACAGCACGGCCAGCGTCAGCAGCGTGAAGCGCACCGGCGCTGCCCAGGCCGCGCGCACGCCTTCGTGCTTGAGCAGGTTGATGGTGGTGGCCGACAATCCCAGGAACACGCCGATGCCGGCCGACGGGATCAGGCCCTGCGCCAGCTTGTGCAATCCCGGGCGGAACCAGCCGCCCGCGGGTTGCCCGTCCACCGGCGCCGCCGGCGCCAGCCGGTCGGCGATCCACAGCGACAGGAAGCTGGCGCCGCCGATGCAGATCGTGGCGCCCACCACGAACATCATGATGCCGGCGCCATCGAGCCAGGAAAAGCTGTCGTTCACTTCCGGATAGTGCGTCAGGATGAACCACGGCGCGTTGTCCATCAGCGGCCACATGATGTCGTGCTCGACCAGCCAGGTCGCGGCCCACTGCTTGGCCGTCACATACCAGGGGCTGGCGCTCCAGAGGAACGCGCCCATGGCGATACCCATCAGGCCGAAGCACAGCAGCACGGTCTGCCAGGGTTCGCCATCGGTGACGCTGACGACTTCTTCCTCGGGCGAACGCGGCGTCAGCTCGATGGCGCCGCGATAACCGCTGCAGCGGCCGCACACGTGACAGTCGCCGGCACCCTTCATGTGACGCAAGGGCACCAGCGGCGCACAGTTGATGGGTTCGATCCGGATGACCGGATGGCGCCACTTTTCTTCGTTGACCTTGAAGTGCCACGGCGCCAGCTTGGCCAGCAGGTTGAAGACGCCGTTGACCGGACAGAGGTACTTGCACCAGACCCGCTTGCTGCGGCCATAGCGCCAACCGACGATCATCGCCGCCACGGTCGAACCGCCCAGCACCGCCAGCACCGCCAGCGGGTACTGGTAGACACTGACCAGCTGGCCGTAGATGGTGGTGAGCGCGAAGGCCACGAACGGCCAGCCGCCCCAGCGCATCCACTTCGGAATGGCATGCCCCTGGCCGCGTTCGCTGGCCCATTCGGTGAGCATGCCCTCCGGACAGAACCAGCCGCACCAGGCCCGCCCCAGGATCGGCATGGAGATCAGCACGAACGGCCACCACACGCCCCAGAAGGCGAACTGGGCCACGATGGTCAGGTTGTTGAAAACCGATGCCGAATTGTCCGGCAACGGCATGATGGCCGGCACGATCAGGAGGAAAGCGTATATCGCAACAATGCCCCACTGCAGCTTGCGCAACAGAGGGGCATGGTCTCGGAGAAAGTCGGCGATACGGGAGGTTGCCCTCCCGAGTGCAGCTGCCATGGTCAAACCTTCATTAATTCAGTCCGATGAATGGGTCGGAATCGGCGGTCAGGAAGCGGCGCGGGTGGCCGCGACCGGCGCGGGCTTGCCGCCGACCCAGCGCAGCAACGCCCAGACCACGATCCAGTACGCAACCCACAACAATACCGAGATCAGGGCAGGCAAGGCGCGATAGCCCGCGAAATCAGCCAGAATCTTGCCAACGCCGGTGCTGTCGCTCAACAGCCACGAGCTGTCCCAGACCGGGTCGATGATGGTCGGCAGCACGTCCAGCGAAATCAGGTGATCCAGGCCGCCCACCAGCAACGAACCGGCCAGCAGCAGCAACAGGATTTCGGTCACGCGGAAAAAGCGGCGCCAGGTGATGAGCTTGCCGCCCAGCTGCAGCAGCCAGAAGGTCAGCAGCGCCACCAGGAAACCGGCCACGCCGGCCAGCGCCAGCATCAGCATGTCGCTGCCGCCCTCGCCCGCCGCGACGGTGCCGTACAGGAACACCACGGTTTCGCTGCCTTCGCGGGCCACCGCGATCGCCACCAGGACGAACAGGCCCCACCAGTTATCGTTGGCCACCGAGGAACGGGCGCCGCTTTCGAGCTCGCCCTTGAGGGTGCGGCCGTGCTTCTTCATCCACACGACCATCTGCACCACCAGCACGCACGCCGCCAGCGACATGATCGCCTGGAACCATTCCTGGCCTTCGTCGCTGAGCCACGACGACACACCCAGCAGCACCAGCGCCAGCGCGATTGCCAACGCCAGGCCCGCGCCCACGCCACCCCACAGATACTTCAGTCCGCGCTTGCCTTCCGGCGTCGCGCGCAGCCAGGTGTACAGAATGCCCACCACCAGCATGGCTTCGACGCTTTCGCGCCAGACGATGAAAAGAACCTGTTCCATGTAATGCGGCCGCCTATTCCTTGGGCTTGACGATCAGGGTGCCTTTGACCGCCTGGTGAAAATCATCGAAGAACGGATACTCGCCGGGGCGCGAGATGGTGATGACCACGAACGACTTGACGCCGGGGCCGAGCACCTTTTCCTTGCGCAGCGGAATGCTTTCGAATTCGACCGGCTCGTTGCTTTCGTTGATCAGTTCGATCTTGAAGCGGCCGGCCGGGACTTCCAGCGTGGCCGGTTCAAAGGTGCCGTTGGGCTTGAACGTCAACGTGAAGGTAGGCAGTTCGTCCGCCTGCGCGGGCGCCATGCCGGCCAGGCCAGCCAGGCTGATCAGCAGCGCGGTGATGACGCGAGACAGGCGACGCACGATCAGTAACCGCCCTTCTTGCCGGTGCCGGCGTAGACGAAGTCATATTCGAGTTCGATCGGCTTGAACCAATCACCCACCCCGGTTTCCTTGTCGATATGGCGGCCGAAGTGGTTCATCTTGTTGGCCGTCGGCGGCAGGATGGTGTACTTGAGCTTGTACTTGCCCGGGCCTTCGAGCTTGATGTTCTCGCCGTAGTGCGGGCCGTCGTTGGCCACCATGGGCATGAGCTCGCCCTTCTGCACGTTCTGGCTGCCGACCTTCTGGATTTCGTAGTTCACGACCAGGTAGGGCATCCATTCGCCTTCCGGGAAACCGGTGGGGTTGCCGGCGGTGGCGTGGATGTCGGCTTCCAGGTGGACGTCGGAATCCTTGGCGGGACGCATCATGCCCGGGGGGTCCATTTCGATCGGTTGCAGGTAGACCGCGCCGATTTCCATGCCGCCTTTTTCCACGGGCTTGCCGATGGGGTATTCGGCCGCTTGGGCGGCGGACACGCTCAAAGCGACAATGGCCAGCGCCAAGGCTTTCTTCATCATGTGGGTCATCCTCAAAGCTCGATTGAAACGACGGTGTTCAAAACATAAACAAGAACCGTTTGCATTAATGTAACGAAAAAATCTGACATATCCCTGAATCGGAATAGTCCGAAACAAGAGGATGCTTGCGTCCGGTCAAGCCAAAAGAAAGCCGGCGGAGCAAAATTGCGCCGCCGGCTGGCCGGTTTTCAGGTCCGCGGCCAGGCCGCGGTCCGGAGGATCCGCTACGGCTTGCGGCCGCCGCCCTGCGAACCGCCTGGCGTGAACGGGAAGTTCGAGAACATGGCACGGGTCTGGTCTTGCATCTGGTCCTGCATTTGCACGAACAGGTTTTTGCTCTGGTCGATGTAGTTGTTCATCATGTTCTGCAGCATCGGCGTCTGCACGTTCATGAACTGGGTCCAGGCCTCGGGGCCGAACTGGCTGCCGTACAGGCCCTTGGACTGCTCGGCCATGCGTTGCTGGATTTCCATGAAGGCCTGGATGTTCTTTTCCAGGTAGGAGCCCATGATGCCCTGCATCGCGTGGCCGTAGAAACGGATGATCTGCGACAGCATGTTCGAGGAGAACATGGGCATGCCGCCGCTTTCCTCTTCGAGGATGATCTGCAGCAGGATGCTGCGCGTGAGGTCCTCGGCGCTCTTGGCGTCGACGACCTGGAATTCTTCGTTGGCCAGGACCAGTTGCTTGACATCCGCCAAGGTGATGTAGGTGCTGGTCCGGGTGTCGTATAGGCGACGGTTGGGGTATTTTTTAATCAGGCGCAGGCTGGCGCCGGTTTGTGCTTGCGTCATGGTTGTCCCCGGATCGGGCGATCTCTAAGACTTCGAATAGGGTGAAGTGTAATGCCGCGGCGCCTTCTCCCCGAAGCGCCGCGGCCTGGAAAGGCCGCCCCGCGGGCGACCCGCGATGGGTCAGCCCATGTGCAGGCCGCCGTTGAGCGAGAAGTCCGCGCCGGTGGAAAAGCCGGACTCGTCGGAAGCCAACCATGCCGTCATCGACGCGATTTCCTCGGGCGTGCCGAGGCGGCGCACCGGGATGGTGGCGACGATCTTCTCGAGCACGTCGGGCCGGATGGCGCGCACCATGTCGGTCCCGATGTAGCCGGGCGAGATGGTGTTGACGGTGACGCCCTTGCTCGCGACTTCCTGGGCCAGCGCCATGGTGAAACCATGGATGCCGGCCTTGGCCGTGGAGTAGTTGGTCTGGCCGAACTGGCCCTTCTGGCCGTTCACCGAGCTGATGTTGATGATGCGCCCCCACTGGCGCTCGACCATGCCGTCGATGACCTGCTTGGTCACGTTGAAGAGGCTGTTCAGGTTGGTGTCGATGACCGCGCGCCAATCGTCGGCGGTCATCTTCCGGAACAGGCCGTCGCGGGTGATGCCCGCGTTGTTGACCAGCACATCGACCTGGCCGAGTTCCGCCGTGATCCGCTCGAAAGCGGCGACGGTGGAATCCCAGTCGGACACATTGCCGACGGAAGCATGGAAGGTATATCCCTGCGCCGCCTGCTCATCCAGCCATTGCTGGTAATTGCGGCTCGGGCCGCAGCCTGCCACGACGCGAAAGCCCTCTTTGGCCAAGCGTTGGCAAATAGAGGTGCCGATCCCGCCCATCCCGCCTGTAACGTAAGCCAGTTTTCCGCTCATTGGACTTCCTCCTGTGTGCGACGGACGCCTCGTTGATTGACTTCTACTTCTTATTGGCCTGGGGCCCACCGCAAGCGCGGCTTCAGGCGGCCCTGACCTTCACATACCTGCCAGGCGCCGGCTCGATCGGCCGGTATCTGGCGTTACCTGATTTTGCACGAGCCTTGACCTGCTTGCCGGAATGCCCGGCCAGCCAGCTGGCCCAGTCGGGCCACCAGCTGCCCGGCTTTTCCTGCGCCTGCGCCAGCCAGGCGTTGGGATCGCCCGGCAGCGGCCGGCCCTCGGCGCCGGCGCCTTCGGCCACCCAGTAGCTGCGGCGCTTCTTGGCCGGCGGATTGACCACCCCCGCGATATGGCCCGACGCGCCCAGCACGAAACGCTGCGGACCGCGCAACACCTGGGTCGAGGCGTAGGCCGAGACCCACGGCACGATGTGATCTTCGCGCGAACCGAAAATATACGCCGGCATCGACAGGCGCGTCAGGTCCAGCGGCAGGCCGGCGGCCTGGGCGCGACCCGGCACCTTGAGATTGTTCTCGAGATACGTGTTGCGGAAGTACCAGGAAAAGAACGGACCCGGCAGGTTGGTGCTGTCGCCGTTCCAGAACAGCAGGTCGAAGGCCGGCGGCTTCTGGCCCTTGAGGTAGTTGCCGACGACGTAGTTCCAGACCAGCTCGTTGGGCCGCAGGAACGAGAATGTAGTGGCCAGGTCGCGCCCCGGCATCAGCCCGCCGGCGCCCAGTTGATGGTCGCGCAGCAAGGCGTGGGCCTCGTCGACGAAGACGCTCAGGATGCCGGTGTCGTGGAAATCGAGCAGCGAGGTCAGCAGCGTCAGCGCCGCGACCGGATGTTCGCCGCGCGCCTCGGCCAGCGCCAGCGCCGAGGCCAGCATGGTGCCGCCGACGCAGAAACCGAGGGCATTGACCTGCGGCTGGCGCGTGATGTCGCTGGCCACGCGCAGCGCCTGCAGCACCGCGTCATCGAGATAGTCGGACCAGGTGGCGCGGTCGACACCGTCGGTGTCGCTGGCCAGCGGATTGCGCCAGGAGATCAGGAAAACGGTGAAGCCCTGCTCGACCGCGTGGCGCACGAACGAGTTGTCGGGCTGGAGATCGAGGATATAGAACTTGTTGATGTTCGGCGGCACGATCACCAGCGGCACCTCGTGCACCGTGGCCGTGGTCGGCGCGTACTGGATCAGCTGGAACAGCGGATTCTCGAACACCACCTCGCCGGGCGTCACCGCGACGTTGCGGCCGATCTCGAACTGGGCCTCGTCGGTCTGGGTGATGCGGCCTTTCTTGACGTCGCCCAGCAGATTGGCCAGGCCCTCGTTCAGGGCGCGGCCGGCGCTTTCGACGATGGATTGCTGGGCATCGGGATTGAGGGCCAGGAAGTTCGACGGCGACAACGCGTCGACCCACTGCATGATCGAGAACCGCAGCCGGTCGCGCATCGGTTCGCTGACCTGGGCGGCGTCGACCATGCGCGACATGGCGCGGGCCGACAGCAGGTAGGTATGGGCCATCAGCAGGTGCTGGCCATTGGCGGCCCAGGCCTCGCCGGCGAAGCGCCGGTCGGCCAGCGGGGTCAGCGCGCCGCGACGGGCGTCGTCGCACAGCCGCTGCCATTCGCGCGAGAATTCAGCCTGGATATCGGCCAGGACGTCCGGAGCCACGCTCACCGGAAGGGGCCCTGAGGCGGAGAGATTGGCATTCACTTCGACACCTTGTTATCGAGACTTCCCGATTGATGTTGCATGTCGGGTTCAGCGCTGTCAATGCGGGTATTCAATGAGGCCAGCAAGGCTAGCCGCCCGCGCGTGCGGCCGCTTTGCGCTGGATCAGTCCGGATCGAGCCAGGCCAGCAAAGCCATCCTGCCGGTCTCGCTGTCGCGGCGGTAGGAAAAGAAGCGCCCGGCGTCCGCCACGGTGCACAGGCCGCTCAGGGTGACGTCCTGCACGCCGGCCCGGCACAGGCGGAATTCGGCCAGGCCGGCCAGGTCGGCCAGCCATTTGCCCGGCACGCCGGGACGCGGCCGGAAATAGCGCTCGGCGGCGGGATCGTACGCCATGAAGGCGTCCAGCACGTCGCGGCCGACCTCGAAGGCGTCCGGCCCGATGCCGGGGCCGACCCAGGCGCGCCAGGCGGTTGCGCCCGGCGCCTTGGCGCGCATGGCGGCCAGGGTGTTTTCCAGCACGCCGCCGGACAGGCCGCGCCAGCCGGCATGGGCCGCGCCCAGGACGCGGCCATCGGCATCGGCGATGACCACCGGCAGGCAGTCCGCCACCATCACGGCCAGCACGCGGCCCGGCTGGGCGGTGACGCTGGCGTCCAGCGCCGGCTCGTCGGGCAGGTCGGCGGCGTCGGCGTCGATCACATCGCTGCCGTGCACCTGGCGCAGCCACAACGGCTCGGCCGGCAGCGCCGCGCGCAGGCGGCGGCGGTTCTCGGCCACGGTGTCGGGATCGTCGCCAGCGCGGCGGCCCAGGTTGAGGGTGTCATGCGGCGCCACGCCCACGCCGCCGGCGCGGGTGGTGCAGAAATAGTTGACGCCGGCCCAGGCGGGGCCGGTCACCACGGGCAAGCCTTCCATCACGCGTTCCATGCGATCGCTTCCTGAACCAGGGTCATGTCGGCCGGCATCGGGGCGGCGAACTGGACCTCGCCGCGCCCGCCCGGATCGTCGAAATGCAGGGCGCGGGCGTGCAGCATCTGCCGCTGCGCGCCCGCGATGTTCTTGCCGCCGTAGATCGTGTCGGCCAGCAGCGGATGGCCGAGGCTGGCCAGATGCACCCGGATCTGGTGGGTGCGGCCGGTTTCCAGGCGGCAGACAACCTCGGTGACGCGGCCGCCGGGATCGACCTGGCCGCGGCGCGCGGGGGCGTAGTGGGTGATGGCGGGTTTGGGCGCCACCGGCCGCTCGACGCTCATGCGCACCGGCACGCGCGGATCGCGGCCGATCGGGCGGTCGACCTTGCCGGCGGCGGCCAGCCAGCCATGCGCCAGGGCGACGTATTCACGCCCCATGCTGCGCGCCTGCAACTGGCGCACCAGGTGGGTCTGCGCGATTTCATTGCGCGCCACCACCATCAGTCCGGAGGTGTCCTTGTCCAGCCGGTGAACGATGCCGGCGCGGGCCACCTGCGCCAGTTCGGGGTAGCGATGCAGCAGGCCGTTGAGCAGCGTGCCGCTCCAGTTGCCGGCGCCGGGATGCACCACCAGGCCGGCGGGCTTGTTCACCACGATCCAGTCGGCGCTTTCGTCGACCACGGGGAAATCGATCGGTTCGGGGGCGAAAGCCAGGGTTTCGGGCGCCGGTTGGGCCCAGACCGTGAGTTCGTCGCCCGGCCCCACCGTCTGGCGGATCTTGCCGGGCGCGCCGTTGACGTGGACGTTGCCGGCCTCGATCCAACCTTGCAGCCGGCTGCGGGAATGATCCGTCAACAGACCGGCCAGCACCTTGTCCAGCCGGTCGGCGCGAGTGCCCGCGGGCACCGTTACAAATTGCGGTTCGCCGCGCGGGTTTTCGCCGGGAAGGCTCAGGAGTTCATCGTCGGAAACGAGATCTGCGCTGATGGCTGTATCAGACATGGAGACAAATCATATAATCAGCCTGCCATGCTAACACCAAGGATACGATTCTCGTGATTCACCACTCCGCAGCTCCCTTGAACCCCGCCTCCCGAAGCGGGTCGGTTTTGCGCGTGGTTATCGCGCTATTTGCCGTCATCGCGATCGCCGGTTGCGGTTCGACCAACAGCAAGTACGACAAGACCACCAACTGGAGCGCCGAACAGCTCTACGCCGACGCCAAGGCCGAAATCTCCTCGGGTGGCTGGAAAGAAGCGCGCGAGCGCCTGACCGCCATCGAGAGCCGCTATCCCTTCGGCGTCTACGCCCAGCAGGCCCTGCTGGAACTGGCCTACGTCAACTGGAAGGACGGCGAAAACGAACAGGCGCTGGCCGCGATCGACCGATTCCAGCAGCTCTACCCCAACCATCCCGGCACCGACTACGCGCTGTACCTGAAGGGCCTGATCAATTTCACGCCGGCCAGCGCGTTCATGAGCAACATCACCGGCCAGGATCCGGCCGAGCGCGACCCCAAGGGCCTGCGCGCGTCCTATGACGCGTTCAACGACCTGATCAAGCGCTACCCGGACAGCAAGTACACCCCGGATGCCATCAAGCGCGTCGCCTGGCTGGTCAACACCATCGCCATGAACGAAGTGCACGTGGCCCGCTACTACTACGAGCGCGGCGCCTACATCGCCGCCGCCAACCGCGCGCAGACCGTCATCACCGACTTCGAGGGCGCCCCCGCCACCGAAGAGGCGCTCTACCTGATGGTGCAGTCCTACGACAAGCTCGGCATGACCGAGCTGAAGAACGACTCGCAACGCGTGTTCGACAAGAACTTCCCCAACAGCTCGTTCAAGGACAAGGGCCTGAAGGCCGACAAGAGCTGGTGGAATCCGTTCAACTGAACACCGCCCGCATGGGAAAAGCCCCTCGATCTCTCGAGGGGCTTTTTTTGCTCTGTCGTCCTGGCGTCCTATTTTTGAGGACGTGCTGCCCGCCGCCCTATTCCTGCTTGCGGCGGTAGAAGGCCAGCACCTCTTCCAGTTCGCGCGTCCGCGCGAACGGCGGCAGGCCACGCCAGAGGCGCTTGCCGTAGGGCTTCTCGACCAGGCGGGCATCGCCCACCATCAGCACGCCCCAGTCCGATTCCGTGCGGATCAGGCGGCCGGCGCCCTGCTTGAGCGAGATCGCGGCCTCGGGCAGCTGGTATTCCGAGAACGGATTGCCGCCGTGGGCGCGACAGGCCCGCAGCCGCGCCTCGATCACCGGATCATCCGGCGGCGCGAACGGCAGCTTGTCGATCGCCACCAGCGTCAGCACGTCGCCGGGCAGGTCGATGCCCTCCCAGAAACTGGCGCTGCCCACCAGCACCGGGTGCGTCAGCTTGCAGAAGCGGTCCAGCAGGTCGCGGCGCGTGCCCTCGCCCTGCTTGAGCAGCGGCCAGTCGTGGCCGGCGTCGTCGAAAGCGTCGGCCAGCAGGTTGGCGACCTTGTCCACGGCGCGCAGCGTGGTGCACAACACCAGCGTGCCGCCCGGGCTGGCTTCCAGCAGCGGCAGCAGCGTCTGCACGAAGCGGTCCAGGAACTGCGGCGATTGCGGCTCGGGCATGCCGCGCGGCACGAACAGCAACGCCTGCTCAGGGTAGTCGAAGGGTGATTCCCACTTGCCGGTGCGGGCGCGATCCAGCCCCAGCTGGCCGGTGAAATGGGTGAACTCGCCGTTCACCGACAGCGTGGCCGAGGTCATGATCCAGGCCTGGCCCGGCTTGCGGTATTTGGAGAACGCCTGCGCCACGGACAGCGGCGCGGAATGCAGCCGCACGTGATGCTGGCCATGCTCGACCCAGCGCACCGCCGGGCCGGTCCATTCCACCGCCGCGGCTGCGCCTTCGAGAATCGCGGCGGGCGTGGACAGGCCATCGCCCAACGCCGATTGCGGCGCCGGCGCGGGCGCCTGGTCGTCGCGGCCCCAGCCTTCGTCGTCGAAGCCGGCGCCGTCGCGGCCCGGCGTGGCCCAGCGCTTGAGGCGCACGGCGATCTCGGCGCCGCTGCGGGCGGCGGCCACCAGGTCGGGATGGCGTTCGGCGACCGAGCCCAGCGCGTTGGTGGCGATGTCCACCGCCTCGCGCAACACCGCCAGCGCGGCATCGAACTCGTCGGCATTGGGAATGGCCTCGAACGTGGCCTTGCGCCCCGGCAGCCGCTCGAGCGGCGCACAGACCAGGCGCAATTCGCGCGTGGCCGTTTCCAGGTGGCGCGCGACGTCGCTCCATTTGGTGGCTTCGCGCGCATAGGCCAGGCCGGCGGCCTCGAGCGCGCGGCCGAAGTCCAGCAGTTGGTGGGTCGACACGCTGCTGCCGAGAAAGCGGGTGGCCGTGTCGGGCAACTGGTGCGCTTCGTCGAAGATAACGGTGTCGGCTTCGGGCAGCAGGTCGGTGACGCCCTCTTCGCGCAGCACCAGGTCGGCCATGAACAGGGCGTGGTTGACCACCACCACGTCGGCCTCCTGGGCCTGGCGGCGGGCCTTCACCACGAAGCAGTCGCGGATGCGCGGGCACTCCTGACCCAGGCAGTTCTCGCGGGTCGAGGTGACGCGCTGCCAGATATCGGCGTCTTCGGGCACTTGCGCCAGGTCGCCCCGGTCGCCGGTCTTGGAAATGCCTGCGAACACCTGGATCTGGCGCAACTGCTGGATTTCGGTGCGCGACTTCAGCGCGCGTTCGTCGCCCTGCAGCCGTTCCAGGTGGTAATGGCAGACGTAGTTGCCGCGGCCCTTGAGCAGCGCGGCGGTGACCGGCGCGGCCAGCGCGGCGCGCACGCGCGGCAGGTCGCGGGTGAACAGTTGGTCCTGCAGGGTGCGCGTGCCGGTGGAAATCAGCACCTTGCCGCCCTGGATGAAGGCGGGTACAAGGTAGGCCCAGGTCTTGCCGATGCCGGTGCCGGCCTCGGCCACCAGCGTGGCGCGGTCCTGGATGGCCTCGCCTATGGCCTGCGCCAGTTCCACCTGGGACGGGCGCGGCTTGTAGCCGGGCATGGCCGACGCGAGCGGGCCGTCCTCGGCGAAGAATTCGGAGATGTCCAGGTCCAGCATTGAAACAGCCAGGCATCGCGGTCGACCGCGCGGATCAACGGTCGGGACGCCTGACCCTGAATAGGGTGGGAAAGGACCAAATGATACCCGCTGGCGCCGCTCTTTTCCGCCGATCGCGTCGCAAACGCCGCATCCCGTGGGGACGGATCTGTCCCGCCTGGCACGTTCTGTAACAACGGCTTATGGCACAATCCGCCCCTTGTTTTTCCTTTTTTGCCGTCGTATCGAGATGTCTGAAACTTCCGTTATCACGAACGTCGCCGCCGGCGTCGACAATGCCCGTATCGTTGCCCAGCTCGCCACCGAGCTCGGCGCACGCGCCTCCCAGATCGCCTCCGCGGTGGAACTGCTGGACGATGGCGCCACCGTGCCCTTCATCGCGCGCTACCGCAAGGAAGCCACCGGCGGCCTGGACGACACCGTCCTGCGCAACCTGGAAGTGCGCCTGGGCTACCTGCGCGAGCTCGAAGAGCGTCGCGGCGCGATCCTCGAATCGATCTCGCAGCAAGGCAAGCTGACGTCCGAACTGCAGCAGGAAATCGCCAGCGCCGACACCAAGCAGCGCCTGGAAGACTTGTACGCGCCGTACAAGCCCAAGCGCCGCACGCGCGCCCAGATCGCCCGCGAGGCCGGCCTGGAGCCGCTGGCAGACGCCATCCTGGCCGACCCGGCCTGCGATCCGGCCGCGCTGGCCGCGCAGTACCTGAATCCCGAAGCCTCGATCAACGACGCCAAGGCGGCGCTGGACGGCGCCCGCGACATCCTGGCCGAGCGCTACGCCGAAAACGCGGACCTGCTGGCCGACATGCGCGAGCATCTCTGGTCCACCGGCTACCTGTATTCCAAGATGGTCGAGGGCAAGGAAACCGAAGGCGCCAACTTCCGCGACTGGTTCGACTTCAACGAGCCGCTGCGCACGCTGCCTTCGCACCGCATCCTGGCGCTGCTGCGCGGCCGCCAGCAAGGCGTGCTGGAAATCCGCCTGGGTCTGGAAACCGAGCTCGAAGCGCAACTGCCGCACCCCTGCGTGGCGCGCATCGCCGGCTTCCTCAAGCTCGGCAACGGCCTGTTCGCGCTGGACGCCTCGCCGCGCGCGCGCTGGCTGGGCGAAGTGTGCCGCTGGACCTGGCGCGTCAAGCTGGTGACGGCGTTCGAAAGCGAACTGGTCGGCCGCCTGCGCGAGACTGCCGAGGCCGAAGCCATCCGCGTGTTCGCCGCCAACCTGAAGGACCTGCTGCTGGCCGCGCCGGCCGGCCCCAAGGCCGTGCTGGGCCTGGACCCCGGCATCCGCACGGGCTGCAAGGTGGCCGTGATCGACCGCACCGGCAAGGTCGTCGATACCTCCACCGTCTACCCATTCGAGCCGCGCCGTGACCGCGACGGCACCATCAATACGCTGGCCGCGCTGGTCGCGCGCCACAAGGTCGACCTGATCGCCATCGGCAACGGCACCGCCTCGCGCGAAAGCGAGAAGCTGGTGGGCGACATGCAGGAGCGCTTTCCCGACCTGAAGGTGACGCGCGTGGTCGTATCCGAGGCCGGCGCCTCGGTGTACTCGGCATCGGAAACCGCCGCGCTCGAATTCCCCGACCTCGACGTGACGCTGCGTGGCGCCGTGTCGATCGCGCGCCGCCTGCAGGATCCGCTGGCCGAACTGGTCAAGATCGATCCCAAGGCCATCGGCGTCGGCCAGTACCAGCACGACGTCAACCAGCGCGAGCTGGCGCGTTCGCTGGACGCCGTGGTCGAGGATTGCGTGAACGCCGTGGGGGTCGACGTCAACACCGCCTCCGCCGCGCTGCTGGCGCGCGTGTCGGGCCTGAACTCGCTGCTGGCCAAGAACATCGTGGCCTGGCGCGACGAGAACGGCGCCTTCCCCACCCGCGAACTGCTGCGCAAGGTGCCGCGCTTCGGCGACAAGGCCTTCGAACAGGCCGCCGGCTTCCTGCGCATCCCCAACGGCGACAATCCGCTGGACGCCTCGTCGGTGCACCCGGAAGCCTATCCGGTGGTCGAGCGCATCGTGGCCAAGATCAAGGCCGAGGTGAAGCAGATCATCGGCCAGCGCGACGCGCTCAAGGGGGTGTCGCCGTCTGATTTCACGGACGAGCGTTTCGGCCTGCCGACGGTGCGCGACATCTTCGCCGAACTGGAAAAGCCCGGCCGCGATCCGCGTCCCGAGTTCAAGACCGCGCAGTTCAAGGAAGGCGTCGAGACCCTCAATGACCTGTATCCCGGCATGGTGCTCGAAGGCGTCGTGACCAACGTCGCCAACTTCGGCGCGTTCGTCGACATCGGCGTGCACCAGGACGGCCTGGTCCACATCTCGGCGCTGGCCGAGAAGTTCGTGAAGGATCCGCGCGACGTGGTGCGCGTGGGCCAGACGGTCAGCGTGAAGGTGCTGGAAGTGGACGTGGCGCGCAAGCGCGTGGCCCTGACCATGCGCATGAACGACGCCGCCGTGCCGGCCCGGCGCGGCGCCGACGCCCCCAAGGGCGGCGATCGTGGCGGCCGCCGCCCGCAAGGCGACAGTGGCCGCGGCAACGCCGGCGGCGGCAGCGGCGCGATGAACAGCGCCATGGCCGACGCGTTCGCCAAGCTCAAGCGTTGATCCCCCTCCCCTGGCCGCTCCCGCGGGAGCCGGCCAGGCGGCATCCGGAAGTCCCCCAACCGGCGCTCAGGCGCCGGTTGTCATTCAACTAAGGACTTTCCCTCAAAGCTTCCCCTTCCTTGCGTTGCCTCAAGCCGGGCGCAACAAAAATAAGGGAAAATATCGAATTGTGTCCAAATAATAATAAGCCGGCGGATCGGGCTCACCCGGCGGAAGCAAACCCATGATCAGGCGAGCTGCGGCGCAAGCGTCTATCGGGTCGAAGCACAAGAAAAACAGCGCCATACCTGAGAGACCGGAGATCCGTCCCGCCATGCGCAACACGATTACGCTTGCCGCCAACGAAACGGCAATCATCACCGAGAAAGAAGCCAGCCTGAGCGGCGCCTACAACGAAGTCACCCTTGGCCAATATGCCCACCTGACCGTGGACGGCGCCGAAGTCACCTTCAAGCACATCACCCTGGAACGCCTGGGCAGCCGCGTCATCGAGCTGTGCAATGGCGCGCAGCTGCACGTCGGCGCGCTGGGTTTCGCCAGCATGGGTGCCAGCATCATCTACCGCATCGGCGCCGGCTGTGCGCTGACCTTCGACGCCAGCCAATGGGATCCGGAAGTCGTGGCCAACACCACGTTCGATTTCGTCAGCCAGGGCAGCGGCACGCTCAAGTACTTCCCGTTCATCAACCCGGAATGGCTCGACTGTCCCACCGTGACGGGTTATTCGGAAGGCGACATGCTGGAAATCGCCGGCCAGGGCAGCGCGCAACGATTCCAGGTGCGCGACGGCCGCATCGTTTCCGCCAACGGCCGCTAGGCACGGCGCCCGGCGCGCGGCACGGCGGCCTTTCCTTGCGGATACAAACGACAAGGGCGGCGCGATGGCGCCGCCCTTGTCCTGCGCCCGCGCGGCGTTATTCCTGCGCCATCGAGCGCAGCGCGTCGCGCGCCTTCGCCAGTTGCGCCTGGACGTCGCCCTGGGCGCCGGCGGGCGCCGTCGCCACGGTGGCGCCGTCCAGCACCGCCGCCAGGCCCTCGGCCGTGGCTTGCAGCAGGGTCTCGGGCGATTCCGCCTGCAGGCGGCGCATCAGCACGCCGGCTTCCTTGGGATCGGCAAAGCGCTGCGACAGCAGCAGTTCCTCGCCATCGGCGGCCAGGAAACGGAAGCGGAAGCCGCCATCCTCGTCGCGGAAGCTGACGAAACGCGCGCCCTTGCCCTTTTCCTTCTTGGCCGGCGCGTCCTTGCCCGGCGCCTGCGCGTTCAGGTTGCGCAGGCCGACGGCCTCGCGCAGCTCGCGCATCATCGGCACCGCCAGCTTGCGCGCCTTGACGGCGCCGGCCTGCAGCACGTCCTCGATGCGGCCGGGGTTGGCCATCAGGTCGAAGTAGCGCTCGCGCATCGGCGCCAGCAGGTTCTCCAGGTGATCGTAGAGCGCCTGCTTGGCTTCGCCCCAGCCCAGGCCCTCCTCGAGCTGCTTGCGGAAGGCCACGGCCTGTTCGTGCGTGGCGAAGGCACGGTAGATGGTGTACAGGTGCGAGCCTTCGGCGTCCTTGGGTTCGCCCGGTTCGCGCGAGTCGGTGACGATGCGCATGATCGAGGCGCGCAGCGCCTTGGCGCCGCCCTCGAACAGCGGGATGGTGTTGTTGTAGCTCTTGGACATCTTGCGGCCGTCCAGGCCCGGCAAGGTGGCCACGTCTTCTTCGATGGCGACCTCGGGCAGCGTGAAGTATTCACGGCCGTACAGGTGGTTGAAGCGCTGGGCGATGTCGCGCGCCATTTCCAGGTGCTGGATCTGGTCGCGGCCCACCGGCACCTTGTTGGCGTTGAACATGACGATGTCCGCGGCCATCAGCACCGGATACGAGAACAGGCCCATGGTCACGCCATCATCGGGATCCACGCCCTTGGCCACGTTCTGGTCGACCGAGGCCTTGTACGCGTGCGCGCGGTTCATCAGGCCCTTGGCCGTGACGCAGGTCAGCAGCCAGCTCAGTTCCGGGATCTCGGGGATGTCCGATTGACGGTAGAAGGTCACGCGCTCGGGATCGAGCCCGACCGCCAGCCAGGTGGCGGCGATTTCAAGCCGCGAGCGGGCCACGCGGGCCGGATCGTCGCACTTGATCAGCGCGTGGTAGTCGGCCAGGAAGAAAAACGCGTCGACGCCCGGTTGCGTGCTCGCCTGGACCGCCGGGCGGATCGCGCCAGCGTAGTTGCCGAGGTGGGGGGTTCCGGAGGTGGTGATGCCAGTGAGGACGCGGGTGTTCATGGACGATGCGGGCGTTTGCTTGGTGAAACACCCAGTGTAACGTGCCGCGCGCGGCGCCTGGATGGCATGGGATCGCCCGGGCGCGGCGGCGGCCCTTCCCGGCCGGGTTCGACGCCCACGGGGCGTCAGGGCAACGCCGCGGCTACAGGACGGCCAGCAGCGGCGCGGCCAGCGCGCACAGCCCGCCGGCGGTCAGCGCCGCGCGCGGGCGGAAGGTCAGGAACCAGATCAGCAGCAGGCCGGCGATGCTGAGGATGCCGATCCATTCAACGGTGCCGTAGCTCCAGCCCCAGACCGCGGCCGAGGCGCACAGCGACAATGCCAGCGCCAGCCAGCCGAAGGTGCGCAGCGGCACGCGGTGGCGGCGCGGCAAGGCGCGGTCGAACAGATCCTCGTAGTGACGATCCATGCCCAGGCACAGGGCGGAGAATCCCGCGTAGGCAAGGCAGAAGGCGGCGAGCGTCATGGCGTATCACCTCGGTTCATAGGCGGCTTCGGAAGGGGAATGCGAGGGCGTCAGTTCGGACGTGGCGGCGGGGCGGGTGCGAGCCTGGACGGGCGCGGCAGGCGCGGCGGCCGTGGCGGGCCTGGACGTCGCGGCAGGCGCGGCG
>NZ_CADIJR010000030.1 GCF_902859645.1 Achromobacter insuavis | reverse complement strand
CGGCGGGCGCCGGGGTCGCGGGGAGAGTCTCGCCGGCGGCGACGCCGGGCGCGGCGGCGTCCGGCACCAGCAGCGGCGCCTTGCCGACCAGGGCCGTCAGGCGTTCGATGCGGGCCGACTGGGCCGGGATGTCGACGGTGGACACGGCGCGCAGACGGTCCAGGTCGCCGTTGATGGCCTGTTGCAGGCTGGAGAAACGCGGCCGGTCGGCCCGCGCCAGGCGCGATTGCGCGGTTTCCAGCGCGACGATGGCGTTGGAGACGTTGCCGGCCAGGCGCAGCTGCTGGCTGCCGATGGTGAGCAGGCGCTCGACGTCGTTGGCCAGCAGCTCGTCGCTGGCGCTGTCGTTGAAGTTCTGCCAAGCCTGTTGCAGCGCGTTGTACTGGCTCTGGGTCTCGCGCACGCTGTCTTCGAGGTCACCCAGGCGGCCGGCCTGGGCTTGCGCCAGGGCCAGGGCTTCGCGGGTGTCCTTGCGCGCCTGCGCCACGTCGGCGGCCAGCGTGTCCAGTCGGGAGGCGACCTCGCGGCCGGCGGCGACGAACTGCGTGCGTTGCTGCCACAGGGCATAGCCCAGCCCGACGGCGAGCAGGATGACGATGATGAGGGCGGTGACCAGGGGGCCACTGCCGCGCTTGGCCGGACGGGCCTTGACGGAATCGGCCGGGGCCGATGCGGGCGCGCTGGCGCCCGGGGCGGCCGGGTGAACGGCCGGATCGGTAGCGGGAGTCTTGTCTGTCATGACGCGATTGTATTCGGTGTCAGTCCGAAGCAACGAATCAAGCAGCAACAAAAGCCTGGAAAATCGACTCGTCGTTGGGCAGGCAGATTTTTACCTTTGCTTGCGAACCCGGCCCGGATGCCGGCGACGGCACGCGCCGGGCCAGCGACGGATGGGTCAGGACAAAGCCGCAACCGTCCCACCAGGCGGCCAGCCCGGCCGCCCGCAACTGGTCGCGCACCGCGTCCGCGCCCTCGCCGCTGGTGATGAGCCAGGTGGCCGCCACGCCCTGCGCGGCCCAGCGCCGCAGGGGCACAAGCTCGGATTCGTCCCATTGTGCCGGCTCGCGCCGGTAAGCCGCGTGACGTGTCACGGCGACGCCATGTGACTGCAATTGTTCACTGAGCCAGTCGCGGCCCTGCGTGCCCCGCACCAGCAGCACGCGCGACGGCAGCCGCGGCAGGCCGCAAAGCACCTCCCAGAGCGCCTCGGAATCATGGCTGGCGGCCTGCTCGCCAGGGTGCAGGACTGTTGTATTCGCGCCAAAACACGGCAACCCGGCCAGCCCCGCCGCACTGGCCGGCCCGACCGTGGCGACGGCCGTGCCCGCGGGCCAGGCCGCCGGGCCATCGGCCCGCGCCAGTTGATCCAGGTACTGCCGGGCGGCGTTGCCGCTGACGAACACCACCATGTCGTAGCTCGCCGGCCGCGGCAGGTCCGCGGCGGCGACAGGCAAGGGGTGGATATCGAGCGCGGGCAGGATGCAGGGCGTCCAGCCGGCGGCGCGCAGGCGGTCGGCCAGCGCCTCATTGCGGCCGGCGGGCCGTGTCAACACGGCCACGCGCGGCGCTTGGGCGGCGGCCCCGTCCATCAGTCCTCGGGGGACGCGTCTTGCAGCAGCTCGTCGAGAATGGCCTGGGCGCCGGCATCGAACAGCTCGGCGGCGACCGCCTCGCCGATGGCCTGCGCCTGGTCCACCGGACCGCTGCGTTCGGCGCGCAGCGTGCGCGTGCCGTCGGGCGACGCCACCAGCGCGCGCAGCGTCAGCGTGCCGTCGTCGATTTCGGCGTAGGCCGCCAGCGGCACCTGACAGGAGCCGCCCAGCCGGCGCGACACGGCGCGTTCGGCTAGCGAGATCGAGGTGGCGGTGGCGTCGTTCAGCGGCGCCAGCCAGGCGCGCATGTCGTCGCGGTCATCGCGGATCTCGATGGTCAGCGCGCCCTGCCCGGCCGCCGGCAGGCAATCGGCCGGATCGAGCAGGCAGCGGATGCGGTCGGCCAGGCCCAGCCGGTTCAGGCCGGCGGCGGCCAGCACGATGGCGTCGTATTCGCCGCGGTCGAGCTTGCCCAGGCGGGTGTCGAGGTTGCCGCGCAGCGGCTTGACCACCAGTTGCGGGAAACGCGCGCGGATCTGCGATTCGCGCCGCAGGCTGGACGTGCCGACGACGGCGCCGGCCGGCAGGTCGGCCAGCGTGTCGTAGCGGTTGGAGACGAAGGCGTCGCGCGGATCGGCGCGATCGAGCACGGCGCACAGCTCGAACGGCGCCTGCAGATCGACCGGCATGTCCTTCAGGCAATGCACGGCCAGATCGGCGCGGCCGTCGAGCAACGCGGTTTCGAGTTCCTTGACGAAGAGCCCCTTGCCGCCCACCTTGGAAAGCGTGCGGTCGAGGATCTGGTCGCCTCGGGTCGTCAGGGTGAGCAGTTCAACCGCGCACGCCGGGTACAGCGTGCGCAGCCGATCGCGCACATGCTCGGCTTGCCACAGGGCAAGCCGGCTGGCGCGGGTCGCGATGACCAAGCGTTGCGGCAGAGACACGAGGCGTCATCGAACGAAGTGGGAGACGATGACCGTCGCCACAACGCCGAGGATGGCCAGCACGAACAGGCCCTGCAGGAGGCTCAGGCCTGATTCGGTTTGCTGGGGATCGGCGGATCTACGCAGACTCATGTACGGATTCCTTGGAGGCGGTTTTGCGGCTTGCCAGCCACCGTCCAAGGACAACAACGAGCAAGGCGCCGAAAATTTCTACGCCGATTTTAACCGCAGTGGGCTGGACGCCGAATTGACCTTCGACAAACACGTCCGTAATCAGCATGCCGCCCGCGATCCAGCCCAGCAGCGCCGCGCCGAAAGTCACCACCAGCGGATAGCGGTCGATCAGCTTCAGGACCAGCGTGCTGCCCCAGATGATGATGGGCACGCTCACGACCAGGCCGAAGACCACCAGGCCGATCTGGTGGTCGGCGTGGGCGTTCTGGGCGGCGCCGGCGATGGCGATGACGTTGTCCAGGCTCATCACGAAGTCGGCGATGATGATGGTCTTGATGGCGGCCACGATGGATGTGCCGCCCTTCACGTTGCCGTGGGCGTCATCCTCGGGCACCAGCAGCTTGACGCCGATCCAGACCAGCAGCAGGCCGCCCACCACCTTCAGGAACGGAATCGACAGCAGGGTCAGCGCGAAGGCGATCAGGACCACGCGCAGCAGGATGGCGCCGGCGGTGCCCCACAGGATGCCCTGCATGCGTTGCTTGGGCTCCAGGTTGCGACAAGCCAGCGCGATCACCACCGCGTTGTCGCCGCCGAGCAGGATGTCGATGAGGATGATCTGGAATACCGCTGCCCAACTCAGCGTCTGGAAAAACTCAAGCAATTTGAACCCCCGAAGGCATTTATCAAAATATAAAGGCCGGCCCCGTGCCGGCCAACCCGCCGCCGCGACGAGCGCGGCGGCGGGCTTGGAACAACTTATTATTGTAGTTCAGCTTTCAGTCAGCTTTCTGGCGCAGCAGCAAAACTTTGCCGATGGCCAGGACCAGCACCGCACCCAGCGCGCCGCACATGAGCGCGAAGCTGTGTTGCGTCATACCCAATGCCGCGTCGATGCGCGCCACCGGTTCCTGCAGGGCCGGATCGCCCACCAGCAATTCGCCGGCGATGAAACCCAGCAGCGCCGCGCCCACCCAGACGATGAGGGGGAAGCGCTCGATGACCTTGAGCAGCAGCGTGCTGCCGAAAATCACCAGCGGAATGCTGATCGCCAGACCCAGCACCAGCAGGGTCGTGTCGCCCATCGCCGCGGCGGCCACGGCCACCACGTTGTCCAGGCTCATGACCAGGTCGGCGATCATGATCGTGCGGATCGCGGTCAGCAGATTGCCATGATTCTTGCCGTCGCCCTCTTCCTCGCCTTCCGGCAGCAACAGGGTCACGCCGATGTAGACCAGCAGCAATGCGCCGATGAGCTTGAGCCACGGCAGCATCAGCAGCTTGGCGGCCACCAGCGTCAGCACGATACGCATGATGATCGCGGCGGCCGAGCCGACCACGATCGCTTTCTTTTGTTGCGCCGGCGGCAGCGAACGCGCTGCCAGCGCAATGACCACGGCGTTATCGCCCGACAGCAGAATGTTGACCCAAATGATCTGGAGCAACGCTAACCAGAATGCCGCTGAACTGAGTTCCATACCTCTCTTTCCTAGGACGTGATCCCCCTAGGACAAACCAAATGAATGGGTGAAAAAGACAAAAAGACGTACTGACCGTCTTGGTGCGAGCCCGACGGCATTCTTGCTGGGTACGTGCAGAATTTCTTTCATTATAGTTTCGTTCAGCTTTCCGTATGTTTCACCGGCCGCATCATGGACACGGGGTTTCCCTAGGAAAGAACGAAAAAAAGGCCCGCCGAAGCGGGCCTTCTTCATGCAACCAATCTTACAGCACCGACTTGAGCAGCTTGCCCATTTCGGAGGGGTTGCGCGTCGTGCGGATGCCGCAGGCTTCCATGACTTCCAGCTTGGCGTCGGCCGTGTCGGCGCCGCCGGAGATCAGCGCGCCGGCGTGGCCCATGCGCTTTCCGGGAGGGGCGGTGACACCGGCGATGAAGCCGACGACCGGCTTCTTCATGTTGTCCTTGGCCCACTCGGCGGCGTTGACTTCGTCCGGACCGCCGATTTCGCCGATCATGATGACGGCGTCGGTGTCGGGATCGTCATTGAACATCTTCAGGACGTCGACGTGCTTGAGGCCGTTGATGGGATCGCCACCGATGCCGACGGCGCTGGATTGACCCAGGCCCAGCTCGGTGACTTGCGCCACGGCTTCGTACGTCAGGGTGCCCGAACGGCTGACGATGCCGATGCGGCCCTTGCGGTGGATGTGACCGGGCATGATGCCGATCTTGATTTCGTCCGGGGTGATCAGGCCGGGGCAGTTCGGGCCCAGCAGCAGGGTCTTGCTGCCCTTGGCCTTCATGCGGTTCTTGACTTCCAGCATGTCACGGACCGGGATGCCTTCGGTGATGCAGATCACCAGATCCAGTTCGGCCTCGACGGCCTCCCAGATGGCGGCGGCGGCGCCGGCGGGCGGCACGTAGATGACGGACACGGTGGCGCCGGTGTCGGCCTTGGCGTCCTTGACCGACGCGAAGATCGGCACGCCTTCGAAGTCCTCACCGGCCTTCTTGGGGTTCACGCCGGCCACGAAGGCCGCCTTGCCGTTGGCGTACTCGCGGCACATGCGGGTGTGGAACTGACCGGTCTTGCCCGTGATGCCCTGGGTGATGACCTTGGTGTCCTTGTTGATCAGAATCGACATTTGTGAATCCTTGGATTTTCTTTGTACCGCCGGGCCGTCCCTAGGTGCAAAGCGCCCCCTTGGGGGGCAGCAAGCCACGAAGGGGCGCGGCGTGGGGGCATAGTTACTTGACGGCGGCTACGACGCGGGTGGCGGCTTCGGCCATCGTGTCGGCGCTGATGATCGGCAGGCCCGACTCGGCCAGCATCTTCTTGCCGAGTTCTTCGTTGGTGCCCTTCATGCGGACGACCAGCGGCACGTTCAGGTTGACGGCCTTGCAAGCGGCGATCACGCCTTCGGCGATGACGTCGCAGCGCATGATGCCGCCGAAGATGTTGACCAGGATGGCCTTCACGCTCTTGTTCTTGAGCATGATCTTGAAGGCTTCCGTGACCTTCTCGGCCGTGGCGCCGCCGCCGACGTCCAGGAAGTTGGCCGGCTCGCCGCCGAACAGCTTGATGGTGTCCATGGTGGCCATGGCCAGACCGGCGCCGTTCACCAGGCAGCCGATGTTGCCGTCGAGCTGGATGTAGGCCAGGTCGAACTTCGAGGCTTCGATTTCAGCCGGATCTTCTTCGTCCAGGTCGCGGTAGGCGACGATTTCCGGGTGACGGAACAGGGCGTTGGAGTCGAAGTTGAACTTGGCGTCCAGGGCGATGATGTTGCCCTTGCTGTCGCGGTTCAGGGGGTTGATTTCAACCAGCGAGGCGTCGGTTTCCATGTAGCACTGGTAGAGCTTCTGGAACACGTCCACGGCCTGGGCGGTCGAGTCGGCGGGCAGGCCGATCGCGTTGGCGATCTTGGTGGCTTGCTCGGCGGACAGGCCGGTCAGCGGGTCGATGTATTCGGTGATGATCTTCTCGGGGGTGGAGTGGGCCACTTCCTCGATGTCCATGCCGCCTTCGCTGGAGGCGATGAAGGCGACCTTCTGGGTGGCGCGGTCAGTGACCAGCGACACGTAGTATTCCTTCTGGATGTCGGCGCCGTCTTCGATGTACAGGCGACGGACCTTCTGGCCTTCCGGGCCGGTCTGGTGCGTGATCAGCTGCATGCCCAGGATTTCCGAGGCGAGCTTGCGCACGTCGTCCAGCGAGCGCGCCAGCTTCACGCCGCCGCCCTTGCCGCGGCCGCCCGCGTGGATCTGTGCCTTGACGACCCAAACCGGTCCACCCAGCTTTTCAGCGGCAGCCACGGCCTCGTCGACGGAAAGAGCGGGAATCCCGCGCGGCACCGGGATGCCAAATTGCTTCAGCAGTTCCTTGCCTTGATACTCGTGGATTTTCATGTGTTACCTGTCAGGACGTATGAGAAAGAGAAGGTGAATCGGAGGTCGAATCGGCCGATGCCTCAGCGCTACCCCCGGTGTACCACTTGGGATAGTGCTCAGCCACCACCGGGCCGTCGGTGCTCAGCGCATGACAGCCGTCCAGTTGGAATGGACGCCGGTTCGGGTTGCTTTCCTGCCGCCGGCGGTTGGCCATGGTCTGCACCGCCGCGGTGGGAAGCACCTGCGACAGCTCGGTCATGTGCGTACAGCCCTCGACATGGCCGAAGCGCTCCTTGACCTGGCGGCGGAACCCCTTGAGCAGGTTCATGCCGATCAGGTCAGCGTAGGCGGATTCGATGGCCATGCAGTGCTCGCCGTAGGGAGCGGCATCATAGACGGCCTGCGCCGCCACGATGGTGAAATCGCCATCGATGGTGATGCGCAGGTGCATATGGTGGATGGGTTGCCCCGCCTTGAACATCTCGCCGTCGCGCTTGGGAAAATCGTACGCCTTGACGTCGATGAGCTCGGCTTCCAGGTCCCACTTGCCGTCATCGCGCGCATACGACTGCACGCGTATGGAACGCGTGTGCAGCGGCTGGCGAGGACAATCCGGCGGTGGCAAGGGCATGCTTGGGGCCTGCGGGGCGAAGACGGCCGGCGCATGGTGCGCGGCAACAAAACCTTCAAAGTATAGCGCAGCCCGCCCTGCCCCGACCGTCAAAATGCGCGCCGCGAACGCCCGCCGCCCGGGCGGATCGCGCCGCGCCGCCTCAGCCTTGTGTCCACGGAGTGGCCGGACTGCCCATCCAGGCCTGGCCCGCCGGGATGCTTTCGCCCTTGAGCACCAGGGTCAGCGGCCCCAGGCGAGCGCCGTCCTCGACCCGGGTGTCGTACAGGATGGTGCTGCGCGGCCCGACATTGACGCCGTTGCCGATGCGGACCTGCCCGATCTTCATGACGCGGTCCTCGAACAGGTGCGTCTGCGGCCCCGACCAGGCGTGCAGCACCGCATCGTCCCCAATTGATACACAGTCGTACTCGGTGATGTCGGTGGTGTCCATGAACACCCGCTTGCCGATGCGCGCGCCCATGCAGCGCAGGGCCAGCGGCAGCCAGGGCGTGGCACGCAGGAAGTTGAAGAAGTTCGGCACCGCGATCGACTCGTACAGGCTGGTCACGGCCTCGCTCTTCCACACGAACGGCGTCCACATCGGCTCGGCGTGCGGCCGGTAACGGCCGATCAGCAGCCACTTGAGCGCCACCAGGAACAGGAAGGTGCCGACGCCGTACAGCACGCCGGCCAGCATCAGTTCGTCGAACGCCGCCACGAAACCGTCGCGCACCGCGATCGGGATGACCTTCATGACCGTCAGGTAGCCCACCGCGATCACCACCGCCAGCGGCAGGATCATGCGCATCAACTCGACCGCGCCGCGCGCCACCTTGCGGCCCAGGCTGGGACGGAAGGTCAGGTGGTCGGGGAAGCCCGCCGCCTGCTCGCGCGCAGGCAGCGCCAGCGGCGGATTGCCGAGCCAGGTCTGGCCGCTGGCCATGCGGGCGTTGGCCGGCGCCCGGCTCTGCACCCCGATCAGCACGTCGTCGGGCAGGACCGAGCCATCCGGCACGTAGGCGCCGTTGCCGACAAAACTGCGGTTGCCGATGACGGTGGGCCGCATGGTCATCCAGCCGCGGTCGATTTCTTCGTCGCCCAGCATCACGCCGTCGGCGATGAAGCTGTCGCGGCCCAGCGTCAGCATGTCGGGCACGATGCCCATCGCGGTCGAGATCTCGGTGCCGGGCCCGACCTTGGCGCCCAGCAGCCGGTACCAGGTGCCGGCATAGATGGAGGCATACAGGCCGTGCAGCACGCTCAGGCTGGACTCCTGGATCTGGTTGGTGAGCCAGCGCCGCAGGTAGATCTGGCCATAGACCGGCCAGCGTCCGCCGCTCAAGCGCGGCAGCAACGCCCAGCGCAGCATGGCCGAGACCAGCACGGTCAGGAACAGCAGCAAGGCGCTGGCCGGCAGGGCCAGCAGCAGATAGGCCAGGAACGCATTCGGCCACCAGACGCGCGAGCCCATCAGGTCCAGCCAGCGCGCGTCGATCCAGTCGATCAGCACGAAGCTGGGGAACACCGGCATGAAGAACAGCGCCGCGATCAGCGTGCCGCCGGCGGCGTAGGCCAGCATGTCCAGCCGCGCCCAGCGCCCTTCGCGCACCGGCCGCTCGGGCAGTTCGGGGGCGCGCGCCTGCGGATCGTGCCGCGCCGGCGCGCCGCTCCAGATCTGGCCGGCGGGGATGCGCGAGCCGGTCGCCAGCGACGACAGGCCGTCGAGCCGGCCGTCGTCCTCGATGGTCACGTCGCCCTGCACCACCGCATACGAACCGACGTAGGCGTTCCGGCCCAGCGTGATGGGCGCCACGACCCAGTGCGCGCCGTGCACCTCGAAGTTCTCCAGGTTCACCGCCGCGCCGACGCTGGCGCCATCGCCCACCGTCAGCAGGTCCGGGGCCCGCACCGAAATGCGGCTGATGGCGGCGTCGCGGCCGATGCGCGCGCCCAGCGCGCGCAGGTACCAGGCCTGCAGCGGCGAACCCGCCAGCAGGTGCGCGGGCGGAATGTCGAGGATGCGGTCGACCAGCCACCAGCGGTAGAAGGTCCAGCCGTAGAGCGCATAGCGGCCCGCCTTGAGACGGCCCAGGATGCCCCACTTGCAGACCACCGCCACGCCGAAGCTGAGCAGGTTGCAGGCCAGGTAGCTGGCGATCGACAGCGCCACCGCGCGCCACACCGAATCGCCCTCGTCGCCGGTGAAGTAGTGGTAGGTGAAGAACGGCGTCAGCCAGATCAGCATGCGCACGCCGATCAGGAGCGGCAGCACCGCCAGCTGCGCCAGGCCGCAGGCCCAGCGGCGCCATTCCGGCGCGCGCTCGATCGGCGCCTGCTGGACCGGCGCCGCCGCGGCCGCCGATTCGGCCGCCAGCGCGTCGAGCCGCGCCGCCAGCGCGCCCAGCACGGAATGCTGGTAGAGCTCGTGCATGGTCAGCGCGGAAAACTGCGGATGCTTGCGCAGCGACGACACCAGCCGGGCCGCCAGCAGCGAATGGCCGCCCAGGTCGCGGAAGAAATCGCTGGCCAGCCGCAGCGGCTGGCCCGGGAACAGCGGCCGCAGGGCCTCGAACAAGGCGTGCTCGGCCGGCGAGACCGGCGTGTCGTCTTCGCCGCTGGGCTCGGATGCGGTGGCCAGCTCGCGCGCCTTCAGCGCCTTGCGGTCGATCTTGCCCGAGGTCAGGCGCGGCACTTCGGCCACCAGTTCGAAGCGGGCCGGAATCATGTAGGCGGGCAACTCCGCGGCCAGCGCGGCGCGCAGCGCGTGCGGATCGAGCCGCGCGTCGCCCTCCGGCGTCAGGAACGCCACCAACTGGTCGATGCCCGCCAGATCGCGCAGCACCACGGCGGCGGCCCCGACGCCGGCCTGCCGATACAGCGCGGCCTCAATCTCGCCCAGTTCGACGCGAAAGCCGCGCACCTTGACCTGGTCATCGCTGCGGCCCAGGCACTGGATCTGGCCGTTCTCGTCGATGCGCGCCAGGTCGCCGCTGCGGTACATGCGGGTGTCATGGTCGCCGCTGGGACGCGGGTTGGCCAGGAACTTCTCGGCCGTCAGTTCGGGACGCCCCAGGTAGCCGCCGGCGACGCCGGGGCCGGTGATACAGAGCTCGCCGGTCTGCCCCTGCGGCAGCACCGCGCCGTCGTCGCCGCGGATCAGCATGCCGTAGTTGGGCAGCGGCGTGCCGATGGTGACGGGCTGGCCGGGCAGCAGCTCGGCGAGGCTGGCCGACACCGTGGTCTCGGTCGGGCCGTACGTGTTGAACAGGCGGCGGCCAGGCGTGGCCCAGCGCTGCACCAGGAATTCCGGGCACATCTCGCCGCCCAGGTTGACGATGCGCAGGCCCGGCACGTCGCGCGCGAACAGCGCCAGCAGCGTCGGCACCGCGTGCAGCACGGTCACGCCCTCGCGCACCAGCGCGTCGGGCAATGCCTCGGGATCGGTGGTCAGCATCTTGGGCGCCACCCACAACGTGGCGCCAACCAGGTAACTGATCCAGATTTCCTCGAACGACATGTCGAAGGCCACCGAGAAGCCCTGGTAGACCTTGTCGCCATGGCGCACGCCCAGCACTTCGTTCTCGCTGCGCAGGAAATGGCAGATGCTGGCCTGGCTGATCGGCACGCCCTTGGGCTTGCCGGTGGAGCCGGAGGTATAGATCACGTAGGCCGGGTGCTCGGGCAGCAGGCCGTCGCGCCGACGCAGCGGCGCATCGACCGCCACCGACAGTTCCCAGGTGGTCCAGGTGATCATGCCATCCAGGCGCACGTCCCCGCCCGCGACCAGGCCGCGCGCGCCCGCGTCCTGCAGGCACACCAGCATGCGGTCGGGCGGCGTGTCGGATTCGAACGGCAGCCAGGCCGCGCCCGCCTTGGCGATGGCGGCCTGCATGACGAGCAGGTCGTCGCCGCGCGGCAGGCACAGGCCGACGATATCGCCCGGCCGCACGCCGGCCTCGATCAGGTGGTGCGCGGCCAGGTCGGCGCGTCGCCCGAGCGTCTCGTAGGTGAGGGTTTGATCCAGCCAATGAATGGCCGCGGCGGTGGGATACCGCAGGATCGTGGCTTCCAGAATATCGGGCAGCGTCTCCGCGGCAAGCAGATCCGGCCGATAGGGGCCTTGGAGAATCATAGGTACGGCGACAATCCAGCAGAAAGGATGTTGTGCCTATTGACCCACAAGGCGCGATTTCGTTCAAGCGCCAATGAAAAAAACCCCTGTGCCGTGCGTCCCGCGCACAACACAGGGGTTCCGGGTTGCCGGACCCGGAAGGCCGGCCCGGACGCCTCCGGGCCGCGGCCCGACCGGCCGCCGCCGATCAGGGACCGCCGATAAGGGACCGCCGATCAGGCGGCGTCGCGCAGGGCGCGGGCGGCTTGCACCATGCCGATCAGCGCGGCTTCGGTCTCGGGCCAGGCACGCGTCTTCAGGCCGCAATCCGGGTTGACCCACAACCGCTCCTTCGGCAGGCGGGCGGCGGCTTTCTGCATCAGGCCGACCATCCAGTCCACGTCGGGCACGTTGGGCGAGTGGATGTCGTAGACGCCCGGGCCGATGTCGTTCGGGTAGCGGAAGTCCTCGAACGCCTTGAGCAGTTCCATGTTGGAGCGCGACGTCTCGATCGTGATCACGTCCGCGTCCATGGCGGCGATCGATTCGATGATGTCGTTGAACTCCGAATAGCACATGTGCGTGTGGATCTGCGTCTCGTCGCGCACGCCGGCGGTCGACAGGCGGAAGCAGTCCACCGCCCAGTCCAGGTACGCCTGCCAGTCGGCGCGGCGCAGCGGCAGGCCTTCGCGGATGGCCGGCTCGTCGATCTGGATGACGCTGATGCCGGCGGCTTCCAGGTCCACCACTTCGTCGCGCAACGCCAGCGCCAGCTGGCGGCAGGTCTGTTCGCGCGGCTGGTCGTCGCGCACGAACGACCACTGCAGGATGGTGACCGGACCGGTCAGCATGCCCTTGACCGGCTTGTCGGTCAGCGACTGGGCGTACGAGGACCAGCCCACCGTCATCGGCGCGGGGCGGGCCACGTCGCCGAAAATGATCGGCGGCTTGACGCAACGCGAGCCGTAGCTCTGCACCCAGCCATTCCTGGTGAAGGCGAAGCCGGCCAGCAGCTCGCCGAAGTACTCCACCATGTCGTTGCGCTCGGGTTCGCCGTGCACCAGGACGTCCAGGCCGACCTTCTCCTGGAAGCGGATCACTTCCTCGATTTCCTTGCGGATGGCGGTCTCATAGCCCGAATCCGTCAGCGCGCCCGACTTCCAGTCGCGGCGCAGCGCGCGGATCTCGGCGGTCTGCGGGAACGAACCGATGGTGGTGGTCGGATAGGCCGGCAGGCCCAGCTCTTCCTGCTGGCGGGCGATGCGGCCGGCGAACGGCGCGCGGTCACGCGACACGCTGACCGACGCGGCCATGCGCTGCGCCACGGCGGGGTTGTGGATGCGGGTCGAGGCGCGGCGCGCGGCCAGGGCGGCGCGCTGCCTGGCCAGGCCTTCCTGCACGCCGGCATCGGCGCCGCCGTCCAGCGCGCAGCCCAGCAGACTCAACTCTTCCAGCTTCTGCGCGGCGAACGACAGCCAGCTCTTGAGCTCGGCGTCCAGTTCGGTTTCGTTGGCCAGGTCCACCGGCACGTGCAGCAACGAGCACGACGGGGCCAGCCACAGGCGGTCGCCCAGTTGCTGCCGGACCGGCGCCAGCGTGGCGATGGCGGCGTCCAGGTCGGTGCGCCAGATGTTGCGGCCATTGATGACGCCTGCGGACAGCACCTTGTCGGCGCCCAGGCCGGCCAGCACCTCGGCCAGTTGCCCGGGGGCGCGGACCAGGTCCACGTGCAGGCCAGCCACCGGCAGGCCCAGCGCCGTGCCCAGGTTGTCCTTGAGGCCGTCGAAGTAGGTGGCGATCAGCAGCTTGACCGGGCTGGCCGACAGCGTGGCATACACCTGCTTGAAGGCGTCGCGCCAGGCCTGCGGCAGGTCCAGCACCAGGATCGGCTCGTCGATCTGCACCCATTCCACGCCCAGCTTGGCGAAGCGCGACAGCACTTCTTCATAGACGGGCACCAGATTGGCCAGCAGTTGCAGCTTGGCCGCGTCGGCCGCGCCGTCGGCGAAGGCGTCGCCCTTGCCCTGGAACAGCCAGGTCAGCGGCCCCGGGATCACCGGCTTGACCGCATGGCCCAGCGCCTGCGCTTCGCGGATCTGCTCGAACAGCGACTCGCGGGCGATGCGGAAGGTCTGCCCCGGCACCAGCTCCGGCACGATGTAGTGATAGTTGGTGTCGAACCACTTGGTCATTTCGCAGGCGGCGGCGGGATTGCCCGACGGCGCGCGGCCGCGGCCCATGCGGAACAGCGTGTCCAGCGAAACCGGCTCATTGTCCTTCTGGCCGAACCGCGCGGGCACGGCGCCCAGCAGCGTGGTCCATTCCAGGATCTGGTCGTACCAGGCGAAATCGCCCACGGGCACGAACTTGACGCCAGCGGCGGCCTGCACCTTCCAGTGCTGGGCGCGCAGCTCGCGGCCGGTCTGTTCCAGCGCTTCGCCGGTCTGCTTGCCAGCCCAGTAGGCTTCGACAGCGCGCTTCAGTTCACGCTGGGCACCAATGCGGGGGAACCCCAAATTATGAATCGTAGTCATGGCAATCCCGTCGTTAGACAAAATCTGTTCAAGTGCCAGCCATTCTGAGGCCAAAGCAAAATGAATCAAAATCAATGTCTACATCCATAAGATGAGAAAACCTCATACAATATGAGTCCATTCCCTCCGGGGCCGGCAGCCCCGGCCGCTGGATTGCCGTGCCATCCTCACCGTTACCGCTCCAATGCTGGAAATCCGCCATCTCGAAACGCTGACCGCCATCCGTGAAGGCGGCAGCCTGCAGGAAGCCGCCGACCGCCTGCACCTGACCCAGTCAGCCCTGTCCCATCAACTGCGCGACCTGGAGACCCGGCTGGGCACGCCGCTGCTGAACCGCCGCACCCGCCCCGCTCGCCTGACCACCGCGGGCCTGCGCGTGCTGGCGCTGGCCGACGAAGTGCTGCCGCGCATCCGCGCCACCGAACGGGAACTGCAGCGGCTGGCCGCCGGCCGCACCGGCCGCCTGCACCTGGCCATCGACTGCCATTCCTGCTTCCAGTGGCTGATGCCGGCGCTGGACGCGTTCCGCGTGCAATGGCCGGACGTGGCGCTGGACCTGTCGGCGGCGTTCTCGTTCGCCCCCCTGCCCGCGCTGGTGCGCGGCGACCTGGACCTGGTCATCACGTCCGATCCGCAGCAGCTGGACGCCGTGGAATACCTGCCGCTGTTCAAGTACGAGCTGGTGCTGGCCGTGTCCGAATCGAATCCGCTGGCCGGCAGCAAGTTCGTCATGCCGGACCAGCTCGCCGACCAGACGCTCATCACCTATCCGGTGGACAAGCAGCGCCTGGATATCTTCACGGCATTCCTGGATCCCGCCGACGTCGAACCGGCCGCGATCCGCAAGGCCGAGCTGACGCCCATCATCGCGCAGCTGGTGGCCAGCAATCGCGGCGTCGCGGCCCTGCCCAACTGGGCCCTGACCGAATACATGAACCAGGGTTGGCTGCGCCTGTGCCGCCTCGGGCCGCAGGGTGTGTGGCGCACCTTGTACGCGACGGTGCGCAGCGAGGACACCGACGCCTCGTACATCGACGAATTCCTGACGCTGACGCGCGACGTCTGCTTCAAGACGCTGAGCGGCATCAAGTCGGCGAAATAAGCGCGGCAGCCGGCGCATGCCGCCGCGCTGCCTGCCAGGCGGGCGGCTCAGTCGTCGTCGCCCGCCCCCAGGATGCGGCGGATGACGTCGTGCGCGAAACCGCGGCTGGCCAGGAAGCGCGCCTGCTTGGCATAGGCGGCGCGATCCTCGGGTTTCGCGCCGAAGCGCTTTTGCCAGACCTCGAGCGCGCGCGCGTATTCGGTGGCGCGCAATTGCTCGCGCAGTTCGGACACCTGGGCGTCGTCCACGCCGTGCTGGCGCAGTTCCTGCACGATGCGCGCCGCTCCCTGGCGCGAGGCGCGGCGATGCACCAGGCTTTGCGCGAAGCGCTCGGTAGACAGCCAGCCTTCCTTTTCCAGCGCGTCCAGCACCCGCTCGACTTCGTCGGGATCTTCGGCGTGGGGCGCGAGTTTGCGCGCCAGTTCATCGCGGGCATGTTCGCGCCGCGACAGATAACCGACCGCGCGCATCTTCAGGGATGGCCCCTTGGGAGGGGTGCGGGGCTTGTCTTCGGACGACGGCGCGCCCTCGCCCGCCGCATCGGCATCGCCCCCCTTGCCACGCCGACCGCGCCCGCCGGCCGCGCGCCGCTCGGAACTGCGCTGCCACTGCGAGGCCGGCGCGCCCCCGTCTTCCGGCGCCGCGCCCTCCGGCTCATGGCCGGACGCGGCGGCGGATTCAGCGGCCCGCCGCAGGTCCGACGTGCGGCGCAAGCCCTCGGGCTTGGCCACGGTCTCGAACTCATCGTCCAGCTTGGCGCGCAAGCGATCGGCGGACGTGACGGGCGGTTTCCAGCTCATGCGCTTCCTCTATGTGCCAGCGGCAGGCCTCCCGGAACGGGAGCCTGCCGCTGGCGGCCGGGCTGGCGGGCCCGGCGCAATCCGATGATGGCGCGACGATTACTCGTCGCTGTCGTCTTCGGCGGTGGGCACGAATTCCGCGGCGCGGCTGACGATGCCCTGGTTCTCGCGAACACGGTTCTCGATCTCGATCGCCAGTTCCTTGTGTTCCTTCAGGTATTCACGGACGTTGTCCTTGCCCTGGCCGATGCGGTTGCCGTTGTAGCTGTACCACGCGCCGGACTTGTCCACCACGTTGGCGGCCACGCCCAGGTCGATGATTTCGCCTTCGCGCGAGATGCCGGCGCCGTACATGATGTCGAACTCGGCCTGCTTGAACGGGGGCGCGACCTTGTTCTTGACCACCTTGACGCGGGTTTCGTTGCCGACGACCTCGTCGCCCTTCTTGATCGAGCCGATGCGGCGGATGTCCAGGCGCACCGAGGCGTAGAACTTGAGCGCGTTGCCGCCGGTGGTGGTTTCGGGGTTGCCGAACATCACGCCGATCTTCATGCGGATCTGGTTGATGAAGATGACCATGCAGTTGGTCTTCTTGATGGTGGCGGTCAGCTTGCGCAGCGCCTGGCTCATCAGGCGGGCCTGCAGGCCGGGCAGCGAATCGCCCATTTCGCCTTCGATTTCGGCCTTGGGCACCAGGGCCGCGACCGAGTCGACCACGATCAGGTCGACCGAACCCGAGCGCACCAGCGCGTCGGTGATTTCCAGCGCCTGCTCACCCGTGTCCGGCTGCGAGATCAGCAGGTCGGCCAGGTTGACGCCCAGCTTCGAGGCGTACTGCACGTCCAGCGCGTGTTCGGCGTCGACGAAGGCGCAGGTGCCGCCGATCTTTTGCATTTCAGCCACGACCTGCAGGGTCAGCGTGGTCTTGCCCGAGGATTCCGGACCGTAGATTTCCACCACGCGGCCGCGCGGCAGGCCGCCGACGCCCAGCGCGATGTCCAGACCCAGCGAGCCGGTCGACACCACCTGGATGTCGTGCGAGACCTCGTTGTCGCCGTAGCGCATGATCGAGCCCTTGCCGAACTGCTTTTCGATCTGCGAGAGCGCGGCGGCCAGCGCCTTGGCTTTTTCCGAAGCGGCGGCCTTGGTGGTTTTGTCGTCCATGTAGTGTCCTGTCGGGTCTAGGTCTGTAACGTATCGGGTGTCGGGCGCGGCACGGATACCGGTCAGCGCGCGGGTTGTCGCAAGGGGTTGATCGAAACGGCGCCGAAGCGGTGGGTCCAGGCTGCAATCGGCACCGATCAGAAAGCGATAGCGCAGATTATGGCATCGGATTGTACTGTACAAAAAAACAGTGTGCCACAGTTTTCCACGTATTCCCTGAGTGGGCAAGCCCGGTGCCGTATGACAGAATCGAGGAAAAAACTGGCGCTATGTCCCCATTGCGCTCCCGGCACGCCGCCCCGGCACTCCACCGAGGGCGGCACGCGTGCGTCGCTCACCCGGCGCGCCCTACTTCTTTTCGACAGCCCATGCGCATTCTGATCGCCGAAGACGACAGCATCCTGGCCGACGGCCTGTCACGCTCGCTGCGTCACAACGGCTACGCGGTCGACGCCGTGCGCGACGGCCTGGCGGCCGATTCGGCGCTGGCGGCCCAGGCCTTCGACCTGCTCATCCTCGATCTCGGCCTGCCGCAACTGGCCGGCCTGGAGGTGCTGCGGCGGCTGCGGGCCCGCAACTCCGCCCTGCCCGTCCTGATCCTGACCGCCGCCGACAGCATCGAGCAGCGCGTCAAGGGGCTGGACCTGGGCGCCGACGACTACATGGCCAAGCCGTTCGCGCTGTCCGAGCTGGAAGCGCGCGTGCGCGCCCTGACGCGCCGCGGCGCGGGCGGCGGCGCCACGCTGCTCAAGCACGGCCGGCTGGTGTTCGACCAGACCGGGCGCGTGGCGATGGTTGACGACCAGACGCTGGACCTGTCCGCGCGCGAAGTCAGCCTGCTCGAGATCCTGCTGACCCGCAGCGGCCGCATGGTCAGCAAGACCCAGCTGGTCGACCACCTGTGCGAATGGGGCGAAGAAGTCAGCACCAATGCCATCGAGGTCTACGTGCACCGCCTGCGCAAGAAGCTCGAACCGAGCGGCGTGAAGATCGTGACGGTGCGCGGCCTGGGCTACTGCCTGGAACGGGATCAGGGTGCGGCCTACCTCGCCAGCTGAACCGCCACAGCCGGAGGCGCTCAACCAGGAAGCGCTGGATGTGATGCAGGCCGGGGCCCGCGGCCCCAGCTTCGCGCCGCCGCAGCGCTCGCTGCTGGGCGAGATCCTCGACTGGATGCTGGCGCCGCTGTTCCTGCTGTGGCCGATGAGCGTCGCCATCACCTACGTGGTGGCGCAGAACATCGCCAACGTGCCCTATGACCGCGCGCTCGCCAACAACCTGCACGTCCTGACGCGCCAGGTCCACGCCCAGGACGGCCGCGCGGTGCTGCGGATGACCGACCCGGCGCGCGACGTGCTGCGCGCCGACGAGACCGACAGCGTCTTCTGGCTGGCGCTCGGCAGCCGCGGCGAATACCTGGGCGGCGACCGCGCCCTGCCCCTGCCCGCCTCGGTCGGGCAGCCGCGCCCCGGCGAGGTGCAGTACGAAGACGACACCCTGCGCGGCTTCGGCGTGCGCCTGGCCTTCACCTGGGTCGACCTGAACCTGCCCAACACCCAGCCGGCGCTGCTGATCGTGGCCGAGACCGTCGAGAAACGCACCCAGCTGGCCAACGACATCATCAAGGGCGTGATCATTCCGCAGTTCGTGGTGCTGCCGATCGCGGTGCTGCTGGTGTGGTTCGGGCTGTCGCGCGGGGTCGCGCCGCTCAATGCGCTGCAGCAACGGCTGCGGGCGCGCCGGCCGGACGACCTGTCGCCGATTGACGAACGCGCCGCGCCCTCCGAGATCGCGCCGCTGGTCGCGGCCATGAACGACCTGCTCGACCGGCTGTCGGACAACGTCCAGGCGCAGCGCCGTTTCGTCGCCGATGCCGCGCACCAGTTGAAGACCCCGCTGGCGGGCCTGCGGACCCAGGCCGAACTGGCCCTGCGCGACGCCAGCCCCGAGGAAATGCAGGCCAGCCTGCGCCAGCTGGTGACCGGCTCCGAACGCGCCACCCGCCTGGTGAACCAGTTGCTGCTGCTGGCGCGGGCCGAAAACCCCAGCGCCATCGGACTGGCCGCCACCGACCTGAACGCCATCGCCTACGAACAGGCGATGCACTGGGTGCCGCACGCGCTGTCGCTCGGCACCGACCTGGGCTTCGAAGGGTCGGAGACCCCGGTCGAGATCAACGGCAACCCGCTGCTGCTGGCCGAACTGCTCAACAACCTGGTGGACAACGCGCTGCGCTATACGCCGCGCGGCGGCCACATCACAGTGCGCGTGCAGGCGCAGGGCGACCAGGGCGTGCTGGAGGTCGAGGACTCCGGCCCCGGCATCGCGCCGGAGGAGCGCGAACGCGTGTTCGACCGCTTCTACCGCGTGCTGGGCACGCTGTCGGACGGCAGCGGACTGGGCCTGGCCATCGTCCGGGAGATCGCGCAGAAGCACCAGGCCACCGTCGTGGTCACCGACCACCCGACCCCGCACTCGAACCTGCCGGGCACGCGCATCCGGGTCGTCTTCCCGCTCTACGTCGAACCCGTCGACGACCTCGGCGACTGAGCCCCCCACCCCGCCTGAACCCCTGACGGGCGCCTCGCGCCGCCCCAGGCGTTTTCCCGCCCGGCGCCGTCGCGCGCCGCGCTTGCCGCCACGCGAGTTCCCCGTTCCGTCCCTAGGACTATCCCTAGCCTGCCCAGGGATGTTTACTTTTTGTTTCAAATTTAAGATTCAGGTAAGGGTCACGTCAGAACCTCGTCAGCCTCGCGCCCCAACCTTGCGATAGCTCGATGTCGGTCTCGCCGGCGGAGGGTCAAGCACGGCGGAAAACCGCCGGCCAGAAAAATCGAGGAGACATCATGAGCACAACTACCATGGCAGGTCGCGGTCCATCCGCGAATCCGCGCCCGATGACCAAGGATGAACGCCGCGTCATCTTTGCCTCGTCGCTGGGCACGGTGTTCGAGTGGTACGACTTTTATCTGTACGGTTCGCTGGCGGCCATCATCGCCCAGCACTTCTTCTCCGGCGTGAACCCGACCGCGGGCTTCATCTTCGCGCTGCTGGCCTTCGCCGCCGGCTTCGCGGTGCGTCCGTTCGGCGCGCTGGTGTTCGGCCGCCTGGGCGACCTGGTCGGACGTAAATACACCTTCCTGGTCACCATCGTGCTGATGGGCCTGTCCACCTTCCTGGTGGGCGTGCTGCCCAGCTACGCCAGCATCGGCCTGGCCGCTCCCGCCATCCTGATCGTGCTGCGCCTGCTGCAAGGCCTGGCGCTGGGCGGCGAATACGGCGGCGCCGCGACCTACGTCGCCGAGCACGCGCCGCACGGCCGCCGCGGCTTCTACACGTCGTGGATCCAGACCACCGCCACGCTGGGCCTGTTCCTGTCGCTGCTGGTGATCCTGGGCATCCGCACGGTCATGGGCGAAGACGACTTCAAGGCCTGGGGCTGGCGCATTCCGTTCCTGATCTCGGTCGTGCTGCTGGGCATCTCGGTGTGGATCCGCCTGCAGCTGAACGAATCGCCGACCTTCCAGCGCATGAAGGAAGAAGGCAAGGGTTCGAAGGCCCCGATCGCCGAATCGTTCGGCCAATGGAAGAACCTGAAGGTCGTGATCCTGGCGCTGCTGGGCCTGACCGCCGGCCAGGCCGTGGTCTGGTACACGGGCCAGTTCTACGCCCTGTTCTTCCTGACGCAGACGCTGAAGGTCGACGCCAACACCGCCAACATCATGATCGCGATCGCGCTGCTGATCGGCACGCCGTTCTTCGTGATCTTCGGCGCGCTGTCGGACAAGATCGGCCGCAAGCCCATCATCATGGCGGGCTGCCTGATCGCCGCGGCGACCTACTTCCCGATCTTCCAGGGCCTGACGCACTTCGCCAACCCCGCGCTCGAAAAGGCGCAGGCGACTGCCCCGGTCACGGTCATCGCCGACCCCGCCACCTGCTCATTCCAGTTCAACCCGGTGGGCACCTCGTCGTTCACCAGCTCCTGCGACGTGGTCAAGTCGTTCATGGCGCGCAATTCGGTGAACTACAAGAACGAAGCGGCCCCGGCGGGTTCGGTCGCCAAGGTCAAGATCGGCAATGACGAGTTCGCCTCGTTCGACGGCAAGACCATGGCGCCGGCCGACTTCAAGGCCAAGGCCGCCGAACTGGACAAGGCCCTGACCACCGCCATCCGCAGCCACGGCTACCCCGCCAAGGCCGACCCGGCGCAAAGCAACAACGTCATGGTCGTCGTGCTGCTGACCATCCTGGTGATCTACGTGACCATGGTGTACGGCCCGATCGCGGCGATGCTGGTGGAAATGTTCCCGACCCGCATCCGCTACACCTCGATGAGCCTGCCCTATCACATCGGCAACGGCTGGTTCGGCGGCTTCCTGCCCCCGGTCGCCTTCGCCGTGGTGGCCGCCACCGGCAACATCTACGACGGCCTGTGGTACCCGATCATCATCGCGGTCATGACCCTGGTCATCGGCACGCTGTTCGTGCGCGAATCCAAGGACAACGACATCAACGCCTAAACGACCATCCCCCGCCGGGCGGGACTGCTGCGCCTGCCCGGCCTTTCAAAAGCTCCCCTGGGAGCTTTTTTTTTGCGCGCGAGAAATGGCTTGAGCGGGTCGCGCCCGATTCAGGACGCTGTCAGACCCCCGCCGTTAGACTGGCGCCTCAGATTACGGCCTTGCGCCTGATCGCCCGGCGATTGATCCCCCTGCCAGGCGATTGCAGGGCCAGTGTTCTGACACCGATACCGCGTTCCCCGCGAGCCTTTTATGACGCGGTATTGTGTGCTCCCGTACCGGCCCGGCCTCTATTGAGCCGGGCCGCTTTTTTTTCCGGACGCGTTGCGCGCGCCCAAGAAAAAGGCGGCCTCGCATCGGCCGCCCGGGCACTGCGCGGGACCACGCCTCAGCGGCGCATGCCCACGCCGATGACCAGCACGCCGGCCACGATCGCGGCGATGCCGGCCCACATGGGGATCGGCACGGACTTCTCGGTTTCGGCCGTGGCCTTGACCGAACCGACCTGCAGCACGGTTTCCTCGGACTTGTAGCTGAAGCCCTTATACGCCAGGGCGGCGATGCCCAACACGATCAGGATGGCGCCGACAATCTTCATGCTTCTTCTCCTATTGCACACGGATGCCGCGGACATTACCGCATGGCCGCACGGCTGTCAGTGACAGAACGTGTCGCCTGACCCCATCGTATTGCACCGCTGCGGCAAAGCCGTCCGCGTCGTATAGAATCAACCCTTTTGGCCGACGCTCATGTGGTTCAAGAATCTCAAGATTTACCGTCTCTCCTCGCCGTGGACGCTGACCGGCGAGCAGCTTGAAGAAACGCTTGCGCGGCACGCCTATCAGGCCGGCAACAACCTCGAAATGCAAAGCCTGGGCTGGGTCCCGCCGCGCGAGAACGGCGGGCTGGCGCACGTCGTCGGCGGGCAGATCCTGCTGAATCTGCGCGCCGAGAAGAAGCTGCTGCCCAGCACCGTGGTCAACCAGGTCGCCAAGGCGCGCGCCCAGGAGATCGAAGAGCAGCAGGGCTACAAGCCGGGCCGCAAGCAGATGAAGGAAATCAAGGAGCGCGTCACCGACGAGCTGCTGCCGCGCGCCTTCAGCGTGTACCGCGACACCCGCGTGTGGATCGACCCGCAGAACCACTGGCTGGTGATCGATGCCGCCGCCTCGGCCAAGGCCGACGAAGTCATCGGCCTGCTGGCCAAGTGCGTGGATCCGTTCCCGCTCGAAAACCTGTACGTGGCCCAGTCGCCCGCCTCCGCCATGACCGGCTGGCTGGCCGAGGACGAAGCGCCGAGCAATTTCAGCATCGACCAGGACACCGAGCTGCGTTCGTCCGGCGAAAGCGGCGCGGCCATCCGCTACGTCAAGCACTCGATCGACGCCGACGACGTGCGCCGCCATATCCAGTCGGGCAAGCAGTGCACCCGCCTGGCCATGACCTGGGCCGACCGCATCTCGTTCGTGCTGACCGAAGGCCTGGACGTCAAGCGCGTCGCGCCGCTGGACGTGCTCAAGGAAGGCAACGACACCGTCGCCACCAACGACGACGAGAAGTTCGATTCCGACATGATGCTGATGACGGGCGAGCTGGCCAAGATGCTGGCCGAGCTGGTCGACGCGCTGGGCGGCGAAAAGAAGATCTGAGCCCCGCGCTCCGGCTTCACCGCGACGGGCCGCTCCTCTCTTTAGAGGGGGCGGCCTTTTTCATGGGGCGGCCATTTGTTCTCGTGGCGGCTTGCGCGCGGCTTGAATGGGTGCGGCGCGCCAGCCACGAACAAGATGGCCACGCGCCCGTCAGGCGGCAACGCTGCGGTCACGGCCCGACTGCTTGGCCTGGTACAACGCCTTGTCGGCGCGGTCGATCAGGTAGGCGTAGTCGGGATGGCCGTCGAAGGCGGCCACGCCGATGCTGGCGGTGATGCGCAAGGCGCCCACTTCCGGAATCATGAAGGCGTGGCGGCGGATCTCGGCGCCCAGCTTCTCGGCCACCAGCAGGGCCGCGTCGCGCGCCGTGTCCACCAGCACCACCAGGAACTCCTCGCCGCCATAGCGGAACACGAAATCGCTCGAACGACAGGACTGGTGCACCACCTCGGCGAACTGCCGCAGCACCTGGTCGCCGCCGGCGTGGCCATGCTGATCGTTGATCGCCTTGAAGTGATCGATATCCAGCAGCAGCACCGAGAACGTCGAGCGCTCGCGCGTGGCGATCAGGATCTCGCGGCCGATCACCGAGGGCAGGAAGCGGCGATTGAGCACGTTGGTGAGCGGATCGCTGCCGCTCTCGATCTCGGCCACCATGTCGAACAGGCCATTGAGCAGGTGCTTGATGCGCGCCACCAGTTCCTGCAGTTCACGCACCTGGTCCGGCAGCGACGCCGGGCCGCCCTGCAGCAGGCTGGGCAGCACCACGTCGTCCAGCCGCGCCACCGCTTCGGTGATCTGCCGCAGCGCCGGCGCGCTCTCGAACAGCACGCCGCCCTTGTGCTGCAGCCACAGGCCGAACTCGGAGGCCGCCAGGCGCGGCAGCACCTGTTCCGGCGCGCGGTAGTGCAGACCGATCAGCACCGCCTGGCTCCATTCGAGCAGGGCGGCGCGCTGGCGCTCGCGCTCGGTGGAAATGTTCTGGCCCAGCGCGAACAGGCGGTAGGCCTCGTCGTTGCGGGCGCCGCGGTTGATGTCGCGCATGAAGGCGCGGCTCATCTGCTCGATCGCCAGGTCGAACAGATTGCAGACGTACTGGGTCGCGACCGATGCCGCCACGCCGTCCAGGTCACTGGCGCGCAGGCGCAACGCGATTTCGTTCTTCAGGATGCGGGCGCCGGCCATCACCAGGTGGATCGGGATGTGCACGCGCGCATGCACTTCGCCCACCTTCTTCTGCACCGCCATCAGCGCCGCGATGTCGCCCTGCTCGCGCACGCACAGCAGGCCCTTGAGCCAGCCCTTCATGCCCTTGTGCAGGCGGGTGGCGACGATCTCGTGCGACAGGCGCGGGCCGGCCTCGGCATCGGCCAGCAAGGTGGAATAGAAGGCGTCGACCAGCTCGTTGGCGCTGTCGGACACCACCGCCGCGACCTGGCCGCGGGTGTAGGCATCGACCGACGAATAGACCGCCTGCCAGGCCTGGGCATTGGACGCGCTCAGGTAGCACGCCTGCCCGGCGGGATCAGGAGAAGACGGGACTGCGCGACTGCTCGAAGACATAAGACCATCCGACCGAAGATTCCATGGCGTGTCTCGGAACGACACGCGACAGGAAAAACCAGCGCGGATTATGCTTGAAATCGCCGGCGTCGGCCGTCATGGCGGCCGCGCCACGCTGTCCCGCGGACGCCTTACTCCAGGCCGTGGAACACCGAATCGTCCGGACCGATGTGCGACGGGTGCTGCCAGGTCACGTCGCGCAGTGAGTGCTGCACCAGCCCTTCCACGCCCAGCAGCACCGCGAAGATGGCCATGCGGATGGGAATGCCGTTGTCGGTCTGGCGGAAGATCGCCAGGCGCGGATCATGGTTCAGGTCCACGCTCAGGTCGTTGGCGCCCGGCCGGCTGTCGCGCGGCAACGGGTGCATGACGATGGTGTCCGGGCCGCAATAGGCGTCGATGATGGCGCGGTTGATCTGGAAGTCGGGCGTGTAGCCTTCGTTCTCTTCGTTGGCGAAGCGCTCTTTCTGCACGCGCGTGGCGTAGATCACGTCGGCGCCCGCCAGGCCCTCGGCCAGCGAGGTCTTCTGCTCGATGATGTTGCCGTTGCGGCTGGCCTGCTCGATGATGTAGGAGGGCATTTCCAGGCCCTTGGGCGACACCAGCGAGAACTTGACGTTCTTGTACAGCGCCATCAGCTTGATCAGCGAATGCACCGTGCGGCCGTACTTCAGGTCGCCGACCATGGCGATGTGCGCGCCGTCGAGCAGCTTGCCCAGGCGCGAGAACTCGGTGAGGATCGTGTACAGGTCCAGCAGCGCCTGGCTCGGGTGCTCGCCAGGGCCGTCGCCGCCGTTGACCACCGGGATGTTGGTGGCGCGCGCGAATTCGGCCACCGAGCCCTGGTCGGGATGGCGGATCACCATCGCGTCGACATAACCGCTCATGACGCGGCTGGTGTCGTAGATCGATTCGCCCTTGGCCATCGACGAGAAGGTGAAGCCGGTGGTGTCGCAGACCGAGCCGCCCAGGCGGCAGAAGGCCGAGCCGAAGCTGACGCGGGTCCGGGTGCTGGCCTCGAAGAACAGGTTGCCGAGCACCGCGCCTTCCAGCACGCGCGAGATTTTCTGGCGGCGCGCGATGGGCTGCATCATGTCGGCCACGCGGAACAGGTCCTCGACCGATTCGCGGGTGAACTGGTCCACCGACAGCAGCTGGTTCTTGCCCTCTACCGCGATCCGCTCACGCAGCGGGCCATCTTGTACGCTTTGCGTATATTTTTCGAGCAGCACGCCGTTCTGGACGATTTCGCTGACGAAACGCTGCACCACTTCCGGCATCGCGCGGAATTCCTGCGAGCCTTCCGGCAACAGCCAGGTGTCGAGCGCGCGGCGTTTGACGCCGATCCGGGTCGCGAACACGTCGCGCGTGAGATTCAGGCGGCGCATCGCATCGCGCAGGAAGGCTTGCTGGGAAATGGTCATGACAGGTCCCGAAGAAAGGGTTTGTATACGCACTGCGCATATTATTCCCAACGCAAGTGCATGTCCAACACTTTTGCGCACACGGGTTTACCCTCGAAACTCAGCGTCGAGCGTAGGTCGTCATCTGTGGCGCGGCATCCGTCGTGCCCTGCCCGGCCGCCAGCCAGCAGCCGGCGCAGAACGCCAGGGCGCTGACGACATAGCAGAGCATGGCAAGCACCTGCGCCGGCAGGTGCGCGCGGGTCAAGCGGCCGGTGTAGCCCTGGCGCAACAGGCTGACCTGCGCCAGGTAGGCGAACAAGACCCCGAGGCAGGCCAGCAGCAGGCCGGCCAACAGCAGCAGCAGGGGCAGTTGCAGATCGGGCGCGGCGATGTCGCCGCCGACGATGCCCAGCGAAAACGCCGCCAGTCCCAGCGCGGCGCCGCCGTTCAGCCAGCCCAGGAAGCGGAACGCGCCGGCCAGCAGCGCGAACGGCAGGCCGGCGGCGCGAAGCTGCTGGGCGCGCGGGTCCATTTAGTCTTCCTTGCGGCAGGCCGGCGTGGCGGTCTGGATCGAGGCGCGGGCGGCGGCGATCTCGGCCGCGTTCCAGCGGCCCTGGCCCAACACGGTCACGGTGACCTTGGCCTTGGCCGGACCGTCGGCCTCGGCGGAGATCAGTTCGAGGATCTTGGCGGTTTCGCCGACCTTGTAGACCTGGACCTCGTCCGGCGCGCCCTTCTCGCCAAGGACGTGCTTCCAGGCATACGACACGTTGTACGGATGCTGCACGTTCACATGGCAGGTGCGCACGTATTCGCCGGCGCGGCGGAAGGCCGCCTGGTAATTGGTATCCACGCTGAAGGTTTCCTTCAACACGGTATCGGCCTCGTAAACGCCCGTGCTGGCGCAACCGCCCAGCAACGCCATCAACGTGACACCCACCCATACAGTCTTGCGCATGATTCTTCCTGCCATCGGATTCGGATTCCCGCGATTATGCCAGCGGCCGCAAAAAGGCCACGCCCGAAATGTCGCGACATTTCTGCGTGGCCCTGGCCGCGCCCGCAGGCGCGCGGAACGCCCGGCGCCCTATTTGGTCGCGGCGCCCTCGATCTTCTCGCCGCCGCGCTGGATATCCTTGCCCGCGCCGGCAACGGTATTGCACCCCGCCGACATGGCGGCAATCGAAAGCAGCATGACGAGAATCACTTTGTTCTTCATGGGCATCTCCTGTCGAGGCGTGAAAACCGAAGCCAGCATACCGCAAAGGCCACCGTTTGCGCAGGGTGCGCCCCTCCCCCGTACGCCTGTCGCGTATTTGGCGGCAATGGATTAGGATGCGCTATGAACAAGAAACACGTATCGGAAAACGCGGGCGGCACGCCCCAGGCATGGGGCTGGGAACAGCCACAATGCCGCGGACAGGCGGCGCTGGCGCTCTTCATCGACGATCTGCACCGCATCCTGCAGAACTACACCGCCGGCAGGCTGGCCGCCAGCGCCACCCTGGCCGACGCCCAGGAACAGGTCGACCAGTTGCTGGCCCGATACAACGAGATCGCCGCCGCCCCCGAGATCTTCCTGGGCCAATCGGTCCAGCTCAAGGAAGGCGTCGACCGCAGCGGCGTTTCCCACACCGTACCCATTTTTTCCGCGCGCCTGAAGCAGTCCCTGGTCGCGATGCTGGGACAAGGACCCGGCTGACCCCACCTCCGGCGCGCGCCAGCCGCCGGCCAGAACCGCTCCAAAGAGAGGGAGACCGAAGCATGAATACAGACAATGTCGTGGAGTTTCTCCGCCTGCTGTCGCTGGATGTCTCGCTGGGCGCGGCCGCCCAGCACGCCGCGAGCCAGGCGGATGCGCCTCTGGCGTTGGCCCGCCTGGCCACCGCGCACGGCTTGCCTTGCAGCGCCTCCGACTGGTCGATGTTCACCCGCGACTGCCTCGATGCCGACGACAGCGCCGAAAGCGAAGCCTTCTCGGGCGACGCCAAGATCTGGCAGCTGGTGCAGGATCCGGGCCAGGGCACCAGCATGCCGGCCAGCGCCATCACCCGCGTCATCGGCATCGCCACGCAACCCGATGGCCCGACCGTGGTCGGCCATGTCGTCAACGACCTGGCGCCGCGCCCGGCCCAGGGCGCTTCGCCCTATCCCGGCAGTTCCTGAGCCGGCGCGCCGGCCATCCCCAGAAACGCCGCCACGCCGCTGGCGGCCACCACCCCGCTGGCCATGCACGCGGTCAGCAGATAGCCGCCGGTCGGCGCTTCCCAATCCAGCATTTCCCCCGCGCAGAACACGCCCGGCGCCTGGCGCAGCATCAGGCCGGGCTCCAGCGCGTCGAACGCCACGCCGCCCGCGGTGCTGATGGCCTCGTCCATCGGACGGGTACGCACCAGCGTCAGCGGCAGGGCCTTGATCAAGCGCCCCAGGCGCGCCGCATCACGGAAGTCATCGGCGCCGGCGCACTCGCGCAGCAGGCCGGCCTTGACGCCGGTCAGCCCCAGCCGGCTCTGCAGGTGGCTGGACATCGAGCGCGCGCCACGCGGATGCGTGACGGCTTCCAGCACCCTCTCCTGGGTCCAGCCCGGCGCCAGGTCGAGCAGGGCCACCGCCTGCCCGGCCGTCTCGATGCGGTCGCGCAGCGGCGCCGACAACGCGTAGACCAGGCTGCCCTCGATGCCGTTTTCCGTGACGACGAACTCACCCTGGCGGGCCGGCCCCGGTCCCGATTCACCGACGCAGCGCAGCGTGACCGACTTGACCGGTTGGCCGGCATGGCGCTGCCGGAAGTGTTCGGACCATGCCACGTCGAAGCCGCAGTTGGCCGCGCGCAGCGGCGCCGTGGCGATGCCGTGCGCCGCCAGTCCGGGCAGCCAGGCGCCATCCGACCCCAGCTTGGCCCAGCTGCCGCCGCCCAGGGCCAGCACCACCGCGTCGGCCGCGCAGGTGCGCACGCCATCGGGCGTGTCGAAGCGCAGCTCGGCCGCGCCGGGCGCGCCATCCGACGGCCAGCCGAGCCAGCGATGACGCATGTGAAAGCGCACGCCGCTGGCGCGCAGGCGGGCCAGCCAGGCGCGCAACAAGGGCGCCGCCTTCATTTCGGCGGGAAAGACCCGGCCCGACGAACCGACGAAAGTCTCGATGCCGAGCTGCCCCGCCCATGCGCGCAAGCCATCGGCGTCCAGCGCGCGCAGCCAGGGCGCGATCTGGCCGGCGCGTTCGCCATAGCGCGCCAGGAACGGCGCCGCGGCCTCGCTGTGGGTCAGGTTCAAACCGCCGCGCCCGGCCATGAGGAACTTGCGGCCGACCGACGGCATCGCGTCGTACACGTCGACCTGCACGCCACGCGCGGCCAGCCCTTCGGCCGCCATCAGGCCGGCCGGCCCGCCGCCGATAACGGCCACGCGCTTGGCGGACGGACTCATGGCGCCCGAGGGCGGATGCGGGTTGGAATGCATGGCGGCGGAATTCAGGAAAGCCAGGGCGGGACGGGCCGCCGGGGGTGCGATTGTCGCACGCGGCGGCGCCGCGCCCGGCCATCGCACCCGCCGGACAAAAAAAAGCCCCGGATGGGGCATTTTTTCATCGCAGCGGCCAAGCCATTGATATTGCGGCGATATTGCGACATGCGCAACGCCTATCCCAAGGCTTGTCCACAGTCGCTGTGGGTAACTGCGCTAGGCGTTGCCGGCGGCCTGCATCGGCCCGGACCAGGGTTCGGCATCGAGCTGGAAACGCAATTCCTGGTATTCGCCGTCGACCGCGACCGAGCGCAGCAGGCCCGATCCCAGCGCCTGCCCCATTGCGCGGCGGCACAGGGTTTCGGGATCGTCCGGCAGCGACTGGAACACGCCATCGGGAATGCGCAGCCGCAGCAGCGCCTGGGGATCGCCGCGTTCGGCGGGCCGCCCGATGTGAATGTGGGCCGGATAGCCGTGCGGGCACCAGATGCCCACGTGGTACTTGCCTTCGCTGCCGGTATCGGCGACGTAGCCGGGATGATCGTATTTTGCCGTGCCCATGGACCCTCCTCGTGTGCGGCGGACTCGCGCGCTTGAGCCATGGTAGCGCAGCGTCCGCCACCTGTGCGGGCCCGCGCCCCCGGGAAACTCCGGGCTGGAACGCCGGCTTGATGCAGGGCAAGCGAGAGATGAAAAAAACCGCGACGGTCGTCGCGGTCCTCCTGGAAGCGCCGGTGGCGGCGCCGAGAGCCGTACGCCGGCCATCCACGGAACCGTGCTGATTCTGCGCCGCAGGTCGATCCTGTGAAGTCACACAGCAGCTATCGTAGTGGCGACGACCTCCGCTGCATGCGATCTCCACTCCCCACAAGCGCCGCCCATGCCTCTCTACCATCGTCTGGCCAGTTCGACACAACGACTCGACGTCGCCTTCCACCAGACTCACAGCAAGGAAGTCTGGGGGACAGGAGCCTTCCTCACCGGAATTGCTTCCGTCAAGGCATACCTCGGCCCCCTGCCTGCCGGCGACGATGGGATCGAATTCGAAACCGACATCCCGCCCACGCCGGGCACCAGCACCCTGGCCGTTGCCTACTGGTACCAGGGACAGGCCCAGGCAGCCGCGAAGTCCGGATTTGTCATGATTCCGGTTAGCATGAGGAAGGTTGCCTACACACAACCCGCCAACCTCGGGGCAGCATCATGCGTCTTTTGACCATTGAACACGTACCTCCCGCTCGCCGGCGAACCGTCCCCATCTGGTATCCCGCCGTCATGCTCAGCTTGTCCGGCGAAGCGTTGCGTCGCACCGGACTCGATTTCGAGACGGCACAGGATGATCTCGACACCGTGACCTTTGCGTATGCCGAGGTCGAGAAGATACCCATCATGTTGATGCGCCACGCGTCGGAGCCCAAGCACGTGTACACGCTGATGGTGGATGCGGAAAGTGAAGCGAATGACCGTGGCTGGGGCGTCCTGAACTTCGCGTCGGGCGTATTGGCCAGCCTGCACGTGAGGCCTGGAGAGGTGATCTGGCGCAACGACGAACTGGACAAGCTGTTTCCTGCCAGACTGAATCTCAAATCCGGCAAATCGGTCTTCGAGCAGCTCGACCTGCACAATATCGAACCGGTTTCGCTTGACGATGCAAGTCCATCTCCAGGGCCTGCCTACACGCCGCCGGCAAAAGCCAGGTTCTGATTCGCACCGACGGCGCGCGCCAGAAAGCAAAAAAGCCTTGATTTCGTCATGAAATCAAGGCTTCGAATGCTGGTTGCGGGGGCAGGATTTGAACCTACGACCTTCGGGTTATGAGCCCGACGAGCTGCCAGACTGCTCCACCCCGCGTCTGATGTGTGAATCATACATCATTTTGAAATCTTGTGCAGCGCACCCAGCGAATTGGGCCGATTATTTTTGCTTTCCGAGCCAAAAAAACCCGTTGCGATGGCCGCGACGCGCGCCAGCAGCCCGGGCGGATCCAGGCAGATCGCCTGCGCCTGGCCGACCGCCGTCAGCGTCAACGGACCGCCTTCCGGCAGGCAATGGCTTTCACCCGCGTTCAGGCGCATCGGCGGCGGCAAATACCGGCCTGGCGGCATATCCGAGCGGTACGGCGGCTCGGCCACCATCAGGCTGCCGCTGGTGCAGACGATGAGCGCCCCGCCGCGCAGGCGCACCTGGCGGCTGGCGCCGGCCAGCAGATCAATACGTTGCGAACGCGGTTCGGGGGCGGGAAAAAGGGCCATGGTCATCTCCAATCTGACGCCCACAGTCTGCGCCCGCCCTGTTTTGCGCAACAGCCACACAATCTGACTTTCTGTACCGATGCAGGTTCTCGATTTCCGCTCTGTTATGGTGTACTTTGCGTGAATCTGTGCCTACCCTCAACCCAACCTCGGGGAGCATGATCGGCGCATGGACCCGCAACCGCTATACCTACGCCTGGCGAACCACTACCGGCGCGCCATCCAGACCGGGGTCCTGGCCCCCGACCAGCGCATGCCGTCCGTGCGCACCCTGGTGCGCACCCACCACGTCAGCCTCTCGACCGCGCTGCAGGCCTGCCGCCTGCTCGAGGACGACGGCCTGATCGAGGCCCGTCCCCGGTCCGGCTACTTCGTCCTCAAGCCGCGCCGCAACAGCATTCCCCCCGTCAACGAGCCGGACATCCGCCAGGCGCTGGGCACGGCCCAGTACGTCGGCATCCATGACCGCGTGTCGGACTTCATCGCCAAGTGCGAGGCCCATCCCGTCAGCGCCAACTTCGCGCTGGCCGCGGCGGTGCCGGAAGCCTATCCGATGGAAGACCTGAAGCAGGCCATGATCCGCGCGCTGCGGCAGTCGCCCCAGGTGCTGGTCAGCCCGGTGCCGCCGCAGGGCCATCCCGAACTGCGCACGGTGCTGGCGCGGCGCGCGCTGGCCAACGGCATCAACGCCACGCCCGATGACGTCATCGTCACGCATGGCTGCATCGAGGCGCTGAACCTGGCGCTGCGCGCCGTGGCCCGCCCGGGCGACACCATCGCGGTGGAGTCGCCGACCTACTTCGGCCTGCTGCAGATCCTCGAAAGCCTGGGCATGCGCGCGCTGGAGATTCCCACCAGTCCGCAGCACGGCCTGTCGATCGAGGCGCTGGACCTGGCGTTCCAGACCCACGGCAACATCCGCGCGGTGGTGGTGGTGCCGAACTTCCAGAACCCGCTGGGCTGCGTCATGCCCGACGCCGAGAAGGCGCGCCTAGTGGCCCTGTGCGAACGCCAGCAGGTGCCGCTGATCGAGGATGACACCTATGGCGCGCTGAACGACGACGACACGCCGCTGGCCGCGGCCAAGTCCTGGGACCCGACCGGCAACGTCATCTACTGCTCGTCGCTGCACAAGACGCTGGCGCCGGGCATGCGGCTGGGCTGGCTGCTGGGCGGCCGCTGGAAGGCGCGCATCGCCATGCTGAAATTCGCGCAGAGCCGGCCCAACGAACCGCTGGCGCAGATCGCCGTGGCCGAATACCTCGGATCGCGCGCCTACGACCGGCACCTGGCGCGGCTGCGCCGGCAATTGAAGACGCAGCGCGAGCAGACCGCCGAAGTCATCGCGGCGCACTTCCCGCGCGGCACCCGCCTCAGCATGCCGACCGGCGGCATGCTGCTGTGGCTGGAGATGCCGGACGGCCGCTCGGGACTGGATGTCTTCGAGGCCGCGCTGCAGCAGGGCATCCGCGTGGCGCCCGGCGCCATGTTCTCCAACGGCGCGCGCTACAACCACTTCCTGCGCATCAGTTGCGGGCAACGCCACACGCCCGAGATCGCGCGGGCGCTGGTGACGCTGGCACGCATCGTCGGCGAGCGCCAGGCATGAATCCACACCTGCATCAATTCATCGTCGACTACGGCCTGTGGGCGGTGCTGGGTGGCACCCTGCTCGAGGGCGAAAGCGTGGTGGTGCTGGCGGGCTTCCTGTCGCATCAGCGCCTGCTGCACCTGCCCTACGTGATGCTGTGCGCGTTCGCCGGCTCGTTCATCGCCGACCAGGCCTTGTTCTATCTGGGCCGCCGCTACCGCGAGCATCGCTACGTGCGGCGGGTCCGCGCCCAGCCCGCGTTCAGCAAAGCGCTGGCGGCGGTCGACCGCTATCCGCACGGCTTCATCCTGGCGTTGCGCTTTCTGTATGGACTGCGCACGGTCGGTCCGGTGGCGCTGGGGGTCTCGCAGGTGTCCTCGCTGCGCTTTCTGGTGCTCAACGCCATCGCGGCCGCGATCTGGGCGGTGTGCTTCAGCCTGGTGGGATATGTGTTCGGGCAGACGATCGAGTCCCTGCTCGGTCGTCTGCATGGCGTGGAAACCAAGCTGGCGGTGGCCGCCGTGATCGGCGTGGCGACCTGGCTGGCCTACTGGCTGTTTGCGCGGCGGCGGCGCCGGTGACCGGCGCGCCGCTCAGAAGACCAGCTTGCCGCTGGCGCGCAACACGTGCCGGCGGCGCGCCTTGCGATACAGCGGACCGATGAACGGCAGCAGGGCCAGCCGCCGCAGGATGGGATGACGCTGGTCGAAGTCGTGCCAGGCCTTGAAGCCATGGCCCAGGCGCTCCCAGCTCTGACGCGCCTCGGGGGAGAGTTTGCCGGGGTCGAACGCCGCCAGCTTTGCCGCTTCCGAAACCCGGGCCGCGAGGCCACGATTCCGGTATTCCAATGGATACTGATTCCGCATGGGGCGGCATATTACCCGGCTTGCGGGACCTCTGCCGGCCCCTGTCGCGCGGCGAACACAGGCGGTTTTGGCGCCGCCTTTGATCGCACTTTGCAAGCCGTTGTAATTAAAGGAAAAAGGCTTTCTATGCCCGCGCTATCCCAAGGCTTGTCCACAGAAGTTGTGGGTAACTTCGACAGGCCGCGGGCGGCCGGCGGCTACTTCAGCGCGGCGATGATCTGGTCGCGCACGCTTTCGAAGCCCGCCACGTATTGCGGGTTTTCCGAACGGGCCAGCAGGCTGGAATAGTTCTGCTCCAGCTGCGCCTCGATCGCCTCGCGCAGGCCGGGCGAGCCCTTGGCCAGGTGCAGCATCGTCAGCAGCGCCGAGTTGAGCGCGTCGATGCGGCCGCCCTGGTGCGAAATGGTATGCACGATGACCGCGATTTGTTCCTGGATGTCCATGGAAAAGCCTCCTGGCAATGAATATCGGCGCAAATCCTAGCATGGGCCGGCCGGCCCGCTGGGCAAGCGCCGCCGTGCGCGCTAGCATCAAGCGTAGCGCGGCGTAAACGGAGCGTGTCCATGAAGACGATCCACGACTATGTGCCCCCCGACGCGGCTTCGCTGCGGCGGCTGCAGGAACGGCTGGGATACAGCGATGCGCAGATGGCCGAGTTGGCCGGCCTGGACGCCGCCGTGCCCTGGTCCAGCTATGTCGGCGGCCCGCAGCCGCGCGCGCTGGGGCAGCAGCGACTGCTGGGCATGGCCGCCCGCCTGACGCTGGACGAGACGGCCTGGCAAGGCGTGCTGGCGGCCATGCGCGAGGCCGGCGCGCGCTTCGACTACGGCGCCTCCGATGCGTCCACCCTCACGCCAGCGCCGGCCGCCCCGCCCGCCGCCCTGGAAGAGCACAAGTTCGGCATGCGGCTGGTCAGCGACCGCGGCGCCTTCCACGAAATGGAGCAGCTGCGCGAGTTCGCCCATCATGTGCAGGAGTTCGGCGTCAGCGACCTGGTGCGCGAGGCCCGCTACGACAGCGCCGCCGACCTCTGCCGCTTCACGCTGGCATCGGCGCGCGAGGCGGACGCCGCGCGCCGCGACCGGGTCTTCGACGCGCCTTCCCGGAGCATCACCCGCTTTGCCTTCGACGGCCGCGTCTATCAAGGCGGCATTCCGCCCGAATCCGACGGCTGAGCCGCGCATTGACTTGCGCCGCGCCGCCCCTGTATGGTCGGGCGCATGAACGAACGCCTAGACGCCATCGACCGGCAACTGCTCAGCCTGCTGCAGGCCAACGCCCGCGAACCCGCCGCCATCCTGGCGCGCAAGCTGGGGCTGGCGCGCACCACCGTGGTGGCGCGCATCGCCCGGCTCGAGCGCGAGAGCATCGTGGCGGGCTACGGCGTGCGGCTCGGCCGCCTGCTCGAAGAGGCCGCGGTGCGCGCCTACTGCTTCATCAGCGTCCTGCCCAAGACGCCGGCGGCGGTCATCCGCGAGCTCGAGAAAATGCCCGAGGTCGAAGAAGTGTCCTCGGTCAGCGGCCCGTATGACTACCTGATCTTCCTGCGCTGCGAAACCCATGAACAGCTCGACGAGCTGCTCGACCGCATCGGCCTGATCGAAGGCGTGAAACAGACGCAGACCTCCATCGTGCTCAGCCGCAAGGTCGACCGCCGCAGCGCGGTGGGCGCGCCCTGAGCCCCTCCCCGGCGCGCGGCGGGGGCGGCATAATGTTGTAATCTGGCCAATTGCCTTTTACGGATCTCCCATGCTCGCACGCCTTGCCTTCGTCTCCGCCATGCTCGCCCTGCTGACCGCCTGCTCCAGCATGAGCGAAGTGACGCCCACCGGCAAGAATGGCTACAGCGTCACCTACAGCTCCGGCACGCAGCTGCTGACCTGGGTCGAAATCAAGAACCAGGCCCTGCAGCGCGCCGACCAGTATTGCCAGTCCATCGGCCGCAAGCTGCAGAAGCCGTCGGTGACGTCCAATCACGCCACGGGCCTGGGTTCCAAGCGCGCCACGGTCACGTTCGAATGCGGCGAGATCGAACCGCCGAAGAACGCCAAGCAGTAATCCGGAAACACATCGTGAATACTCCCCCGCCCGTGGGCATCACCATGGGGGATGCCGCCGGCATCGGCCCCGAAATCATCGTCAAGGCCTGCGCCCAGGGCCTGAATGCGCCCTGTGTGGTCTACGGCGATGCCGGCGCCCTGCGCCGCGCCGCGAGCGCGCTGGGCGCGCGCCTGGCGATCACGGAGATCGCGCACGCCGGCCTGGCCAGCGGCGACGCCAGCCGCATCGAGGTCATCGCCTGTGGCCCCGCGCTGCCGCCCGACCTGCCCTTCGGCCAGATCAACGCCGCGGCCGGACGCGCCGCCTACGATTACGTCTGCGCCGCCATCGACGACGCCCAGGCCGGCCGCATCCGCGCCATCGTCACCGCGCCGCTGAACAAGCAGTCCATGCACGCGGCCGGCATCGACTATCCCGGCCACACCGAGATCCTGGCGGAACGTTCGGGCACCGACGACTTCGCCATGATGCTCGCCAACGACGAGCTGCGCGTGCTGCTGGTGACCATCCACGTGGCCCTCGCCGACGTCATGGCGCGCATCACGCCCGAGGCCGAGCTGACCGCCATGCGCCTGGCCGACCGAGCCTGCCGCCAGATGGGCATCGCCCATCCGCGCGTCGCGGTGGCCGGCCTGAACCCGCACGCCGGCGAAGGCGGCAAGTTCGGCCGCGAGGACATCGACGTCATCGCGCCGGCCATCCGCCGCGCCCGCGACGAAGGCATCGACGCCAGCGGCCCGTGGCCTGGCGACACGGTCTTCATGCGGGCCCGCCGCGGCGAGTTCGACATCGTGGTGGCCCAGTACCACGACCAGGGCCTGATCCCGGTGAAGTACCTGGGCGTGGACCATGGTGTCAACGTCACCGTCGGCCTGCCGTTCGTGCGCACCAGCGTCGACCATGGCACCGCCTTCGACATCGCCGGCAAGGGCGTGGCCGACCAGGCCTCGCTGATCGCCGCGTTCGATCTGGCGCTGGCCATGACGCCCTGAGCCCCCAAGGGGCCCGACAGGCGGACACCCGCCCCGGCCCGCCCGCGGCCCGCAAGCCCCCGGGGTCTACAATACGCCCCGATTCCGGCGCGCCAGGCGCGCCGCCGCTTTCCGTCATCCCCCTACCCCCTCCATGTCACGCCTTGTCCGTCTCCTGCCCGACCGCTTCACCCTCTACCTGATCTGCACCGTCATCATCGCCAGCATCGTGCCCGCCCACGGGCAGGGCGTGGTGGTGTTCGGCTGGATCACCAACATCGCGGTCGGCCTGCTGTTCTTCCTGCACGGCGCGCGCCTGTCGCGCGAGGCCATCATCGCCGGCCTCACCCACTGGAAGCTGCATCTCACGATCTTCTCTGCCACCTTCCTGATGTTCCCGCTGCTGGGCCTGGCGCTCAAGCCGGTGCTGGAACCGCTGGTCACCCCCGAGCTGTATCTCGGCATCCTGTTCCTGTGCTGCCTGCCCGCCACCGTGCAATCGGCCATCGCCTTCACGTCGATGGCGCGCGGCAACGTGCCGGCCGCGGTCTGCAGCGCCTCGGCCTCGAGCCTGCTGGGCATTTTCCTGACGCCGCTGCTGGTGGGCACCGTGGTCGCCAACGCCGGCAGCGCGCCGATCTCGTTCGACGCTGTCGGCAAGATCATGCTGCAGCTGCTGCTGCCGTTCGTGCTGGGCCAGTTCGCCCGCCGCTGGATCGGCGCCTGGGTGCACAAGCGCAAGGCGATGCTGAAGTTCGTCGACCAGGGCTCGATCCTGCTGGTGGTCTACACGGCGTTCTCGGAAGCCATCAACGAAGGCCTGTGGAGTTCCACGCCGATCCCGGCGCTGCTGGGCCTGGTGGTGTGCTGCGCCGTCATCCTGGCGCTGGCGCTGGGCCTGTCGGCGCTGGCCGGCAGGATGTTCGGCTTCAACCTGCCCGACCGCATCACGCTGCTGTTCTGCGGCTCCAAGAAGAGCCTGGCCAGCGGCATTCCGATGGCCCAGGTGCTGTTCGCCGGCCACGCGGTGGGCGCCATCGTGCTGCCGCTGATGCTGTTCCACCAGATCCAGCTGATGGTCTGCGGCGTGCTGGCCGCGCGCTACGGCAAGCGGCCCGAAACGGACGAATGAATCCGCCACGCCGCCATGAAAAAACCGCGCCCTGGGGCGCGGTTTTTTTTGAGTGGGCGACAGGCGCTCAGTACAGGTCCCGCGGCTGCGCGCCGGAGAAATTCAGGAAGCGCGTGCTCGAACCCTGGAAGGTCAGGCGCACCGAGCCGATGGGGCCGTTACGCTGCTTGCCGATGATGATCTCGGCAGTGCCCTTGTCCGGCGAATCGGGGTTGTAGACCTCGTCGCGGTAGATGAACAGGATCACGTCGGCGTCCTGTTCGATGGCGCCCGATTCGCGCAGGTCGCTCATCACGGGACGCTTGTTGGGACGCTGCTCCAGGCTTCGGTTCAGCTGCGACAGCGCGATCAGCGGGCAGTTCAGTTCCTTGGCCAGACCCTTGAGCGAGCGGCTGATTTCCGACACTTCGGTGGCGCGGTTCTCGCCCGAGCCGTTGCCCGACATCAGCTGCAGGTAGTCGATGATGATCAGGCCGAGCTGGCCGCACTGGCGCGCCAGGCGGCGCGCGCGGGCGCGCACTTCCATCGGGCTGAGCGCGGGCGATTCGTCGATGTAGACCTGCGCGTCCTGCATCAACTGCACAGCATGGGTCACGCGCGGCCAGTCTTCGGCGATCAGCTTGCCGGTCCGCATGCGGTGCTGGTCGAGCAGGCCGACCGAACCCAGCATACGCATGGCCAGCTGCACCGCGCCCATTTCCATCGAGAACACCGCCACCGGCAGGCCCTCTTCGATGGCGACGTGCTCGCCGATGTTCATCGAGAACGAGGTCTTGCCCATCGACGGGCGGCCGGCCACGATGATCAGGTCGCCGCCCTGCATGCCCGAGGTCATCTTGTCGAGGTCGGTGAAGCCGGTGGGCACGCCGGTCACATCAGAAGTGCTTTCGCGGTGATAGAGCTCGTCGATGCGTTCCACCACCTGCGTCAGCAGCGGCTGGATTTCCTGGAAGCCGGCGGCGCCGCGCGCGCCTTCCTGGGCGATCTGGAACACCTTGGATTCGGCCTCGTCCAGCAGTTGGCGCGCTTCCTTGCCCTGCGGGTTCATGGCGGCCGAGGAGATCTCGTCGGCGATCGACACCAGCTTGCGCAGCATGGCGCGCTCGCGCACGATTTCGCCATAGCGGCGGATGTTGGCGGCCGACGGCGTGTTGTGCGCCAGCGCGTTCAGGTAGGCAAGGCCGCCGGCGTCGTCGGCCTTGCCGGCGCTGACCAGCGATTCGTGCACGGTGATGACGTCGGCCGGCCGCGCCAGCCCGATCAGCCGGGCGATATGGTGCCAGATGAGCCGATGGTCGTGGCGGTAGAAGTCTTCTTCGACCAGCACGTCGGCGATGCGGTCCCAGGCTGCGTTGTCCAGCAGCAGGCCGCCCAGCACCGACTGCTCCGCCTCGATGGAATGCGGGGGAACGCGCAGGTATTCAAGCTGGGAGTCGGCAGGTGTGTTCATGGCTTCAATAATAACGGCTGCAGGATATCCGCGACGCGGAAGAAACCCTGCACATCGCGCGACGGCAGGCGGCCCAGCAGGGGCCGCAGCGGCGTGGCGATGAAGGAAAGCACCCGGGTCAGGCGGCGCAGGCGGGCCTTGACCTCGGGGTCGGGATTACATTCGAAATAGACGTCCAGCGCCAGTTTACCCAGCGTCCGGCCCACGTCGTCGGGCAATTTACGCAACGACACCAGCGAGGCCAGCATCTGGAACAGATCATAGGCCTGGGCCAGCGGACGCGACAGCGTGGAACCGATGTTCTCTTCGAAATCGATGCGCCACAGTTCGCCGTCCTGCAGCGTGATGTTGCGGATCTGCGCGCCGCCGTGCCACAGCCCGCGGGCATGGAAAGCGGCCAGGTCGGTCGCGGCCGCGCGCGTCAGCCACAGGCGCGAGGTGGTGTCCTCGTTGCGGATCAGGTCGGCCAGGTCCTCGCCGACGAATTCCAGCACCAGGAGGCCCTGCTCCTGCCACCAGACCTCGGGCACGCGGCAGCCGGCCTGCAACAGTTGATTGAGGCGCCGGGCCTCATGCTCCAGGCCATTGCGCAGCAGGATGCCGGGACGCGGGAATTCACCCAGGAACAGCTTGCAGCCCACCCCGAGGAACAGCGCGCGCGCATAGCGCAGCACATAACTGACGCCGCTCGCCAGGCTAGGCCGGCGGCGCTTGACGATGCAGCGCACCCCATCGATGGTGGCGTCCCGCACCGACGGCTCGCGCTCGGCGTCCAGGCTGTCGAGCCAGGCGCGCAATCCGGGGGGGGCGTTGTGGTGGACGGGCGGCTGGGTCAAGAGGTCCTCGGTGGCAACAGCGTGGAAGGTGGGCATGCAGCCCGAAAGACTACACGCAAACACCGCATGGCAAAGCGGGGAAAAGCAAGCGCGCCGGGAAAAGAAAAAAAGCCGGCACGCGGGCCGGCTTTCTTTCCTGGCGCGGAGTCCGGTTTAGGACAGTTCGCCTTCGACCAGCACCGTGACGTCGACGACGACGTCGGCGTGCAGGGCGACCTGGATCGGGAACTCGCCGACGGCCTTCAGCTGGCCGTTGGGCATGCGCACTTGCGACTTCTCGATGCCTTCGAAACCGGCCTTCTTCAGACCTTCGGCGACGTCGGCGTTGGTGACCGAGCCGAACAGACGGCCGTCGACACCAGCCTTCTGGACGATCTTCAGCTGGTAGCCGTTGACGCGCTCACCCAGAGCCTGGGCGGCGGCCAGCTTCTCGGCCTGGATCTTTTCCAGTTCGGCGCGGCGGGCTTCGAATTCCTTCAGGGCGGCGTCGGTTGCGCGACGGGCCTTCTTCTGGGGGATCAGGAAGTTGCGGGCGTAACCATCACGCACGCGGACGACTTCGCCGAGGTTACCCAGGTTGACGACTTTTTCGAGCAGAATAACTTGCATTTCAGTGCCCCGGATTAGTTGTGGTTGTCGGTGTAAGGCAACAGGGCCAGGAAGCGCGCGCGCTTGATGGCGGTGTCCAGCTGGCGCTGGTAGATTGCCTTGGTGCCGGTCAGACGAGCCGGGATGATCTTGCCGTTTTCTTGCACGAAGTCGCGCAGGGTGTCCAGATCCTTGTAGTCGATCTCTTCGACGCCGGCGGCGGTGAAGCGGCAGAACTTACGACGCTTGAAGAGCGGGTTCTGCTGCGTGAATTTGCGTTTTTCCTTGCGTTTTCCGAAGAAAGCCATGATATGTGCCTTATGTTTGAGAGGACCGGGTCTACCTTGATCGGGCCCGACTCCCCGTAACCTATCCGTATTCAGAAGGCGCTCTCGCGCCCGTCACCCATTCCCGTCAAGCCACCAGCGGATCGCGTCCTGCGCTGCCGCGGATCTTGCGCGCCTGCTGCAGGTGCAGCTTGAACTTCACGGAGTCCTTGCGCACCGGGGCCAGAAACCCCTGCACGTGCAATTCGGACCCCAGCGCCGTTCCTTGCAACAGCAACGCCAGATCGCCCAGTGCCACGGCCGAGATCGTCAGTTCGACACGGCGCGGATGGCCGGCTTCGATGACCTCAGATTCGTGCGCCAGCACCATTTCCAGGGCTGGCAGACCGGCGGGAGTGTGGCGCAAAGGCTCGCATTCGAGAACGCGGGCGCTGAGTTCCAGCTTGTTCATCCTGCCAGGCACCGAGGGGACTTCATGGGATGGGCTCTCGCGTGAGCCCTGCTTACTCGGCCTGAGCCGCGACAGCTTCCGCCGAAGCCTTGCGGGCTTCTTCGCGCTCGACCGACTTCATCATGATCGAGGGCGTGGTCTGGGCCTTCTTGGTCTTGATGACCAGGTGGCGCAGAACGGCGTCGTTGTAGCGGAACGAGTGTTCCAGCTCATCCAGCGTGGCTTGGCCGCACTCGATGTTCAGGCAGACGTAGTGAGCCTTGACGAGCTTCTGGATCGGGTAGGCCAGTTGACGGCGACCCCAGTCTTCCAGGCGATGCACCGAGCCGCCTTGGCCCGTGACCAGCGCTTGGTAACGCTCGACCATGGCGGGCACTTGCTCGCTTTGGTCGGGGTGAACGATAAACACCACTTCGTAGTGACGCATGAGTAAAACTCCTTGAGGATGTCTTGCCCGCCGTCCGCCTGACACCGTCATCAGCCCGCGCGCGCATCGTGCTCGCGGTCAGTTCCGGCTTTCCAGTGCTTTCTCTATCACTGGTCTTTTTCTTCAAGGCGTATGGCTTGCAAGGGGCAGCCCGCTACCCAAAAAACATGGGCGGTCGAGCAAGAAAGCTCTCGATTATCGCCGATCGGACCGCTCGACGCAAGCCGGCGGCGCTCAGGAAATCGGGGACGCGCTATCCGGCCCCACCGGACGCGGCGCATCGGCCACACCGATCTCCTGCGGCCGGCTGACCACGCTGACCATCACGTAGCTGATGATCATGAGCAGGAACCACGAGCCCAGCTTGTTTATCGAGACCAGTTCCCAGCCCTGCGACTGGTTGGGATAGCGCCAGGCGTTGGCGAAGGTGCCGATGTTCTCGGCGAACCAGATGAACAGCGCCACCAGCACGAAGCCCAGCAACAGCGGCATGCGGCGGTAGTCGCGCCAGATGCGGAAGTAGACCCAGGTGCGCGCGAACAGCAGCGCCGTCAGGCCGAACAGCGCCAGGCGGAAATCGGGGACAAAATGATGCGCGAAGAAATTCACGTAGATCAGCACCGACAGCGCCACGGTGGCGGCCAGCGGCGGATGGGCCCGGAAGCGGAAATCGAACAGGCGCCAGACCCGCGCCAGATAGCTGCCGACCGCCGCGTACATGAAGCCGGTGAAGAGCGGTACGCCGCCGATGCGCAGCACGCTGGCCTCGGGATAGATCCAGGAGCCGGCCGCCGTCTTGAACAGCTCCATGCCGGTGCCGACCACATGGAACATCAGGATGACCTTGGCCTCGTCCCAGGTTTCCATGCGCAGGGCCAACAGCGCGGCCTGGATGGCCAGCGCGGCCAGCGTCAGGAAGTCGTAGCGCGCCAGCCAGGCGTCCTGCGGATACCACCAGTGCGTGGCCAGCAGCAGCGCGCACATCAGGCCGCCGAACAGGCAGGCCCAGGCCTGCTTCACGCCGAAGCGGAAGAACTCGTAGAAGGCGACGCCCAAGCGACCGCGGCCGGCCAGGTGATCGGCCAGCCGCGCTTCCCATCCCGCCAGTCGCGCAATGAGCGGCCAGTCGCTGGCCGCCGGATGCCGCACGGAGGACTCAGCCTTCCACCACGGCGTAGGCCGAGTGGTTGTGGATCGATTCGAAGTTCTCGGCCTCGACGCGGTAGCGGGCGATGCCGGGATGCGCGTTCAGGCGGGCGGCCACGTCGCGCACCAGGTCTTCGACGAACTTGGGGTTGTCGTAGGCGCGTTCGGTGACGTACTTCTCGTCGGGGCGCTTGAGCAGGCCCCAGAGCTCACACGAGCCTTCGTCTTCGATCAGGCGGATCACGCCATCCATGCTGATGTCGGATTCCAGGATGGCCGAGACCGTCACGTGCGAACGCTGGTTGTGCGCGCCGTATTCGGAGATGGCCTTGGAACACGGGCACAGGCTGGTCACCGGCACCTGCACCACCAGTTCGAACTCGACCTGGTCGCCCTGGGCGCGGGCGATCCACTGCACTTCGTAGTCCAGCAGGCTCTGCACGCCGGAGATCGGCGCCGACTTGTTGATGAAGTACGGGAAGGCTGCGGTGATGTCGCCGCGCTCGGCATGCAGCAGCGGCAGCATGTCGGCCGCCATGGCGCGGAACAGCGTCGGCGTCATGGGGGTGCTGCGGTACTTTTCCAGCAGCGCCACGAAGCGGGACATGTGCGTCCCCTTTTCTTCGGGGGGCAGCGCCACCGTCAGGGTCCAGTTGGCCACGGTGCCCTGGGGCGAACCGTCGGCGTTCTCGATGAGCATGGGGTGGCGCACGCCACGGATGCCCACGCGCTGGATCGGGATGTGCCGCGTGTCCGTCGAGCTCTGGACGTCGGGCATCACGATGGCGGGGTCGATCGGAGAATTCATTTCGGCTTACCTGTCTGGGCGACGAGCGTGGCGTGAACACGCAGACCCAGGAATCTTTAAGAGGGGGCCATTATCGCCCAAAGTCCCGCCAGCGCCAGGGAAAACCCTTTCATTCGTAGGCTGGCGGGGCCGGAACACACTGTTTCGCCACACGGACCAAACCGGCGGGCCGGTCCGTGGGTGCGGCCAATCAGGCCAGCAGCGAGGCGTAGCGCGCCCGGATCGATTGCTCGATGCCGGCGGCATCCAGGCCGATCCCGGCCAGCAGCGCCAATTGGTCGCCGTGGTCGATGAACTCGTCGGGAAAGCCCAGCTGCAGCACAGGAATCGCGATGCCTTCGGCGGCCAGCACTTCCAGCACGGCGCTGCCGGCGCCGCCCATGATCGCGGCGTCCTCGATCGTCACCAGGGCGTCGTGGCGGCTGGCCAGGTCCAGGATCAGCGCGCGGTCGATCGGCTTGACGAAGCGCATGTCGGCCACGGTGGCGTCCAGTTTTTCGGCCGCCGCCAGCGCCGGCTGCACCAGCGTGCCGAAACCGAGGATGGCGATCTTGCGGCCTTCGCGGCGCACCACGCCGCGGCCCAGTTCGACCGTGTCCAGGCCGGCCGTTTCCGCCGCGCCGCAGCCCGCGCCGCGCGGATAGCGCACCGAGGCCGGGCCGGGATACTGATAACAGGTGGACAGCAGCAGGCGGGTTTCGTTTTCGTCCGAGGGCGTGGCCACCACCATGTTCGGCACGCAGCGCAGGAACGCGGTGTCGTAGTTGCCGGCGTGCGTGGCGCCATCGGCGCCGACGATGCCGGCGCGGTCGAGCGCGAAGGTGACGTCCAGGTTCTGCAGGGCCACGTCGTGGATCAGCTGGTCGTAGCCGCGCTGCAGAAAGGTCGAGTAGATCGCCAGCACCGGCTTCTGCGCCTCGCAGGCGATGCCGCCGGCGAACGTCACGGCGTGCTGTTCGGCGATGCCGACGTCGAAGTAGCGCTGCGGGAAGCGCTTCTCGAATTCGACCAGGCCGCTGCCCTCGCGCATGGCGGGGGTGACGGCGACCAGGCGCGAATCCTGTTCGCCCATCTCGCACAGCCAGTCGCTGAACACCTGGGTGAAGGTGCGCTTGCCCGGCGCCTTCGATTGCTGGATGCCGACGGCGGGGTCGAACTTGCCCGGGCCGTGGTACAGCACCGGATCGGCCTCGGCCAGCTTGTAGCCCTGCCCTTTCTTGGTGACCACGTGCAGGAACTGCAGGCCTTGCAGCGCCTTCAGGTTCTGCAGCGTCGGCACCAGCGCGTCGAGGTCGTGGCCGTCGATCGGGCCGACGTAGTTGAAGCCGAACTCCTCGAACAGCGTGGCCGGCGTGACCATGCCCTTGGCATGTTCCTCGAAGCGGCGCGCCAGTTCCAGCACCGGCGGCACGTGCTGCAGCACGGCGCGGCCGACGTTCTTGGCGGCGGCGTAGAAGCGGCCGGACATCAGGCGCGCCAGGTAGCGGTTCAGCGCCCCCACCGGCGGCGAGATCGACATGTCGTTGTCGTTCAGGATCACCAGCAGGTTGATGTTGGCGGTGACGCCGGCGTTGTTCATGGCCTCGAAGGCCATGCCGGCGGACATCGCGCCGTCGCCGATGACGGCGATGTGCTGGCGCTGCACGCCGGCGTTGCGCGAGGCCACCGCCATGCCCAGCGCGGCCGAGATCGAGGTCGACGAATGCGCGGTGCCGAAGGCGTCGTATTCGGATTCGCTGCGCTTGGGAAAGCCCGAGATGCCGCCCTGCTGGCGCAGCTTGGCCATGCCGGCGCGGCGCCCGGTCAGGATCTTGTGGGGATAGGACTGGTGGCCCACGTCCCAGACGATGCGGTCATGCGGCGTGTCGAAGACCTGGTGCAGGGCCAGCGTCAGCTCGACCGTGCCCAGGTTCGACGACAGGTGGCCGCCGGTCTTGGAGACCGACTCCAGCACGAAGCCGCGCAACTCGTCGGCCAGGCGCTTGAGCTCGCGACGATCCAGGCGCTTGAGGTCTGCCGGGGATTGGATGCGGTCCAGTAATTCTGTCGTCATGCTTGTATGGGGTTCGTATGCCCGGCCTGCGGCCAGCCCGGACGGGTCACGGTTCAGCGGTCTCGGAGGACGATGAAATCAGCCAGCTCGGCCAGGCGCTTGCCGGCGTCGCCCAGCGGTTCGAGCGCGGCCAGCGCGGCTTCGCGCAGCTCGCTCGCGAACGCGCGGGCCTCGTCCAGGCCCAGCAGCGAGACGTAGGTCGGCTTGTTTTCGGCCGCGTCCTTGCCCGGCGTCTTGCCCAGGCTGGCGGAATCGGCGGTCACGTCGAGAATGTCGTCCACCACCTGGAACGCCAGGCCGATGGCCTGGGCGTAGACATCCAGCGCCTGGCGCGAGGCCGAGCTGGCGCCGGCGACGATGCCGCCCAGCGCCACGCTGCAGGCCAGCATGGCGCCGGTCTTCATGCTGTGCATCTGCTGCAGTTCGTCGCGCGACAGCCGGTGGCCGACGCTGAGCAGGTCGATGGCCTGGCCGCCGGCCATGCCCTGGCTGCCCGCCGCGCGCGCCAGCGACTGCGTGGCCTGCACGATCAGGGCCGGCGCGATGGGCATGGAGGCCAGCAATTCAAAGGCCAGCGGCTGCAGCGCGTCGCCGGCCAGCATGGCGGTGGCTTCGTCGAACTGCACGTGGGTGGTGGGACGGCCGCGGCGCAGGACGTCGTCGTCCATGCAGGGCAGGTCGTCGTGCACCAGCGAGTAGGCGTGGATCAGTTCCACCGCCGCGGCGGCGCGGTCCAGCGAGGCCTCGACGGCCAGCACGCTGCCGCTGACCGGGCAGGCCTGGCCGGCGGCGTAGACCAGCGCGGCCCGCACCCGTTTGCCGCCGCCGAGCACGGCGTAGCGCATGGCTTCATGCAGGCGGGCGGGCACAACGTCGGCGGGCGGCAGGAGGTCGTCGAGCACGTCTTCGACATGCCGCACGCGGCCCTGCAGCCACTCCGGGAAAGCGAGTTGAATTTGCTTCATCCGATTCTTATTCGTCATCCAGCGCCGCGGCGTCCAGCGGGCGCAGCAAGTCGCCCTCCAGGACCTTGACCTGCTGTTCGGCCTGGGCCAGGCGTTCCTGGCAGACCCGCGTCAGCGCCACGCCGCGCCGGTAGGCGGCGAGCGACTGCTCCAGCGGCAGCGAACCGTCTTCCATGGCCGCGACCAGCGATTCCAGTTCGGCCAGGGCCGTTTCGAAATCCTGGGGCAAGGGACGGTCGTCGGTCTGCGGATCGGCTTGAGAAGGTTTGGCCAAACGGGCCTCCGGGGGCACTTGGGGGTGGATCAATCCGTGAATTGTACGAGATACCACGCCCCCGCCACGACGCGCCGCCGCGCTCAGGCCGGCGCGCCCGCCAGGCCCGCGATGGCGGCCCGCAGCGCGGGCGCCACCTGGGTGCGCAGCCCGGCCTCGGGCAGCAGGCCCTCCGGGCCGCCGCAACTCATGACGAACACGCCCTCCCCGGTCACGGACGTGAACGGCACCGCCACGGCATTGATGCCGGACTGCCACTCGCCGATCGCAAAGCAGCAACCGGTGTCGCGCAGCTCGGCGCGGGCGCGCTCGATCGCGGCCGCCGCCGGCGCTGCCGGCCCCAGCCGTTCCAGCACGTCGGCGCAGGCCGCCGCCGGCAGGCTGGCCAGATAGGCGCGGCCCATGGCGCTGTCGAGGCTGGCGCGGTAGCCCACCGGCAGGCGCAAATACAGGGCGGACGAGCCGTGGATGGCCTCGACGTAGGTCATGGCGTCGCCATCGAAGGCGCCCAGCGCCACCGCGCCGCCGGTCTCGCGCGCCAGGTCGGTCATCGACGCCTTGGCCAGCTCGCGCACCTCCAGCCCGGCCAGCAGGCCGAAGCCCAGCGCCAGCACGCCGTAGCCCGGCGAATACTTGCCTGTGTCCGGGTGATAGCGCAGGTAGCCCAGCTCGGTCAGCGTGTAGGTGATGCGGCTGATGGTGGGCTTGGGCAGGCCGGTCAGGCGCGCCAGGTCCAGGTTGCCCAGCGCCGCCACGCCCGGCCGGAAGCAGCGCAGCACTTCCAGGCCGCGCGCCAGCGCTGTGATGAAGTCGGGCGACACCGGCCCCTCGCCCACGGCGCCGGCGCGCTTGCGGCGCGCGGGGGCGCTCAGCGCCAGCTTCTGGTCGGGCTTGGCGGCGGGATGGGGGATGCGCTTAGGGTCAGAAAAAGATTGCATTTCTATTCGCTTCGTTTTTATAGTTTATTCCGAATAACAAAATTAAATTCCAATTAACGGAATTTAAAACATCCATGGAGACCTGGCAAGCCCTGCCCGCCCCGCCCTCACCGGCAGGCTGGCCGGGCCGAGCCGGGCCCGGCCGACCACTCTCAAGCACGCGATTTCAAGGGGAAAACATGATTCGCAAGCGCTACCCGTTCCTGGCGGGTCTACTGCTCAGCCTCGCCGCGCTGGGCGCCCAGGCAGATACCTACCCGTCCCGCCCGATCAAGGTGGTCTCGCCATTCCCGGCGGGCGGCGCCACCGACGTGCTGACGCGGGTGCTGGCCGAACGCATGGCCAAGACCCTGGGCCAGCCCATGATCGTCGAGAACAAGGCCGGCGCCGGCACCTCGATCGGCGCCGCCTTCGTCTCGCGCGAGGCGCCGGATGGCTACACCATCCTGATGGCCACCAACTCCACGCTGGTCACCAATCGCTATCTGTATAAGGAGCTGCCCTACGACCCCGACGGCTTCGCGCCCATCGGCATGGTCGGGATCGGCCCGCTGGTGCTGCTGTCCAGCCCCAAGCGCCCGTTCAACAGCACCGCGGACGTGGTCGCCTACGCCAAGCAGAATCCGGGCAAGCTGACCTTCGCCACCTTCGGCGCGGGCACGTCGTCGCACCTGGCCGGCGAATTGTTCAAGGAACGCGCCGGCGTCGACATCCTGCACGTGCCGTTCAAGGGCGCGACGCAGGCCCTGCCGGCGCTGATCAGCGGCGACGTGGACCTGTTCTTCGACATGGTCGCCACCGGCATGCCGCAGGCCGAGGCCGGCAAGGTCAAGGTATTCGCGATCACCAGCCCCACCCGCCTGGCCACCGAGCCAAAGCTGGCGACGCTGGCCGAGCAAGGCTATCCGGCCTTCGACATGACCGCCTGGTTCAGCTTCGTGGCCCCCAAGGGCACGCCGGCGCCGGTGCTGGACAAGCTGCAGGCCGCCCTGGCCGAGACGCTCAAGGACGAGGCCGTGCAAAAGCGCATGCTCGACATGGGAATCGAGCCGCGCTCCGGCAGCGCCGCCGAGCTGGACAAGCAGGTCAAGAGCGAACAGCCCATCGTGTCGCAGCTGATCAAGCAGGCCAACATCGTCCTGCAATGACGGCCGCAGCCGTTTCGTGACAAAACGTTCGCGGCGCCGCGCCGGCCCGCGAACCCACGCCCCCGCGGGGCCACCGACCGACAGCGCCTTGCGGGCCCTGTCGGTTTTTCATGCGCCCCCTAACCCCTGGATACAGAACCCGCGGCGCCCCGGCTGCTAAGGTGAAAAGCGAGGATGGCCGCCGCGCCCGCCCCCGATACACCTTCACCTGGGAGCCCGATGCCACTGACCGATGACCGCTACGCCCGGCTGGATGCCGCCCGCTGGCTCGCCGCCGCGGCGGTGGTGCTGCTGCACAGCGCCGCCCTGATCGTCAGCGACCCGTCGGCCTACGGCAACGGCGCCTGGCTGGCCGCCAATCTGTATGACTCCGCGGCCCGCTGGTGCGTGCCGGTGTTCGTGATGGTCAGCGGCGCCCTGCTGCTCGACCCCGACAAGCCGCAGGACGCGCGGCGCTTCTACAGCAAGCGGGTGGCGCGGATCTGCACGCCGCTGCTGTTCTGGACCCTCTTCTACCTGGCCTGGCGCACGGGGCTGGACTGGTGGGACGACGGCCACGTCGACTTTTCGTTCTGGCCGCGCAAGGTGGCCCAGGGCGAGCCCTACTACCACCTCTGGTATCTGTACATGATCGTGGGGCTGTACCTGTTCGCGCCGCTGGTGCGCCTGCTGTACGTGCGCAGCACGCCGCGCTCGCGTTCGCTGTGGGTGGTGGGCATCCTGGGCCTGGCGATCCTGGATGCGCTGTACCGCCGCGCGCTCGGCGCCCAGCCCGGCTTTTTCCTGACCTGGTTCCTGCCCTACCTGGGCTATTTCGTCGCCGGCCGCCAGATCTTCGATGGCGAACTGCGCGTGCCGCGTCCGGCGCTGATGCTCGGCGCCAGCGTCGCGGCCACGGCCCTGGGCGTATACGCCATGTCCAGCTCGCGGACGCTGGACACCTACTTCTACGACTACTTCAGCCTGACCGTGCCGTTCATGTCGCTGGCCGCGTTCCAGTGGATCGTCTCGTCGCCGCGCCTGCCCCGCCTGGCCTCGCTGGCGCCGCTGACGTTCGGGGTCTACCTGATCCATCCGCTGTTCCTGGACGTGGCGCACCGGGCCGGGGCCATCGGCGGCGGGCGCCGCGACGCCTGGGCCGTGCCGTTGCTGACGCTGGCCGTGTTCGCCCTGTCGGCGGCCAGCAGCTGGTTGTTGCGACGCCATCCTGCCACCCGCAGACTGGTCTGAAAAACCTACGGCGCGAAGGGTTAATCGCGATTTGCGCGGGGTCAAGTCGCCGGGGCCGGATCTTCACTAAGCTTCACCGATCTTCACGGGCGGGGGGAAAAGGGTTGGGGTACAATTCACGGCTTACTTGATCGGCCAGACACCGATTTTTCTTCGCGCCAGAACGGATTTAGCCACCCCCTTCCGAACAGCTAGGGCGTGGCGAAGCTCAAGCCGTCCTGGCTTTTTAACGCCGGGCCGCCCCAAGAAAGAGGCCCCCATTGAGGGCAGCCCGCCCACCGCGTACGCAGTACTGAGTGGGCACGGCGTTGGGGGAAATATTCATCCGAGCGGAGGGAATCATGACCGACATCGGTCGGATGGCACATGTTGTGCCAGCTCGCACCCAGCTACCCGTCAGTGCTTACTTTGACGAAGCCCTCTTTGCCCGCGAGCAAGAACTCATTTTCAAGCAATCCTCGCTGTACGTCGGCCACCAGAAGCTGGTGCCCGAAATCGGGGATTGGCGCACGTTGGCCCAGGAAAATGGAGGGCGCGTGCTGGTTCGCAACCAGCAAGGCGTTGACCTCATCTCAAATGTCTGCCGCCACCGCCAGGCATTGATGCTGGGCGGCGAAGCCGGCGACGTGACCGGCCACTGCAATTCGCACGGCAGCCTCAAGGCCACCGGCGGCAACATCGTCTGCCCGCTGCACCGCTGGACCTACAACAACCAGGGTGAGCTGCTGGGCGCGCCGCAGTTCGACACCACGCCCTGCATGAACCTGCAGAAGTTCCGCCTGCGCGATTGCCACGGCCTGCTGTTCGAGGGCCCGCGCGATCCGGCCGCCGACATGGCGCCGCTGTTCGCGCGGCCCGAGTTCGACTTCGGCGACTACGTGCTGGACCACGTCGAAGTGCACCAGTGCAACTACAACTGGAAGACCTTCATCGAGGTCTACCTCGAGGACTACCACGTCGGTCCGTTCCATCCGGGCCTGGGCCGCTTCGTCACCTGCGACGACCTGACCTGGGAGTTCAACGACTGGTACAGCCTGCAGAAGGTCGGCGTGCACAACGCACTGGCCCAGCCGGGTTCGGACGTCTACAAGCAATGGCACGACCGCCTGCTGTCGTTCCGCGACGGCGACGCGCCCGATTTCGGCGCGGTCTGGGTCACGTATTTCCCGACCCACATGATCGAGCTGTATCCGCACGTGCTGGTGCTGTCGACGCTGTACCCGAAGAGCCCGCAGGAAACGGTCAACGTGGTCGAGTTCTACTACCCCGAGGAAATCGCCGCCTTCGAGCGCGAATTCGTCGAGGCCCAGCGCGCCGCCTACATGGAAACGGCGATCGAGGACGACGAGATCGCCGAGCGCATGGACGCCGGCCGCAAGGCCCTGATGCTGCGCGGCGTGAACGAGACCGGCCCCTACCAGTCGCCGATGGAAGACGGCATGCAGCACTTCCACGAGTGGTACCGCCGCATCATGCAGGAGCGGCTCTGAGGCCACCACACGCATGAAAAAGGGCTCGCCATCGCGAGCCCTTTTTTTCGCCCTGGCGCGGCCGCCCGCGCGGCGCGCGGTCAGCGGCCGAGCGCGCCGGCGACCGTGTGTTCGCCGATCGCCAGCCCGACCGTCATGCCCACGCCCGAGTGCATCACCGCCACCGTGGTGGCGGCGTCCACCGGCATCACCGAGAACGGCGCCGGTCCATGCGTGCCATAGACGCCCTGCCAGCGCTCCAGAACGCGCAGCCGCGCGCCCAGCGCCTGCGACGCCAGGTCCAGCATGGCGTTGTCGACGGCCTCGTCGTTGAACGGGAAGGCATCCTGGCCATAGCGATGCGAGTCGCCGATGATCAGCTCGCCATAGGGCGTGGGGCTGATCAGCAGATGGATGCCGTTTTCCAGCAGCATCGGCGTGCGCGCCTGGATCTGGTCACGCAGCGCCAGCGCCGACGGCAGGTCCGAGAAGGCGCCGTAGTGCACGCAGGACAGGCCGGTCAAGAGCGGACGGTCCAGCGCCATCGGCCGCGTCTCGAAGGCCGCGCGCAGCATCTGCAGGCGCGTCACCTCCAGGTTCAGCGGCGCGAACTGTTCGGGCAGCAGCGTCAGGTAATCGTGGCCGGGGCAGACGAACACGTGCGCGCCGGCGAAGTCGCCCGCGGTGGTCGCGACCTGGCCCTGCTCGACGGCGCGCGCCAGCGTGCCGGTGATGAATTGGACGCCCAGCGATTCGGCCAGGTAGCGGGTGATGGCCGGCAGCGCTTCGCGCGAGTAGATCTGCAGGTCGTCCTGTCCGCGCAGCGCGGCGCAGTGGTGCGCCAACTGGCCGTCGTACAGCCTGGCCACGTCGCGGCCCGACAGCAGCTCGGCGCGATAGCCTTCCTGCCGCAGGCGGGTCTGGGCGAACTCGTCCAGCACGTCGGCTTCGCCGGCATCGCGCGCCAGCACCAGCGCGCCGTTGGCGCGCACATGGAAGCCGGCCTTGGACGCCAGTTCCAGCCACAGCTCGCGCGCCTGCTGGGCGTGCGACAGCATCATGCCGGGGGCCTGGCCGGTGACGATCACCTGGCCGAAATTGCGGATGGTCGCGCCATGCGCCTGGCGGCTGCGTTCGATCACGGCCACGGACAGGCCGCGCTTGGCGGCGGCCCAGGCATGGGCGATGCCGAGCATGCCGGCGCCGACCACGACTACGTCGAATTTTTTCATTTGGAAAACGAGGCAAAGAGGTTGCGCGGGAAGCGCCCGCCCGGGCGCCTCCCCTGCCGCGGCGGCGTGGCCGCCGCGGTGGCCCGATTACTTCTTCTTGGGCTCGGACTTGCCGTCGTAGCGGCGGGTCCACTCGGCGATGATGCGATCGCGGTTGGTGGCGGCCCAGACGAAGTCGTTCTTGATCATGCGCTTGGTCAGGTCGGCCGGCAGATTGGGGTTGGACGTGGCGATCGAGGGAATCGCCAGCACCGCGAAGTTGGTCTTGTACAGCTCGTTGGCTTCGCGGCTGGCCGAGAAGTCGGCCAGCTTGCGCGCGGCTTCCAGGTTCTTGGTGCCCTTGACGATGGCGGTGGCTTCGACTTCCCAGCCCAGGCCTTCCGACGGGAACACGGCTTCGACCGGCGCGCCGTCGGCCTTGAGCTTGGCGGCGCGGTAGTCAAACGACACGCCGATCGGGAATTCGCCGGCGGCGGCCATGTTGCACGGCTTGGAGCCCGAGTGCGTGTACGAACCGATGTTCTTGTGCAGGGCGTCCATGTAGGCCCAGCCCTTCTCTTCACCGAAGATCTGCAGCCAGGCGCTGACGTCCAGGAAGCCGGTGCCCGACGAGGCCGGGTTCGGCATGACGATCTTGCCGGCGTAGACCGGCTTGGTCAGGTCCTGCCACGATTCGGGCTTGGGCAGCTTCTGCTTTTCGGCTTCGACGGTGTTGAAGCAGATGGCGGCGGCGAAGCCGTCCATGCCGACCCAGGTGGGCTCGGCCTTGGCATCGCGCATGTTGGCGGCGATCTGGTCCAGGCCCTTGGGGGCGTAGGGCTGCAGCATGCCTTCCTTGTCCATCAGGCCCAGCGAGGTGCCGGCCAGGCCCCAGATCACGTCAGCCTTGGGGTTGCCCTTTTCGGCCAGCAGCTTGGCGGTGATGATGCCGGTGGAGTCGCGCACCCACTGGATCTTGATGTCGGGGTTGGCCTTCTCGAAGGCGGCCTGGTAAGCCTTGATCTGGTCGGCTTCCAGCGCCGTGTAGACGGTCAGCGTGGTCTCGGCGGAAGCGGCGCCGGTGATGCCGGCGAAGGCGGCGGCCAGGGCAAGCAGCGTGAAGCGTTTCATGAAGGAACTCCGTGGGTGAGCGGAAAAAGGGTGAGTCAGGTCCCCGCGGCCGGCGGATGCCCGCCGCGGTGCGTTGCGAAAAAAGGGTTGGTCGGGGTCGGCGGTCGCGGCCTCAGGGTCGCTGTCCCGCCGCCAGGCGGGATTCGATATCGGCGATGACGCCGGGCAGGTCGGCCACGGTGTCGATCAGGTAATGCGGCGCGGCGCTCGACAGTTCGCGGCCGGCGCGTTCGCGGGCCGCCTGGCGGCCGTTCTCGTCCAGGCTCAGGTATTCGTCCAGCGTCAGGCCGGCGGCGTTGCCCGAGAGCAGCAGGCCGACGGTCCACATGCCGGCGCGGCGGCCTTCCTCGATGCCGGGGGCGGTGTCGTCGACCTTGACGCAGCCGGCCACGTCCGTCAGGCCCAGCTCCACCACGTTCTTGAGCGCCATGGCCGGCGCCGGGCGGGCGCGCGGCACGTCGTCGCTGGCGACGATGCAATCGGGTTCCAGGCCTTCGCTGGCGGCGCGCTCCACCACGCGGCGCATCACGCTGCCGGGGTAGCCGGAGCACGAGCCGATCTTCAGGCCGCGCTGGCGCAGCGCGCGCAGCAGCTCGGCCGCGCCAGGAATGGCCGCCGAGTACTGGGCCACCTTGTCCAGCTGCATCGGCAGGAAGCGCTCGTAGATGGCGGTGACGTCGTCGTCGGTCGGCAGGCGGCCGAACTGGGCCTGGTATTGATTGGCGATCGCGGGTTCGTCGCACAGCGCGCGGATGTGGTCCCACTTGCCCACGCCCATCGGGCCGCGGGCCTGTTCCAGCGTGACTTCCATGCCGAACTCGGCGAAGGCGTCGACGAACACCTTGGTCGGGGCAAACGAACCGAAGTCGACCAGCGTGCCGGCCCAATCGAAAATCACCGCTTCCAGGCGGACGGGCAGAGGCGCAACAGTCATGAGGGTCTTCCTTGCAGAGTATTCAAATCAAAGGGCCGCGGGCCGGCGCCAGGCCTGGCTGCGCGCCACCAGGGCGCGGCTGGCCAGGTGCAGCAGCAACGCCGCCACCGCCGAACTGGCCATGATCACGCTGCACATGGCGGCGGCGGGGCCGATGAAGCCGGCGTCGTCCATGTTCAGCACCGCCACGGCGGCCAGCACCGTGGACGGGCTGTACAGGAACACCACGGCCGACACGGTGGTCATGGCGGAAACGAACAGGTAGCGGGCGACGTCCAGCGCGGCCGGCAGGCACATCGGCAGCGTCACGCGCACGAAGGTGGTCAGGCGCGGCACCTTGAGCGAGGCCGAGGCGGCTTCGAATTCCGGGTCCAGCGCGTTGAGCGCGGTGGCCGCCGTCAGGTGCGCGCTGGTGTAGAAGTGCACCACCGTGCACAGCACCAGCAGCGGCATGGTGCCGTACAGCACGTTGAGCGGATTGGCGGCGCCATTGAAGAAGAAGATGTAGCCCAGGCCCAGCACCAGGCCGGGCACGGCCATCGGCATCAGCGCCAGCATGCCCAGCACGCCGCGCAGGCCGCGCGACGAGGCGCTGCGGGCCGGCACCTTTTCCATCATCCAGGCGCCCAGGAACACCACCACCGTGCCGATCACCGCGGTGCAGAAGGCCAGTTCCAGGCTGTTGCGCCAGGCCAGCCAGCCGCCGCCATCCATGTTGTCGAAGTCGTACGAACGCAGCGACAGCGACAGGTTGTAGGGCCACATCTTCACGAACGAGGCCCACACCGCCACGCCGATGATCAGCAGCAGGAACCCGGCCATGGCGCCCGCCAGCAACAGGAAGGCCGCGTCGCGCCGGCAGTTGGCGCCGGCCGCGTAGGGCTGGGCGCGGCCGCTCAGCTGGGCGCCCTGGCGGGCCCGCAGGCGGCGGTCCAGCACGAAGGTCAGCAGCGCCGGCAGCAGCAGCAGGATGCCGATGGCGGCGCCCTTGGGGAAGTTCTGCTGGCCGACCACGGCCTTGTAGGCTTCCATCGCCAGCACGTTGTAGTCGCCGCCCACCACCTTGGGCACGCCGAAGTCGGTCACGGTCAGCGTGAACACCACGCAGCAGGCCGAGAACACCGCATAGCGCGTGCCGGGCAGGGTCACCGTCATGAAGGTGCGCAGCGGTCCGGCGCCCATGGCGCGCGCCGCGTCGTAGAGGCGGCCGTCGGCCAGCGTCAGGCCGGTCAGCAGGATCATCAGCGCGTGCGGGAAGGTGTAGAACGCCTCGCCCACCACGATGCCCCAGAAGCCATAGATGGTCGCGCCGCCGAACAGGCCTTTCAGCAGGCCCTGGTTGCCCAGCAGGTAGACCAGCGCAATACCTGGCAGCAGCGACGGCGCCAGCAGCGGCAGCAGCGCGATGGTGCGCAGCAGGCCCTTGCCCGGAATGCGGCTGCGCGTCAAGGCATAGGCGAAGGCATAGGCGCACGGCACCACCAGCATCATGGTGACCACGCCCACCGTCAGGCTGCGCCCGACCATGCCGAGGAAGCCGTCGGCGCCGATGATGCCCAGCACCACCGACAGGCCGGCCCAGTCGCCATTGGCGTCGGTGACCGACTTGGCCAGAATGGCCACCAGCGGCAAGGCCAGGAACAGCGCCAGGCCCAGCGCCAGGGCGCCCTGCCCCAGCGTCAGCCCGAAGGCGCCGACCCAGGCGGGCAGCGGCCGGCGGCCCAATGACGGAGCGACAGGGGCGACAGACGTGTCGGCGGGCGCGGACATGGCGGCGGGAACGGGGCTCGAAGCCGGATCAAGCGTAGGCGCGAATCGCATGGCGCGGCAGCTCCACCCAGCAACGGCTGGCAGCGTGAGGACCCAGCAGGGCATCTCCGGTTTCAGGGGACACGATCGAGTGCACGGTGGCGCCGGGCACGCCTTCCAGGCGCAGCGCCAGACGGTAGCCGCGGCCCAGGAACACGCCGTCCAGCACATCGGCCAGCATGCTGTTGGGTTGATCCGGACGCGCCACGCTCACGCGCACCGCCTCGGGCCGCACGAACAGCTTGCCGACGTTGCGCTCCAGCGCCTCGTCCACCGCCAGTTCCTGGCGGCCGACGCGGGCGCGGTGCGCGTCGATGCGCTCGAACGGCAGCCAGTTGGCCTCGCCGACGAAATCGGCGATGAAGGCCGAACCCGGCTGGCGATACAGCTCGCGCGGGGTGCCGAATTGTTCGATGACGCCGCCGTTCATGACGGCGATGCGGTCGGCCATGACCATGGCCTCTTCCTGATCGTGCGTCACCATCAGCGTGGTGATGGACAGGCGCTTCTGCAGGGCGCGCAGCTCGATGCGCAGATGTTCGCGCACCCGGGCGTCCAGGGCCGACATCGGCTCGTCCAGCAGCAGCAGGGACGGCGACGGCGCCAGGGCGCGGGCCAGGGCGACGCGCTGCTGCTGGCCACCGGAGATCTGTCCCGGATATTTATGGGAGGCGCCGGCCAGGCCCACCAGCGTCAGCATTTCCTCGACCCGGTCGGCCACGTGCTTGCGATGGGCGCGCTTGCCGCTCAGGCCGTAGGCCACGTTCTGGGCCACCGTCAGGTTGGGAAACAGCGCATAGGACTGGAACAGAATGCCGTAGTCGCGCTCCTGCGGCTCGGCGTGGGAGATGTCACGGCCCGACAACAAAATGGTGCCGCTGTCCTGGCGCTCCAGCCCGGCGATGGCGCGCAGCAGCGTGGTCTTGCCGCAGCCCGAGGGGCCCAGCAGGCACACCAGTTCGCCGGCGCGGATATCCAGCGACACATCCGACAGCGCCGTGTGGCTACCGAAGCGCTTGACGAGATTGCTGACCGAAAGAAAGCCCCCGCGCTGCGCTCCGGGCTGGGGCGTAGCGCCCGTCGGAACAGTGTTGGTATCGCGTTGGAGCTGTTGGGCCATGGGGCCTCCGGTCTGGGAACGAAGGCAGTATGGAAGGCGCGTATTGAGTGTTTATGACACTTCGCGCAAATGCAGTAATAAAAACATCAAATTATTTTGGTGTACTGGCGGTCTTGCGCATTGCGTCCATTTACAGGCCCCCTACACCGTGCTCGTCGCCGAACTCAAGTCCTTCTATGCCGTGGCTCGCTGCGGTACCGTCACCAAGGCCGCCGCCCAGCTGGGCGTGAGCCAGCCCACGGTGACGGGGCAACTGCGCCAGTTGGAGTCGCGTTACGGCGTCGAACTGTTCCACCGCCAGGGCCGCGGCATGCGGCTGTCGGACGCCGGGCACAGCCTGATGCCGATGGTGGAAAAGCTGGTGCAGCAGGAAACCGAGATCGATTTCCGCCTGCGCGACGCCAGCGACCTGCGCGAGGGCAACCTGCGCATCGGCGCCACCGGCCCGTACTACATCATGGACACGGTGCGCCGCTACAACCAGCTCTACCCCGGCATCGACCTGACCGTGGCCATCGGCAACTCGCAGAGCATGCTGCAGGCGCTGCATGACTATCGCATCGAGATTGCCACGTCCTCGTTTCTGATGGATGACAAGCATTTGTACCGCCGCATGATCGCGGCCGACCCGATCCGCGTGGTGACGCATCGCGACCACCCGCTGGCGCGGCGCGGCAAGGTGGCGCTGGGCGACCTGGCCGACCACGCGCTGCTGCTGCGCGAACCGGGCTCAATGACGCGCCAGCTGACCGAAGAGGCATTGCAGGCGGCCGGCGTGACCGTCCGCCGCACCCTGGAGATCGGCAGCCGCGAATCGATCCGCCAGGCGATCCTGTGCGAACTCGGCATCAGCCTGATCCCGTCGCGCGAGATCCCGTCCCATCCCGAACTGGCGGCCCTGGACATCGAGGGCGCCGATGTCGTGATGCATGAATACCTGTACTGCCTGCGCGAGCGCCAACCGGTGCAACTCATCGCGCGCTTTCTGGAGATGGCGCCGGCAGCCGGATGATCCTCGGATCACTGCCCGCCTCTTCCCCTTGCGGCCACTCAGGAGACAACCATGGCCTTGACCTTGCAGGATATCGAACAACTGTTCCTGGAACGCGGGCACCGTTCCTACCATGGCGAATCCGTCAGCCACCTGCGGCACGCGCTGCAGACCGCGGCGCTGGCCGAACGCCATGGCGCCAACGCCCAATTGATCACCGCCTGCCTGCTGCACGACCTGGGCCACCTGATCGCGGACCATCCGGACACGCCCACCCTGCGCGGCATCGACGACAAGCATCAGTATTTCGTGCTGCCGTTCCTGCGCGGGTTGTTCAGTTCGGCGGTACTGGATCCGATCCGGCTGCACGTGGAGGCCAAACGCTACCTCTGCTACGTGGAGCCGCAGTATGAAGCGACGCTTTCGGAGGATTCGAAACGCAGCCTGGCGCTTCAGGGGGGCAGCTTCGATGCGGGCCAGGCGGTGGATTTCGCCAGCATGCCGGGCGCGCCGGATGCGATCCGCCTGAGGCGCTGGGACGACATGGCCAAGGTGCCGGGGCTGGCCACGCCGCCGCTGGACCACTTCCTGGAGATCGCCGAAAGCGTCTCCGGCCGGGTCAAGCTGGCGGCGGTCTGGTAACACCGCGAACGGCGTCAGGCCTGGCTTCGGCCAGGCCCTTGCCGCGCGCTCACTCGCCCTTGGCCACCGGCCGCGACGGGTCGCTGCACCACTCGCTCCACGAGCCCGGATAGAGGCGCGAGCCGGCCAGGCCGGCGATTTCCATCGACAGCAGGTTGTGGCAGGCGGTGATGCCCGAGCCGCACTGGTGCACGATGGCCGCGGGATCGCGGCCATCCAGCAGCGCGGTGAATTCCTCGCGCAATTGCGCCGCGTCCTTGAAGCGGCCGTCGGCCTGCAGGTTCTGGCCGTTCGGGCGGTTCAGCGCGCCCGGAATGTGGCCGGCCACCGGATCCATCGGCTCGACCTCGCCGCGATAGCGGTTGGCCGCGCGCGCGTCGATCACGGTGAAGGCGGGACGGGCAATGTTGTCCAGCACCGCCTGCGCATCGACGCTGCCGACGCGCGGCGCGGCCGGCGTCACCGGCGCGCCGGCCCGCACGGGCGCGGCCGCCTCGGTGGAGGTCGGCAGCCCGGCGGCCTGCCAGGCCTGCCAGCCGCCGTCGAGCACGGCGACGCGGTCGTGGCCCAGCCAGCGCAGCATCCACCACAGGTGCGCGGCGTACATGCCGCCGCTGGCGTCATAGGCCACCACCAGGGTTTGCGGCGTGACGCCGTGCGCCGCCATCAGCGCGCCGAACTGGCCGCGCTCGGGCAACGGATGACGGCCATTCTTGCCGGTCCGGGGAGCGGCCAGCTCGGTCTCGTGGTCGAGGTAGCGGGCGCCGGGGATGTGGCCGGCGGCGTAGGCTTCGCGGCCGGCCGCGTGGTTGGTCAGGTCGTGGCGCACGTCGAACACGCGCACGTCCGCCGCGCCCAGGTGCGTGGCCAGATCGGCCGCGGAAATCAGGGTCATGCTCATCGGGACAACTCCTCTGATGGGATCGGGTTCGCGGGGGTCAGGCCGGCTTGGGGTCGCGCAGGGTGCGCCAGACCGACAGCAGGCCCGCCGAGATGATCAGGCCCATGCCGGCCCAGGCCAGGCCGTCCAGGGTATCGCCCCAGAAGCCCATGCCGAGCAGGGCCGCGAAGATGATCGTGCTGTACTGCAGGGCCGCGGTCAGCAGCGCCGAACCCAGGCCGAACGCCCGCGTCATGGCCAGCTGGCCGAACAGGCCGGTCACGCCCACGCCCAGCAGCGAGCTGTAGCCGGTCCAGTCGGCATGGCCCCAGCCCTCGAAGCCCAGGCCGGCGAAACTGGAGGCGCACACCGCCACCGAAAAGAACAGCACGGTGCGCCATTCCGGCTCGCCGATGCGGCCCAGCTGGCGGATCTGCATCATGGCGATCGCCGACATGGCGCCCGCCCCCAGGCCCAGCAGGGCGGCCAGCCACTGGTCTTCGTTGATGCTGGGCCGCAACACGGCGATCACGCCCAAAAAGCCGAGAGCCACGGCGGCGATCCGCACCGGATCGCGCTGCGCCCCGCCCCATCCCAGCATCCAGCAGGCGATGAACAGCGGCGCCGTGTAGTTCAGGCTGGTGGCGGTGGCCAGCGGCAGGTGGGAAATGGCGAAGAAACCGAGCCACATCGAGGTGACGCCGGACAGGTTGCGCCACAGGTGCAGTTTCCAGCTGGTGGGCACGATGGACTGGCGGCCGGCGCGGGCCCACAACAGCAACAGCACCACCGACGGCAGGCCACGGAACAGCACCACTTGCGGCAACGACGCGCCGTGCTCGGTGCCCAGCTTCACGAACGACCCCATGATGGCGAACATGGCGGACGCCAGCAACATCCAAAGTGCCTGCATTTGGGGGTTTGCGCTCAGGTGAAAGTGAGGGGGAAATAGGGGAAAGCGATACTATACTCTCCGTCACCGGGAGCGGCGCCGGCGGTCGGGGAACTGCCATGCCGCGGCACAGTCCAATCCCGCACAAGTCCCGCTCGCTGAGGAACAAAAAAAGCATGAAACGCATCATCCTTTTCGTCATTACCAACCTGGCCGTCATGCTCGTGCTGTCGGCCACGCTGCGCATCCTGGGCGTAGACCGCTACCTGACCGCCAACGGCCTGAACCTGCAGGCGCTGCTGATCTTCTCGGTGGTGGTCGGCTTCACCGGCGCCATCATCTCGCTGCTGATCAGCAAGCCGATGGCCAAATGGAGCACCGGCGCCCAGGTGCTGGACCCGAACGCGCCGCGCAACCAGCGCGAGGCCTGGCTGCTGGACACCGTCCACCAGCTCGCCGACCGCGCCGGCATCGGCCGCCCGGAAGTCGCCATCTACGACGGCGCGCCCAACGCGTTCGCCACCGGCGCCTTCAAGAACGACTCGCTGGTGGCGGTGTCGACCGGCCTGCTCGAAAGCATGAGCGAAGAGGAAGTCGCCGCGGTGCTGGCCCACGAAGTGGCCCACATCGCCAACGGCGACATGATCACGCTGACCCTGATCCAGGGCGTGGTCAACACCTTCGTGGTGTTCCTGGCGCGCGTGGTCGGCTACTTCATCGACCGCGTGGTGTTCAAGAACGAACGCGGCCTCGGCCCGGGCTACATGGTCACCGTGATCGTCTGTGAGATCATTTTCGGCATCCTGGCCTCGATCATCGTGGCCTGGTTCTCGCGCCAGCGCGAGTACCGCGCCGATGCCGGCTCGGCCCACCTGATGGGCGCCCGCGAACCCATGATCCGCGCCCTGGCCCGCCTGGGCGGCCTGGAGCCGGGCGAACTGCCCAAGTCGTTCGAAGCCTCCGGCATCACCGGCAAGGGCGGCCTGGCGGCCATGTTCGCCTCGCACCCGCCGATCCCGGCCCGCATCGCCGCGCTGCAGAACGCCCGCGTGATCTGATCCCGGCACAGGCCTCGGAAAAGCCCCCACGCCGCGCCTTCGGCTCGCGTCCCCCGGGGCGCTTTCATCGTGAGGCGGTTCGGCAATGAAAAAAGCCCCTTGAGCGATCAAGGGGCTTTTTGCTTGGGGCGGACCCGCCTCAGCACTCGACGATGTTCACCGCCAGGCCGCCGCGCGCCGTTTCCTTGTACTTGGTCTTCATGTCGGCGCCGGTCTCGCGCATGGTCTTGATGACCGAATCCAGCGACACATAGTGCTGGCCGTCGCCGCGCAGCGCCATGCGGGCCGCGTTGACGGCCTTGATCGAGGCCATCGCGTTGCGTTCGATACAGGGAATCTGCACCAGGCCGCCGACCGGGTCGCAGGTCAGGCCCAGGTTGTGCTCCATGCCGATCTCGGCCGCGTTCTCGACCTGCTCGACCGAGCCGCCCAGCGCCGCGGCCAGGCCGCCCGCCGCCATCGAACAGGCCACCCCGACCTCGCCCTGGCAGCCGACCTCGGCGCCCGACAGCGAGGCGTTGTACTTGTACAGCAGGCCCACGGCCGCGGCGGTCAGCAGGAAATCACGCACGCCTTCCCGGTTCGAACCGGGGACAAAGCGATCGTAATAATGCAGCACCGCCGGGATGATGCCCGCCGCGCCGTTGGTGGGCGCCGTCACCACGCGGCCGCCGGCGGCGTTCTCCTCGTTGACCGCCATGGCGTACAGGTTGACCCAGTCCATCACCGACAGCGGATCGGACAGCGTGCGCTCGGCGCGCTGAGTCAGGTTGCGGTACAGCTCGGGGGCGCGGCGGCGCACCCGCAGCGGGCCCGGCAGCTCGCCGTCGGCTTCCGGATAATTGATGCCGCAGCCGCGCGAGACGCAGTCCTGCATCACCTGCCAGATGCGGTCCAGCCCGCCCGCGACCTCGCCGGTATCGCGCCAGGTCAGCTCGTTCTTCATCATCAGCTGCGCCACGCTCAGGCCGCTTTCGCGGCACATGGTCAACAGCTCGCGACCGGTGCGGAACGGGTACGGCAGCTGGTCATGCGCGGCAATGACCTGGCTGTTGGACGCGCCCGCCGTCACCACGAAGCCGCCGCCCACCGACAGGTAGCGGGCCTCGCGCAGCGACTGCCCCTCGGCGTCGAAGGCGTGGAATTTCATGCCGTTGGGGTGTTCGGCCATGGCTTCGCGGCGGTAGAACATCATGTGTTCCTTTTCCACGAACGGCACCGGATAGTGGCCCAGCAGCGGCAGCTGGCGGCTGGCCCGCACCGAGGCGATCATGCCGGCGATGGCGGCCGGGTCGACCGTGTCGGGCGCCTCGCCCATCAGGCCCAGCAGCACGCCCTTGTCGGTGCCGTGGCCCTTGCCGGTGGCGCCCAGAGAGCCATAGAGCTCGGCGCGCACGTTGGCCACCCGCGGCATCAGGCCGTCGCGCTCCAGGCCCTGGGCGAACAACAAAGCGGCCCGCATGGGGCCGACGGTATGGGAACTCGACGGACCTATGCCTATTTTGAACAGATCGAAGACGGAAACGGCCACCGGAAATCCCCTGCATCCAAGAATGATCCGGCAATGATACGCGGAAGGTCCGGCCGTGCGCAGCAAAGCCCCGCGGGGCGTATGCTGTATTCAAGCCACGGGTTTCCCCGCCCGCCTTGGCATGCGATCATTACAGAATTATTTCTTGTCATAAAAAGAATGGAACTGCCCCAGGATGTCCGGACTCATTACCCTGCTTGACTTCGCCGGCTACGTCGCCCTGCTGCTCTGGGGCGTCCACATGGTCCAGACGGGCGTGCAGCGCGCCTTCGGCGCCGCCCTCGGCGCCGCGCTGGGCCGCGCCCTGGGAACCCGATTGCGGGCCTTCGCCGCCGGCCTCGGCATCACCGCCGCGCTGCAGAGCAGCACCGCCACCGGCCTGATGATCACCGGCTTCGCCGCCGGCGGCGTGGTCGGCCTGGTGCCGGCCCTGGCCGCCATGCTGGGCGCCAACGTCGGCACCACGCTGATCGTCCAGCTGCTGTCGTTCGACCTGACCTCGCTGGCGCCCATCCTGATCCTGGCCGGCGTCTGGATGTTCCGCCGCTATCCGCCGGGCCGCACCCGCGACCTGGGCCGGGTCTTCATCGGCCTGGGCCTGCTGCTGCTGTCGCTGCACCAGCTGGTGGAACTGTTCGAGCCGTTCCAGACCGCCCCCATGCTGGGCATGATCCTGGATGCCCTGGCGACCCAGCCGGTGGCCGCCGTGCTGCTGTCGGCCGCCTTCACCTGGGCCGCCCACTCCAGCGTCGCCGTGGTGGTGCTGGTCATGTCACTCGCCAGCCATCACATGGTGGCCCCGCACGTCGCCTTCGCGCTGGTGCTGGGCGCCAACCTCGGCACCGCCATCAACCCCATGATCGAAGGCGTCACCGGCGACGACCCCGCCGCGCGCCGCCTGCCGCTGGGCAACCTGCTGACCCGCATCCTGGGCGTGCTGGCCGGCCTGGTGCTGCTGCCCTGGCTGCAACCGCTGATGAGCGAGATGTCCAGCGACCCGGCCCGCGCCGTCGCCAACTTCCACACCCTCTTCAACGCCGTCATCGCGCTGGCCTTCCTGCCGCTGCTGGCGCCGTACGCCGCGCTGCTGACCCGCTGGCTGCCCAAGCGCACCGACCCCAACGACCCGGCCCGTCCCCAATACCTCGACGAATGGGCCCACGACGTGCCCGCCGTCGCCCTGGGCAACGCCGCGCGCGAAGCGCTGCGCATGGCCGACATGCTGCAGACCCTGCTGCTGTACGCCCGCGCCGGCTTCAAGCGCGACAACCGCCACCGCATGGTGCAGGCACGCCAGCTCGACGCTGCCCTCGACAAGCTGGAAAACGCCATCACCACCTACCTGGCCACCCTGGACCAGGAAAACATGACGCGCGAGGACCTGCAACGCCTCGATGGCATCCTGGCCTTCACCAGCAACATCGGCCATGCCGGCGACATCGCCCACCACGGCCTGCTCAGCCACATCGCCAAGCTGCGCAAGCAGGGCTGGACCTTCTCGCCCGAACAACGCGCCAGCCTCGATAACACCCTCGGCGAACTGATCGCCAACCAACGCCAGGCCGCCGCCCTCTTCGTCAACGACGACCTGCGCCAGGCCCGCGCCCTGGCCGGCGAAAAATCGCGCTTCCGCACCATCGAGACCCAGGCCGCCGACGCCCACCTGCAGAAGATCAAGGCAGGCCAGGTCGACGCCGCCGAAGTCGGCGCCCTCTACCTCGACATCCTGCGCGACATGAAGGGCATCAACTCCCACCTCGTCGGCGCCGCCGCCTACCCCCTCCTGGCCCGCCACGGCGAACTCCTCCCCAGCCGCCTGCGCGAAGCGGGGAATTGAGAGCCCCCACGCGGCGCGCGCTGCGCGCGCTTGCTGCCCCCCGAGGGGGCTGGCCCGCCTTCGGGCGGCCGGGCGGCGGGCCGGCTGTCTTAGCGGGAGGGTTCTGCTGATTCCCACGCTGCCCCTCAATGGCTGCCACCGTTGGGGCTACCCCGGCTTGAAGCAGCAATGCCGCGAGGCGGAAACACCGGTACATGCAACGTATGCACGACGCATCACGATGCACCACACCATGGGGCGTCACCCCTACCCGCACACCAGCACAACACACATCGCCATCCGCGCGCAGCGAACCCGGCCCCGACGCCCCACACCACGCATGCCAGGGCCGGCTGCCCGCGCAGCCGACCCTGGCGGGTGGCGCGCGGGTGGGCGCGCCGTCAGATGCGCCCGGCGGAAACCGTAGGGAGCCGAAGGCGGACGAGATTCTATGGTCCGGATCAAGCTGCTTTCAGGTTCAACCTCCCGGGATCGAAGGCTTGCCCGGTGCGCCAGACCCCGTAAG
>NZ_CADIJR010000029.1 GCF_902859645.1 Achromobacter insuavis | reverse complement strand
CACGCCCGCGCCGGCCGCCAGCGCGCCGCCCACGCCCATCGCCAAGATGGCGCCGACCCCGGCGCCCGCGGCCAAGGCGCCGGTCGCCAGCGCCGCCCCGACGGCGTCGGCCAATGGCTCGTACTACCTGCAGGCCGGCGCCTTCCGCGGCCAGGACGACGCCGAATCGCTCAAGGCCCGCATCATCCTGCTGGGCCTGCCGGTGGCGGTGCAGAAGGCCGAGGTCAACGGCAAGCCGATCAACCGCGTGCGCGTCGGTCCGTTCGCCCGCCTGGACGACATGAACCGCGCCCGCGGCCGGCTGGGCGAAAACAAGATTGAAACGGCGGTGGTGCGCCAGTAACACGGCGCCCCCATCATGGTTTTTGATTGAACTAATCCGGGCCTGGCCCTGTCTGTAACCTCTTTGTTCAGGAACCTCACCCCATCATGCTGTCCCCCAAGCTCATCCGCATCCTGGCAGCCGCCGCGCTGACCGCCACCGCGTTCTTCAGCCCGGTCAGCCACGCCCAGGGCACCCAGGCCTACGTGCCGATCAATCCGCCGCTGCCGTCGGATACCCCGGGCAAGATCGAGGTCCTGGAATTCTTCGCCTACACCTGCCCGCACTGCGCCGCCATGGAACCCATGGTCGAGGACTGGGCCAAGACCAAGCCCGAAGACGTCGTGCTCAAGCAAGTGCCGATCGCCTTCAACGCCGGCATGAAGCCGCTGCAACAGCTGTACTACACGCTGCTGGCCCTGGATCGCCCCGACCTGCACGCCAAGGTCTTTACCGCCATCCACGGCGAGCACAAGCGCCTGATCGACAAGAAGGCCATGGGCGAGTGGGCCGCCTCGCAAGGCGTGGACCGCGCCAAGTTCGACTCGGTGTTCGACTCGTTCAGCGTCCAGACCCAGGTGCAGCGCGCCAACCAGCTGGCCGAGGCCTATCGCATCGACGGCACGCCGTCCTTCGCCGTGGGCGGCAAGTTCATGACCTCGCCGGTCATGGCGGGCAACAGCTACGAAGGCGCCCTGAAGGAAGTGAACCAGCTGATCCCGATGGCCCGCGGCAACTGACCCGCGCCTGAATCACGTTCCTGAAAACGCCCCGCGCCTTCCGGCCGGGGCGTTTTTCATGGGGTCATCCCCAGGGCGCGCGGACGCGGCAAACGCCGCGCCGCGGGCTACACTTCCTCCCACAATAATTCGCCGCCCCGCGCGGCCTACAAGGGTGGAAGACAAATGAGACAGCAATTCCTGCGCCGCGCGGCGCTGGGCGCGTGCCTGGCGCTGGCCGGCCTGAGCGCGCACGCCAATGACGCCGATGGCGTGAAGATAGGCGTCCTGACGGACATGGCCGGCGTCACCGCCGACGCCACCGGACGCGGTTCGGTCGAGGCCGCGCGCCTGGCGATCGAGGAACTGGGCGGCAGCGTGCTCGGCAAGCCCGTGTCGCTGGTGTCCGGCGACCACCAGCACCGGCCCGACATCGGCAGCAGCATGGTGCGCAAGTGGTACGACACCGACGGCGTCGACGTGGTGGTGGACGTGCCCAATTCATCGGTGGCGCTGGCGGTGCAGGGCATCGCGCGCGAAAAGAAGAAGCTGGTGCTGTTCTCCAGCCCCGGCACCACCGCGCTGACGCAGGCGCAATGCTCGCCCTATGGCGTGCAATGGACCTACACCACCTACGCGCTGTCGCGCGGCACGGCCACCGCCGTGGTCAAGGAAGGCAACAAGCGCTGGTTCATCCTGGCGTCCGATTACGCCTTCGGCAAGCAGCTGGCCGCCGACACCGAGACCGTGGTCAAGGCCAACGGCGGCGAGGTCGTGGGCACGGTGTTCCATCCGCTCAACGCCTCGGACTTCGCCTCATTCCTGCTGCAGGCGCAGGCCTCCAAGGCGCAGATCATCGCCGTCGCCAACGCCGGCGGCGACACCATCTCGGCGATCAAGCAGGCGGCCGAATTCGGCATCTCCAGCGGCGGCCAGAAGCTGGCGGCGATGCTGTTGCTGCTGACCGACGTGCACAGCCTGGGCCTGCAGGCCGCGCAGCACACCTACCTGACGGTGCCGTCCTATTGGGACATGAACGACGGCACCCGCGCCTTCACCAAGAAGTTCGAGGCCCGCCTGGGCCGCCCGCCCACCTTCCTGCAGGCCGGCGTGTACAGCTCGGTGCGCCACTACCTGCGCGCGGTGCAGGCGGCCGGCACGACCGATTCGGACGCGGTGATGGCGAAGATGAAGTCGATGCCGATCGACGACCCCTTCAGCCTGAACGCGCACATCCGCGAAGACGGCCTGGTGGTGCGCGACATGATGCTGGCGCAGGTGAAATCGCCCGACCAGTCCAAGGCGCCCTGGGACTACTACAACATCGTGCGCACCATTCCCGGCGACTCGCTCGCCTGGCCCCTGTCGGAAAGCCAATGCCCGCTGGTCAAGAAATAGGCCCCCTGGCGCTGGCCGATTTCGGCAGCTTCTACGCGGGCGGGCGGCAGGCCCATATCGCCGGCCGCCCCGTGCGCGAGATCGCCTTCACCAAGACCGCCTCGCTGACGTACGACCCCAACGGGCTGTACCACGTCGAGCAGGCCTACGTGCAGTACTTCATCCCCGCCGAGCGCCGCCACCCGCTGCCGCTGGTGCTGCTGCACGGCGGCGGCATGACCGGCGCGATGTGGGAACAGACGCCGGACGGCCGGCATGGCTGGCTGCAGCATTTCGTGCGGCAGGGCCACGCGGTCTATGTGGTCGACAACGTCGAGCGCGGCCGCGCCGGCTGGACGCCGTTCGAGGAGGTCTGGCCGGATGCGCCGATCGTGCGCAACGCCGAGGAAAGCTGGTCGCTGTTCCGCTTCGGCCGCGCCGAGGACTACGCGCAGCGCCGCGCGTTCGACGGCCAGCGCTTTCCGCTGGCGGCCTTCGATGATTTCATCCGCCACGCCGTGCCGCGCTGGCTGGGCAACAACGATGCGGCGCTGGCGGGCTTCTGCGCCGCGCTGGAACGCATCGGCCCGTGCCTGGTGCTGGCGCACAGCCATGGCGGCGAAGTGGCCTACCGCGCGCTGCAGGCGCGGCCGGAACTGGTGCGCGGCGTCATCGGCATCGAGCCGTCGGGGTTCTCGGCGGAAGTGGACCCGGCGGCGGTGGCGGGCAAGCCCTTTCTGTTCGTCTACGGCGACTATCTCGACGCCACGCCGCTGTGGGCCAGGCTGGATGCGGCCGGGCAGGCCTACGCCGACGAGTTGGCGGCACGGGGCGGCCGCGTCACCCGCTGGCGACTGGCCGACATGGGTATCCGCGGCAATTCGCACATGCCGATGATGGACGACAACAGCGACGACATCGCCGCGCGCATCGGCGCGTGGATCCGCGCCAACGCCTGACATACGGCGGCGCCTTGCCGCGAGGGCCTTGCGCCGGCCTTCGTCGCGGGCGGGGCTGGCGCGTCGGCCGGGCACGGCCCGGCCCGCGGTCACGCCGGGGTCAGCCCTTGACCGCCGCGGCCTTGTCCAGCGCCTGGGTCAGGTCGGCGATGATGTCCTGCGGCGACTCCAGGCCGATGTGCAGGCGCACCAGCGCATTCTCGCCCTCGCCCCAATAGCGGTGTTTCGACAGGTCCTTGGGCGACACCAACTGCACCAGGCTTTCGTAGCCGCCCCACGAGAAACCGATGCCGAACAGTTCCAGTTCGTCCACGAACACGCGCGCCGCGGCCGGCGACAGGCGCAACTCGACGGACAGCATGCCGTTGGAACCGGTGCAGTCGCGCTGCCACAGCGCGTGGCCCGGGTCCTGCGGCCAGGCCGGGTGGAACAGGCGCACGGTCTCGGGGCGCTGCTTGAAGAACTCGCAGACCTCCAGCGCGTGGCGCGCGTGCTGCGCCATGCGGATCGGCATGGTGCGCACGCCGCGCAGCGCCAGCCAGGCATCGTCGGCGCTGATGGAATAACCCATCGCGTACTGCGTGCGGTTCAGCTTCCTGGCGATGGCTTCGTCATTGGTGACCACCGCGCCCAGCATCAGGTCGGAGTGGCCGCCCACGTACTTGGTGCCGGCGATGACCGACACCTGCGCGCCCAGCGTCAGCGGCCGGTAGATGTAGCCCGAGCCCCAGGTGTTGTCGGTCGCCAGCACCAGGCCGTGGCGCTGCGCGACGGCGGCCATGGCGCCCATGTCGAGCATCTCGAACAGCAGCGAGCCGGGCGATTCCACATACAGCAGCCTGGTGTTGGGCTGCACCAGCGCGTCCAGGTCCTCGCCGGCGGCGAAGTAGGTGACGGCGATGTTCATGCGCTTGAGCACGGCATCGTCGAGCTCGCGCATCGGGCCGTAGACGCAATCGGAGATCAGGGCATGGTCGCCGGCCGAACACAACGCCAGCATCACCATCGTCATGGCCGACAGGCCCGACGGCGCGAGATACGCGTGGGTGCCGCCTTCGAGCTGCGCGAAGACCTGCTCCAGCGCGGCGTGCGTGTCCATGCCCATGCGGCCGTAGGTGGTGGCGCGGCCACCGGCGGCCTTGGTGCGCTGGGCCTTTTCCAGCGCCGCCAGGTTCTCGAAGCGCACCGTGCTGGCCCGCATCGGCGGCAGCGGCACCGGCGCGGTGCCCGTCTCGGGGTTGAACGGGGCGGTGCCCGCGTGCTGCAAAACCGTATCGATGTGTTTGGTAGCCATCTTCAAGAGGGAGTGCTTGCGTATTGTGGGGAATCCGAACCGTAGCAGGAACGCGCGCGGATGTCGCGCCCCCGGTCCGGTGTCAGTCGATCCAGCGCACCGCCGCGTCCAGGTCGGCGCGGCGGGTGCGGTAGCTGTTGGCCGGATGCGCGGCGTCCGCGTAGCCGAACGAGATGGCGCAGACCACGCGGCGGTCGGCGCCAATGCCGAGCTGCTCGCGCAGCACTTCGGGATACATCGCCAGCGAGGCCTGGGCCACCGTGGCCACGCCATTGGCCTGCGCCGCCAGCAGGAAATTGGCGACGTAGCCGCCGCAGTCGATGGCGCCATATCCGCCCAGCGCCTCGTCGGTGGTGATGATGGCCACGTGCGGCGCGTCGAACAACTGGAAGTTGCGCAGCTCCTGGCGGCGGTAGGCCTCGCGGTCGCCGCGCGCCACGCCCACCGCGCCGTACAGCTGGAAGCCCGACTCGCGGCGCCGCGCCAGGTAGTCGCCCTGGTACTCGCGCGGAAACGGGAAGTCGGGCGTGAAACCCGATTGCCCGGCGCGTTCCACCAGGGCCCGGCTCAGGCGCCGCGCGCCGTCGCCCGAGGCCACCGTCACCTGCCACGGCTGGCAGTTGCACCAGGACGCGGTGCGCTGCGCCAGCGTCAGGATGCGTTCGATGGTGGCGCGCGGCACCGGCCCGGGCAGGAAGGCGCGGCAGCTGTGGCGCGCGCGCAGCCAGCCTTCGAGCGCGGCGTCGGGGCGCGCGGCAGCGGATTCGGGTACGGCGGACATGGTGTCTCCTTGGTTTCCTCGTATGATGCCACTTGATTGCCGGCGCGCAAGGCGCCGCCCGACCCTGGCGAGACCCCATGCTGCCCTTCGATTCCCTGATCGCTTTCTTCGGCATTGCCGTATTGCTGGCCCTCACGCCCGGACCCGACAACCTGTTCGTGTTGATGCAGTCGGCCATCTGGGGCCGCAAGGCCGGGCTGTTCGTGGTGCTGGGGCTGTGCACCGGCCTGCTGGGCCATACCGCCGCGGTGGCGCTGGGGCTGGCCGCGGTGTTCGCCGCCTCGCCGGTGGCCTTCACGGTATTGAAGCTGGCCGGCGCGGCGTATCTGGCCTATCTGGCCTGGCAGATCCTGCGCGCGCCGGTGCATGCCGAGGATGGCGAGCGGCCGGCGCCGATGAAGACGTCCGCGCTGTACCGCCGCGGCATCGTCATGAACCTGACCAACCCGAAGGTGCTGCTGTTCTTCTTCGCCTTCCTGCCGCAGTTCACCTCGCCCAAACTGGGTTCGGTGGGCTGGCAGACGGTGCAGCTGGGCGCGGTGTTCATGCTGGCCACGCTGCTGGTGTTCGGCGCCATCGCCTTCTTCTCGGGCGCGTTCGGCGAACTGCTGCAACGCTCGGTCACCGCCAAGCGCTGGCTCAACCGCATCGCGGCGCTGGTGTTCGTGGGGCTGGCGGTGCGGCTGGCGACGGCCACGCGCTGACACCGCCGGCTCGCGCCCGCGGAAGGCCGCCGCGCAACGCGGCGCAATACCGCGTCAGGCCGCCTTGAAGCGCACGATGCCGTCCGCGCCGGTGGCGCGGGTCAGTTTGCCCTCGAAGTACAAGGCATGCAGGTGTGCCAACGCCTCGCCCATGGCGAAGGTCAGCTGGTGCAGGTCGAGCTTGCGCTTGAACAGCACCGGCACGATGTCCGAGGTCGATTGCGGAGCGGCCGCACAGGCTTCCAGCACTTCGGCCAGGCGGTCGCGGTGATGCTCGTGCTGCTGCGCGATGCGTTCGTGCAGGCCCTTGAACGGCCGGCCGTGCGACGGCAGCACCAGCGTGTCGCGCGGCACGTCGGCGTAGCCGTCGAGCGAGCGCAGGTATAGCGGCAACGGATTGGCGTCGGGCTCGTAGTCGAACACGCTGACGTTGGTGGAGATGCGCGGCAGCACCATGTCGCCGGAGATCAGCACGCCCAGGTCGGGCGAATGCAGCGAGGCGTGCTCGGGCGCGTGGCCGTAGCCGACGATGACGCGCCAGTCGCGCGCGCCGATGCGCACCGGGTCGCCGTGCATGATGCGGGTGTAGCGCGCGGGCACCGCCGGCACCAGGTTGGGGAAGTAGTTGGCGCGCTGGCGGATCTGTTCCTGCGCGTCCGGATCGGTCAGCCCGTGACGGGCGAAGTGGTCGACGGCCGACTGGCCGCCGGGACCGGCGCCGGCGTCATTGCGGCGCGACGACCACAGCGACGCGACCATGAAGTCGGTCATGGTCATCCACAGCCGCGCATCCCAGCGTTCACAGAGCCAGTAGGCCAGGCCGATGTGGTCGGGGTGCATGTGGGTGACGATGACGCGCAGCACCGGCAGGCCCTCGAGTTCGTTCTCGAACACCTTTTCCCATAGCGTCTTGACCTCGTCGCGCGAGATGCCGCAGTCGACGATGGTCCAGCCGTCGCGGCCGTCGATGCGATCACGCAGCAGCCAGAGATTGATATGATCCAGCGCGAACGGCAGCGGCATGCGGATCCATTTGACGCCCTCGGCCACCTGGTGGGCGCGGCCGGCCTCGGGCTGGAAATCGGCCCAGGGATACTGCAGCTTCTGTTCGTTGGGGTTCATTGCCTCGCTCTCCACGCTTGACGATCGCGTCAAGTCATCATAATTTACGTTTACGTAAACTGCCACACGTCGCATGTCCCCGTCAACCTGGACCATCTCCGAGCTCGCCCGCGAGTTCGACGTCACGCCCCGCACGATCCGCTTCTATGAAGACCAGGGGATCGTCAGCCCGGCGCGCGAGGGCCGCAACCGCATCTTCGGACCGCGCGACCGCACGCGCCTGAAGCTGGCCCTGCGCGGCAAGCGCCTGGGCCTGCAGCTGTCCGAGATCCTGACGCTGATCGACATGTACGACGGCCCCGGCGACACCGAGGTGCAGTTGCGCCAGTACCTGGCGGTGCTGGCCCAGCATCGCGCCACGCTGGAACAGCAGCGCCGCGACATCGAAGACACCCTGCAGGAAATCGCGGTGCAGGAACGCCAGTGCCACGACCTGCTCGCGCAGCAGCGGGCCTGACCGCGTCATGGGCATGCTGCAGACCTTCGCGCTGTTCGTCCTGACCGCGCTGGCCGAGATCGTCGGCTGCTACCTGCCGTACCTGTGGCTGCGCCGCGGCCATTCGATCTGGCTGCTGGCGCCGGCCGCCGTCAGCCTGGCCCTGTTCGCCTGGCTGCTGACGCTGCACCCGACTGCGTCGGGACGCGTCTATGCGGCCTATGGCGGCGTGTACATCGGCATGGCGCTGCTGTGGCTGTGGGCGGTCGATGGCGTGCGGCCCAGCGTCAGCGATTATGTCGGCGTGGGGCTGTGCCTGGCGGGGATGCTGGTGATCATGTTCGGGCCTAAAGCCGCCTGACACACCTCCAAGACTGAGTATTGCGTCCCGACACCACTCACGCGGATTGATCCAAGACCAACATAGAAGGCCTTTCCGTGCATGGAAGGTAGTCAGGATCAATCCGGCATGCTCTCCATGACCTTGCGTACGAAATCCAGTGATGGCGCTTGTGTTCCCGCCACGCGAAGCGTCATCATTTTTTCGCCACTGCGCCAACGCACCATCGTCATCTCCTGACCATCCTCGGGCCGAACCAGGCGGGTCGCCACAACACCGCGTGGATGACCGCCCGCTGACATCGTCGCGTTCACTTGTTCAGCGGATAGCAGATTGACCATGCCTCCTTTACTCAACAGTGTTTCCGAAAGGATGACGGCGTCCACGTCTGGGCACTCATAGGCGCGGACCAGGCCGGTCAGCTTGGCGTCCACTTCAACACCGGCGGGTGTCTGGCACTGCAAGGCACAGCGGCTCAGCGGACCCTTTGATACGTCCGCCGGATGTATCCAGGAGGAGCGTAGTCGCGCGGGAAGGCTGTTGTGTGCTTGCGCGAGTTGTTCAACGCGTGCCTTCAACGGCTTGAATGAGCGTTGCAGGACAGGCACGGACGCGAGGTCACTGAAGACGATTGGCTTGGCGCTACGCGCCTTCGGTCGAATTTGACGCAATTTTCGTTCTTCCCACCGCTTTCTGGCATCTACAGGCATGTTGGCGGGAGGTTGAAGGTCTCCCGCCGCAGGGAACTCAGTGGGAACGGGCGCTGCGGCATGAACCATGCCTCCAGGCCAGGGAAAAAGAATAACCAGTGCAAGGACAGTGGCTTTGTAACTGCTGTGGAACATTGAGCGCTCTCTAGAAGCTGCAATCATCGGCCAAGGTACGTACGCACTCTTCCAGGGTGGCCGTTGCGCCACCAAAACTGTCCGTGCAATTCTGGTAGATCAGCGCCCAGCCCTCATCCGGATCCGTTCGCGGAGCGGGCTGAATGAGGTGATAGCCTTCGACCTGCCAAAAGCCTTCTCCTGCTGCAAACCATGCGACTGCCGCAGACCGCCAAGTTACTTCCGGTCCGGCGCTGATAAAAACTTCAGAGAAGTCGTCCAGGTTGGTTTGGTACGACTGCGTATACAAGTTCCAATATGAAGCGCCACTGGTATCCCATGAAATGGATTCATTGTTGATGCAATTGGCGCGAGAGAACATGCTCATGTGCCAGACGGGAACCTCTGTCGTCGGGTCATATGCCGCGGCAGTCGCGCAGACAAGTCCAAGCCCCAGAAGCCAAGTGAAAGTGAATCGTGTGCGCAACTTCATTCGAACGTTTCCCTAATCAAGTCCCGCTTTGCGTAGGCCTTGCTCGAAGAGATTACCGGGGAGATAACGACTCACACACGATCCTGGGGGCATATGTCAGACCCTCACCCAGATCGGTTGGCGCCGTCCGAACGCCACGCCCGATTCGCATGACGCAAACCAGCCCTGCCCGCGCCAATAAAAAACGCGCTCCACAAGGAGCGCGCTTTGCATTGGACCGCCGACATTCAGGCGGCGCCGGCGTCATTCCGCCTTGATGTTGCCTTCCTTGATGATGCGGGCGTTGTTGACGTATTCGGCCTGCACCTGCTTGACGAAGGCCTCGCCGGACGCGGTGCCGGGCTGCAAGTAGGACTTGGCCAGCAGGTCCTGGAACTCGGCGCTGGCCACGGCCTTGGCCAGCGCGGCCTGCAGCGGGCCCGCCACCGTCGGCGGCAGATTGGCCGGCGCGAAGATGCCGAAGTTCGAGTAGTACTGCGCCTGCGGCAGCTTCAGTTCGGCCATCGTGGGCACGTCGGGCCAGGCGGCCAGGCGCTCGGGCGCCATCACCGCCAGCGGCTTGAGCGCGCCGCTGGCCACGTGCGGCAGCACCACGTCGGTGTTGACCACCAGCAGCTCGACCACGCCGCCCAGGCCGTCGGTCAGCGCCTGGCTGTTGCCGCGGTAGGGCACGTGCAGCATCTTGGTGCCGGTCTGCGTGGTCAGCGCCGCCATGCCGATGTGGGCCACGGTGCCCTGGCCCGGCGTGCCGTAGCGCACGCCGTCCGGGTGCGACTTGGCGTAGTCGATCAGGCCGGCGAAATCCTTCACCGGCAGGGCCTTGGTGGCGACGATGGCCACGGGCGCCACGGCCACGCTGGCCACCGGCGTCAGGTCCTTCATCGGGTCGTAGTTGGTCTTGGCCAGGTGCGGGAAGATGGTCAGCGGGCTGGTGGAAGCCAGCAGCAGGGTGGCGCCGTCCGGCTGGGCGCGCGCCACGAAGTCGGTGCCGACCGAGGCGCCCGCGCCGGGCTTGTTTTCGACGATGACGGTGGCGTTGGCCTCCTTGCGCAGCACGTCGCCCAGGCGGCGGCCGATCGCGTCGGCGCTGCCGCCGGCGGTGTAGGGCACGACCAGGGTGATGGGCTTGGCGGGCCAGCCCTGCGCCAGCGCGGCGCCGCCCGTCATGATCGCCAGGGCCGCCCCCGCGGCCGTGAACAACATCTTCTTTTTCATAGCTTCCTTGTGGTGTTGCGTAGCACTGCGTGAGGTAATGCGTGAAACGGGTAAAGCAAAAGGAAAACTTGTCGTGGCGACAAAGGCGGTGACCGCGAAGGCGACACGCGCGTCGCGACGGCCGCGCGCGATCAGCCGGCCAGGTAGCGCTGCGCCAGGCGCACCCAGTAGCTCGCGCCCGGCGCGATCAGGGCGTCGTTGAAGTCGTAGCTGGTGTTATGCAGCATGCACGGGCCCAGGCCGTGGCCGGCCATGCGATGGTCGCCGTCGCCGTTGCCCAGGAACACGTAGCAGCCGGGCTTTGCCTGCAGCAGGAAGGCGAAGTCCTCCGAGGCCATCACCGGCTCGATCACGCGGGCGTGGTCGGCGCCGGCCACCTCGCGCATGACCTCCATGCAGAACTCGGTCTCGGCCGGCGTATTGATCAGCGCCGGATAGCGCCGCTCGAAATAGACCTCGGCCTCGCAGCCATGGGCGGCGGCGATGCTGCCGGCGATCTCGTGCATGCGGCGCTCGATCAGGTCGACCACGTCGGTGCTGTAGGCGCGCACCGAGCCGCCCAGCCAGGCGCTGCCCGGAATCACGTTGATGACGCTGCCGCCGGCCTGCACCTGGGTGATGGACAGCACGGCGGCGTCCAGCGGGCGCTTGCTGCGGGTCAGGATGGTCTGCAGCGACTGGCCGATGGCGAACAGCGCCGGCACCGGGTCGGCGCAATCGTGCGGCGCGGCGGCGTGGCCGCCCTTGCCGCGCACGGTGATCTTGAAGCCGTTGGCGGAAGCCATCATCGGGCCGGCGCAGACGCCGAACGAACCGGCCTCCAGGCCGGGCCAGTTGTGCATGCCGAACACGGCCTCGCAGGGAAAGCGGTCGAACAGGCCGTCCTGGATCATGGCGCGGCCGCCGGCGCCGCCTTCCTCGGCCGGCTGGAAGCAGAAATAGACCGTGCCGTCGAAGCCGCCCTGCTGTTGCAGGTGGCGCGCGGCGGCCAGCAGCATGGCGGTGTGGCCGTCGTGGCCGCAGCCGTGCATCTTGCCGTCGTGGCGCGAGCGGTGCTCGAACTGGTTCTCTTCCTGCATCGGCAGGGCGTCCATATCGGCGCGCAGCATGATGGCGCGGTCGGAAGCGCCGCGCTTGATGACGCCGACCACGCCGGTCTTGGCGATGCCGGTATGGGTCTCGATGCCCCAGCCGCGCAGCGCATCGGCCACCACCTTGGCGGTGCGGTGCTCTTCGTAGCAGAGCTCGGGATGGGCGTGCAGGTCGCGCCGCAGCGCCACAATATCGTCGAGATTGGCCAGGTCGGACACCGCTGACTCCGTAACAAAATTTGAGGTTTCAAGGATCCGGGGAATAGTACCCAGGGGCGTTCCCCCGGGACGCAAACATTTGCCTAGGGAAAACCCGACTCTTATTTACGTTTACGTAAACGTAATATTTGCGGTGCATCATTGCGTAGCCAGCGTCGATCAGCGCATCATGGGGCCACGCGGCGAGATCCGGCGCGATCCTGGCGCCCATAAGAATGTAAGTACCCACTATCACGGAGACAGCGATGAACCTTCCTGGCCTGAACTTCGATCTGGGCGAAGACCTGGACATGCTGCGCGACGCCGTGCGCACTTTCGCGCAGGCCGAGATCGCGCCGCGCGCCGCCGAAGTCGACCGCAGCGACCAGTTCCCCATGGACCTCTGGCGCAAGTTCGGCGACCTGGGCGTGCTGGGCATGACGGCCAGCGAGGAATACGGCGGCGCCAACATGGGCTACCTGGCCCACATGGTGGCGATGGAGGAAATCTCCCGCGCCAGCGCCTCGATCGGCCTGTCCTATGGCGCCCACTCGAACCTGTGCGTCAACCAGATCAACCGCAACGGCACCCCGGCGCAGAAGGCCAGATACCTGCCCAAGCTGATTTCCGGCGAACACGTCGGCGCGCTGGCCATGAGCGAACCGGGCGCCGGCTCGGACGTGGTCAGCATGAAGCTGCGCGCCGACAAGAAGGGCGACCGCTACGTGCTCAACGGCACCAAGATGTGGATCACCAACGGCCCCGACGCCGACACCCTGGTGGTCTACGCCAAGACCGACCCCGAGGCGCACCAGCGCGGCATCACCGCGTTCCTGGTGGAAAAGGGCTTCAAGGGTTTCTCGGTGGCGCAGAAGCTGGACAAGCTCGGCATGCGCGGCAGCCACACCGGCGAACTGGTGTTCCAGGATTGCGAGATCCCCGAGGAAAACGTGCTGGGCCAGGTCAACGGCGGCGTCAAGGTGCTGATGAGCGGCCTGGACTACGAACGCGCGGTGCTGTCGGGCGGCCCGGTCGGCATCATGCAGGCCGTGATGGACGTGGTGGTGCCGTACATCCATGACCGCAAGCAGTTCGGCCAGGCCATTGGCGAATTCCAGCTGATCCAGGGCAAGGTGGCGGACCTGTACACCACGCTGCAGGCCAGCCGCGCCTTCTGCTACCAGGTCGGCAAGAACCTCGACCGCCTCGGCGCCGAGCACGTGCGCCAGGTGCGCAAGGACTGCGCCGCGCTGATCCTGTACACCGCCGAGAAAGCCACCTGGATGGCCGGCGAGGGCGTGCAGATCCTGGGCGGCAACGGCTACATCAACGAATACCCCGTGGGCCGCCTCTGGCGCGACGCCAAGCTGTACGAGATCGGCGCCGGCACCAGCGAAATCCGCCGCATGCTGATCGGCCGCGAGCTGTTCGCCGAAACCGCCTGAGCCCGGCCGCCATGATCCGCACGTCCGACGTCCAGCACATCGAGCAGGCGCCCGCGCAGGGCCCCTCGGCGCTGGAGGTCGCGCGGCGGATCCTGGCCGGCTTCGACCGCCACTACGCGCTGTTCCGCTACAGCGCGCAGCGCGCCAAGGCGCTGTTCGAATCGGGCGACTGGCACGGCATCCAGCGCCTGTCGCGCGAACGCATCGAGTACTACGACATGCGGGTGCGCGAGTGCGCCAGCCAGCTCGAGGGCGTGCTGCGCGGCCGTCCCGAAGGCGCGGTCGGCGTCCACGGCGCTGACGAGGCCAACGGCGCGGCCGCCCCGGCCCTGACCGCGACGCAGACCGCCTACTGGCAGCAGATCAAGCAGGAATTCGTCGGCCTGCTGGGCGAGCACCGCCAGCCCGAATGCGCCGAGACCTTCTTCAACTCGGTGTCGTGCCGGCTGCTGCATCGCGACTATTTCCACAACGATTTCCTGTTCGTGCGGCCGGCCGTGGCCACCGACTACCTGGACAGCCGCATGCCGTCGTACCGGGTCTACTACCCGGTGACCGAGGGCCTGCAGAAGAGCCTGATCCGCATGGTGGCCGACTTCGGCCTGGCGCTGCCGTTCGAGGACCTGCCGCGCGACACCCGCCTGCTGGCGCGCGCCGCGGTGCGGCAGCTGCGCCAGCAGTTGCCGCGCCACGTCGGCCGCCGCATCGCCAGCGACTGCCAGGTGCACGCGCTGGGCTCGCTGTTCTTTCGCAACAAGGGCGCCTACATCGTCGGCCGCCTGATCAACCAGGGCACCGTCTACCCCTTCGCCGTGGCGCTCACGCGCAACCCGGCCGGGCAGGTGAACCTGGATGCGCTGCTGCTGGGCGCGGACGACCTGAGCACGCTGTTCAGCTTTACGCGCGCGTATTTCCTGGTGGACATGGAGACGCCGGCCGCGGTGGTCAACTTCCTGGCCAGCCTCTTGCCGCGCAAGCCCAAGGCCGAGCTGTACACCATGATCGGGCTGCAGAAGCAGGGCAAGACGCTGTTCTACCGCGATTTCCTGCACCACCTGGCGCATTCGCGCGACGCCTTCGACATCGCGCCCGGCATCAAGGGCATGGTGATGTGCGTGTTCACGCTGCCGTCCTATCCCTATGTGTTCAAGCTGATCAAGGACCGCATCGACAAGGACGGCATGGACCACGCCACCGTGCGGCGCAAATACCAGATGGTCAAGCTGCACGACCGCGTCGGCCGCATGGCCGATACCTGGGAATACTCCCAGGTGGCGCTGCCGCGCGATCGCTTCGCCGCGCCGCTGCTGGACGAACTGCGGCGCCTGGTGCCCAGCCTGATCGAGGAAACCGGGGACACCGTGGTCATCCGCCACGTCTACATCGAGCGGCGCATGACGCCGCTGAACCTGTATCTGAGCCAGGCGTCCGACGCGCTGCTGGAGCCGGCCGTGCGCGAATACGGCGACGCCATCCGCCAGCTGGCCGCGGCCAACATCTTCCCCGGCGACATGCTTTACAAGAACTTCGGCGTGACGCGGCTCGGACGGGTCGTGTTCTACGACTACGACGAAATCCAGCGCATGACCGAAATGAATTTCCGACGGATTCCACCCGCCCCCAACGAGGAGGCGGAAATGGCGTCGGAACCCTGGTACGCCATCGGACCGAACGACGTCTTCCCCGAGGAGTTCGGCCGTTTCCTGCTGGGCGACGCGCGCGTGCGCGGCGCCTTCCTGCGCCACCATGCCGACCTGCTGGAGCCGGATTGGTGGCAGGCCTGCCGCGCCCACGTGGCGCAAGGCCGGATCGAAGAATTTTTCCCTTACGATACGGACAGACGCCTGCGCCCGGCATCCGCCGGCGCGGCCTCGTAAGCAGACGCTGTCCCGACCCTCACAGGAGCTAGTCATGTCAGATCCCATCGTTATCGTTTCCGTCGCCCGCACGCCCATGGGCGGCATGCTCGGCAGCCTGTCCGGCCTGGCCGCGCACGAACTCGGCTCGATCGCCATCAAGGCCGCCGTCGAGCGCGCCGGCGTCAAGCCCGAACAGATCGAAGAAGTCATCATGGGCAACGTGCTGCAGGCCGGCCAGGGCCAGGCGCCCGCGCGCCAGGCCGCGCTGGGCGCGGGCCTGCCGCTGGGCGTGGCGTGCACCACCATCCACAAGGTGTGCGGTTCGGGCCTGAAGGCCGCCATGTTCGGCCACGACCTGCTGGCCGCGGGCTCGGCCAACATCGTCGTCGCTGGCGGCCAGGAAAGCATGAGCAACGCCCCCTACCTGCTGCTCAAGGGCCGCCAGGGCTACCGCTACGGCCACAACACCGTGTATGACCACATGGCGCTGGACGGCCTGGAAGACGCCTACGACAAGGGCAAGGCCATGGGCGTGTTCGCCGAGGACTGCGCCGCCAAGTATTCGTTCACCCGCGAGCAGCAGGACGCGTTCTCGCTGGAATCGCTGCGCCGCGCCCGCGCCGCCACCGAGGACGGCAGCTTCAAGTGGGAAATCACCCCCGTCACGGTCGCCGGCCGCAAGGGCGACACCGTGATCGACACCGACGAGGCCCCCACCAAGGCCATGCCGGAAAAGATCCCCACCCTCAAGCCCGCGTTCAAGAAGGACGGCACCGTCACCGCCGCCAACTCGTCGTCGATCTCCGATGGCGCCGCCGCCATGGTGCTGATGCGCGCCTCCACCGCCGAGAAGCTCGGCGTCAAGCCGCTGGCCCGCATCGTGGCGCACAGCCAGCACTCGCAGGAACCGAACTGGTTCACCACCGCCCCCGTCGGCGCGTTGAAGAACCTGTTCGCCAAGACCGGCTGGAAGGCCGAGGACGTGGACCTGTACGAGATCAACGAAGCCTTCGCGGTGGTCACCATGGCCGCCATGGCCGACTTCAAGCTGCCGCACGACAAGGTCAACGTGCACGGCGGCGCCACCGCCCTGGGCCACCCCATCGGCGCCTCCGGCGCCCGCCTGATGACCACGCTGATCGGCGCGCTGCGCAAGACCGGCGGCAAGCGCGGCGTGGCCACGCTGTGCATCGGCGGCGGCGAAGCCGTGGCGATGGCGATCGAGATGATCTAAGGCGGTACTTCTCCCGAGGCGCACTTTTTCCCTGGATGTCCCTGGGAAAAAGCGCCCCCTCGGGGGGCAGGAAGCCCGCGTAGCGGGTACACCGAGGGGCATCATTTCGCTGCGCCTTTTCCGCAAGGCGAAGTCCGCGACGGGTCGGTCGCGGGCCGTGCGGGAGAGGCGCAACGAAATGCAGCTGAGTTAATCCATGACAAGAATGCCCGGCTCAGCGGGCAGCGAGACAAACCGCTCGATCCCGAGCGCCTTCAACATCCCAATCAGCAGGACGGGTGGTACCCCATGCCCATCATCGAATCCCGCATCAATCCGCGGTCGCAGGACTACACCGACAACGCGCGCGCCATGCAGGCGCAGCTGGACGACCTGAGCCGGCAACTGGCGCAGACCGCGCTGGGCGGCAGCGAATCCTCGCGCGCCAAGCACGTGGCGCGCGGCAAGCTGCTGCCGCGCGACCGCGTCGAGAACCTGATTGATCCGGGGTCGCCGTTCCTGGAACTGTCGCCGATGGCGGCGCACGGCATGTACGACGGCGACGCGCCGGGCGCGGGCGTCATCACCGGCATCGGCCGCATCGCCGGCAACGAATGCGTGATCGTCTGCAACGACGCCACCGTCAAGGGCGGCACCTACTACCCGATGACGGTCAAGAAGCACCTGCGCGCGCAGGAGATCGCCGCGCAGAACCGGCTGCCGTGCGTCTACCTGGTCGACTCCGGCGGCGCCAACCTGCCGCAGCAGGACGAGGTCTTTCCCGACCGCGAACACTTCGGCCGCATCTTCTACAACCAGGCGCAGATGTCGGCGCAAGGCATCGCGCAGATCGCGGTGGTGATGGGCTCGTGCACCGCCGGCGGCGCCTACGTGCCCGCCATGAGCGACGAGTCCATCATCGTCAAGAACCAGGGCACCATCTTCCTGGGCGGCCCGCCGCTGGTGAAGGCCGCCACCGGCGAGGAAGTCAGCGCCGAGGACCTGGGCGGCGGCGACGTGCACACGCGCCTGTCGGGCGTGGCCGACCACCTGGCGGCCAACGACATGCACGCGCTGCAACTGGCGCGCGGCGCCGTGGCGCGCCTGAACCGCCAGAAGCCCGCGCCGCTGGCCACCGTGCCGGTGCGCGAGCCGCGCTACGACCCGGCCGAGCTGAACGGCATCATCCCCGCCGACACGCGCAAGCCGTATGACGTGCGCGAGGTCATCGCGCGCATCGTCGACGGCTCCGAGTTCGACGAATTCAAGGCGCGCTTCGGCCCCACGCTGGTGACGGGCTTTGCCCACATCCACGGCATGCCAGTGGGCATCGTCGCCAACAACGGCATCCTGTTCTCGGAATCGGCGCAGAAGGGCGCGCACTTCATCGAGCTGTGCGCGCAGCGCAAGATCCCGCTGGTGTTCCTGCAGAACATCACCGGCTTCATGGTCGGCCGCAAGTACGAAAACGAAGGCATCGCGCGCCACGGCGCCAAGATGGTGACGGCGGTGGCCACGGCCAACGTGCCCAAGTTCACCGTGCTGATCGGCGGCTCGTTCGGCGCCGGCAACTACGGCATGTGCGGCCGCGCCTATTCGCCGCGCCTCCTGTTCATGTGGCCCAACGCGCGCATCTCGGTGATGGGCGGCGAGCAGGCCGCCAGCGTGCTGGCCACGGTCAAGCGCGACGGCATCGAGGCGCGCGGCGGCCAGTGGTCGGCGGCCGAGGAAGACGCCTTCAAGGCGCCGATCCGCGAGCAGTACGAACGCGAGGGCCATCCGTACTACGCCACCGCGCGGCTGTGGGACGACGGCATCATCGCGCCGGCCGACACGCGCCGCGTGCTGGGGCTGGCGCTGTCGGCGGCGCTGAATGCGCCGATCGAGGACACGCGCTTCGGCGTCTTCCGGATGTAGAAGAACCCACCCCCTACGCGCTGCGCGCGCCCCCTCAAGGGGGCGACACCGGCGGACCGGCGAAGCCGGATCCGCGGTGTCCCCGATAAGGTCGGCGTAATGCGACGTGTGAGGGTTTTGGATGCAACGCGCTCGCCGCTGCAACGTAGTCAACGAATCATCCCAGTCTGGATAACGCCATGTTCGATACCCTGCTGATTGCCAACCGCGGCGAAATCGCCTGCCGCGTCGCCGCCACCGCCCGCCGCCTGGGCATCCGCACCGTCGCCGTCTATTCCGACGCCGACGCCAACGCCCGCCACGTCGCCGCTTGCGACGTCGCGGTGCATATCGGCGGCCCCGAGCCGCGCGCCAGCTACCTGCGCGCCGACGCCATCCTGCAAGCCGCGCGCGACACCGGCGCCGGCGCCATCCACCCCGGCTACGGCTTCCTGTCGGAGAACGAAGCCTTTGCCGAAGCCGCCGAACAGGCCGGCATCGCCTTCGTCGGCCCGCCGGCCTCGGCCATCGCCGCCATGGGCAGCAAGTCCGCGGCCAAGTCGCTGATGGAAAAGGCCGGCGTGCCGCTGGTGCCCGGCTACCACGGCGACAACCAGGACCCGCAATTCCTCAAGGAACAGGCCGACGCCATCGGCTACCCGGTGCTGATCAAGGCCAGCGCCGGCGGCGGCGGCAAGGGCATGCGCGTGGTAGAGTCGACGGGCGCGTTCCTCGATGCGCTGGCCTCGTGCCAGCGCGAGGCCGCCTCCAGCTTCGGCGACGACCGCGTGCTGATCGAACGCTATCTGCAGAAGCCGCGCCACATCGAGATCCAGGTGTTCGCCGACACCCACGGCAACTGCGTCTACCTGTTCGAGCGCGACTGCTCGGTGCAGCGCCGCCACCAGAAGGTGATCGAGGAAGCGCCCGCGCCCGGCATGACCGAGGAACGCCGCCGCGCCATGGGCGAGGCCGCCGTGGCCGCGGCGCGCGCGGTGGGCTATGTGGGCGCCGGCACGGTGGAATTCATCGCCGAGCCCGACGGCCGCTTCTATTTCATGGAAATGAACACGCGCCTGCAGGTCGAGCATCCGGTCACCGAGATGATCACCGGCCACGACCTGGTCGAATGGCAGCTGCGCGTGGCCGCCGGCCAGCCGCTGCCGGCGCGCCAGGAAGACCTGCGCATCCACGGCCACGCCATCGAGGCCCGCATCTACGCCGAGAACCCGGAAAAGGGCTTCCTGCCGTCGATCGGCACGCTGGCCTACCTGGGCCTGCCGGCCCACGTCGCCTTCGCCAACGGCGACATCCGCGTCGATGGCGGGGTGCGCACCGGCGACACTATCACGCCGTTCTACGACCCCATGATCGCCAAGCTGATCGTGCACGGCGCCGACCGCGACCAGGCCCGCGCCCGCATGCTGCAGGCGCTGGCGCAGACCCAGGCGGTGGGGGTGCAGACCAACGTCGCCTTCCTGTCGCGCCTGATGCGCGACAGCGCCTTCGCCGCCGCCGACCTCGATACCGGCCTGATCGAGCACCAGCGCGCCACGCTGCTGCCCGAGCCGACGCCGGCCGACGCCGCCACGCTGGCGCTGGCTACGGCCGCCGTGCTGGCCAGCCAGGGCCAGGCGCAATCGGCGCCGCATGCCGCCGCGCCGGCCGATCCGTGGGACACACGCGACGGCTGGCGCCTGGGCGGGCGCTACCAGCGCCAACTGCAATGGATCGACAACGGCGAGACCCGCCACGTCGGCGTCGCGCGCCAGGGCGCCGACTGGACCCTGGACAGCGGCGACGGCGCCCGGCCCTTCGCCTGGCGCGCCGAGCAGGCCACGGGCCCGGCCCGCGTGCTGCGCATCACGCTGGACGGCCGCGAACGCGCCGGCACCGTGGTGCTGCACGCCGACAAGGCCCACGTCTTCGGCGACGGCGGCGCGCGCGTGCTGGACCTGTACGACCCGCTGGCGCACGCCCAGGACACCCAGGGCGACCACGGCGGCGGCCTGACCGCGCCGATGCCCGGCAAGATCATCTCCATCGCCGTCAAGGCCGGCGACAGCGTCGCCAAGGGCCAGCCGCTGCTGGTGATGGAGGCCATGAAGATGGAGCACACCATCTCGGCGCCGGCCGACGGCAAGGTCGAGGAACTGTTCTACGCCGTCGGCGACCAGGTGACGGAAGGCGCGGAACTGGTGTCGATCGGCGACTGAGGCCGTCCCCCCGGGAGGCACGCAAGACCCCACGGCCGGCGGGCGCTTTAGTTTGGCGTCAGCCGGCTGTTTATAGAATGCGCATTCCGGCGCCGTCCGCGCGCCTGCCGCGCGCCCGCCCCGATGCCTGCCCCCGACTCGCCCAGTCCGCTTTACCGCCCCGCCTTCCTGCACTTCCTGTTCGCGCGCATCGGCGCGTCGCTGGCCTTCCAGATCGTCTCGGTAGCGGTGGGCTGGCAGATCTACGCGCTATCGGGCAGCGCGCTCGACCTGGGCCTGATCGGGCTGGCGCAGTTCCTGCCGATGGCGGCGCTGACGCTGGTGGTGGGCCACGTGGCCGACCGCTACGACCGCCGCAAGATCGTCGCCATCTGCATGGCGGTCGAGACCCTGGCCACGCTGCTGCTGGCGATCGCGGCGCTGCACGGCGTCGGCGGCAAGACGCTGATCTACGCCACCCTCATCATCATGAGCTCGGCGCGCGCCTTCGAGGCGCCCACGCTGACCACGCTGATTCCGGCCATCGTGCCGCGCGAGTGGTTGCCGCGCGCCACCGCGCTGTCGTCCTCCGGCGGCCAGATCGCGCAGATCGCCGGCCCGGCGCTGGGCGGCATCGGCTACGGCCTGGGGGCCGGGTGGATCTACTGCGTGGCAGCCGCGCTGTACCTGTGCGGCTTCGCCTGCATCGCCAGCATGTCGATCGACCGTGCCCCGCCGCGCAGGGAGCCCACCACCTGGCGCACCTTGTTCGCGGGCATCACCTTCATCTTCCAGCGCCGCATCCTGCTGGGCACGCTGTCGCTGGACCTGTTCGCGGTGCTGCTGGGCGGCGCCACGGCGCTGCTGCCGATCTTCGCCAAGGACATCCTCGATGCCGGCCCCTGGGCCCTGGGCGCGCTGCGCGCCGCGCCGGCCTGTGGCGCCATGCTGATGTCGCTGACGCTGGCGCGCCTGAGCCTGGGCGAACACGTCGGCCGCCTGCTGTTCGGCGCGCTGATCCTGTTCGGCCTGGCCACCACCGTGTTCGGCCTGTCGACCTCGATCCCGCTGTCGGTGGGCGCGCTGGTGGTGCTGGGCGCGGCCGACGCCATCAGCGTGGTGGTGCGTTCGTCGCTGGTGCAGCTGAATACGCCCGACCACATGCTGGGCCGCGTCAGCGCGGTCAACACGCTGTTCGTCGGCGCCTCCAACCAGCTGGGCGAGTTCGAGTCCGGCGTGATGGCGGCGCTGCTGGGCGCGGTGCCGGCGGTAGTGGTCGGCGGGCTGGGCACCATCGCGGTGGCGGGGCTGTGGATGCACTGGTTCCCGGAGCTGCGCCGGCTGCGCACGCTGCACCCCGAATCCGAGCCGGCCTGACCCCGGCGCCAACACCCGGCAAAACCGCGATTGTTGCTGGGCGAAAATTTGTTGCGACGCAACTTTACCCGCTTCGCGCGCCTGCCTATCTTGTGACCATGTTCAGCCATCGGGTTATGCCGCTGCCATGTCTTCACCGGATACAAGCCTGGTTTCCGCCACGAAAAAGGTCTGCCGCGTCCTCGCCAGCCTGTCGAACCGGCGCGTCCAGCGCCTGACCGACATCGCCCAGGCGGCGCAGCTGGACGTGTCCACCGCGCTGCGCATCCTGAAGGACCTGGAGGCCGAGGGTTTCGTGGAGCGAGACCCGGTCAGCAAGCACTACATGCTCGGTCCGCAGGTCTATGCCATGCACCACGCCATGGTCGACGGCCTCGATCTGCGCGCCCTGGCGCGGCCCGCGCTGATCCGCCTGGCGCGCAAGTTCGGCGACACCGTCATCCTGTCCCTGCCGACCGGCTGGGAGTCGGTCTGCCTGGACCTGTGCTTCGGCGACTATCCGATCCGCGCCAACTACCTGGAGGTCGGCAGCCGCCGTCCGCTCGGCATCGGCGCCGGCAGCCTGGCGCTGCTGGCGGCCATGGACGACAGCGAGGCGCAGGCGGTACTGCCACCGGTGCACCAGCGGTTGCAGGAACGCTACCCGCGTTATCCGGTGCGCCTGCTGGAACAGATGACGGCGCGCGCGCGCAAGCTCGGCCACGCCATGCTGCTGGACGTGGTGGTGGAAAAGATGGGCGGCCTGGGCGTGGCCGTGCGCGGCCCCAGCGGCCGCGCCATCGCCGCGCTCAGCGTGGCCGCCTTGAGCGAGCGCGTCGAATCGCGCGAACAGGAACTGGCCCAGGCCCTGGCGGCCGAAGCCCGCGCCATCGAACGCGCCTGGATGCCCCATGCCTGACCTTCGCCACGCCCACCTGCTGGCCGCGGCCACCACCCGCTTCGGCCGCCACGAGGGCCGCTCGGCCCTCGACCTGATGGCCGAGGCCGCCAACGCCGCGCTGGCGCAGTCCGGCCTGCGCCGCGCCGATATCGACGGCGTGCTGTGCGGCTACGCCACCACCTTCCCGCACCTGATGCTGGCCACGCTGCTCAGCGAAAAGCTGGGCCTGGACCCGCACTACGCGCACGGCATGCAGATGGGCGGCGCCACCGGCGCGGCCATGGTGATGCTGGCGCGCGAACTGGTGCGCGCCGGCCGCTGCCGCCGCGTACTGGTGGTGGCGGGCGAGAACCGCCTGACCGGCCAGGCCGTCGATGCGTCCATCCAGACCTTGGCCCAGGTCGGCGAGGCCGATACCGAAGTGCCCAACGGCGCCTCGGTGCCGGCCTACTACGCGCTGCTGGCCTCCGCCTATATGCACCAGACCGGCACCCGCCGCGAGGACCTGGCCGAGTTCGCCGCGCTGATGCGGCGCCATGCCGCCAGCCATCCGCATGCGCACCTGAACGAGGCTATCAGCGTCGAGCAGGTGCTGGCGTCCCGGCCCATCGCCACGCCGCTGCACCTGCTGGACTGCTGCCCGATCTCGGACGGCGCGGTCGCGCTGGTGGTGAGCGCCGACGAAGGGCCGGTGCGCATCAGCGGCGCCGGGCAGGCGCACCGCCACCAGCACCTGTCGGCGCTGCGCGACCTCCTCGACACCGGCGCGGCGCGGGCGCTCAAGTTGGCCTATGCCGACGCCGGCATCGGCCAGGACCAGGTCGACTACCTGGGCATCTACGATTCCTTCACCATCACGCTGGCCATGCTGCTGGAAGAACTGGGCTTCGCGCCACGCGGCGGCGCCGCGGATCGCGCGCGGCGCGGCGACTTCGACGCGGCCGGGCCGTTGCCGCTCAACACCCACGGAGGCCTGCTGTCGTTCGGGCATTCCGGCGTGGCGGGCGGCATGGCGCACGTGGCCGAGGCCTGGACCCAGCTGGCGGGCCGGGCCGGGTCGCGGCAAGTGGGCGCGCCGCGCTGCGCGCTGGTGCATGCGGACGGCGGCGTGCTGTCCGCCCACGTCAGCCTGGTGCTGCAGGCGCAGGAGGCCCGATGAACACCCGCGATCCCCTGGAATTGCAACGCTGCGAGGATTGCGGCGCGTGGTGGGCCCTGCGTCCCTATGCCTGCGCCCATTGCGGCGGCGCCAACCTGCCATGGCGACGCAGCAGCGGCGCGGGCGAAGTGCTGGCGCGCACCGAGATCCACCGCGCGCCCGACGCCTTCTGGCGCGCGCACGTGCCCTACGTGCTGGTGCTGGTGCGCCTGGAAGAGGGCGCGGTGCTGATGGGCCATGCCGACGCCGGCATCGCTATCGGCCAACAGGTCATGGGCCGCGCGATCACGATCGACGGCCGCGCATTGCTCGGTTTCGAGGCGCGCCGGCCGCCTTGAAGCGCCGCCGGCAACACCATCCCCAGCAAAACAACATATCCGCACGACGGAGGAGACAATCATGCGCGCAATCGCAGCATGCCGCACGGCCCTGGCCGCGCTTTCCCTGGTGGCAGCCGCCGCCTCGGCCGGGCAGGACTGGCCCGCCAAACCCATCACCGTGGTTGTGCCCTATCCCCCGGGCGGCCCGACGGACATCGTGGCCCGCGTGGTCGCGCAGGGACTGGGCGACGAGCTCAAGCAGACCATCATCATCGACAACCGCTCGGGCGCCGGTGGCAACATCGGCGCCGACATGGTGGCCAAGGCCGCGCCCGACGGCTACACGCTGCTGCTGGCGACCACGGCCCACGCCATCAACATGTCGCTGTTCAAGAACCTGAACTACGACACCCGCAAGAGCTTCGCGCCGGTATCGCTGCTGACCAGCGGCCCGCTGGTGATCGTGACGCGGCCGGACCTGCCCGCCAGCAACGTGCGCGAGCTGATCGAGCTGGCCAAGTCGACGCCGGGCAAACTGACCTTCGCCTCGTCGGGCAATGGCCAGTCGACCCACCTGGCGGCCGAACTGTTCGGCGCCATGGCCGGCGTGCGCATGGTGCACGTGCCCTATCGCGGCAGCGCGCCGGCGCTGACGGACGTCATGGGCGGCCAGGCCGACATCATGTTCGACACCATGCTGTCGTCGATGCCCTACGTGAACGGCGGCAAGCTCAAGGCGTTGGCCGTGACCGGCGCGGCGCGCTCGCCCGCCGCGCCCAACGTGCCCACCGTGGCCGAGGCCGGACTGCCGGGCTACGAGGCCACCGCCTGGAACGGCCTGCTGGCCCCGGCCGGCACGCCCGCGTCGGTGGTGGACCGATTGAACAGCGCCTTGCAGAAGGTGCTGGGCCGCGCCGACATCCAGCAGAAATTCGCCGCGCAGGGCTTCGCCTCGGAATGGAAGACGCCCGCCGACACGGCGCGCTTCCTCGACGTCGAGGTCGATAAATGGGCCGGCGTGGTCAAGACTTCCGGCGCCACGGTCAACTGACCGCGCGCGCCCGCCTTCATCCTACCCAGGGGAGTTTCATGGCTTCTGTACCCACCGGCGACGCCAGCCTCGCGCGCCTGCTCGATCCGGCCTCGATCGCGATCGTCGGCGCTTCCGACAATCCGGACAAGATCGGCGGCCGGCCCATCCACTACATGCGGCGCCACGGCTATGCGGGCGCGCTGTACCCGATCAACCCGCAACGCGCCGAGGTCCAGGGCGAACGCGCCTGGCCCAGCCTGGCCGCGCTGCCCGCGGCGCCGGACCTGGCGATCGTGGCGGTGGCCGGCGAGCAGGCGGTGCGGGCCGTGGATGACTGCGCGGCGCTGGGCGTGGCGGCGGCCATCGTCATCTCGGCCGGCTTCTCGGAAACCGGCGAAGCCGGCCGCGCCCTGCAGGATGCGATGACGGCGCGCGCCCGCGCCGCCGGCATGCGCATCGTCGGCCCCAACTCGCAAGGCCTGGCCAACTTCGGCAACGGCGCCATCGCCAGCTTCTCCACCATGTTCCTGGAGGTGGAGCCGGGCGACGGGCCGGTGGCGGTCATCAGCCAGAGCGGCGGCATGTGCGCCATGGTCTACGGCCTGCTGCGCCAGCGCGGCATCGGCGTGCGTCACGTGCATGCCACCGGCAACGAGGCCGATGTGTCGGTCGCCGAACTGGCCTGCGCGACGCTGCGCGATCCGGAAGTCGGCTGCGTGCTGCTGTACCTGGAATCGCTGCGCGAGGCCGGCCCCCTGGCCGAGGCGGCGGCGCTGGCGCGGGCGCGCGGCGTGCCGCTGATCGTGGTCAAGTCGGGCCGCTCCGAGGCCGGCGCGCGCGCCGCGGCCTCGCATACCGGCGCGCTGGCCAACGAGGACCGCGCGGTCGATGCGTTCTTCGAACACCACGGCATCCTGCGGGCGCGCGATCCGCAGGAACTGGTGCGCTACGCCGAACTGGCCCTGCGCAGCCCCTTGCCGCAAGGCCCGCGCGTGGTGGTGGTCAGCAACTCCGGCGCCAGCTGCGTGCTGGCCTCGGACGCGGCCGCCGAGCGCGGCCTGGAGATCGCGCCGCTGGCCGATGCCACCCAGCAGGCGCTGGCCGAGCGCCTGCCCGGCTATGCCACCACCGTGAACCCGGTGGACATCACCGCCGCGCTGCTGTCGAACAACGGCCTGTTCGGCCAGGTGCTGCCCGTGATCGGCGCCGACCCGGCGGCCGACATGTTCCTGCTGGACATTCCGGTGGCGGGGCGCGGCTACGACGTGGCCTCGTTCGCGGCGGATGCCGCCGGCTTTGCACAGGCCGCTTCCAAGCCGGTCGTGGTGGTGGCGTGGCAGGACAACGTGGCCAGCGCATTCCGCGCGCGCGGCCTGCCGGTCTATGCGGACGAAATCCAGGCGATGGATGCGCTGTCGGCGCTGTTCCGTCTGCGCCGCTTGCGCGAGCGCGACGGCGTGATCCCGGCGCCACAAGACGCGGTGGCGGTCGATCCGGCGCCGGACGCGGCCGGCGGCTTCCTGTCCGAGGCGGCCAGCCTTGCGCTGCTGGCCGACAACGGGCTGGCGGTGATCGAGCACGCCGTCTGCCGCACGGCCGACGAGGCCGTCGCCGCGTGGCGCCGTATCGGCGCGCCGGTGGCGTTGAAAGCCTGCTCGGCACAACTGCCGCACAAGTCCGAGCACGGGCTGGTGGCGCTGGGACTGAACGACGAGGCCGCGCTGCGCGCGGCGTTTGCCCATCAGGCCCAAACCTTGGGTAAGCTGAACGTGCGGGATGGCGCCTGGCTGGTGGCGCGGATGCAGCGCGGCCTGCACGAATGCGCGTTGGGCGCGCGCGTCGATCCAGTGCTGGGGCCGGTCGTCATGATCGGCAGCGGCGGCAAATACGTGGAAGCGCTGCGCGACGTGGCGGTGCTGATGCCGCCGTTCGACGCCGCGCAGGTGATCGAAAAGCTGCGCGGCCTGCGCATCGGCACGCTGCTGCAAGGCGTGCGTGGCGATCCGCCGGCCGACGTCGAGGCGCTGGCGCGGCAGGCCGTGGCGCTGGGCGATTACGCATTGGCGGCCGGTCCGCGGCTGGCGTCGGTCGACATCAACCCGGTGATGGTCGGCGCGGTGGGGCAGGGCGCGGTGGCGGTGGATGCGCTGGTGGAACTTCATCCCGCCAGCCAGGCCGCGACCCGTGAGGCGGCGTAATGCCGCCGGCAGACAAACAAAGGAGACGCACCGATGTTTGAAGACCTGAAATCCAAGACCGCGCTGGTCACCGGCGCCTATAGCGGACTGGGCCGCCACTTCGCACTGCGGCTGGCGGAAGCCGGCGCGCGCGTGGCCTTGTGCGGCCGCCGGACCGAACTGGGCGACGCGCTGGCGCAGGAGATCCGCGGCCATGGCGGCCAGGTCTGCGTCGCGGCCATGGACGTCACCCAACCCGACAGCGTGCAGGCGGCGTTCGCGCAGGCGGAACAGGCGCTCGGCCCGATCGACATCGTCATCAACAACGCCGGCATCGCCATGACGCGCCCCGCGCTGGAGATCAGCGAGGACGAGTGGACCGGCCTGATCGACGTCAACCTGAACGGCGCGTGGCGGGTGGCGCAGTGCGCCGCGCGCCACTTCCACGGCCACGGCCGGCCCGGCGCCATCGTCAACATCGCCTCGATCCTGGGCCAGCGCGTGGCCTCGCACGTCGCCGCCTACACCGCCGCCAAGGCCGGCCTGCTGCACCTGACCCGCGCCCTGGCGCTGGAATGGGCGCGCCACGGCATCCGCGTGAACGCGCTGGCGCCCGGCTACATCGGCACCGACCTGAACCGCGATTTCTTCGCCACGCCCGCCGGCGAGGCCCTGGTCAAGCGCATCCCGCAGCGCCGCCTGGGCCGTCCGCAGGACCTGGACGGCCCCTTGCTGCTGCTGGCCTCCGATGCCTCCGCCTACATGACGGGCGCGGTCATCGACGTCGACGGCGGCCACCTGGCCAGCTCGCTCTGAACCCGCATCCCCATCCGGAGACCCCGCCATGGATTTTTCGCTGCCCCCTGAACTGGAAGACTACCGCCAGCGCGTGCGCGCCTTCGTCGACCGCGAGCTGATTCCGCTGGAAGCCGACCGCGCCAACTACGACGACCACGAGAACATCGACGGAGCCCTGCTGGACCGCGTCCGCGCCAAGGCCCGCGAGGCCGGCCTGTGGGCGCTGCAGATGCCGCGCCAGCGCGGCGGCCAGGGCCTGCCGATGGTGGGCCTGGCCGCCTGCTACGAAGAAATGAACCGCTCCATCTTCGGCCCGGCCGCCTTCAACGCCGCCGCGCCCGACGACGGCAACATGCGCGTGCTGGCGCAGGTGGCGCGGCCCGACCAGCAGGACCGCTGGCTGCAGCCCATCATCGACGGCAAGGTGCGCTCGTCCTTCGTGATGACCGAACCCAACCCCGGCAGCGGCTCGGACCCGTCGATGATGCGCACCACCGCCACGCGCCAGGGCGACAAATGGCTGATCCACGGCCGCAAGTGGTTCATCACCGGCGCTGGCGCGGCACAGCATTTCATCCTGATCGCGCGCACCTCGGACGACGCCCGCAAGGGCCTGTCGGCCTTCCTGTTCGACGCCGACCAGCCCGGCTGGCGCATCGTGCGCCGCATCCCCATCATGGGCCCGGAAGAACACGGCGGCCATTGCGAACTGGAATTCGACGGTCTCGAAATCCCCGACGAAAACCGCCTGATGGAAGTGGGCGACGGCCTCAAGCTGACGCAGATCCGCCTCGGCCCGGCGCGCCTGACGCACTGCATGCGCTGGCTTGGCCTGGCGCGGCGCGCCATGGCGGTGGCGGTGGACTACGTCGGCGAACGCAGCAGCTTCGGCCAGAAGCTGGCCGACCGCGAAGGCGTGCAATGGCTGCTGGGCGACGCCGCCATGCAGATCGAGATCGGCCGCCTGCTGACCATGCGCGCCGCCGCGCGGCTGGACCAGGGCGACTTCGCGCGCAAGGAGATCTCCATGGCCAAGATCGTCGTGTCGGAAACCCTGCACAAGGTGGTCGACACCGCCCTGCAACTGAACGGCGCGCGCGGCTATTCCAAGGACACGCCGCTGGAATGGATCTACCGCTACGCGCGCCAGGCGCGGCTGGTGGACGGCGCCTCCGAAGTCCACAAGATGGTGCTGGCGCGCTACCTGATGGACCAGGGCGATGCGTTCTGGCAGTGGGACGCCGCGGACGCGCCGCGCAAGGCGCTGGTATGAGCGCGCCCGATCCGGCTACCAACGCCGCCCCCGACTGGCTGCCCGCCCTGGCCGCCTACCTGTCGGCCCAGGGCCTGGGCAACGCCGACGGCCTGCGCGCGCGGGCCTTGACGGGCGGCCAGTCCAATCCGACCTACCTGCTGGAAGACGCCAGCGGCGCGCGCGTGCTGCGCAAGCAGCCGCCCGGCGCGCTGCTGCCCTCGGCCCACGCCATCGACCGCGAATACCGCGTCATGGCCGCGCTGGCCGGCACCGCCGTGCCGGTGCCGGCGATGCTGCACTATTGCGCCGACCCTTCCATCGTCGGCACGCCGTTCTACCTGATGAGCTACGCCCGCGGCCGCGTCTTCATGGACCCGGCGCTGCCGGGCCTGGCGCCCGCCGAACGCGCTGCGCTCTACGCCGAGACCGGCCGCGTGCTGGCCGCGCTGCACGCCGTGGAACCGGCCGCCGTCGGCCTGGCGGACTACGGCAAGGCCGGCGACTATTTCGCGCGCCAGGTAGCGCGCTGGACCCGCCAATACCGCGACACCGAAACCACGCCCATCGCCGCCATGGACGCGCTGATCGACTGGCTGCCGCAGCATCTGCCCCACGACGACCAGACCCGCCTGGTGCACGGCGACTACCGCATCGACAACCTGGTGTTCGCGCCCGACGCGCCGCGCGCCATCGCCCTGCTGGACTGGGAACTGTCCACGCTGGGCCATCCGCTGGCGGACCTGGCCTATCACTGCATGTGCTGGCGCATCCCGCCGGCCCTGTGGCGCGGCATCGCCGGCCTGGACCTGGCGGCGCTGGGCATACCCGACGAAGCCGCGTTCGTGCGGGCTTATTGCGAGGCGCGCGGCATCGCGCCGCCGGCCAACTGGGACTTCTACCTGGCCTACAGCTTCTTTCGCATCGCCGCCATCCTGCAGGGCGTGTATGCCCGCGCCCGCGCCGGCAACGCCGCCGCCACGGACGCGCTGGAGATGGGCGCGCGCGTCGAACCGCTGGCCGCGCTCGGCTGGCAGGCCGCGCAACGCGAATCCGCACGCCTGGCCGCCGCCGGCCACTAGGAGCGCATCATGACCCCACCGTCCACCGACGCGCTGCCGCGCAACGCCGCCAACCACCAGCCGCTGACGCCGCTCGGCTTCCTGCAATGGGCCGCCGCCGTCTACCCGGAACGCGCCGCGCTGCTGCACGGCGACCGCAGCCAGAGCTGGCGCGTCACCGACGAACGCTGCCGCCGCATGGCCGCGGCGCTCGCCGCCTGGGGCGTGCGTCGTGGCGACGTGGTGGCGGTGCTGGCGCCCAACACGCCGGCCCTGTACGAAGCGCACTTCGGCGTGCCGATGGCCGGCGCGGTGCTGAACGCGCTCAACACCCGCCTGGACGCGCGCACGCTGGCGTTCATCCTGGAACACGGCGGCGCCACCGTGCTGCTGTACGACAGCGAATACGCCGCCCTGGTGCGCGAAGTGCTCGGCCACCTGCGCGCGCCGCCGCGCACCGTGCGCATCGAAGACAGCGAATACGCTGGCCCCCACGGCGACCTGGGCGACGCGGAATACGAAGCCTGGCTCGCCGCCCAACCGGCCGACGCCCCCTGGGAAGGGCCGCCGGACGAATGGGACAACCTGTGCCTGAACTACACCTCCGGCACCACCGGCAACCCCAAGGGCGTGCTCTATCACCACCGCGGCGCCTACCTCAACGCCACCGGCAACGTGCTGGCCTGCGGCATGCCGCCGCACGCCGTCTACCTGTGGACGCTGCCCATGTTCCACTGCAACGGCTGGTGCTTCCCGTGGACTCTGGCGGCGCTGGCCGGCACCAGCGTCTGCCTGCGGCGCGTGGAACCGGCCGCCATCTTCGAGGCCATCCGCCGCCACCAGGTCGGCTTCTTCTGCGCCGCCCCCGTGGTGCTGAACATGCTGGTCAACGCCCCCGCCGACGTGCGCCATCGCGCCACGCACCGCGTGCAGGCCATGACCGGCGGCGCCGCGCCGCCCGCCGCCATCATCGAAGCCATGGAGCAGCTGGGCATAGGCGTCACGCACCTGTACGGCCTGACCGAGACCTACGGCCCGTCGATCAGCTGCGCCTGGCATGAGGAATGGGACGACCTGCCGCTGGCCGAGCGTGCCGCGCTCAAGGCCCGCATCGGCGTGCGCAAGCTCAACGTCGAAGCCGTGCAGGTGATGGACGCCGCCATGCGGCCGGTGCCGGCCGACGGCGTCACGCTGGGCGAGATCATGCTGCGCGGCAATACCCTCATGAAAGGCTATCTGCGCAACCCCGACGCGACCGCCGAAGCCTTCGCGGGCGGCTGGTTCCACTCCGGCGACCTGGCCGTGGTGCACCCGGACGGCTACATCGAGATCAAGGACCGCGCCAAGGACATCATCATCTCCGGCGGCGAAAACATCTCGACCGTCGAGATCGAAAGCGTGCTGTACCGCCACCCCGACGTGCTGGAAGCCGCCGTGGTGGCGCGCCCCGATGCAGTGTGGGGCGAAACGCCCTGCGCCTTCGTCACGTTGAAAGAGGGCGCATCGCGCAGCGCGGACGAGTTGATCGCCTATTGCCGCGAACACCTGGCGCGCTTCAAGACGCCGCGCACCGTGGTGTTCGGCGCCTTGCCCAAGACCTCGACCGGCAAGATCCAGAAGTTCGTGCTGCGCGAGCAGGCGGCGGCGTTGGCGGATCGCGATCCGCCGAACTGAGGAGCGAGGTCCGGCGGTTCGCGCCCGCCCGGGCCTCGCGACGACGTCACGCTAATCGCATTGATACGTGACGCGCGCCAGATCGAACCGGCGCGCCGCGATGTCCTGCTCGCGCATCAGCACGTAGTAGGCGCCCGGCTGCGGAATGCCGGCACGCGGATCCGCGCCGATCTGCAACACCAGCCGCCAGTCGCGCGCCCCCGGCAGCAGGGCCTGCGCGGCCTCGCTGCGCCAGACCTCGCTGCCGCCGCAGTCCAGACCGTGCGACACCAGCTGGCAAGTGGCCTGCATGCCGTTCTGCAAGGACTGCGGATGGCCGCCAAGCTGATGGTTGTCGCGGCCGTCCATGTCCGGCGTGCCGAACTGCGAGCGCCAATCCTGGTAGCCGTCGTAGAGATCGTCGTCGTCGAGCTTGAACGCGTCCCAGCCCGCGTCGTCCACGCCGATCGGCGTCAACACGGTGCGCGCCGCCACCGGCGCGCCGGGGAACACGCAGGTCCATTCCTCATCCGACAGCGCGACAAGCTGCGCTGGCGCCGGTGCCCGCGTCAGCATCGCGGCGGGCGTGCTGTCCCACAGCACGCGCCAGCCCACCGAAGCCGCCGGCGTGAAGCTCTCGGCCTGCTCCAGGAAATCGTAGAACACCAGCAGGCGACCCTCGCTCGGCAAGGCGGCGTCGAATCCCGCCTGCCGCGACAGCGTGGCCAGATCGAACTGCCCCAGGAACGTCAGCGGAAACGTCGTCTCCACCGCATCTGCCCGGGCGCGGGCATCGGCGGCAAAACGCACGCCTTGCGCCGGGGTCATCCACGAGCCCTTTTTTTTGGAATCCGCCAGCAGGCGGTCGGCCTCCTGGCGATGCCCCGCGGCGCGCGCGCCCGCGTCCGGATAGGCGGGCCGCGTCGGCCAGGCCATGCCCGGCGGCAGGTCGGGGCGCCCGCCGATCTTGCTGGCGCCCAACGGGATGGCGTCCTCGTCGCCGGCGGTGGTTGCCAGCAGCAGCGCGGGGCGCGCTTGCGCCAGCAGGCGATCGATGACGGCGCGAGGCAGGTCGGTGTCGGCCAGCGAACGCTGCAAGGCGTCGTGGTCCGCGGGCAGCGGCTTGAAGTCCATCGGCGCATCCTTTCCCGGCGGTCGCGCTCTGCCGGCATGGGGTGGGTGTCGGAGACGAAAGCGCCATTCTAGGACAGCGACGCGTCCCCGCTCGCCTTGCAGTCGGACACAATTGGCAAACTGCTGTCCGACGCCAACCCCGGCCGCCCACTAAGATGGCGCCGCATCATGCGCCACGGTGCGCCTACCGAAGACCGATGAGAAAAAGTCCGATATGAAAACGCGTCTGAACGTCCGCCCATCCTCCCGTCGTCCGCTGCTGCGCGCCACGCTGGCCAGCCTGTGCCTCGCCACGCTGGGCGCGCTCGCCGGCCCGGCCGCCATCGCCGCCGAGCCCGCCGCCACCGCGCCGCGCCTGGATGCGGTCCAGGGCGCCGCCGCCGCCGTGACGCCGCCCGACGCGGCCACCGTGCTCTATTACATTTATCAAATCGACGGCAAGGGCGCCGATTCCTACGAAGTGGCCAACGGCAGCGTCGCCACCTACTGGTTCGGCCATGCCTTCGAGCTGGGCGGCACGCAGTACTTCACCGGCTTCGCCTGGGACACCCGCGAGAAATACGGCAAGCCCGGCGAAGACGAAGTCGGCCCGGAGACCCAGGTCAACCTGGCCGAGTCCACCTTCACCCTGACCGGCTCCAGCGCCGAACGCCCCTGGAAGTTCCGCGGCATGGAGCACACCATCGGCATGTTCGGCGCCTACGAGCGGCCCGAGGCCATCGACACCCGCCGCAAGCCGCTCGAATACCGCACCCCGGCCGGCAAGCTGGTGCTGGCCGTGCCCACGCAGGGCTTCGACAACGGCACCAGCTTCGAGGGCTACGCGCTGTTCGTCTTCAACATCGGCCCGCGCGACGAACTCAAGGACAACGTCTGGACCTACGTCGGCAGCCTCATCACCGGGGACGACAACAGCGCCGCCTGCGCCGACGGCGACGTCATGCCGTGCGTGTCCAAGACCGGCAAGCTGACCTTCACCGCGCAGAACGGCGGCGACATGCCCAGGATCACCGTCACCCCCAGCGGCAGCGAAATCTCCGGCCCGGGCAAGACCCGCCAGCTGGGCGCGGCCGACGCCGTCAGCTACGTCTACGACGCCGCCAGCAAAAAGTACGCCGAGAAGTAAGCCACCCCGCGGGGCGGCGCTGGCCGGCATGGCCCGCGCCGCGGCCCCGCGACTGCCGCTACACTGACAGGTCATGACGCACGTCTTCACGGAACGGACCATGACCTCCCAGCCCCCGGCCATCATCCCCGCGCGCACCGCGCTGTTGGTCATGCACTACCAGACCGACATCATGGACCTGTTCCCGTCGGTCGCCCCCCGGCTGCTGGCCGACGCGCGGCAACTGTGCGATGCCGCGCGCCAGGCCGGTGTGAGCGTCTACTTCGCCAAGATCCATTTCAGTCCCGGCTACCCGGAAGTCAGCCCGCTCAACAAGAACGGGCAGGGCATCCGGCAGCTGGGCCGCTTCGTGCATGACCGCGTCTCGCCCGAACTCGGCCGGCGCGACGACGAGCCCCTCATCCTGGCCCACCGCGCCAGCGTGTTCTTCGGCACCGACCTGCAGCCGCGCCTGTCCGCCCAGGGCATCGACACCCTGATCATGGCGGGCGTCGCCTCCACCGGCGTCATGCTGTCGTCCATCGCCCACGCCAGCGACGCCGACTACCGTCTCCTGACCGTCAAGGACTGTTGCTACGACCCCGACCCGGTCGTGCACGACCACCTGTTCGCGACCGCTTTCGAGTCCCGCACGACCGTGCTGTCGCTGGACGCCGCCCTGTCCCTGCTGGGCGGTCTATCGAACGAATGAGTTGACCCATGCGTACCCTGATCATTGCCTCCTTTGTCATCGCCCTGAACTTCTCGGCCGCCGGCGCGGCGCAAGCCGAACAAGGCTGCCCGGACGGCTACGCGCCCAGCGTCGGCACGCCCGGCCAGCAATGCGTGCCGATCCCCGTGGAGATCGCGCCCGCCGCGGGCGACGCGTCCACCCCCGCGTCGGGCAACGCCCAGCGCTGGGGCGCCGTGGCGTATGACGCCCCCTCGGGCTCGATCGGCATTTCGGCCGACCGGACCAGCAAAGCCAAGGCAGAGAAAGACGCGCTGGCCCAATGCGCCACCAAGGGCGGCGCCCGCTGCGCCATCAACACCACCTATCACGACCAGTGCGTGGCGGTGGCCTATGGCCCGTCGCCCAAGGGCAGCGGCGTCGTGATCAACTCCGCCCTCGCCGCCAGCGAAGAACTGGCCCGCATGCGCGCGCTGGAGACCTGCGGCAAAGACGCCGGCGGCAGCTGCCAGACGTTCTACGCCGGTTGCAGCCTGCCCCCGGCGGCCCAGTAATCGACGCCGCGCCGGCCCGCCATTCTCGAAGGACCTTCCATGCTTGACCCCGCCACCCTTGTCCTCTTCGGCGGCGCCTGCGTCGCCCTGGCCATGACGCCCGGCCCCGACATGCTGCTGATCGCCTCGCGCAGCGCCGCCCAGGGCAAGGGCGCCGGCTTCGCCTCGCTGGCGGGCATCCAGGCCGGCACCTACTGCCACGCGCTGCTGGCCGCCTTCGGCCTGTCGCAGCTGTTCGTGGCGGTGCCCATGGCCTACGACGCGGTGCGCTTCGCCGGCGCGCTCTACCTGCTGTACCTGGCCGTGCGCACCTTCCGCAGCAAGCCCGCGCAGAGCGTGCCCGACGCCGGCAGGGCCCGCTCGCCGGTGCGCGAGGTCTTCATGCAAGGCCTGCTGACCAACCTGCTCAACCCCAAGATGGCGCTGTTCGTGCTGGCGCTGTTCCCGCAGTTCGTGCGGCCGCAGGACGGCTCGGTGGCCCTGCAGATCCTGGTGCTGGCCACCATCCTCAACGTCATCGGCCTCTTCATCAACGGCGCCGTCATCCTGGCCGCGCACCAGCTCAGCCGGCGCTGGGCCGGACGGCAGCGCGTGTCGCGCTGGCCGCAGTACGTCCTGGGCTCGGTATTCCTGGCCCTGGCCTTGCGCCTGGCCACCGCCAACCGCACCTGACGCGCGCCCATGCAGAAAATCGAAGGCCAGGCATTCCGGATGGCCCTGGACAAGGGCAATGCGCATTTCCACGACCTGCATCTGCGCGACTGCGCCTTCGACAACTGCGGCCTGTCGATGGTCAAGTCTCCGCGGCGCATGTCGCGTGTACAGCACCTGCGGCTGTCCCAATGCCGCGTGACGAATTCAGAGATCAAGCCGTGCGTGTTCGAGGACGTGGTGGTCGAAGACCTGTCCACCAACCCCATCCTGCTGGTGTGGGCCTCGTTCTTTCGCCGCGTCACGCTCAAGGGCAAGATCGGCAAGCTCAATCTCAACCTGACGCCCGAAGCGTTCTGCACGGACGCGGACCGGCTGCAGCAATTCGAGACCGCCCGCGCCGCGTTCTATGCCGAGACCGACTGGGCGCTGGACATCAGCGAAGCCAAGCTGCTCGGACTGCGTTGCGAAGGCGTGCCGCTGCACCTGATCAGGCGCGATCCGCGGACCCAGGTGATCCTGGACAAGCGCGGCCGCTATCGTGGCCAACCGGCGCTGGACGCGGGCTTCGCCAAGGCCTTTCCCGTCGCCGACAGCGTGCTGCGCGGCTTCGACGAATCCGACAAGCCGGCCATGCTGCTGACCGCATCGCTGGGCGCGCCGAAGAAGCGGCGCGACGAGGAGCTGGGCGCGATCGCCGAACTCAGGACCCTGGGATTCCTGGAGGATTGAGCCTCATGACGCAGCGGCCTCATAACGCAACGGCCTCATGACAATGACCATGGACAATGACGATCGCACCTTGGTGATCCCCCGGCGCACACCCGCATCCGCCGCCATGACCGCGAACGTCAAGCGGGCCATGGCGCTTACCGCCGAGTTGAACCGCCTGACCTTCAACGACGCCGATGCCGTCCGCGCCCTGCTCAGCGAATTGATCGGCCAGCCCGTCGATGACAGCGTCCTGCTGATCCCGCCGTTCTACACCACCGGCGGCCCCGACATCCGGCTCGGACGCAATGTCTTCATCAACCAGAACTGCACCTTTTACGACCTGGGCGGCCTGTCCATCGCCGACGATGTGATGATCGGGCCGAACGTGAGCCTCATCACCTCCGGCCACCCGCTCGCGCCATCGCAACGGCGCGATTTCGTCACCGCCAGACCCATCGCGATCGAAAGAAACGTCTGGATTGCCGCCGGCGCCACCGTCATCGGCGGCGTGACCGTCGGCGAGAATTCGGTCGTGGCGGCGGGGTCCGTCGTCACCAGGGACGTGCCGCCGAACACCCTGGTGGCGGGCAACCCCGCGCGCGTGGTCCGGTCCCTCGAAGAGCCTGAAGGATAAAACCACGGCCGGGCGATCCATGAAGGAATCGTGTGGCCCCCCCATCGCGCAGGACATCGCCATGCCTCTTTCCGCCTTGTTGCACACCACCGATCTCGCCGCGACCCGCGACTTTTACGGGTCTGTGCTGGGCTTCACCGTCACCGACTCCGCCGAAGGCACGCTCACGGTCGAGAAACACGGCGGCCGGCTGATCTTCACCACGCTCGACCTGTGGCAGCGGGCGCCGGGATTCAGCGGCACCCTGTATTTCTCGCTTCCCGATGTCGAAGCGTTCTATCGGCAGATCAAGGACAAGACGCCCATCGCGTGGCCATTGCAACGCATGGCGTATGGCTCCCATGAGTTCGGGCTGGTGGATGGCAACGGATATACGCTGGCGTTTGTGCAGGGGGTTTGACGAAGACCCGGGCAAATCAGACCGGCGGCTGTGTGGGATGAGAAGCCCTGGTGTTACCTTCAATCGACTGCAAAAGTCGGTTGCAGCGTTTGTGGCCGGCGATAGACGACCACCATGCCAAGCCAGTCCTCTTTTATTGAACCGGTTTTTCTTCCTCGTCCATGGCATATACAATTTGGCATATGCCAAAAGGAAGAAGCCATGACGATTCCGACCTCCCCCGCCAAACCCCGCGAAGCCAAGCTCTTTCGCAACAACCGCAGCCAGGCGGTGCGCATTCCGGCAGAGTTCGAATTGCCAGGTGATCGTGTGCTGATCCATCGTGAGGGCACGAAGCTCATCATCGAACCGGTAATCGGGCCGCGCGACATCGTGGAATTGTTGGTCCAATGGCGACAAGACGAACCGCTTGGGCCGGAAGACCAATTTCCGGACATCGCCGACGCGCCGCTCAAGCCGGAGGACGTCCTGTGAGCGGTTATCTGCTGGACACCAACATCATCAGTGCGCTGCTGCGTGATCCCAACGGCCCGGCGGCCCGCCACATCGAGCGGGTAGGCCCAAAGAGGATATTCACCAGTATCGTCGTCGCGGCGGAACTGCGCTACGGCTGCGCCAAGAAGGGGTCCGCGAAGCTGCAAGCGAAAGTCGAAAGCCTGCTGAGCGCGCTCCCTGTACTGCCCCTGGATGTGCCCGTCGACATCAAGTACGGCAGCCTGCGCGCTGAACTGGAAGCCGCTGGCGAGCCGATTGGTGCAAACGATCTGTGGATAGGCGCACACGCCTGCACGCTCGGGCTGACGCTGGTGACGGGTAATACCCGGGAATTCGAGCGTATCCCCGGACTCGCCGTGGAAAACTGGCTGGCCTGAATCGATCACATCGTCTCGTTGCTTTAGCAGCATCGAGACCACGTGCCCCGATGCCGCCAATCTGCAAAAGGCGGTTTCGAACCTGCAACAACGGCGGCTTATTCAGCCCTGGCCTTCATCGAATGCTTCGGCGCCCGGTAATGCGTCGGCACCTTCGGCTCCCTGCGCGTGATGGCCGTTGGCGCGCCTCCCGGCGCCGCCAGCGCCTGCGCCAGCAACTTGGCGAACATCTTGCGGATGGCGGAATTGCTGTCGTTCACATCCTGCTTGCAATACAACCGGAACAGCCAGAATTGCCGCTCGGCGTCGCACCAGTAATAGATGACTCGCAAGCCGCTGCGCTTGCCCCGGCTGCGCTGCGGATCAACGTAACGCAGCTTGCGCAGCCCGCCGGTGCCTTCGATGACGACGCCGGCCTCGGGCAGTTTCAACATCAGGCATTGCAGCGCGCGAAATTCGTCGTCGGCCAGAAATTCCTCGCGGTGGCGAGAGAATTCGGGCAGCTCGACAAACAGGGCATTCATGGCAACGCACGCGTATCGCGTCTGGGGATCGACTGAAGCCCATTTTGACGGGCTTCATGTCGTCCATGCGTGTGCTGGGCGTGGGTTTCGGACGAAGCGAATGACGCTGCCTTGTGGCTGCAAGACGCGCCTTGCGCTTACACGACTGCCAGTCGTTCCACGGTATCGGGGAATCTCTCGACCAGACGAATCAGCAAGGCCGCCTGCGCATTCGGCTTGGCGCGGCCTTGCTCCCAGTTTTCCAACGTGCGAGGGTTGGTGCGCAGATAGTGCGCGAATACCTGCCGCGACAGGTGCAAGCGCTCGCGCAGAGCCAGCAGCTCTTCCGCGGTCACCTCCGGTGCGGGATTGCGTTCTACTTTGTGCGTGCGCAAGGTTCGCTTGCCCGCTCGCTCATCGGCAAGCGCATCGAGGCCCTCGGCTATTTCCGCATACAAATTCCGCTTTTTCATCGCCGCGCCTCGCGTTCCGCTTCCAACATGCTTTTGAGCAATTTCCTGTCCCTAGCGGTCAGGTCGTTCATTTCGTCCTTGTCATACAGCGTGAACAGCCAGAACTGAGATCGGCCATCCCACCAGTAGTAGATGACTCGCAGGCCGCCACGTTTACCCTTACCACGCCGCGGATCGCCAAACCGCAATTTGCGCAATCCACCTGTGCCTTCGATGACATCCCCAGCCTCCGGGCGTTGCATCATGGCTTGCTGCAGGGCATGAAAGCCATCGTCGTCGAGATAATCCGTGCGATGACGGGAAAACGCGGGTAATTCGACAAAAAGGGCTTTCATTAAAATGTACGCAAGTTGCGTATAAAAATCAACAGAGCAAAGACGCACAAAGGTGCCAGCGCGATCAAGACGAATCGGCGGAGCTGGAGTATGGAATGCCGGCAATAGCCAGGAGAGCCATTTTGGCGAGGTTGCCTTCTCAAGCGGATACGCAGCAGCTGATATCCGACCAACAGAAAAGAAAGTCGACATTGCATCGACGCAAGGCCCCGCTGCGTATCAACAGCGAGCCGACCCGCGCGATCGGCTCGCCGTTCACTCAACCCGTCGCGTCAGACATCGACTAAACGCTGTGCCCCAGGCAACGCGCTAGAACCGCCCCCGCAACGTCAACAACACGCTGCGCGGCGCGCCATAGTTGTTGCGGTTCTCCACGTACCCCGGGTACTCGTAATACACCTTGTCGAACAGGTTGTTCACGTTCAGCGCCGCCGTCCAGTGCGAGGTCAGGTCGTACGCCACCCGCGCATTCCACACGCTGTACGACGGCCGCCGCACCTTCGAGATGCTGTTGGTCAGCGCGCTCTGCCAGTTCACGCCGGCGCCCAGGCTCAGGCGGTTCCACTCGTCCGGCAGCCGGTATTCGCTCCAGACGCGCAGCAGGTGGCGCGGGGTTTCCTCGCTGAAGGTCTGGCCTTCGCGGTCGGGGTCGCTCAGGTACTTGTTGCTGTTGAAGGTGTAGCCGGCCGCCAGTTGCAGGCCGGTCATCACCTCGCCGCTCAGCTCGGCCTCGAAGCCCTGGCTGCGCACCTTGCCGGCGGCGCGCGAGCAATAGCCGCCGTTGCACACCGGGCCGGCCTCGTAGTCCTGCACCGCGCGGTTCTTCTGGTCGATGCGGTAGACGGCGAACGAGGTATTGAGTTTGCCGTCCATCAGCTCGCCCTTGATGCCGGCCTCGTAGTTGGCGCCGACGATGGGTTTGAGGATGCTGCCGTCCAGCGTGGTGGCGGTCTGCGGCTCGAAGATGTCGGCGTAGCTGGTGTAGACCGACCAGTTCGGCGTCAGCGCGTACACCAGCCCCAGGAACGGCGTGAACTCGGCGCTGGCCTTGCTGGTGCTGACGTCGCTCCAGGTGGCCGCCTGCGTGCTGTAGCGGCTCTCGAACCAGCTGAAGCGGCCGCCCGACACCAGCGTCAGGTCATCCGTCAGGCTGCTGCGCAACTGCGCGTAGACGCCTTTCTGCACGTGCGGCTCATAGCGCGAGGTGCGCTGCGAATCCGGGAAGCTGTCCGGCCTGGGCACGCGCGCAGCCGGGCGGAACACGTCCAGCGGCAGGTAGTTGGAGGCGTACTCGATGCGGTCGGTGGACTTGAGCCGCGACAGGCTCACGCCCACCACCAGATCCTGCTGCATGCCGAAGGTGGTGAAGCGCCCGTTCACGTTGGCGTCAAAGCCGATGTGCCGCGCCGACTTGTCGTAGTTCCAGGCGTTGCGCATCGGCCCCATCCGCGTCACCGGGTCCACCGCGCCCGTCGCGTCCAGCGCCGTGGTCAGGCTCTCTTCCTTGACGTAGGTGGCGGCGATCTTCAGGCGCCAGTCGTCGTTGAAGCGGTGCGTCAGGTCGGCGAACAGCTGCGTCTCGTCGCGATCCCACTTGTTCCAGTCCGCCCCCAGGAAGGTCGACCGCTTCAGGCCCAGCGAGCTGCCGTCGCTGTAGCGCGGCAGGCCGCCGAAGAAGGGCGTGGAACGCAGCCGCGACACCAGCACGCCCGCGCCCAGCGTAGTGCGCGGCGTCAGGTCGTAGTCGAGCGCGGCGTACAGGTTGGTGTCGCGCTCCTTGACCACGTCGATGAACGAACCCTTGGTGTCGTAGTCCAGCACCGCGCGGCCGCGCAGGCTGCCGTCGGCGTTGAGCGCGCCGCCCGCGTCCAGCATGCCGCCGTAGTGGTCCCACGACCCGGCGCGCGCTTCCATCAGCACCTGCGTCTCGGCGGTCGGGCGCTTGCGCACCAGGTTGACCGAGCCGCCCGGCTGGCCCGCGCCCTCGAACAGCCCCTGCGCGCCGCGGAACACCTCGACGCGGTCCAGATAGGCGGTGCTGCCGGTGAAGCTGTTGCCCACCGCATAGAAGCTGCGCGACAGCGGCACGCCGTCGTACTGGATATTGCTGATCTTGAACCCGCGCGAATAGAAATTGCGCCCGCCGTCCGCCACTTCGCTGATGGTCACGCCGGTGGTGTTCTCCAGCACCTCGCTGATGGTGGCCAGGTTCTGGTCGTCGATGCGCTTGCGCGTCACCACCGTGACCGACTGCGGAATGTCCTTGAGCGCCTGCTCCGTCTTGCCGATGGTCGCCGCGCTGGCCGCGTACGACTGCGAGCCCTCGGTATGGGCGTGGTACGTGCCGCTCACCAGCACCGGCGACAACGTGCTGACGCCGGTGCGCGGCTCGGCCTCGATGCGGATGCCGCCATCGACATTGACCGCGCGATAGCCCGTGCCCGCCAACAGCGCGCGCAAGCCGTCCGCCGTGTCGAAGGCGCCGTTCAACCCGGCGCTGCGCGCCCCCGCCAGCTGCGCGGACGAATACGCCAGCGAGATCCCCGCCTGCCGCGCGAACGCCGACAGCGCGTCATTCAAAGGCCCGGGCGCGATGGCATAGACGCGCGCCGACGCGGTCGCCGCCTGCGTCGCGGGCGGCGCGGCCTGGGCGCGCGCCGGAGCCGCGCTCGTCAACGCGCCCAGGGCCACCATCAACGGCAGCAGCGCAACAGGGGAAAGGGAAGGGCAGGCGCGCAAGCAAGCCCGGTCACCGGGCGGCGTCGCCGCGGCCCGGAGGCGGTGGGTCTTCACGAGAGATACTCCATTGAGGGTCGGTCGATACGGGGCAGTGCGCACTGCTGCACCCGGTATGACGAGCGTCTTGCCCAATCCCCTCAAATTCTTTGTAACGGCGCTCAGCCGCGCGCCCGCACCCGCGTCACCCGGCCGCCCCACCACAGGCGCCCGGCCTGCGGCTCCACCGGCAGGATCTGGCGTAGCAGCGCCAGCACCTTGCGCGTGTCGTCCAGCTGGAACACGCCCGACACCTTCAAGCGCGCCACAGTAGGGTCGCACTCGATCGGCCCGTGATAGCGCGCCAGCTCGCGCAGGAAGGCGTCCAGCGGCATGTCGCGCACCGACAGCGCGCCCTCGACCCAGGCGCCGCCGTCCATCATGCGAGCGGCCTCGGGCGCGATCGGCTCGACGCCGCGCGGCGTCATGCGCGCGGACTGGCCCGGATGCAGCGTGGTCGAGGTATCGCCCTCGCGCGGCGCCAGCGCCACCGCGCCTTCATCCACCGCGACCTCGCTGTAGTCGTCCCACTGCCGCACCCGGTAGCGCGTGCCCAGCGCCTGCGCGCGGCCATCACGCGTCTCCACGAACAGCGGCCGCGCCTGCGGCTCGTGTCCCGAGATCAGATAGATTTCACCGGCCAGCAACCGGATGCGACGCACCGCGCCGCCATAGTCGATATCGACGGCGCTATCGCTGTTGAGCACCAGCGTGCCGCCATCCTGCAGGCGGACCTCGCGCCGCTCGCCGCGCGCGGTGGACACGTCGGCCAGCATCTGCTGCACCAGGGGCGCATCGCCCAGCCGCCACGCCATCCACCCGCCCGCCGCCAGCGCGCCAAACGACGCCAGCACCTTGCGGCGCGAACGCCGCGCCTGTGCCGCGCCCGTCTGCCGCAGGATGCGCGCGGCCGCTTGCGGCGGCATCCCCGCCGCCGGCCGTTGCAACCGGGCGCCCAGCGCCTGCAGGCGTTCCCACACCACCGCGTGCGCCGGCCGCGCATGCAGCCAGGCCTCGAACGCCTGCCACGCGCCAGCATCGGCCGTGTTGTATTGCAGCTTAATGCGCCACTGGATCGCCGCGTCCAGCACGGCCGGTTCCGCCGCGCCGTCCGTCGCCGGGCCGGAATCGGCCTGCGCCGCGGGCGTGCGATCAAGACTCATAGACCAGCCGATAGCAATGGCCCAGCGCCTGCGCCAGATAACGTTCCACCGTCGCCACCGACTTGCCCACCTGCCGCGCGATCTGCGGGCAGGTGTAGCCGTCCATCTGCGCCAGCAGGAACACATCGCGCACCTCGGGCTTGAGACGCCCCAGCATCTGCGCCACCTGCTCCAGCGATTCCAGGATCAGCAGCCGCGATTCTTCAGAGGGCCAGTGCTGTTGCGGATAGGTCTGCAACACCGCCAGATAGCTGCGCTCGATGTCGAGCCGGCGCCAGTGGTCGACCAGCAGCCGGTTGGCGATGGTGCGCAGATAGGCGCGCGGCTCGCGCAAGGCGGTGTCGGGAGGGTGGGAGGCGTTGGACGCGTGCGGGGTGTCGGACGGGCTTTGCGCGTCGGACGGGTGCGGCGTGCCGGACGGATTGGCCGACAGCAGGCGCACGAAGGTGTCCTGCGCCAGATCGGCTGCGCGGTGCGCATCGCCCAGTTTCAGGCGCAGCCAGCCATGCAGCCAGGCGTGATGGTCACGGTAGAGCGTCGCGATACCGGCGTCGGGGCTGGCGCTGGGCTTGGCTGGCATGAGGGCAGGGCATGTGAATGGGAATTGTTCACATTATAGGGGTGAAGCTTGGGCTCCTCCGGGACTGCGAGGCCAGGCCAACACCTTCGGCGCCTGAAGCGACAAGCCACCATATCGACGCCATCGAGGCCATCAAGCGACATGTCGCCCTCAGAACGGCTTCATCACCACCAGCAGAATGATCAGGACCGGCGCGGCCAGCACCACCGGCGTCAGCCGCGCACGGCCCGCCTCGGTGACGTCACCCGCCGCCTCCGCCAGCCGCCGCAGCCGTCCCGCCTGCATCCCGTGCACCGCCGCCAGCAACAGCACCAACGCCAGCTTCACCGACAGCCACCCGCTGCCAAACCAGCCCGCGCTCGTCGCCAGATACACGCCGCTGGCCAACGCGCCCACCATCGCCGGCGTGGTCAGCAGCCGTTCCCACTTGCGCAGCAGCCGCAGGCGCGCCAGCTCCTGCGGCAAGGCCGGCCCCGGCAGCTTGTCGGCCGCCGCCAGCACGAACGCCTGCACCACCATCCCCGCCACCCAGAACAGCACCAGCGCCAGGTGCAGCGACTTGATCAGCAGATACGCCATCGCTCACGCCTCCCGCGCGCGGCGCAGCGAACGCGCGATCACGAAGCCGCCAAACGGCACCAGCGTCGCCACCAACGTCCACACCAGCCGCTGACGCGGCCAGCCCTGCGCCGACGCCACATTGCACGCCAGCGCGATATAGACCATGAACGCCACCCCATGCACCGGCCCCACCCACGACACCCCTTGCGGCATCCCGGCCAGATGCTTCAACGGCACCGCGACGCCCAGCAGCGCCAGCAGCGTCACGCCTTCCAGCATGGCCGCCCACTTGAAGAGAGCAGGGGTCGAAGCATCGGAGTCTTTCAGGGGCATGGCAGCGTCTCGCAACAGGATGAGCGGCATTGTCCGGGCTGGCGCAATCGCCAGCCATTGGCCAAAATGCCAATCTTCGAAAGAAATCCGCCAACCGTGCGCCGCCGTCCGCCCGACCCGTCCCGAGGCCCCAGCCCCATGCCCCCGCCCACCCCGCACCGCGTCGCCGTGCTCGCCTTCGACGGCCTTGTCGCGGGCGACCTGTCCATCCCCTGCGAGATCTTCCAGCTCGCCGAAACCCTCGACGGCCGCCGCCCCTACGCGGTGCAGGTCCACGCCAGCAAACCCCGCGTCCGCACCCACGCCTACGACCTGCACATCCGCCACCACCTGGACGCCGCGCGCGGCGCCGACACCCTCGTCATCCCCGGCCTGGCCGACCCGGCCGACAGTGTCCCGGACGACATCCTCGACCTGGTCCGCCACGCCCACGCCCAGGGCGCCCGCATCGCCTCCATCTGCACCGGCGCCTTCGTCCTGGCCGCCAGCGGCATCCTCGACGGCCTCAAGGCCACCACCCACTGGAAAGCCGCCGGCCTGCTCGCGCGCCGCTACCCCGCCATCGACGTCAACCCCAACGTCCTGTTCGTCGACAACGGCCAGGTCCTGACCTCCGCCGGCGCCGCCGCCGGCATGGACCTGTGCCTGCACATGATCAAGCGCGACCACGGCGCCGCCGTCGCCGCCAACAGCGCCCGCCTCGCCGTCGTGCCGCTGGAGCGCGCCGGCGGCCAGGCGCAATTCATCGTCCGGCCCACGCCGGCCTCGCACACCGACCTGACGCCGCTGCTGCACTGGATCGAACACCGACTGGCCGAGAACCTGACCGTCGCCGCGCTGGCCGCCCAGGCCGCGGTCAGCGTGCGCACCCTGAACCGGCGGTTTCAGGAACTGCTGGGGGTGAGTCCGCTGCAATGGGTGATCCAGGCGAGGGTGAATCGTGCGCGCGGGATGCTGGAGACGACGGACCTGCCGGTGGAGCGGGTGGCGATGGAGGTGGGGTTCGGGTCAGCGGTGTCGCTGCGGGAGCATTTCACGGGGATCGTGGGGACGAGCCCGATGGGGTATCGAAGGGCGTTCCGGCGGGCGGCGTGAGGGTGACTTGATGCTTGGGGATGGGGCGGCCTGACGCTTGGTGGCCTGGAACGGGCCTGACGCGTTGCGCGGCAGGCCGTTGGTCTTTTTCAGGTTACTGGATCGAGCGCGGCGCGTTGTGCGTGGCGGCGTCGAACGCGGCGTCATCAGCGTAGGCGCGGGCCGATTCCCGCATGGCTTCGGTCAGGGTGCCGAGGTGATCGCACAGGCCCTCCACGCCACCCATCAACGCGGCCACCGTCCATGCGTCCAGCGGCTGGCTGCCGGTGGCGGCGGGTTCCGAGGCGCTGTTGCCGACCAGGCGCGCGATGGTCTGGATGGCGTAGCGGGCGCGTTCGATGTTGTAGAGGTGGGAAAGGGGGACCGGGCCGTGCTCGGGGTCGGTGTCGACCAGCCAGGGGTTTTGGGTGAGGGGGTGGGATTGCATGGCAGGCTCCAAAGACTGATGAAGCCCGCTCCCCACTTCCAAATGGGGTGGGCGGGCGCAAGGCAAGGTTGGAAGACCGGCGTCTTTGGAAACCGGCGTGCGCGAACGCACCCTCGCCAGGGCCCGCCCATAGGGACGTGCAGAGGCGTACGGACGTGAAAAAGCCGCCAAGCGGCGGCGGTCCGCCAAAGACATTGCCGGCTTCCAAACCGGGGCTACCGTTGGTGACGGTAGTGTAGAGAGTATAAGGCGATGGTCGGTGCCTTATCTGCAAAACGAGGCAATTTTGCCACTGGCACAGACACTAAGTGAGGTCTGCTTTCGACCCATCTGCGACGTTCGAATTCACGAATCCGAATCCTCAAAGCGGACAGCGTTGCCTCGAAGCTAGCGAATCTGCCAATGGCCTTCAGGGAGCTGCCCAGATCAGTTCAGCGAGAGCCGTGTAAGTGGCCCCACGGGCCGCGATGCTGCCCTTCTCAAAATCTGCAACTGACGCCAGTCCGACCCCAGGCCTCGCGGCAATGAACTTCGCTACGTCAGGATTGTTTCCGTAGAAAGCAGGGGTGAGAGTCTGTGCCAGGACGTTTTCAGTCGCATAGATCGCCAGCTTCTCCTTGTACGACTTGTCTTGAAGCGATCGATTCCTTGAGCGGGGCAAGAGGATCAGGGCTCCCAGCAGGTTTCGTTGCTCTGAATAATCCTTTGCGTCTACGAAGCCATGCGTTGCAGGGAGCACCGTTGCGTCGTAAGTGGACTTGAACAGGTGCTCTATGTCGAAGGTCTTCTGATTGCGATCACGCCTCCAGAACATCACGAAGCCTGTCTTCGACTTCATCCCCAGTTCGTCCTCAAGATACGCGGCAATCCGGGCAAGGAGGAAGAGCAGATCAGACTTGTCGGCACTCGTGTAGGAGAGCTTCGCAAATTGAGCAAGATGGGCGAAATACTTCGGCCACTCCGCCTTGACGTAGGTCAGGAGGTCCGCCTCTATCTTGCCGCGTACGGCCTTAGCGAGGTTGAACGAGATGTCCCGCAGGTTTTCATAGTTGTTCTCTTTGCCTTCGATGGTTCGGCTCGTGAGCAATACGTCTGCCAGCCGAGCGACCAGAAGAATTTTGGCCTTCCAGTCCGCCGTGACATCGCTTACTGACGTCACGGCCATCAGGGTCATGGACTGGAATGAAAACTTGCGAACTGCGTTGTAGTACAAGACTTCGTAGCCGGCTATCGGTGAGGCCTCCGCCTGCTTAATGAAGGTGTAAATCTCGACGTACTTCGGAATATCTACCTTCGCAAATCTTAAGTAGTCGTCGCTATTCGCGATGCCAAGCTTTCCTGCATTATCTTCGAACCATCGGTGGTATGCGTCGCCGATATTGTCAAAATCTCCGGGCGGATCGCCCTTTGATTTCCCTCTAATCGTGTCGGCCCACTTGGCTCTAAACAATGTCCGGAAGAACAATGAGTCTTCTTCAGCGCCGAGTGAGCGTAGCTGATTGATTGACTCAACCCAGCTCGCGTGAGAGGCCTGACTCTCTGCCGACGTGGGAATCTTGGACAGAATCTGTCCTTTTAGCAAATCGATCGGGCCAAGCCTCAGGCCTCGATCATTCATCGTCACGAATACTCGGTGCGCCTCAGCTTCAGATGCCACGGAGATGTCGATCAGAAGTACCCGTTCGACAACGTAGTCGATGAAGTAGGCGATATTATTCTTCACCGACGAATCAAGCAGGCCCTCAGTGTTTCTCAAGGCCTCGAGCAGGCGCTCATCACCCTCGTCGAGTCCTGTTACGTCTTCCGCGACTTCGATTGCTTGATCGAGCGTTCGCGTCTTGTCCAAGTACGCATCGAAGACGGCCTTACGGGAGGCGGAAAACTCGATCGAGTAGTCCATGACACCGAAGCTGACACTTCCCAAAAGCGTAGATAGATCGAGAGCGGCGGCAACCGCCTTGTCTCGACGCATTCGCTCTAGGACCGCGAGCAGCAGGAAAGTCGAGGTCAGGCGCTGCTGCCCGTCAATGAGAGGTTTCTTTCCGCCAGCTTCGACAGAAGTGATTATCGAACCGAGGAAGTATGGTGCGTACGAAGCGACCTCCGTTCGACCATGCTTGGGATCAAATGAAAGGAGAAAAGCCTCCTGCACGTCGTTGATCAGTTCTGCGAAGTGCTGAGGTTCCCACTTGTACTCCCGTTGGAAATACGGCAGCGAGTAGCGGCTTTGGAAGCAGGTCTTGATACTTTGGGTTGACGGGTTGACGTAGGCCACCGTTGTTTCTCCTCCTTGTTAAGACCTGAGTGTACGATCAGTTAGCGGTCGACCGCGACCGGCGGCTTCTGGCCGCAACCGGACATCAACCAAAGGCCGCCTCCGGCCAGTAGTAGCCAGTCGCGGTAGATGAAAGCGGTCGCTCAATCTTGAGCGCCCAGTGGCAACACAGTATCATTCGAATTTCTTGAGCGTATTCCGGCGACGATCAGAAATTTGGAGACCGAATTCCGAAGCAGACGTTGTCATTCGGATTTTTTGAAACCCTGCGATTTGATTGGGACGGACCGACGATTACCGTCTTTCCGGGCTGAAGCACCCCAGGCAAGCGCCAGGATCTCGGCGGGCCCTTATTGTTGGAAGCATATCGAGCAGCCCGGTAGAATGGCGAGAAACCCATAAGCGGAGTCGTTTCGAATGATTAACCACATCGACAAGAGCAAGGGCTACCTCTTTTCGACGCACGATCTGAACGCCGTCATCCAGCACCAGCTCTCGGCCATGCGCGACGAGATTGAGAAGCTGGATCCCAACCGCTTACTCAATACGGCGCCGGCCGACCTTACTAACTACTTTGCTCAGAAGTACTGCCTCGAGCCAATTCAGCTTCATCGGGACCAATGGCACGCAGCAGAGCAGGAGACTCAGATCGATGTGCGGCACGATCCTCGTCGTTGGATCGACGATCGTAGCCGCCCGGTCTACAGGCCTGGGCAGCGCATCGAAGTTGCCGTTCCTTTCGAGGGCGATAGCGAGCTTTTTTACTGCCGTTCGAACAAATTCACCCTCAATCCCCCCCGAGCAGTCGTGCGGGGCCAAGAACTCGTACTTGCCTTTGAGTTCGCAGATGACAGTGCGCCTGATATCCGTCAGGACATTGATCAACAACTCAATTCGATCAGTGAGCACCTAAATTGGGGGCGGGTGCTGGTCGACGGTTTCAACAGTGAACTTACTCGTCAAGCGGAACAGTCCATCGAAAATCGTCGCAATCGCCTCCTCGTGAACCAGAACCGCCTGGCATCTTTAGGGATACCAGTCAAAGTCAGAGCGGACGCTCCGAAAACCTACGCCGTCCCGTCGGTTCGGCGAAAAGCCGCGCCGACTCTACCGCCGGCCACTTCGACTCCATTCGAGCCCGAGCCGACCTGGGCGATGGAGCATTATGAACATGCCCTTACCGTCGTGCAAAACATGGCCGCACTGATGGAACGCTCCCCAAGCGCCTTCGCCAAGCAGAACGAGGAGCACCTGCGTGATCAGTTCTTGTTTCAATTGAATGGTCAGTTTGAGGGACGCGCAACGGGGGAAACGTTCAACCTCAATGGAAAGACCGACATCCTTCTCCGCGAGAACGGCCGCAACGTGTTTATCGCCGAATGCAAATTCTGGAAGGGACCGAAGAAGTTTGGCGAGACCATCGATCAGTTGCTCGGCTATACGGCCTGGCGCGACACCAAAACTGCGATCCTCGTTTTCAATCGAGGGACAGACACGTCCACGGTGCTAAACGGCATTGAAGAGATCGCCGAGAAGCACCCGAACTACAAGCGGACCCTTCCTTGGAAGCATGAGAGTGGGTTCCGCTACATCTTCCATCAGCCCGGCGATTTGAACCGGGAGTTCTTGCTGACCGTGGTCGTATTTCACGTACCGGCGTAGTTACGGGCGGGCGTCTAATAGCGCGGCGCGACCAACATCACGGCCGCCGCTTACGATGGCCCGATCGCTCAAGTCATTTGATCCGTGCTCCTAAGCGTCCGCTTCCGGGAAGCTCGAGCGACCACTAAGGGTCGAAGCAGTCGCATTGCAGCAGCCATTTGGCTCCCTGCCTTCCGACGGGGCGGGATGAGGGTACGGGGAACAGGGCCTTGGATGTCGAAACGAGGAATTGATTGCGTGGCTACCCAACCCATCGCGGGATATCGATGACATCCTCCCTTATATCTGTGGACGTGCGCCCGTGGTGCTGAGCTGGTCGGAATGGAAGCTGCGGAAATCTCGGAAGAGGCGGATGGTCTATGGTGGATCGTCCCAAGGACCAAGCCGAAGAACGCTAGGCATGCGGAAGTCAAACGATCTGATTTCAGTGCGGATTTACTAAATGCCTACTTGAAAGTGCGAGGAATAGTGTTTTAAATTTTTAATGGGATTAATATTCCAAGATAGAAAAAAATGACGAAAAGGTAGGATGGTTGGTGTTTGACTTCCAGATTGTGAGCGACTGGCTGCTGAAGTCAGTGTGGGGTGTTCTGACTATTGGAGCTCTTGGCAGCATTGTGGGTGCCGGCGTGCTCTATGTGGTTAAGAGGCTCGCTAAACGTTTCGTGGCTTCCCGAGAGGAATGGACCATGACGCTCTTATGGTTTGCGGGCAGGGAATACCTGGTGGGACGGGAGGTTCGAGACGCAATCGGTCCAAAAGCGGAAGATGGGAAGTTTCTCGCCTATCTGTTGGTGCAAATTTTTGCAGGTGTGGCTGACGTAGTATTTTTCGCGCTCTGGGTAGGACTTGCTGCATTTGTCGCGATAGCATACGGCCTCGACAGACCCATTTTGCTGGCGAGCTTGATCGCATTGGCTTTGCTATTCGCGCGAATGATAATTAAATTCGCGATGAGGATGTACGGTCTTTTGGACGCGATCAATCTTTTTGTGATCGAGAAGTTATCCGAGGTGCCGCCGCGAAGTTTTTCAAAGTGGCGCGAGTTGCAGGAGAACAAAAGTAAAGTGGAATCTGACTAGTTGTGCTTTGGCAGGCCAGACGGTCGGCTCATGGCCGAAAACGGCCTTGAATCGATTTCAATGCCAAGTAAATAGTCATATGAAAAAAACAAGGGCCGCAGAAGCAGCCCTTGTTTCACCTACGAAAAAACAATACTCAAGCCTTACGCACCTGCCCAATCAACCCATCCAACTGCGTCAACATCGTATCGATTTCCTCAGCCGTCACATTCAACGCCGGCATAAACCGCAGCAAATTCCCCCGCGGCGCATTCAGCAGCAGACCATTCGGCGCCAGGTTGCGCGCGGCTTCGACGATGGCGGGGCCATCATCCCGATCCATGATCAGCGCACGCAGCAGACCCATCCCACGCTCACCCTTCATGCCGTACTTGGCCGACAGAGCCAACAACCCTTCGGACAGTTGCTTCGCACGCGCATTGACCGACTCCATAAAGCCAGGCGCAGCCAGCGCATCAAACACCGCCACACCCACAGCCGCCATCAACGGATTCCCGTTATACGTACCACCCTGGTCCCCATGCGAGAACACGCAGACTTCCTGACGGGCCAACAAAGCAGCCAACGGCACCCCACCACCAATCCCCTTGGCCAGCGTCATGATGTCCGGCACCACGTCGGATTGCTGATAGGCGAACAGGGTACCGGTACGGCCCATCCCCGTCTGCACTTCATCCACAATGAACAGCAGCTTGTGCTCATCCGCCAGCTTGCGCAGGCCCTGCATGAATTCCTTCGTCGCCGGGATGACGCCGGCTTCGCCCTGCACCGGTTCCAGCATGATCGCAACCGTCTGGTCGTCGATCAGCTTGCGCACCGATTCCAGATCATTGATCTCGGCCTTCGGGAAACCTTCCACCTGCGGCGCGAACATCTTGTCCCAGCCCGGCTTGCCGGACGCGGACATCGTGGCCAGGGTGCGGCCGTGGAAGCCGTGGTTCATGGTGATGATCTTGTAGGCGCCTTTCTTGTTGACCTGGCCCCATTTGCGCGCCAGCTTGATGGCGCCTTCGTTGGCTTCGCCGCCGCTGTTGGCGAAGAAGACGCGGTCGAAGACCGAGGCGCCGGTCAGGCGGGTGGCCAGTTCGATGGAGGGCAGGTTGTAGAACGCCGGCGACGGGTTCATCAGCAGCTTGGACTGGTCCAGCAGGGCTTTCTGCATTTCCGGGGCGCTGTGGCCCAGGGTGTTGACGGCCCAGCCCTGGACGAAGTCCAGGTATCGCTTGCCCGCGTGATCCTCCAGCCAGGACCCCTGGCCGCGCACGAACACGAGGTCCGGACGGGAGGTGATCTCCATGAGGGCGTTGACGTTGTACTGGCTGAATTCCATGGCGGTTCCTGCTGAAAGGAGAGAACAGGGGTTGAAAAAGAAAGGGAAACGCTAAATGCCGAATTTAGCACCGGCGGGGGAATGCTATCGTGACGCACCCCCAGCCGATCCGCCCCACGGCCGCCCCAAAAGGGCCGCTTGCGCGGGGCTCTCTATTTTATGCAACAGGGCCGGCGCCGGACGCCGCTCTTTGTCGCTTTTTACTGACCGATCATGACACGAATTCTTTCCAGTCTTGCCGCCGGCCTGGTGCTGGCGGCGGCCGCGACGGCCGCGCATGCCGAGTATCCCGACCGTCCCATCCGCCTGATCGTGCCGTTCCCGCCGGGGCAGGCCACCGATATCTTCGCCCGCGCGCTGGCCGAAAAGCTGGGCACGGCGGTCAAGCAGCCGATCGTGGTGGAGAACCGCGCCGGCGCCGGCAGCAATATCGGCATGGAGCAGGCCGCGCGCGCGACGCCGGACGGTTACACGCTGGTGATCGCGGGTTCTGCCGCGGCGGTGAACCAGACGCTGTACAAGACCATCAACTACAGCCTGACCAAGGATTTCGCGCCGGTATCGGGGGTGTTCTCGGTGCCGCTGATGTTCCTGGCGACGCCGGCTTCGGGCATTACGTCGCTGCAGCAGCTGGTCAAGCAGGCGCGCGCCAATCCGGGCGAGCTGGCGTATGCCAGCGCCGGCATCGGCGGCACGCAGCATCTGTCGGCCGAGATGTTCAAGGCGGCGGCCAATATCGACATCCGCCATATTCCGTACAAGGGCAGCGGCCCGGCACAGGCGGATTTCCTGGGGCACCAGGTGCCGCTGATGGTGGATTCGGTGACGGCGGGGCTGCCGCACGTGCAGAGCAAGAAGGCGGTGGCGCTGGCGGTGACGACGGCCAAGCGCCTGCCGCAACTGCCGGACGTGCCGACGGTGGCCGAGAGCGGCTATCCGGGTTTCGAGGCGATCGGCTGGGCCTCGGTGCTGGCGCCGCGTGATACGCCGCCGGCTGTCACCAACTACCTGAGCCAGCAGATCGCCCACGTGCTGGGCACGCCGGAGATGCAGAAGTTCTTCCGAGACCGCGGCGCGGAGCCGATGCCGTTGACGCCCGAGGCCACCGGCACGTTCATCGCCGGCGAGGTGGAGAAGTGGGGCAAGGCGGTCAAGCAGTCCGGCGCGCAGGTGGACTGAGCCCTCTATAAGTAAGTAGACGGCAAGGCGGCGGGCGAGAGGCCCGCCGCGCTTCTTTCAGCGCCCCTTGCGGGCGCTTTTGCTTGCATGGCCCAGCGCGTCCATGGCGGACGCGACGATGTGGCCGCGCCATTCGCGCTTCATGTCCATGCGCGCGGCGGTCAGCGCCGCGATGCCGAGGCCGCAGAAGGCGGTGGTGACGCGCACCACGCGCTCCAGTTCCAGGTCAGCCATGTCGATGCCGAGCGCGGCGTACAGGGTGAGGCCGGTCTTGATCAGTTCCGGGTCGACGTCGGCGCCCTGGTCCGCCAGGCGGTTGGCCAGCGCGGACAGGCCGGGCCAGTCGTAGGTGAAGTCGACGGAGGCTTCGACCACGGCGCGATCGCGCTCGATGCCGACGGGGATGTCGGCGACGCTATCCAGCAGGGACTGCATGTGGTCGGAGCCGGTCTTGAGGGCAGCCTCGTAGATCGCCTGCTTGCTGGGATAGTGGTGCAGCAAGCCCGCCTTCGAGTAATTGACGGCGTCGGCGATCTGCTGCAACGAGGTGTGCGCAAAACCGTGCTTGGCGAACAGGGCCGCGGCGCGGTCGAGGATCTCGGCGTCTATTTCGGATTTGGTGGGTTTGGGCATGGTGGATTCTTCCGGTTCGGCGCATTTTGCCTGATGCCGCTTCAGAGCGCCGCGCGCGGCAGGGCCGACATGATGCCGACGAAGGGCACGATGCGCGGCGGCGGCTCGGTCAGGCACAGCCAGGCGGCGATGCCGGCGAGCAGGGCGAGGGCGGCGGCCATTCTCAGGGTTCCGAGGCGACGGTCCGAGAAGGGACGGTGCGGCCGGGACGATGTCGGGCGGAAGCGGGGCAACACGGGTTCCTGGAAGTCCGGGCGGCGGGCAGGGCCGTCCGGGTGATGGATGCGGCCATATTAAACCAATTCGGTATTTTTCCAACCATTATGGTTGGTTTATTGAATCCGCTTCGGGTGCCGTCCGCCACTCCCATTCCAGTGCCACGCGTGCGCCGTAGCGGCGCATGCCGCACCATGCCGGTGCATTCGGCGCCGCCCTGGCGGCATCCGTCCAAGGGACGGCCGAATGGCACAGAACTTGCTTTTCCAGTTTTGTATACCGAATTGGTGTGCAGCGCTCGACCCCGCTCCCGGGGCGGCGCGCCCTGGAGAGTTCCTCATGAACCGTAGAACCCTGTTGCTGTCCCTCTGCACCGCCGCCGCCCTGCTGGCCGCGCCGCTCACGCATGCCGACACCCTGGACGACATCGTCAAGCGCGGCACCCTCAAGGTCGCGGTGCCGCAGGACTTCCCGCCGTTCGGCTCGGTCGGCGCCGACATGAAGCCGCTGGGCTACGACATCGACACCGCCGCGCTGATCGCCAAGCAGCTGGGCGTGAAGCTGGAGCTGGTGCCGGTGACCAGCGCCAACCGCGTGCCGTACCTGCAGACCCGCAAGGTGGATCTGGTGATCTCCAGCCTGGGCAAGAATCCGGAGCGCGAGAAGGCGATCGATTTCTCCGACGCGTATGCGCCGTTCTTCAACGGCGTGTTCGGCCCGGCCGACCTGAAGGTGGCGTCGGCCGCCGACCTGGCGGGCAAGACCATCGGCGTGACGCGCGGCGCGGTCGAGGACATCGAACTGAGCAAGATCGCCCCGCCCACGGCCACGCTCAAGCGCTATGAGGACAACAACGGCACCATCACCGCCTTCCTGTCGGGCCAGGTGCCGCTGATCGCGACTGGCAACGTGGTGGCCGCGGCGATCCTGGCGCGCAACCCGCCGAAGAAGCCGGAGACCAAGTTCCTGATCAAGGATTCGCCCTGCTACATCGGCCTGAACAAGGACGAGCCGAAGCTGCGCGCCAAGGTCAACGAGATCCTGGCCAACGCCAAACGCGACGGCTCGCTGGCGGCGATCTCGCAGAAGTGGCTGGGCGCCGGCCTGCCCAAGGACCTGTAGGGCGGGCGCGCACGCGCCGGAGCGCTTTTCATGGCTTATCAATTCGACTTCGCTTCCGTGTTCGATTACACGCCGGTGCTCATCAAGGGCATCGGCGTGACGGTCGAACTGATCGCGTTTGGCGCGGTGGCGGGCGTGGCGCTGGGCATCGGCTGCGCCTGGGCGCGCACGCAGGGCCCGCGCTGGCTGCGCGCGCCGGTCACCGCCTATGTGGAGGCGGTGCGCAACACGCCGTTCCTGATCCAGTTGTTCTTCGTGTTCTTCGGGCTGCCGTCGCTGGGCGTGCAGTTCAGCGAGATGCAGGCGGCCTGCCTGGCGATGGCGCTGAACCTGGGCGCCTACAGCGCCGAGATCATCCGCGCCGGCATCGACGCCACGCCCAAGGGCCAGTACGAGGCCGGCGCCAGCCTGGCGATGACGCGCTGGCAGGTGTTCCGCCATGTCGTGCTCAAACCCGCGCTGGCGCGCATCTGGCCGGCCTTGTCGTCGCAGATCGTGATCGTGATGCTGGGGTCGGCGGTGTGCTCGCAGATCGCGGCCGAGGACCTGACGTTCGCGGCCAACTTCATCCAGTCGCGCAATTTCCGCGCGTTCGAGGTGTATTTCGTGACCACCGGCATCTATCTGGTGCTGGCGGTGGGGTTGCGCCAGTTGCTGCGCATGACGGGCAGGCGGTTGTTCCGCAAGGCGGCGCGATGATCGAGTTCACCACCTGGGACATTGTCCGCAACCTGCTGCTGGCGGCGCGCTGGACCGTCGTGCTGTCGCTGGTGGCGTTTGCCGGCGGCGCGCTCATGGGCATGCTGGCGCTGATGATGCGGACCTCGCGCGTGGCGCTGATGCGGCGGGTCAGCTGGGCGTATATCGAACTGTTCCAGGGCACGCCGCTGCTGATGCAGCTGTTCCTGGCGTTCTTCGGGCTGTCGCTGATCGGCGTGGAAGTGCCGCCGTGGCTGGCCGCGGGCGCGGCGCTGACGCTGTGGTCGGGCGCGTTCCTGGCCGAGATCTGGCGCGGCTGCGTGGAAGCGATTCCGAAGGGCCAGTGGGAAGCCTCGGCCAGCCTGGCGCTGGGCTATGTGCAGCAGATGCGCTACGTGGTGCTGCCGCAGGCGCTGCGCATCGCGGTGGCGCCGACCGTCGGCTTCGCGGTGCAGATCGTCAAGAGCACGGCGCTGACCTCCATCATCGGCTTTACCGAGCTGTCCAAGGCCAGCACGGTGATCACCAACGCCACCTTCAGCCCCTTCACCGTCTATGCCTGCGCCGCGCTGATCTATTTCGCGCTGTGCTGGCCCCTGTCGCGCCTCAGCCTCCGGCTGGAAAGGATGTTGCATGCCCCTCATCGCCCTTGAAGACGTCCGCAAGAAGTTCGGCGACAACGAAGTCCTGAAAGGGGTGACGTTGCGCGTCGAGCCCGGCGAGGTGATCGCCATCATCGGCAAAAGCGGTTCCGGCAAGAGCACGCTGCTGCGCTGCGTGAACGGGCTGGAGCAGATCGACAGCGGCGCCATCATGGTGGCGGACGCGCAGCTGGGCGACGACGAGCTGCGGCTGCGCGCGCTGCGGCTGAAGGTGGGCATGATCTTCCAGCAGTTCAACCTGTTCCCGCACCTGACGGTGGGGCGCAACGTGATGCTGTCGCCGATGGTGGCCAAGCGCATGCCGCAGGACCAGGCCGCCGACCTGGCGCGGGCGATGCTGACGCGGGTGGGGCTGGAGCACAAGTTCGACGCCTGGCCCGAGGAATTGTCGGGCGGCCAGCAGCAGCGCGTGGCGATCGCGCGCGCGTTGGCGATGCAGCCGCTGGCGCTGTTGTGCGACGAGATCACGTCGGCGCTGGACCCGGAGCTGGTCAACGAGGTGCTGGCGGTGGTGCGCGAGCTGGCCGCCGACGGCATGACGCTGCTGATGGTGACGCACGAGATGCGCTTTGCGCGCGAGGTATGCGACCGCGTGGTCTTCATGCACCAGGGCCGCGTGCACGAGATCGGGCCGCCGGAGGAACTGTTCACGGCGCCGGCGACGCCGGAGCTGCGGCAGTTCCTGGGGATGACGGATCTGGCCGGATAGGGCGCGTGGATCCTGGCGGCGGCCATGGCCCGGCCGCCGAGGGTCAAGCGGCTGACAGCCGGCCCAACAATGCGTCGAAACGACCCAGGCGCACATGACGCAGCTGTCCGCCCACCACCACCTCGCCATCCGGCAAAATCCACGCGCGCTGGATGCCGCTGTCCAGGTCGAGCGCGCCATGGCGGATGCGCAGGACCTGCCCGGAATCGGGATGCCACAGCTGGCCCAGGTCCAGGCTGCGATGCGGCGCGTGCCAGTGGCCCAGCAGCAGCCAGCCTTGCGGCAGAGACTGCAGGATCATGCCGCCGGCGGGCATCTGTTGGGGCGCATGGCGGCTGACGGCAAGGGCGTCCAGGTCCGCGTGGCAAAGCGCATCGTCTTCGAGCCAGGCGATGGCGCCGTTGCCGCAGGCGACGGGATGCGAGAGATCCCCCGATGCCGAGTCGGCAGGGCCCAATGCCAGGGGATGCAACTGGCCATCGCGCCACCGCAGCAGCTGGCCACGGCACAGCACGCAGGCGCGGCCATCGGGCGTCTGGATCACCGCAGAGCGGTCGCTGACGGGGCGGCGTTGCGGCGGCGCGGTGTACAGCAGCGCCGGCTCGATGGCGGCCGCTTCGTCCAGCGTGGCAAAGCCCCGGTACACGAACGCCATGCCGCGATCCACCAGCAGCAGGTCGTCGCCCGCGAAGCCCAGGCTGAATTCGGGCGTGCGGCGCTGCGCCTGCGCCGCGCGCGGTGGCAGCGCGAGGCCGGGGCGGTCGAGCGGCGCGGCCTCGACCCGGGGCGCGCGCAGCAGGTGTGCATAGGGCGTGCTGGCGATGCCGTCGGGGCCCTGTTCAATCCAGGCATGGACGCCGTTGGCGGCGACGGCCGACGCCAGCAGGCCGCGATGCGGCTGGAACTTGCCGCCGACCTCGCGCAAGGCCGGCCAATCATGCAGGTCCACCAGTTCCGGCGCCGCCGTGTCACGATTGGCCACGCCAGCCCAGCCCGGCGCCAGCGGCACGCACTGCGCCATGTCCAGGTAGTCGCCGGGTTGGGCCAGCGGACCGGAAGCGGGGCGGGGCAGCGTGGCCGGGGCATCCTGCGCCGCGCCATCCTGCCGATGCCGCACAGCCTGCCTGCCTTGCGCGGCCAGCCGCGCCAGCGCGTCGCCGGCATCGGCCCGCGGCACAATCAGCAGGTGGATGGCGTCGTCGTCTTCGTCCTGCCCGATCAGCGCCAGTCCCAGCGCCTCCAGTTCCTGGCCCAACAGCGGCAGAAAGTCGTCGGCGCGGTCATCGCGCAACGCGGCGCGCAGCGCATCCAACCGAGCGGAGGCCAGGACCGGGTAGCGCGCCGCATACGCCTGCCGCAACCCGTCCAGCAGTTCCGGCAGCGGCGTCTTCCAGTCGAAGGACAACGGTTCCATCGCGCTCGGCATGACCGGTTTCAGCGCGAGAAGCCGCGCGCCGAGATCTCCCAGATGTCCCGCACGATGCCGTCGCGGTAGACCACCAGCCCGTCATGCAGGTTGAAGGTCGGGTCGACGTGCGAGGGCACCAGCAGTAGCGTGTCGCCCAGCGCGGGCACCGGCGCGCCAGCCGCCACGCGCACCACGCCGTGCTCGTCGTTGATGGCGGCGTATTGCAGGCCCTGGGCGCCGTGGATCGCGGGCGGGCCGCATTCAGCGGTGGTGGACTTCAGGCCGGCGTCGAGGATGACGCGATCGGGCGCCGGCGTGCTCATCACGGTGGACAGCACGAACAGGCTGTTCTGGAACGCCAGCGGGCCGTCCCATTCGTTGGCGCCGTAGTCGCCGTCCATGAAGGCGTAGGAACCGGCCTGCAGTTCGGTGTAGACGCCGCTGGCGGCATCGAACTCGACGCTGCCGGTGCCGCCGCCGGTGATGATGTCGCAGGCGATGCCGCTTTCACGCAGCAGCAATTGATACGACGCGGCGATGCGCGCGGCCTGGCGGCAGACGGCGGCGCGTTCCTCGCGGGTGCGGAAATGCTGCACCGAGCCGTGATAGGCCTGCAGGCCGACGAAGTTCACGCCCGGCAGCGCGCGCGCCTGCTGCGCCAGCGCCAGCACGGTGGCGTCGTCGGACACGCCGCAGCGGCCCTGGCCCACGTCCACTTCCACCAGCACGTCGATCTCGGCGCCGGCCGCGGCCATGGCCTGCGAGATCTGCACCAGGTTGGCGGCGTTGTCGACGCAGACGCTGAGCTTGGCGGCGCGCGCCAGCTGGCCCAAGAGGCGCAGCTTGGCCGGGCCGACCACTTCGTTGCTGATGTGGATGTCGGTGATGCCGGCGGCCACGAAGGGCACGGCCTCGCTGACCTTCTGGCAACAGATGCCGCGCGCGCCCAGCGCCAGCTGGCGGCGAGCGATCTCGGGACATTTGTGGGCCTTGGCGTGGGGCCGCAGCGCGACCTCGTGGCGGTCGGCCCAGGCCTGCATGGTGCGCAGGTTGGCCTCGAACGCGGCCAGGTCCAGCACCAGGCTGGGCGTGTCGACGCTGGCCAGGGGATCGCCGGCCTGCGCGGGCGGGGGCAGCGCAATGCCGCGTATGACTTCCTGGGACATCTGGAGACTCCGTTGTCTGCACTGCGAGGAAAGCGGCGACCCCCTGGTAAACCATAGCCCTGCAAGCATTGGCGCGGGGGTGCGGCCATGCCAGAATTTCACCACAAATAAAGCCCCGCGCCATGCGCCCGCACAACGGGCCGATCCGATACCGAGCGGGAGCCGAGGCCGCGAAACGGCCCAGCAGCGTCAAAGCATGCCCCTTATCTATTCCCTGGAGAAGCCCGCATGAAAACGAGAAGCTGGATCACCACCCTGGCAATGGCGTTGTCCCTGGCGGCCGCGGCCGGTACGGCGCAGGCGCAGCAGTTCTTCCGCATCGGCACCGGCGGCACCGCCGGCACCTACTACCCCGTCGGCGGCATCATCGGCAACGCCGTGTCGCAGCCCGGCAAGCTGATCGCCACCGCGGTCGCCTCCAATGGCTCGGTCGCCAACATCAACGGCATCATGGGCGGTTCGTTCGAGGCCGGTTTCACGCAATCGGACGTGGCGTTCTGGGCCTACAGCGGCACTGGCACGTTCGAAGGCAAGCCCAAGGCGCAGGACCTGCGGCTGATTGCCACGCTGTATCCGGAAAGCATCCACCTGGTGACGCGCAAGGGCGCCGGCATCAAGGGCGTGGCCGACCTGAAGGGCAAGCGCGTGTCGATGGACGAGCCGGGCTCGGGCACGCTGGTCGACGTGCGCCTGATCCTGGGCGCCTACGGCATGACCGACAAGGACATCAAGGCCGAATACCTCAAGCCCAATCAGGCCGGCGACAAGCTCAAGGACGGCGGGCTGGACGCGTTCTTCTTCGTGGGCGGCGCCCCCGCCGGCGCCATCGCCGAGCTGGCCTCCACCGGCAATATCGAGCTGGTGCCGCTGGTCGGCCCGGAGATCGACGCGCTGCGCGCCAAGCAGGAGTTCTTCACGCCCGACGTGATCGCCGCCAACACCTACCAGAACCTGCCCGAGGTCAAGACCATCTCGGTCAACGCGCAGATGGTGACATCCGCCAAGATCCCCGAGCAGACGGTGTATGAGGTGACCAAGGCGCTGTACAGCGACGCCACCCGCAAGACGCTGGACGCGGGCCATGCCAAGGGCAAGCTCATCACCAAGGAAAACGCGGTCAAGGGCGCGGGCATTCCGTTCCATCCGGGCGCCGAGAAGTTCTACAAGGAAGTCGGCCTGCTGAAGTAGGCCCGCCGCCGCGGACCCGTTGACGTCGGCCTGCCGCGCCGGCGTCGGTCCGCACGCATCCGCGCGCGCCGTCGCGTGGCAGGGGCAGGGCCGTCCGGCCCTGCCCGCCGTGTTCTTGCCGAGATTCCTGGCCATGGAAATTGACCACCAGAAGACCCAGCAGCTGGCGGAAAAGTACGATTCCGAAATCCGCTTCCGCCCGCTGCACAAGACCGCCACGTGGCTCGTGTCCGGCCTGCTCGTCGCGCTGTCGCTGTTCCACTACTACACCGCCGGCTTCGGCCTGTTGCGCGAGGCCACGCATCGCGGCGTGCACCTGGCGTTCGTGCTGAGCCTGATCTTCCTGGTGTTCGGCTTTTCCAAGTCGCACTATCAGCGCGAGCCGAAGTCCACCTGGTATGCGCCGGGCGGCGTGCCGCTGTACGACTGGATCATCGCCATCGCGCTGGCGCTGTCGGTGCTGTACATCCCCTACATCTTCGAGGACCTGGCGTTCCGCGTCGGCAATCCGATGCCGATGGACGTCTTCATGGGCTCGATCCTGCTGATCGGGCTGCTGGAGGCGACGCGCCGCGCCATGGGCTGGCCGCTGCCCATCATCGCGCTGGTGTTCATGGCCTATGCGATGTTCGGGCCGTATTTCCCCGGGCTGCTCAAGCACGCGGGCAACACCTTGCCGCAGATCGTCAACCACATGTACCTGACCAGCCAGGGCGTCTACGGCGTGGCGGTGGGGGTGGTGGCGACCTACGTGTTCCACTTCGTGCTGTTCGGCGTGCTGGCCACGCGCATCGGCCTGGGCCAGCTGTTCCTGGACGTGGCCTCGACGGTCGCCGGGCGCTACGCCGGCGGGCCGGCCAAGGTGTCGGTGTTCGGCTCGGCCATGTTCGGCATGCTGTCGGGGTCGTCGGTGGCCAACGCCGTCACGGTCGGCTCGCTGACCATTCCGGCGATGATCCGCATCGGCTATCCGCGCCATTTCGCGGCGGGGGTGGAGGCGGCCAGCAGCACCGGCGGCCAGATCACGCCGCCGATCATGGGCGCGGCGGCGTTCCTGATGATCGAGTTCCTGGGCATTCCGTACCAGCAAATCGCGATCGCCGGCATCTTCCCGGCCTTCCTGTATTTCTTCGGCATGTTCATGCAGGTGCACTTCGAGGCCAAGCGCGAGGGCCTGCGCGGGCTGACCGAGGCCGAGATGCCGAAGCTGAAGCAGTCGTTCAAGATGCGCTGGCCGACGCTGATCCCGCTGTTCCTGCTGATCGGCGTGCTGGCCAGCGGCCGCACCCCGTACCTGGCGGCGTTCGCCGGCATCACCGGCTGCATCATCGTCGGCCTGCTCAATCCGTTCCAGCGGCTGCGCTGGCGCGATCTGTACGAGGCCTTCGAGACCGGCGCCAAGTACGCGCTGGCGGTGGGCGCGGCGGCGGGCACGGTGGGCATCGTGATCGGCGTGGTGACGCTGACGGGCGTGGGCTTCAAGATCTCGTACATCGTGATCGCGGCCTCGCAGGCGCTGGCCGCCGGCGCGGCCGCGGTGATTCCGGACAGCATCGCCAACATGCAGTCGCTGACGCTGATCGCCGCGCTCATCATGACGGGCATCGTGTGCATCCTGATGGGCTGCGGCGTGCCGACCACCGCCAACTACCTGATCATGGTGGCGGTGGCCGCGCCAACGCTGGTGCAGCTGGGGGTGCAGCCGATCGCGGTGCACTTCTTCGTGTTCTATTTCGGCATCCTGGCCGACATCACGCCGCCGGTGGCGCTGGCGGCCTACGCGGCGGCGGGCATGGCGGGCAGCGATCCGTTCAAGACCGGCAACACCGCGTTCCGGCTGGGCATCACCAAGCTGATCGTGCCGTTCGTGTTCGTGTTCTCGCCGTCGCTGCTGATCTCGGTGCAGGGCTTCACCTGGTACGACTTCTTCGTGACCCTGTTCGGCTGCATGGTGGGGCTGGTGCTGCTGTCGGCGGCGTTCTCGCGCTACATGCTGGTGGGGATGAAGAGCTGGGAACGCTGGCTGTGTACGCTGGGCGCGCTGCTGACCATCCTGCCGGGCCTGGCCAGCGGGCTGATCGGGCTGGCCATCTGCATCCCGGTGTTCATCCGCCAGCTGGCGCAGCTGAAGCTGGAAACGGCGCCGAAAACCGCCTGATTCGTAGGGGTATTAAAGAGGGGCGGACCCTGGAAGTCCGCCCCTGGCAGATCGCGCAACCCCTTATTCTGTCAGCCTTTCCGCGCGGTTTTCATGACTGTCGCAAGGCCACTACGCCCCGCCGCCCCCGGCCTTTTCGGCGGTTGCCCGGGCAAATAAATCAGCGTAAAGTAAAATTCATGTTTGCTGGTCTGCCGATATGCGGGCCGACTGTGCAAACAGGCACAAGACTGCGCCATATGTTCGATATCCTGGTTTACCTGTACGAGAATTACTACACGCCGCAAGCCTGTCCCGCCGCCGATGTCCTGGCGAAACGGCTGGCCGCCGCCGGGTTCGAGCACGAAGACATCGACGATGCGTTAGGCTGGCTCTACGGGCTGGCCGAAACCACCGAACGCTGTGTCGACCTCGCCCAGGCGCCCACCAGCGGCACCCGGATCTACACCGATAACGAATACCAGCAACTGGGTTCCGAATCCATCGGCTTCATCGCCTTCCTGGAATCGGCCGGCGTGCTGCCCGCGCCCTTGCGCGAGATCGTCATCGACCGGGGCCTGGCTTCGCCGGAATCGCCCGTGCCGCTCTCCAAGATCAAGATCATCGCCCTCATGGTTCTCTGGAGCCAGGAAGCCGAGATCGACAATCTGGTCCTGGAAGAGCTGCTGGACGAAGACGGCGTGCGCTTGCTGCACTGACGGCGCCGGCTCCGGCCGACGTCCGTTTCCCCACGACCCGCGCGCGTCAGGCGCGCGGCGCCGCTTCGCCGTAACCCCATTGTTTTGCCGCGCCATCCCGTGACCTACACCGGCCGCTTCGCCCCCAGCCCCAGCGGCCCGCTGCACGCGGGTTCGCTCGTGGCCGCGCTGGCCAGCTGGCTGGATGCGCGCGCCAACGACGGCCGCTGGCTGCTGCGCATCGAGGACGTGGACACGCCGCGCACCGTGCCCGGCGCAGCCGAACACATCATGGGCCAGCTCGAATCGCTGGGCCTGCACTGGGACGGCGAGATCCTGTGGCAATCGCGCCGCGGCGACGTCTACCAGGCGGCCTTCGACGCCCTGGCCGCGCGCGGCCTGGTCTATGGCTGCGGCTGCACCCGCCGCGAGATCGCCGACTCGGCGCTGCGCGGCCAGACGGCGCCGGGCGCCGATGGCGAACGCCCGTACCCCGGCACCTGCCGCCACGGCCTGCCGCCCGGCCGCGAGGCGCGCGCCTGGCGCGTGATCATGCCGGCAGGCGTGGAACGCTTCGAGGACCGCTGGCTGGGACCGCAGGAACAGGACGTGGCGCAGGCAGTGGGCGACATCGCGGTCAAGCGCGCCGACGGCCTGTGGGCCTATCAATTGGCGGTGGTGGTGGACGATGGCGCGCAGGGCGTGACCGACGTGGTGCGCGGCGCCGACCTGCTCAGCTCGACCGCGCGCCAGCGCGTACTGGGCCGGCTGCTGGACCTGCCGCCGGTGCGCTACCTGCACGTGCCGCTGATCCTGGACCCCGCCAACGGCCTGAAACTGTCCAAGCAGAACGGCGCCCCGGCCATCGACACGGCGGCGCCCCTGGCGTCGCTGCAGGGCGCCTGGCGCGCCCTGGGCTTCGCGCCGCTGCCCGCCGCCGACCCCGGCGCATTCCTGCGCGAGGCGACGGCGCGCTGGGCGGCGCGCTTTCCGCTGGCCTGAAGCGGCCCCAAGGCTGGCGCGATCACCCGGCGCCGCCCGTCCCGATCCGAGCTTGTCGGGACGGCCGCCGCCGGCGGCCCGCCCGCGCCATCACAGCGGCTGCAGATCCTCGCCCAGCATCCGCACCAGCAGGGCCTCGCCGTTCTCGGCCACGCGCAACTCGCCAAACTTGGCGACTTCATAGCGGCTGGCCTGGCCTTCGGGGAAGAAATAGGCGTTGGTGACGATGCGCACACCGTTGTCGCGGACGCGGTAGCGCAGCGGCACCTCGTTGTCGGCGTGCGGACGGGCATCGGACTGGATGCGCACCGGCTGCGACACGCCGCGCGCGTCGGCCGTCAGCAGCACGTAGCCGTCGGGCTCGTAGCCCATGATCGAGTCGTCGGCGTCCTGGCGTTCGCCGCCCAGCCGCATGCGGGTGACCTCGCGCCCGGCGGCGAAGTTGAGCGCCATGTAATCGCCCTGCATCAGCGAGCGCGGGTCGACCGGCGCCAGTTCCAGGATCACCACCTTGCCGTTGGCCAGCAGCTTCTCGCGCTGCCAGATGCCACCGTTGGCCACGCCCAGGACCAGCACCAGGCCCCCCAGGATCGCCAGGGTGCGCCAGCGCAGGGCCGGCGAGATCGGCGGCAGGGGCGCGCGGCGCGACGGCGCCTGGGTGCGCATCAGGCGCGGCACCAGCCACACCAGCCCGCGCAGCACGAACAGCAGCACGGCGCCGCCGCCCAGCCACAGGGCCTTTTCCAGCAATGGCACGTCCAGCTGGTAGTAATAGACGCCCAGGTAGATCAGCAGGCTGAAGACGCCGAACAGCGCCACCCGCGGCTGGTTCAGGCCGAAGCCCAGCAGCAGCCAGGCCAGCGCGAAGCCGACACCGGGGCTGGGCAGCCAGAACAGCGCCAGCAGCAGCAGGGCGATGGGCACGCCCCACAGCACGCCGGCGGTCAGCACGCGGCGCCGCGGCCACAGCACCGCCAGCGCCGAGGCGGCCGGCAGCACCGCCCCCGCGCCCACCAGCAGCGCGGTCTGCGGGTTCAGCTGCCACATGGCCGGCAGCTGCATGATCGACAGGCCGCTGGCCAGCCAGACCATGCCCTGCACCGACAGCAGGAAGGCCCAGGCCAGCGGCTGCAGCGCGTGGCCGCGCTTGCCGCCCAGGCGCTGGCCCAGGGTCAGGATCACCGCCGTGGCCCAGGCGCCGGTCACCGCGATCGGCAGCCAGACGAAGGCGGCGCGGGCCATGTCGAAGTACAGCAGGGCGTCGAGTATGTCGTCGCGCAGCAGCTCGGGCGCCAGGACGCGCCAGATCAGGCCGGCGCCGGCCATCGCGATCAGCCCCCCGCTCAGGAAGCGCAGGATCACGTCGGGCCCCAGCGCGTAGACCGCCGTGGCCATCAGCAACACGAACAGGCAGGCGCTGGCGAACGAGGTCGACTCGGACATGCCGTAGATGATGAGGATCTGGCCGGCAAACGCCATGGCGGTGCCGCACTGGCGCCAGAACGGGCCGGTGTCGCTGCGCAGCACGGCCACGCCGGCGGCGCACAGCACCAGGCCGGCCACCAGCGCGCCTTCCTCTGAATTGATCATGCCGGAGAAGGCCACGAACGCCAGCAACAGCAGCGTCGACAGCCAGGCGCTGAGCGCCAGGATGCATTGCACGTACCAGGGCGGCTCGGTGTGCGGCACGGCGGGCGGCGCCAGTTGCGCCACCGGTTCGCCGGCCTCGCCGGGATCGACCGCATTGCCGGCCGAGGCGGCGGCGGGCTCGGCATCGGCCGGCGCCGCGGC
>NZ_CADIJR010000028.1 GCF_902859645.1 Achromobacter insuavis | reverse complement strand
AGCGGCACCGCCAGGCCGCCCGCGCCCACCGGCAGGGCGCGCCGGCCCAGCAGGCCGATGGCGCGCGCCAGTCGTTCCAGGTCGGCGTCGTCGCGGGCGTCCACCACCACGGTGGCGCCGGCCTGCGCGATGCGCGCGGCCAGCGACTCGGGCGTTTCGCCGGGAAGGGCCGCGACGTGGGCGCAGCCCAGCAGGGTCGGGATGTGGCTTTCGGTCACGGGCGTGACCGGGTCGGTGGCGGCCGAGGTGGCCGTGACCGGCAGGCCGCTCACCATCAGCACGCCGTCTTCCACGGTGCGGCCGGTGGCGGGAAAGGCCGGGCACACCACCGCGATGGCGTCGTCGCCCCAGGCCTCGCGCGCCGCGTCGATCTCGGCCTTGAAGGCGCCGCGCAGCGTCGAGTCCACTTTCTTGTACAGCCGCGCGACGCCGGCGGCGCGCAGCCGCTGGACGTTGCGCCGGATCACCGCGCCGGCTTCACTGGCCGGCAGGGCGCGGCTGTGGGTGGTGACCGCCAGCACGTCGACGTCGTCGGCGGCCGGCGCGGCCAGCGCCTCGTGCGCGCCGTCGATCGACAGGCGGGTGGTCCAGCCGGCCCGCACGAACTGCACGGCGGTGTCGCCGGAGCCGGTCAGGTCGTCGGCGACGATGGCGATGGCGGGCGTCACAGGGCCTCCCCGCGGGCCTCGCGATAGCCGCCGGCGGGCGTTTCGTCGCTGGCGTCCACCGGCTTGAGTTCGCCGGCGCGCTTGAGGAAATACGAGGCCAGCACCGGCGCCAGGATCGAGCTGATCAGCACACATGCGGCCACTTGCGCGGTGGCCGTGGCCACGTATTGCTGGAAGTTGGGATCGGCGGCCGCGACCACGGCGGGCGTGGCGATGGCGTTGCCGGCGGTGGTGCCGGCCGCGAAGCCCAGGCCGCTCTTGCCGCCACGGCGCAGGATCAGGCGATAGCCCAGGTAGACCAGGCCGCCGGTGATGGGGCTGATGATCAGGCCCAGGATCAGGCCGCTGACGCCGCCGCTGACGACCGCGCCCAGGTTGATGCCGGTGCCCAGGGCGAAGGCGAAGAACGGGATGACGATGTTGGGCACGGGCTTGAGCACGTCGCGCCACTTGGGATCGAGGTTGCCGACCACCACGCCCAGCAGGAACGGCACCAGCGCGGCGACCAGGGCGATCATGGGAATGTCGGCCAGGCCCGAGGCGCCCAGGAACAGCAGGCTGAAGAAGGGGCCGTCGTTGATGGCGCTGGCGACGTAGGCGCCGCGGTCGCGCGCATCGCCGTACTGGCCGGTGTACGCCAGCCACAGGCCGCCATTGCTGTTGTCGAAGGCCGCCAGCATCGCCAGGATGGAGATGCCCAGCACGCCGTCCAGGCCGACATAGGCGCCGAGGATGATGATGAGGGTGGCGGGCACCAGCGTCTTCATCAGCAGGATGGTGCCGGCGGTGGCCAGGATCGGGCCGCCGGTGCGGGTGTTGACCTGGGTGCCGGTGGCGAAGATCAGCAGGGCGATCAGCGGCAGGGCGCTGTTCTTGAACAGGGCGGTGGTGAAGCCGCCGATGGCCAGCGCGTCGGGCGCGAAGGTGCCGATCAGCGAACCCAGGATCAGCGGTACCAGCATCAGGCCGCCGGGGATTTTCTGCATCGTGCCAAAGAAAGGCGAACGGGTGGTTTCGGTCGTCACTATCGGAGTCTCCAGGGGGATTTTCTCGCGGCGCAGACGTTCATGTGTGCGTCTGTCAGGGGGTTGAAAGCCGCCAGTGTACACCTGTACGTACAGCATGTACGTACAGGGTCTTCCCGTGTGGCGCGAGCGCGACGCCTGCCGGCCCGCTCAATCCAGCCCGACGAAACCGCCGGTCTGGTGGCTCCACAACCGCGCGTACAGCCCGCCCTGGGCGATCAGGCTGGCGTGGCTGCCGGATTCGACGATGCGGCCGCCGTCCAGCACCACCAGCCGGTCCATGCGGGCGATGGTGGACAGGCGGTGCGCGATGGCGATGACGGTCTTGCCCTGCATCAGCGCCTCCAGGCTCTCCTGGATCGCGGCCTCGACCTCGGAGTCGAGCGCCGACGTGGCCTCGTCCAGGATCAGGATGGGCGCGTCCTTGAGCAGCACGCGGGCGATGGCGATGCGCTGGCGCTGGCCGCCCGACAGCTTGACGCCGCGCTCGCCGACGTGGGCGTCCAGGCCGCGGCGGCCGTCGCCGTCGACCAGGGCGTCGATGAATTCGGCGGCGCGGGCGCGCTCGATGGCGTCGCGCACCTGCGCCTCGGTGGCGTCGGGCCGGCCGTACAGCAGGTTGTCGCGGATCGAGCGGTGCAGCAGCGAGGTGTCCTGGGTGACCACGCCGATCTGCGAGCGCAGGCTTTCCTGGGTGACCCCGGCGATATCCTGGCCGTCGATCAGGATGCGGCCGCCTTCCACGTCATACAGGCGCAGCAGCACGTTGACCAGGGTCGACTTGCCGGCGCCGGACGGGCCGATCAGGCCGATCTTCTCGCCCGCATGCACCGTCAGGTCCAGGTGCGGGATGATCTGGCGGCCGCTGCCGTAGTGGAACGACATGTCCTCGAACCGCACCTCGCCTTGCGTGATGCGCAGGGGCACGGCGTCGGGGCGGTCCAGCACCTGGCGTGGCTGCGCGATGGTGGCCAGGCCGTCCTGCACCATGCCGACGTTTTCGGAGATGCCGTTGACTTCCCACATGATCCAGGCGGACATGTTGTTGATGCGGATCACCAGGCCCAGGGCCAGCGTGATGGCGCCCAGGCTGATGCCGCCGATGCTCCACAGCCACAGCGCCAGGCCGGCGGTGCTGGCGATCAGCACGCCGTTGAGCGTGTTGATGGACACGTCCATGGCGGTGATGACGCGGGTCGACAGGCGCTGTTTTTCGGTCTGCTCGGTCATGGCCTGGCGCGCGTAGTCCTCCTCGCGGCGGGCGTGGGCGAACAGCTTGAGCGTGGAGATGTTGGTGTAGCCGTCGACGATGCGGCCCATCAGCTTGGAGCGCGCTTCCGAGGCGATGACGGCGCGCGCCTGCATGCGCGGCACGAAGTACGCCAGCATGCAGCAGTAGATGACGATCCACAGCACCAGCGGGATCACCAGGCGCCAGTCGGCCTCGGCGAACAGATAGAGCGCGCTGGCGGCGTACAGGATCACGTGCCACAGCGCGTCCACCGATTGCACCGCGGAATCGCGCAGCGAATAGCCGGTCTGCAGCACGCGGTTGGCGACGCGGCCGGCGAAGTCGTTGTGGAAGAACGCCAGGCCCTGGTTCAGCACGTAGCGGTGGTTCTGCCAGCGCACCAGCGTGGTCAGGCTGGGCGAGATGGTCTGGTGCGACAGCAGGTCGTGCGCCGCGATCGACAGCGGCCGCAGCACCATCACCACGAACGCCATCCACGCCAGTGTGTAGGCGTGCTCGCGGAAGAAGTCCGCCGGCGGCGTGTGTTGCGCCATGTCGACCAGGTCGGCCAGGAAGCTGAACAGCGCCACTTCCACCAATGCGCCGCCCAGGCCCACCAGCAGCAGGATGGCGAAGATCGGCCAGACCTGCCGCAGGTAATAGGCGTAGAAGCGCAGCACGCGCCCTGGCGGGGTGATGTCGGGGGCGTCCCGGAACGGGTCGATCAGGTTTTCGAAGTAACGAAAGACGGGATTCGAGGCGGGGTTCGGTTTGGCGCCGGGCATGGGAGGTCCATAGGAGGAGGCCGCCCAAGCGTATCAGGGTAACCCCTTAAAAATAAAGGGGTCGCGCGCCGTCAACCGTATTGCGCGCGCCGCGTTCCGCCTTCGCGGCGGCTGGCCTTTTCCGCCACGATGTTGTCCTGCGCCATGCGCCGGCCGCGCTGCTCGATGCGGGTCAGCAGGTCGCGCAGCAGGGCGACCTCGGCGGCGTCCAGGTCCTGCACCAGCAGGTCGTTCAGCCGCATCACCTCCGGCAGCAGGGCGCGGTAGCGGTCCAGGCCGTCGGCGGTGGCCTCGATGCGCACCACGCGCCGGTCGGCGCTGTCGGGCAGGCGCCGCAGCCAGCCCTTTTCGCACAGCGCGCCCAGGGTGCGGGAGGTGCGCGCCAGGTCGAGCTTGGCGGCGGCGGCCAGTTCGGCCGAGGTCATGATGCCGCCCTCGACCGCACAGGCCAGCAGGCGCCATTCGCGCCGGGTGATGCCGAAGCGGCCTTCGCACAGGCGCACGAAGACGGGGTTGGACTGCGCCCAGGCCTGGTACAGCTGGTACATCAGCATTCCGGCCAGGGGATGTTCGACGGGGTGGTCCATATCGTTATGGCAAGTACTGGATTAGATCAAGCAATCGTCGCGGCGCTACAGTCGTCTCGCCTATCCAGGCCAGGCCCGGCATGCATAAACATAACCGACAGCGGGCCATTGTCACCAGGAGACTAGCGTGCGTAATTGGATTTCCTGCGTCGCGTTCGCGGCGTTCGCGGCGGCTTCGGCCGCGCCGGCCTGTGCCCAGCAGGCGCCGCTGGACGGCGCCCTGACCATCGTGGTGGGCTACCCGCCGGGCGGCAGTTCCGACCGCATCGCGCGGCTGGTGGCCGACCGCCTGAAGGACCGGCTGGGCGTGACCGTGGTGGTCGAAAACAAGACCGGGGCCGGCGGCCGCATCGCGGCCCAGGGCCTGCATGCGCTGGCGACGCGGCAGAACGTGCTGATGCTGGCCAATCCGGCGGTGATGGTGGTGGCGCCGCTGGTCTACGCCGAACCCGGCTACGACGCCCGCCGCGACTTCCAGCCGGTGTCGCTGGTCAGCCGCTACAAGTTCGCGCTGGCGGTGGCGGCCAATTCGCCCATCCGCGACGTGGCCGGGTTGCGCCAGTGGCTGCGCGACAACCCGCGCCAGTTCTCCGTGGGCGTGCCGGCCACCGGCAGCCTGCCGCACTTCTTCGCGCTGATGCTGGGCCGCCAGATCGGCCAGGAGCCCGAGGTGGTGGGCTACCGGGGCTCGGCGCCGCTGATCTCCGAACTGATCGGCGGCGTGCTGCCGCAGGCGGTCGACACGCTCGACACGCTGCTGCCGCAGCACCGCGCCGGCAAGATCCGCATCCTGGCGACGTCGGGCGAGAGCCGCGATCCGCTGCTTGCGGACGTGCCGACCTTCCGCGAGGCCGGCGTGGACCTGGCGGCCGACGGCTGGAACGCGTTCTTCGCCTCGTCGGCGATGGCGCCGGCCAAGGCCGCCCGGCTGGGCGAGGACATCGCCGCGGTGATGCGCGATCCGGCCATGCAGCAGGCGGTGCGCGAGTCGTATCTGGAGCCGGTGACGGCGGATGCCGCCGCCACCGGGCGCGAGCTGGACGCCTACCGGGCCCAATGGGAACCGGCGGTGAAGGCTTCCGGCTTCACGGCCACGCAATAAGGCGGGCAACGATGAGCACGGTGCAGAATGTGTTGTTCATCATGGCCGACCAGCTGCGGGCGGACCACCTGAGCTGCTATGGCCATCCCTATTTGCAGACGCCCAGCCTGGACGCGCTGGCCGCGCGCGGCGCGCGCTTCGACCGCGCCTTCGTCAATTCCGGCGTGTGCGGCCCGTCGCGCATGAGCTATTACACGGGGCGCTATCCCTCGCGCCACGGCGCCACCTGGAACCGGGTGCCGCTGTCGGTCAACGAGATCACGCTGGGCGAGTACCTGGCGGGGCAGGGGCGCGACCTGGCGCTGGCGGGCAAGACCCACGTCATTCCCGACCGCGCCGGCATGGAGCGCCTGTCGATCGACGGCGGCTCCGAGCTGGGCGCGCTGCTGTCGCGCGGCGGCTTCATCGAGGTCGACCGCTACGACGGCCACCACGAGCCGGGCAAGGAGAGCGGCTATCCCGCCTTCCTGCGCAGCCAGGGCTACGACAGCGCCGACCCGTGGACCGATTACGTCATCGCCGGCGTCGACGCGCATGGGCGCGTGGCCAGCGGCTGGAACATGCGCAACGTGCACCTGCCGTCGCGCGTGGCCGAACCGCATTCGGAAACCGCCTACATGACCGACCAGGCGCTGCGCTTCATGCAACAGCGCGGCAGCCAGCCTTGGGTGCTGCACCTGAGCTACGTCAAGCCGCACTGGCCCTACATGGCGCCGGCGCCCTATCACCAGCGCTACACGGCCGACCAGTGCCTGCCGGTGCGCCGCAACCGCGAGGAGCTGGCCGGCGCGCATCCGGTGGTGGCGGCCTACCGCCAGCACGAGGAAAGCGTCAGCTTCTCGACCGACGAGTGCGTGCGGGTGGTGCGGCCGGCCTACCAGGGGCTGATCCGCCAGCTCGATGACCATCTGGGGCGGCTGTTCGACTACATGGAAGGCGCGGGCCTGATGCGCAACACGCTGATCGTGTTCACGGCGGACCATGGCGACTTCCTGGGCGACCACTGGCTGGGCGAGAAGGAACTGTTCTACGACACCGTGCAGCGCGTGCCGTTCATCGTCATGGACCCGTCGGCGGCGGCCGACGCCACCCGGGGCCAGGCGCTGGCGGACATGGTGGAAAGCGTGGACCTGGTGCCGACGGTGCTGCGCGCGCTGGACGCGCCGCGGCCCTGGCACCGGCTGGAGGGGCGCGAGCTGCAGACCGTGCTGCATGGCCGCGGGGCGGACGAGCCCTGGCGCGACTGCGTGTTCTCGGAGCTGGACTACAGCTTCCGCCAGGCGCGCATCCTGCGCGGCAAGACGCCGCAGAACGCGCGCGCCTGGTCGGTGCGCACCGACCGCTGGCGCTACGTGTACTGGCTGGACGAACCCGAGCAGCTGTTCGATCTGCAGGCCGACCCCGACGAGTTCCAGGACCTGGGCGCCAGCGCCGGCCATGCGCCGGTGCGCGCCCAGCTGCGCGAGCGGTTGTTCGACTGGATGCTGCGCGGCAAGCGCCGCACCACCATGAGCGACGCGGCGGTGGAGCAGGGCACCAACGCGCACAAGCGCGCCGGGGTGTTCTTCGGCCAGTGGTGAAAGACCCTGGGCGGCGGCGCGGGCGGATCGCCCGGCGCCGCGCCCGCGTCGGCATCAGGCGCCGGCCGTGTCCTTCTGCGGCGCCGCGGCGGCCGGCTTGAGCTCGCGCCGCAGGATCTTGCCGACGTTGGTGCGCGGCAGCTCGTCGCGGAACTCGATGTAGCGCGGCACCTTGTAGCCGGTCAGCTGGGTGCGGCAGTGCGCGATCAGCGTCTCGGCGTCCAGGTTGGGATCCTTGCGGATCACGTACAGCTTGACCGCCTCGCCCGAGCGTTCGTCGGGCACGCCGATGGCGGCCACTTCGCGCACGCCCGGATGCAGCGCGGCGGCGTCCTCGACCTCGTTCGGATAGACGTTGAAGCCCGACACCAGGATCATGTCCTTCTTGCGGTCGACCAGGAAGACGTAGCCGGTCTCGTCGACGTAGCCGATGTCGCCGGTGCGCAGGAAGCCGTCGGACGTCATGACCAGCGCGGTCTCGTCGGGCCGGTTCCAGTAGCCGCGCGTCACCTGCGGGCCGCGCACGCAGATCTCGCCGCGCTCGCCCAGGGCCACCTCGCGTCCGTCGTCATCGCGGATCGACAGGTCGGTGGAGGGCACCGGCAGGCCGATCGAGCCGGTGAAGACCTTCACGTCGAGCGGATTGATGGTCACGGCCGGCGAGGTCTCCGTCAGGCCGTAGGCCTGCGCCAGCGCCCGGCCGGTGACGGCCAGCCAGCGCTCGGCCACGGCGCGCTGCACCGCCATGCCGCCGCCCATCGTCAGGCGCAGGCGCGAGAAATCCAGCTTGGCGAAGTCGGGGTGGTTGAGCAGGGCGTTGAACAGCGTGTTGACGCCGGTGAAGGCGCTGAACGGTACCTTGCCCATCTCCTTGATCAGCCCGGGGATGTCGCGCGGGTTGATGATGAGCAGGTTGCTGGCGCCGATCTTCATGAAGGCCAGGCAGTTCGCCGTGAGCGCGAAGATATGGTAGAGCGGCAGCGCGGTGACGATGCACTCCTCGCCGTCCTTGACCAGCGGCTTGATCCAGGCATGGGCCTGGGTCACGTTGGCGGCCAGGTTGCCGTGCGTCAGCATGGCGCCCTTGGCCACGCCGGTGGTGCCACCGGTGTATTGCAGGCAGGCCAGGTCGTCCTGGGTCAGCGCAACTTCGTCGAATGGCGCGTCGCGCCCGGCGCGCAGGGCGTCGCGCAGCCGTATCGCGCCGGGGATGGACCAGGCCGGCACCATGCGCTTGACGCGCTTGACCACGAAATCGACCAGCCGGCCCTTGAGCGGACTGAGCAGTTCGCCGATGGAGGTCACCAGCACCTTCTCGATGGCGGTGGCCGGCAGGGCCTTCTGCACGGTGGCGGCGAAGTTGTCGGCCACCACGATGGCGCGCGCGCCCGAGTCCGCCAACTGGTGCTCGAGTTCGTGGGCGGTGTAGAGCGGGTTGCAGTTGACCACGACGCAGCCGGCGCGCAGCGCGCCGAACAGGCACACCGGATACTGCAGCAGATTGGGCATCATCAGCGCCACTCGGTCGCCCTTGCGCAGGCCGTTGGCGCGCAGCCAGGCGGCGAAGTCGCGCGTCAGGGCGTCGAGTTCGCCGTAGCTCAGGGACTTGCCCATGCTGATGTACGCGGTCTTGTCCGCGAAACGCCGGCAGCTGTCGCGCGCGATCGAGACCAGCGTGGTGGCGTCGTCCAGCTCGATTTCCGCGGGCACGCCCGGGGGGTAGCTCTTTTGCCAGATTCGTTCCATCTTTACGGGGTTCCCAGTAGGGCTTTTTTCAGGGAGGACTGCGCCGGGTTGTCGCCCAGCCAGACCCGCAGCAGGGCGCGGGCGAAGGCGGGATCGTCGATGCGGCCGCGCTGTTTGCCGTTGTCGGTGATGGTGACGCCGCGGGCGTCGAAGTCCAGGTCGATCACGTCGCCCTCGCGCGCCGAGCCGATCTCGGCCATCAGCGATGACAGGCGGTCGGCATGCGCCTGCAGCGCGGCAAGCTCCTGCTTGTGGGTATTGTCCCGCAATCCGTCCTGCAGCGCCGCGTCCAGGCTCTTGCTGTCGACATCGCGCAAGAGTTGCAGCCGCATGCGGCGCGGTTCATTGCTGTTGATCAAGGCCGCGGCGTCCTGGCTCCTGGCGCTGGCGTACAGCGCCGCCACGTAGACCTTGACCACGAACTTGGTGCGCAGGCCGGCGCCGTTGAGCACCAGCGCATGGCCGCCTTCCGACAGCTGCTCGGGAACGCGCACGCCGGCGACCTCGACGTCGGCGCGCGCGGGGGCCGCGGCCAGGCAGGCGGCCAGGATCAGGCTCAGGGCGGTGGCGCGCCCTCCGGGGATGATGTCACGCATGGGTCTCCTCCAGTCGTTTTCTGCTTGTAGTACTTCTTGTCGGCGATGTAGATCGTGCGTTCCACGACGGCGTAGACGACGCCGTCCTTGTCCTTCAATTCCACGGTGTAGGTCCGGGTGGTCTCGTGGTCGCGGGCCAGCACGGCCCGGATGTCCGCGATTTCTCCCGGCGGCAGCCGGAAGTCCACATACAGCGTGGTGTAGGCGGGCTTGCGGTAGCGGATGGACGCCGCCTTGTCCCACACGATGTGGTCCGCGCCCAGCGCGGCCATCAGCATGGTGGGGTGGGCGCCGTCGGTCACCGCGAACAGCGAGCCGCCGTACATGGAGCCTACGATGTTGCGCGTGCGCCGCAGCAGCGGCAGCTTGATGCGGATGTGCTGGAAATCCGGCGACACGTGCAGCACCCGGCCGCCGGTGGCGCGGAACGCTGGATGCAGGTTGAATCCCACCCGCATCAGGCGCGCGCGCCAGGTCGGCGACAGGCGTTTGAACCAATAAGGCTTCATGGTTCTTCTATCCGGCCTCGGTCACATGGCCTCGAACAGGCCGGCCGCGCCCATGCCGGTGCCGATGCACATCGTCACCAGCCCATACTTGCCGCCGGTGCGGCGCAGACCATGGGTCAGGGTGGCGGTGCGGATGGCGCCGGTGGCGCCCAGCGGGTGGCCCAGCGCAATGGCGCCGCCCAGCGGGTTGACCTTGGCCGGGTCGAGCTTGAGCTCGCGCATCACCGCCAGCGATTGCGCGGCGAAGGCTTCGTTCAGCTCGATCCAGTCCAGGTCGTCCTGGGCGATGCCGGCGCGCGCCAGCACCTTCGGGATGGCGGCCATGGGGCCGATGCCCATGATTTCCGGCGGCACGCCGGCCACGGCGAAGCTGACGAAGCGCGCCAGCGGGCTGAGGTTGAACTCGCGCAGCACGCGCTCGGACACCAGCACCACGGCGGCGGCGCCGTCGGACATCTGCGAACTGTTGCCGGCGGTGACGCTGCCGCGGGCGGCGAACACCGGCTTCAGGCGCGCCAGGCCCTCGGCGCTGGAATCGGGGCGCGGGCCCTCGTCGACCTCGACCAGGCGGCGGGTCTCGCGCACGTCGCCCTTGGCGCCGCCGGGCAGGCGCGTCACGACTTCGAACGGCGTGATCTCGGCGCGGAAATGGCCGGCCGCGATGGCGGCGTTGGCCTTCTGCTGCGAGGCCAGCGCGAACGCGTCCTGGTCCTCGCGCGACACCTTCCACTGCTCGGCGACCTTCTCGCCGGTCAGGCCCATGCCGAAGGCCATGCCGATGTTCTCGGGGTGCGAGAAGATGGCCGGGTTGAGCGACACCTTGTTGCCCATGATCTGCGGCATCGCGCTCATCGACTCGGTGCCCGAGCCGATCATGATGTCGGCCTCGCCGGTGCGGATGCGGGCGGCGGCGTCGGCCACCGCCTGCAGCCCCGAGGCGCAGAAGCGGTTGACGGTGACGCCGGCCACGCTCTGCGGCAGGCCGGCCAACAACAGGCCGATGCGCGCCACGTTCATGCCCTGTTCGGCTTCCGGCATGGCGCAGCCGGTGATGACATCGTCGATGCGCGCCGGATCCAGCCACGGCGTCTGCTTGAGCGCGCCCTGCAGCGCGGCCGCCAGCATGTCGTCGGGCCGGGTCGTGGCATACACCCCATTACGCTTGCCCACCGGCAACCGCGTCGCCGCAACGATGTAAGCCTCTTGAATCTGCTTGCTCATATCAATTCCTCGTATCCATAACAGTCACCCTACGTCCATCACGGTTTCTCACTAGCGGGGCCGCGCGGATCCGGCTCCGCCGGTCCGCCACCGGCGCCCCTGGGGGAGGCGCCGAAGGCGCTAGGGGGGGTCTAGTTCCGCAATGGCTTGCCGGTGTCCAGGGTGTGGCGGATGCGGGCCTGGGTCTCGGGCGTGCGCAGCAGCGCCACGAATTCCTTGCGCTCGACCGCCAGCAGCCATTCCTCGTCGACCTTGGCGCCGGTCTCGATCTCGCCGCCGCACAGCGCCACCGCGGCGCTGCGGGCCACGCGGTAGTCGTGGGCGCTGATCATGCCGCCCTCGCGCATGTTGACCAGCACCATCTCGAAGTTGGCGATGCCGTTGCGGCCGGCCACCGGCACGCCCTGCAGCCGCGGCGGCGGCACGTAGCCGGCGGTGGCGGCGGCGCGCGCCTGGCCGATGGCCACGAACAGCAGCTCGCCGGGATGGAACAGCACGATGTCCTGTTCGCGCGCGAAGCCCAGTTCGACGGCTTCGATGGCGCTCTTGGCGACCCGCGCCATGGCGATGGTCTGGAACACCGGCTGCAGGAACGGGAACACCTCGCCCGGCGTGGCGGTGGTGGCCGCCAGCGCCGCGGCGCGGCCGGCGAATTCCTTGCTGCCGCCGCCGGCCGGGATCAGGCCGACGCCGGCCTCGACCAGGCCGATGTAGCTTTCGAGCGCCAGCACGCGATGCGAGGCGTGCATCAGGAACTCGCAGCCGCCGCCCAGCGCCATGCCCTGCACGGCCGCCACGGTGGGGATCTGCGCGTACTTGAAGGACTGCGAGGTGCGCTGGAATTTCTCGACGGTGGCTTCCAGCATGTCCCATTGGCCCGCGGCGCAGGCTTCCGAGACCTGTTGCAGGTTGGCGCCCACGGCGAACGGCGCGTCATGCCAGATCACCAGGCCGTCGAACTCGCGCTCGGCGCGGGCCACGGCCTGCAGGATGCCTTCCAGCACCTCGGCGCCCAGCGTGTGGTTCTTGGAGGTGACCGACAGGATGGCGATGCCGGCGTCGACCTCGGGCAGGTTCCACAGGCGCACGCCTTCGTTTTCCCAGACCGTGACGCCGCGGTCGTCGGCGCCTTCGCCGAATACGCGCTCGGGGAACAGCTGGCGCTGGTAGACCGGCAGCGCCGAGCGCGGGTGCAGCTTGCCGCTGCGGGCGGAATACGAGCCGGCGGGCGTGTGCACGCCCTGGCGGTCCGGTTCCAGCGCCCAGGCGGGCAGCGGCGCGTCGCTCATGGCGCGGCCGGCGGCGATGTCCTCGGCCACGGCGCGGGCGATGGCCTGCCAGCCGGCGGCCTGCCAGGTCTCGAACGGACCCTGGGCCCAGCCGAAGCCCCAGCGCATGGCCAGGTCGAGGTCACGGGCGTTGTCGGCCACCTGGCCGAGCTGCGCCGCGCTGTAGTGGAAGATGTCGCGGAACAGGCTCCACAGGAACTGGGCCTGCGGATGCTCGCTGGCGCGCAGCGCGGCGAAGCGCTTGGCCGGATCGCGTTCCTTGAGCAGCGCGGCGACCTCGTCGGCCAGCTTGCCGGCGCTGGGGCGGTAGTCCTGCGCCTGCAGGTCCAGCACCTGGATTTCGCGGCCGGCCTTGCGGTAGACGCCGGCGCCGCTCTTCTGGCCCAGCGCGCCCTTGGAGATCAGGGCCGACAGCCAGGCGGGCAGCGTGAAATAGCGGTGCCAGGGATCGTCCGGCAGGTTCTTGTCCATGGTGCCGACCACGTGGGCCAGCGTGTCCAGGCCGACCACGTCGGCGGTGCGGTAGGTGGCGCTCTTGGGACGGCCGATCTTCGGGCCGGTGAGGGCGTCGACCTCGTCGAAGCCCAGTCCCAGGCGCTGGGTGTGGTGCATGGCCGCCAGGATCGAGAACACGCCGATGCGGTTGGCGACGAAATTGGGGGTGTCGAGCGCGCGGATCACGCCCTTGCCCAGCGTGGAGGTCAGCCAGGTCTCGAGCTGGTCCAGCACCGGCGCCTGGGTGTGCGAGGTGGCGATGATTTCCACCAGGCGCATGTAGCGCGGCGGATTGAAGAAGTGGATGCCGCAGAAGCGGTCGCGCAGGGCCGCCGGCAGGGCGTTGGCCAGCGCGTCGATCGACAGGCCGGAGGTATTGGAGGCGATGATGGCGCCGGGCGCGACGTGCGGCGCGATGCGCTCGTACAGCGCGGTCTTCCAGTCCATGCGCTCGGCGATGGCTTCGATGATCAGGTCGCAGCCGCGCAGCTGTTCGATATGGTCGTCGTAGTTGGCCGGGGTGATCAGGGCCAGGCGGGCGGGGCTGGCCAGCGGCGCCGGCTCGAGCTTCTTCAGGCCGGCCAGCGCTTTCTTGACGATGCCGTTGCGGTCGCCTTCGGGCGCCGCGAGATCGAACAGCGTGACGGGCACGCCGGCATTGGCCAGGTGGGCGGCGATCTGCGCGCCCATGACGCCGGCACCCAGCACGGCGACGTGTTTGACGACGAACTTGCTCAAGGAAGTCTCCTGAAAATGCGGGCGGAAGACGGGACCGGCCCGTCATCCGCCCCGGCAGGGCTAGAAGCGGGACGACAGTTGCAGGCCGAAGATGTGGCCGCTGCTGTCATAGGTGCCCGCGACGCGGCCCTTGGTCAGCTGGTTGCCGGACGTGGTGTCGATGTCCGTCTTGCGCAGGTAGAGATAGGTGTAGCCCAGATCGAGCGTGGTGTTCTTGGTGGCCTGCCACTGCACGCCGGTCGAGAACCAGTAGCGGTCGTTGTCGGGCAGCGAGGTCGGACGGTCTTCGGCCTTGTGGACCGGTGACTGATCGTAGGCCAGGCCGAACTTCCACTTCCAGTCGGGCGCGAACTTGTAGGACGTACCCACGGCGATGCGCCACGTGTCGCGGAAGTTCAGCGGCAGGTCGTCATCGCGCGCGCCGGTGCCGGAGTTGCGGATCTTCAGGTCGGGGATGCTGCTCCAGCCGGTCCACGAGATGTCGCCCAGCAGTTCCCATTTCTCGTTGAGCTGGTGGGTGGCGCTCAGGATCAGGGTGTCGGGCAGGTCGACCGAGGCCTTGGCGTCGAACGAGACCGACTGGCCGGTCGGGCCGATGTTGTCGATATCGGTATCGCCCTTGGCGGTGTGCTTGATCTTGGAGCGGTACGACAGGCCGATGCGGGTGTCTTCGGTGGGCTGCAGCATGAAGCCCACGTTCCAGCCCCACGCGTCGCCCTTCAGGTTGAGGTCGGCGTCGCCGTTGGTGATGAAGGTGCCGCCGCCGGGCAGGGCCACGGGCACCACGGTCTTCTTCTTGTAGGTGGCGTCGATGTGCTGCCAGTTGACGCCGAAGCCCATCGAGAATTTGTCGTTGACCTTGTAGGCGATCGACGGGTTGACGTTGATGGTCTTGATCTCGAACTTGTTCGAGTGGTACTGGCCTTCCCAGCCCTTGTCGTACTCGGTCATCAGGCCGAACGGGGCGCCGACGCCCAGGCCGATGAACCACTTCTCGCTCAGCTGCCACGAGCCGTACAGATTGGGCACGACGCCCAGGTTGCCGGCATCGCCGCCGTCGCCGCCGGTGGGACGGGTGCCGCCCAGCGCGGTCGGATTGCGGCTGTTGCCGTTGTCCGAAAACTTGAACGAGGGCTTGATCAGATTGACGCCGCCCGAGACATTGATGCCCGGCAGGTAGGTCATGCCCGCCGGGTTGTAGTAGATGATGCTGGCGTTTTCCGGATTTGCCGCCGAGCCCGCGTAAGCGTTGCCCAGGCCGCTGGCATTCTGCTCAAGGAGCTGAAAGCCGGCGCCGTGGGCGGCGCTGGTGGCGCCCAGGCCGACCACAATGGCGGACAGGGTGCTCAGGGACAATGAACGTCTGCTCATGGTACTGCCTCCTCATGTTGGATAGGTATGTCTCTATGGCACTGCCGGTCTCGTCGTCCCGGTCTATCCGGCTCAAGGGTATCCCGGCCGGTCTGTTGCTGCGCTAGGCACTGCGACTGCTTTGGTAATGCAGGGGTCCGCCCGTGAATGGCGCGAACCCGGTTCCGAAAATCACGCCGGCATCGGCCAGGTCGGCGTCGGCGACCACGCCGGCCTCGACCCGCTCGCGGGTGGCGTCGATCAAAGGCTGGATCAGGCGTTCGGCAAGGCCGGCTGGCGCCTGGCCGGGCTGGCCTTCCTTGACCGGCTTGCCGTCGCGCCAGGCGTAGAAGCCGCGGCCGCTCTTCTTGCCCAGGTCGCCGCGCGCCAGCTTCTCGGCCAGGCAGCGCGGCGGCTCGGCGCCGCCGGCCAGTTCCTGGCCCGCCGCGCGGGCGATGTCCAGGCCGACGGTGTCGGCCAGTTCCAGCGGCCCCATGGGCATGCCGAACGCCACCATGGCCGAGTCCACCGTGGCGGGCGACAGGCCTTCGTCGACGCTGCGCATGGCCTGCAGCATATAGGGCGCCAGCACCGCGTTGACCAGGAAGCCGGGCGCGCTGCGCACCGGCAGCGCGAGCTTGCCGATCTGGCCGACGAAGGCGCAGGCGCGCGCCAGCGTGGCCTCGGCGGTGCCATCGGCGTGCACCACTTCCACCAGCGGCATCTTGGCGACCGGATTGAAGAAGTGGATGCCCACCAGCCGTTCGGGCCGGGCCAGGCCGCCGCGCAGCGTTTCCAGCGACAGGCTGGAGGTGTTGGTGGCCAGCAGCGCGTCGGCCTTCATGCGGGGTTCCAGAGCCTGGTACAGGCCGCGCTTGGCCTCGGGGTTCTCGCTGATGGCCTCGATCACCAGATCGGCCAGCGGCACGCCGCCGCCGGCGGGGTCGGGCACCAGCCGGTCGAAAGCCGCGCGGGCGGCGCGGCGGTCCTTCAGGCGGCGCGAGAACAGCGTCGCGGCGCGCTTGATGGCGGGCGCGATGCGGGCCATGTCCTGGTCCTGCAGCGTCACGGTCATGCCCTTGAGCGCGCACCAGGCGGCGATGTCGCCGCCCATCACGCCGGCGCCCACCACGTGCACGTGGCGCACCGGCGGGGCGCCGGCCTGGCGGCCGTTGGCCTTGAGGCGTTCCTGCAGGCGGAACACGCGCAGCAGGTTGCGCGCGGTGTCCGAGGCAATGATGCCGTCGATCAGCGCCGGGGCCTGCAGGGCGTTGCCGCCGTGTTTTTCCCACAGGTCGACGATGGCGGGCGCGGCCGGGTAGTGGCGCAGCGGATCCTTGGCGGCGATCTGCTTGCGGGCGCGGTTGGCGGCCACCGCCTTGAGCGGCCAGCGGTTCAGCCAGGCGCCCAGGCCGCGCGCGCGGCGCGGCGGCTTGCCGGATAGCACCATGCCGCGCGCCGCGGCCTGCAGCAGGCGGGTCGGCACGCGCGCATCGACCAGCCCCAGCGTGGCGGCACGGCGCGCGTCGGCGCCGCGGCCGGTCAGCATCATGTCGAGCGCGGCGGGCGCGCCGATCAGCGCGGGCAGGCGCAGCATGCCGCCCCAGCCGGGGAAGATGCCCAGCATGACTTCGGGCAGCGCCAGCGAGGCGCCGGGCGCGTCCTCCACCAGCCGGTAGCGGCAGGCCAGCGCGAGTTCCAGGCCGCCGCCCAGGCAATGGCCCTGGATCAGCGCCAGCGTCGGATAGCGCACCGCCGCCAGGCGGTTGAACAGGTTCCAGCCGCGCGCCACCAGGGCGCGGCCCTGTTCCGGCGTGTTCAGTTCGGCGAATTCGTTGACGTCGGCGCCGACGATGAAGCCGGTCGGCTTGCCCGAGCGGATCACCAGGCCCTTGGGCGGCTGCGCGTCGAGCGCATCCAGCACCGTCGCCAGTTCGGCCATGGTGTCGGCGGACAGCGCGTTGACGGCGCTGCCGGCGCGGTCGAACGTCAGCCACGCCAGGCCGTCGGCGTCGCGGTCCAGGCGCCAATGGGAGAGCGAATCCAGCGTGGTCATTGGCGGTCCTCCAGGGTTTCGACCAGCATGGCGCCGCCGAGGCCGCCGCCGATGCAGATGGCGGCCATGCCGCGCCGCGCGCCGCGGCGCTTGAGCGCGTCCAGCAGGTGCAGCACGATGCGGGCGCCGGAGGCGCCGACCGGATGGCCGATGGCGATGGCGCCGCCGTCCACGTTCAGGCGGGCAGGGTCGAGCGCGCCCCAGGCCGGCGTGCCGAAGTGCTCCTGGCAATAGGCGTCGTCCTGCCAGGCCGCCAGGCAGCCTAGCACCTGGGCGGCGAAGGCCTCGTTGATTTCCCACAAGTCCAGGTCATTGAGGCCCAGGCCGTGGCGCTGCAGGATCGGGGTGGCGGCGTGCACCGGGCCCAGGCCCATCATGGCCGGGTCGAGGCCGGCCCACTGGCTGTCGACGATGCGGCCCAGCGGTTGCAGGTTCCAGCGCCGCACCGCCTCTTCGGAGGCCAGCACCAGCATCGCGGCGCCGTCGGTGACCTGCGAGCTGTTGCCGGCGGTGATGTTGCCCCAGGGCTTGTCGAACACCGGCTTGAGCTTGGCCAGCTTGTCGGGGGTGGAATCGGCGCGCACGCCGTCGTCCTCGGCGTACAGCTTGCCCTGGGTGTCGATCAGCGGCGCGATCTCGGCGAAGGCGCCGGCCTCGCGGCCGGCCAGCGCGCGCGCGTGGCTCTGCGCCGAATAGGCGTCCATGGCCTGGCGGCTGATGCCGAAGCGGGTGGCGACGTTTTCGGCGGTCTGGCCCATGGACAGGCCCACCACCGGGTCGGTCAGGCCCTTGAGCAGGCCGATGACCGGCGCCAGGTGGCGCAGGCGCAGGCGGCCGAGCGTGGCGAGCTTGGCGCCGAGGCCGCGCGCGGCGTACCAGCCGGCCAGCCAGCGCACCATGTCGTCGGAAAACAGCACCGGCGCGCGCGACAGCGCGTCGACGCCGCCGGCCAGCACCAGCTGCGAGCGTCCGGTCTGGATGTTGGCGATGGCCGAGTCCAGCGCCTGCATGCCCGAGGCGCAGTTGCGCATCACGGTCCAGCCGGGCACCTTGTCGCCGCAGCCCAGGCGCAGGGCGATCACGCGGCCGATGTTGACTTCGTCGGGCGACGGCGCGGCGCAGCCCACGATGACCTCGTCCAGGTCCGTGGGCGTGTAGGGTTGGCGCAACAGCAGGCCGCGGCCGGCCTGCACGGCCAGGTCGCCGGCCGCGAATGGGCCGGGGCCCGTGCGCGCCTTCAGGAAGGGCGTGCGGGCGCCGTCGACCACGTATACCGGTTTGAATGCCATCCGATCTCCTCTGCGTGTTGACTGGGGCCCTCAGGCGGCCTTGCGTTCGGCCGCCGGCTTGACCGCGCCGGTGGCGCCGAGGTCAAAGGGGAAATCATCCACTTTCACCACGGTATCGCGCAAGGCATTACGGCGCTTGACCACCGCATATTCTTCGGCGGTGATGCCGCCGGCGGCAAAGGCGGCGTCGGCCAGGTCGCGCACGTTGGCCTGCGGGTTGCCCTCGAGCGCGCCGCTTTTCTCGAATTCGCGGATCTTCGACTCGATCGGTTCGGCTTCGAGCGTGGCCGCCAGCGCCTGCTCGATCGCGCCGACCGGTTCGTCGGCGGTGGCGGGCAGGTGGCAGCCGGCGGTCAGGCGGTCGCGGGTCGCGCCCGGGTTGATCAGCAGCCGCGCCACGTCCTGGCCCAGCTGGTCGGACGGCAGCGACTGCGGCCGGCCCCAGGGGAAGACGATGCGGCGCAAGCTCCACGCCACCACGCGGTTGGGATAGTTTTCCAGCACGCCGTCGATGGCGTCCTGCAGGCGGAACAGCGCGTCCTGCACCGACCAGTGCACCAGCGGCGCGTCGGCGTCCTGGCGGCCTTCGTCCTCGAAGCGCTTGAGCGCGGCGCTGGCCAGGTACATCTGCGACAGGATGTCGCCCAGGCGCGCCGACAGGCGTTCGCGGCGCTTGAGGCTGCCGCCCAGCACCAGCATCGAGGTGTCGGCCAGCAGCGCGAAGGCGGCCGAATAGCGGCTCAGCAGCTGGTAGTAGCGCTTCATCGCGGGCGCGACGTCGGCGTCGATGCCGACGAAGCGGCCGCCGGTCAGCGACGTGCCCAGCGTGCGCAGTTTGTTGCGCGTCACGAAACCGACATGGCCCCAGAAGGCGCGGTCGAAATCGATCAGGCCCTGCTTGCGGTCGGGCGACTGCGCCGCGCGCATCTCGGCCAGCACATAGGGATGGCAGCGGATCGCGCCCTGGCCGAAGATGATCAGGCTGCGCGTCAGGATGTTGGCGCCTTCCACGGTGATGCCGATGGGGATCTGCTGGTAGGCGCGGCCCAGGAAGTTGGACGGCCCCAGGCAGATGCCCTTGCCGCCGATCACGTCCATGCCGTCATTGACGACCTGGCGCGCGCGCTCGGTGACGTGGTATTTGACGATGGCCGACACCACCGAGGGCTTCTCGCCCAGGTCGACGGCGCCGGCGGTCATGCTGCGGGCGGCGTCCATCATGTAGGTGTGGCCGCCGATGCGGGCCAGCGCTTCCTCGACCCCTTCGAACTTGCCGACCGGGGTGCGGAACTGGCTGCGCACGCGGGCGTAGCCGCCGACGGCGCGCGCGGTCAGCTTGGACATGCCGGTGTTGGACGAGGGCAGCGAGATCGAGCGGCCGGCCGCCAGGCATTCCATCAGCATGCGCCAGCCCTGGCCGGCCATGGCCGGGCCGCCGATGATGAAGTCCAGCGGCATGAAGACGTCGTGGCCGCGGGTCGGACCGTTCATGAACATGGCGTTCAGCGGGAAGTGGCGGCGGCCGGTGTCCACGCCCGGGTGGTCGTGCGGCACCAGCGCGCAGGTGATGCCCAGGTCCTTCTTGCCGCCCAGCAGGCCGTCCGGGTCGTACAGGCGGAAGGCCAGGCCCAGCAGCGTGCAGACCGGCGCCAGCGTGATGTAGCGCTTGTCCCAGCTGACGCGCATGCCGATCACTTCGCGGCCCTGCCATTCGCCCTTGCAGACGATGCCGCTATCGGGGATGGCGGCGGCGTCGGAACCGGCCCACGGGCTGGTCAGCGCGAAGGCCGGCACTTCCTCGCCGCGCGCCAGGCGCGGCAGGTAGTGGTTCTTCTGTTCGTCGGTGCCGTAGTGCAGCAGCAGTTCGGCGGGGCCGAGCGAGTTGGGCACCATCACCGACACCGCCAGCGCCGACGAGCGCGTCGACAGCTTGGTCACGATCTCGGAGTGGGCATAGGCCGAGAACGCCAGGCCGCCGTATTCCTTGGGGATGATCATGCCGAGAAAGCCGCTGCGCTTGAGGTAGTCCCAGACCTCGGCGGGCAGGTCGAAGCGTTCCTGCGTGATGTTCCAGTCGTTGACCATGCGGCAGGCCTCTTCGGCCTGGTGGTCGAGGAAGTGCTGCTCCTCGTCGGTCAGGCGCGGGCGCGGGTAGGCCAGCATGCGCTTCCAGTCGGGGCGGCCGCGGAACAGCTCGCCTTCCCACCACACCGTGCCGGCTTCGAGCGCGTCATGCTCGGTGTCCGACATCTGCGGCAGCACCTTGCGGTAGAGATTGAAGATCGGCGCCGACAGCAAGGCCCGCCTGACCGGGCGCACGCCCAGCAGGACGACGGCCAGCAGCGCGATGACGATCAGCGCGACGATGACTGCGTTCATTTCCTTGTCTCCTTTCTCGAATTCTCTGGAACCGCCGCACCGCGCTGACCTCGGGGCATGCCCTAGGTGGCGGGATGCTGCGGCAGGGGAGCGCGCAGGCCGCCGAGCAGGAAGCTCATCAGGCGGGGCAGCAGCAGCTCGGGGTTGTCGGGTTGCTCGGCTTCGTCCAGCGTCCAGCCGGTCACCGAGCGCAACAGGTCGGTGCCGATGATGGCGTAGGAGGTGGCGCCAAGCATGAATTGGAAACGCCACACGATCTCGGCGCGCGGCACGTCGGGCAGCGCGGCGAAGAAGGCATTGCGGTAGCGCTCGAGCACGTCGGCGTATTCCTCTGCGAACAGCGCGCGGATGAAGCCGGCCGGGTCGGTCATGGTGCGCTCGAGCAGCGGCAGGAAGGTGCTGCCGGCCTGTTCGGGATCGGCGGCCAGCCGCAGCAGCGTGCCGAAGAAGGCGTCGACGATCTGCGACGGCTTGAGCGGCTTGCCCTGGGCCTGCGCCTCCAGTTCGTCCAGCAGCCGCAGGCGTTCGCGGTTGAGGACTTCCAGGCGGCGCTTGAGCACGGCCTGCACCAGCGATTCCTTGGAACCGAAGTGGTAGTTGACCGAGGCCAGGTTGACGCCCGCCGCGCCGGTGATCTGGCGCATCGACGTGCCGTCGTGCCCCTGCTGCGCGAACAGGGCTTCGGCGGTGTCCAGGATCGATTCGCGGGTGCTGGAGGATCTGAGTTCTTGCATCGGGTTGAATTCAAACGTTCGTTTGAAAGAAGTATGCGCAAAAGATGACAAGGATGCGATCCCGGCAATCCCGAATAGGGTTTACCCCTAAAAATGGAGGGCATCCCGCCCGTCCGGCGGAGCCTGGCGCGGCGCTCGTTCCTTTGCATGAGGGCCCCTGCGGTTGGCCGAGGAGGAGCGCGCCGCGTCGTCCAAAAGGCCCTGCGCCGTTTGTCCTCGGACGTGCGCCCTAGGATGAAAGCCGTCTGGAAGGTCGGGCCGAAACGCCGCAGTATCACTGCGAGGACTTGAGAGCGTGGCACCGTGGATGCGCCTGGCGAGCCCGATCGCCGTTCCGGTGCCGCAGGCCATATCGACCTGACACAGGAGCAGGAGACATGAAGACCTACAGAGTGGGGCTGTTGATCGACGGGACCGACCAGCCCGGCTGGATCCACGACATGGCTGAGTGGCTCGCGCGCAGCCAGGATTTCGAACTGTCCGCACTGCTGGTCTTGGAGAAAGATACCGCCGATCGCGCGCCGCGACTGGGCGCCAAGGCGTTGTTCGGCACGCTGTCGCGGCTCGAATCGCGGCTGCTGCCAGCGCGGCAGCGGCAGATGCTGGCCTGCCGTGATCTGCGCGACGGCCTGCCCGCATCGACCGCCGTGCTGACCCTGCCGGCCGGCCCGCGGGACAGTGGGCGCGATGACGGCGTGGCGGCGCTGGGGCTGGACCTGGTGATCATGCTGGGCGCGCTGCCGCCGCCGCCGCGCGCGCGGGTGGCGGGCTGGGCGCGGCACGGCACCTGGCGGCTCAGTTATTCCGACATCGCCGTGTCCACCAGCCGCTACGCGGGTTTCTGGGAGGTCTACCAGCGCGAGGACCACACCACGGTGAAGCTTTGGCGCATGGGCGCGAGCGCGGATGAGGACGCGCTGCTGGACCAGCGCAGTTTCAATACCGAGGTGTTCTGGCTGAAGAACCAGACCCGCGCGTTCAGCCTGGGCAACTTCATGGTCTACGACGCGCTGCTGGCGCTGGCGCGCGCGCGGCCGGGCGCGGCGCCACCCGGCATGCAGATCATGAGCGGCCAGCGGCGCGACGATCCGGCGGAGTGGGACAGCGCCGCCTACATCGCGCGCCAGGCCTGGTTAATGACCGATTTGATTGTGCGGCGCGTCATGGGACGCAATGTGCGCTGGCGCATCGGTATGTTCGCGTCGACCCGGCAGCAGGCGGTGGTATCCGAGGCCATGGTGTTGCAACCACCCAAGGGGCGTTTTTTCGCGGATCCGTTCGTTTATATGCGGGGCGAGAATCCATATATATTTTTCGAAGATTACGATTTTCACTCGCGCAAGGGTACGATCTCCGTCGCCACCTATGAAAATGGGGCTTTCCAGCTGTTGGGGACGGCCTTGAATCTGCCTTACCATTTATCGTTTCCGTATATATTTGAATATGAAGGAACCACCTACATGGTGCCGGAAACGTGCGGAAATCGCAGTATAGAATTATGGAAATGCATCGAATTTCCATTGAAATGGGAATTGGATTTGACGCTGATGACCGATGTTTCGGCGGTCGATACCATTATTTTCAAACGTGGCGAATACTGGTGGCTATTAACCAATATCGACCGCGCCGACGGCCAGAATCACTGCGATGAATTGTTCGCGTTCTTCGCCGACTCGCCGCGCTCGAGCCACTGGACGCCACACGCCTGCAACCCCATCGTGCGCAACCCGATGCGGGCCCGCAACGCCGGAATCGTTGTCTCTCCTGGCGGAGAGGTGATCCGCTGCGCCCAGTACCAGGGCTTCTGCCACTACGGCAAGGGCGTCTCGCTCAACCGGATCGAAGAGCTGTCGCCGTCGACCTACGTCGAGACCGATGGCGAAATCCATTACGCCGGCTTCCTGAAAAAACGCCATGCTTCAATGCACCATTGGCATCATCAGGGTGGTCATACGGTATTCGACTTCGCGTATATGGAGTAAATGACGCAAGCTACCGGAAAATAAAAGTGTTACCTATATTTCGTTTGCGGCGGAAGGCCACGGGCATAATGTGTCGGTGGAAACATATAGACAAGTCTGCCGCCGAATCTGGCCAAGTCTTGCCTGCATTTCCGCTGGCGCCGGTCGCGCCCCTTCCCATCTGTGAGCGCCCTGGATACGGCCCTGCCGGCGTCGCCCCGCAGGCGTGGCAGCGGCCTGCCAAGCGGCTCTCCGTCCGGGCGGGGTCGGTGAAAACCCTAGCGGATAAAAGGATGAGAGGGGTGCCTCATCCTGTTTTATGAGAACGTTTACGGCTAACGAATGATTTCTGTTTTTGTCGGATTATATCGCTTGCCAACGTCTTGATTTTGCCAATTTCGAACCATAAGATGGGTTCATGCCATCCGTTATGTTGGCTACGAAAGTCTCCCAGCCCAAATGGCCCGGTGCAGCGTCATTAGATATTCCGGGAATCGCGGACCACCCCGCGGGGTTGGAAAAAAAATAGTCTTCAGCACAGCGAAGATCCCTTCTAGGCCTGTTGAACAACCGGGAGGAAACCATGGCCAAGATGGTCCTGATTGAAGCCCATCCGCTCCTGCGGCTGGGTTTGTGGCAGATTCTGAGCAAGTTGGACGATGTGTGGGAAATCGAGGGAATGGGGTTGGCCGATGTCTCGAAGGCCAACGGGGCGCATGCCGGCGCAGATCTTCTGATCTACGGCTTGCCGGTGGACAGCGAGGAAGCCTGGAGCACGCTGCATGAGATCCAGCGTGAACTCAGCCCGAAGCGCATCCTGCTCTTGACCGATGTCATGCCGCTGCCGATGCCGGTGCAGGGCCTGCCCGGCGCCAGCGTCTACGGTTGTCTGATGAAGACGGCCTCGGTGGAGATCCTGGAAGCGGCCATCCGCCTGGTCATGGCGGGCGGGCAGTGCTTCCCGAGCGAGCAGGCGTTGCAGATGCCGGCGCAGGCCAGCTGCGTGTTGCCGGCGCGCGAGGCCGACGACGCCGGCAAGGGCACCATGCCGATCAGCGCCGGCGCGCAGTTGCTGCAGATCACGCCGCGCCAGTACGAGGTGCTGGTGCTGCTGGCCAGGGGCTATCCCATCAAGACGGTCAGCCGCATGCTCAACATCTCGGTGGCCACCGCGAAGACGCATGCCTGCACGCTGTACCAACGCCTGCACGTCAAGAACAAGGGTGAAGCCGTGTACGCCGCGCTGCAACGCGGCGCCACGCTGGAATGGCATGAACCCAATGGTCGCGACGTGGACGCCGGGCAGCTGTACGGGCGCAAGCTGGGCTGACGCGCCGGGGCAGCCGGCCCCGGTTCGCGCCGCCTGCCCGGCGGTGCGAGGCCCTCGCCCTGCGGTCCGGCGGGATGCTCCCCCGCCATCCCGCCTAGGGCATTCACTGCAGCATCGGCGGTCGCCGTGCCGCAGCATTCCTCCTCCAATCATCCTCCTGCACGAGATTCAGCGAACGTAGCCGCTGATAGCATGGGTTGTGTCCGCAAGCATGGGTTGAGACGGCGAATCACAATGCCCGCCCGAGCAACCCCCCGCGGCGGACGAGATTCCCGTGAGCCGGGTGACGCGCCTGATCCGTCGTCGCTGCCGTGCGCCGCCTTGCCATGGGAACCGTGTCTGGGCCCTGTGTCACAAGGTTCCCCCCGGGATGACAACCGTTCTGATCGAAGACTACGCGCTGCTTCGTGTCGCTATCCAGCATGTGTTGGAGCGCGTGCGCAATGCCGAGGACATCCTGGCGATCTCGCCAGCCCATCTCTTGAACATGCCCGGCTCGATCAACCGGCCGGTGGAATTGCTGGTTGTCGGCTGCAGCGGCGTGGCCGAGCCCGACATCGGCCTGCTGTCGCAGGCGATGGCGCTGTTCATGCCGCGCCTGGTGCTGGCGCTGTACTCCGTGCTGGACCAGAGCGTCATGGCGGCCTGCGCCCGGGCCGGCGTGGCCGGCTACCTGCCCAAGGCCTCCAGCCCCGATGCGCTGGCGGCCGCCGTCAGCCTGGTGCTGGCGGGCGGGGAGTGTTATCCGCAGCCAGCGGCGCGCCTGCTGGGCGCCTCGCAGAACCCGGTGCAGGAATTGCGCGAGCTGACGCAGCGGCAGGAGGAGATCCTGCAATTGCTGGTGCAGGGCAAGACCATGCGAGAGATCGGCCAGCACGTGGGCATTTCGGTGGCCACCGTGAAGAGCCATGCGCGCACCCTGTACTGGAAGCTGAATGCGCGCAATCAGGCCGAGGCGGCCTACATCGCCGTGCAGATGGGCTTGGTGCGCGGCAGCGGCAAGCCTGGCGACTCCACATGAAATCCACCCATTGAACAATGGCGGCGCGCCCGGGAGCGCGCCGCCATGGATGCCGTCTGGTCGAGAGAGGGGCTCGTCAGCGGCCGCTGTCGCGGCGCACGGCGCTGGCGGGGCTGGGCGCGGCCGGCGCGGCGACGGGATCGACCACCGCGGCGAATTCCCGTTCGGCGGCCGCCAGCACCGCGTCGATGTGCAGATAGCGCAGCGCGTGGCGGCGCGCGGCGGTGCCGAGGGTTTCGCGGATCTGCGCGTTGTTGGCCAGCTTGCGCACCGCCTCGGCCATGGCCGCGGCATCCTCGGGCGGCGTGACCAGGCCGCAGTGCGCCACCACGCCGGCCAGCTCGGTGCCGCGCGCGGCGCCGCACACCACCGGTCGGCCGCTGGCCAGCATGCCGGTCAGCTTGGACGGCATGACCAGGTCGGCGGCGCCGGCGCGCTGCGGCAGCAGGTGGATGTCGGCGGTGTTCAGCAGCGCGCCCAGGCGTTCGCACGGCTGCAGGTCGAGAAAGCGCACCCGCGCCAGGCCCTCGCACTGCGCCTGCAGCGGCGCGCGTTCGGGGCCCTGGCCGCAGAACACGAACCACAGGCGCGGCTCGTGTTGCAGCAGCCGCGCCACCTGCGCCAGCGTCTGCAGGCCCTGCTTGCCGCCCATGTTGCCCGAGTACAGCGCCACCACCGCGTCGGCCGGAATGCCGAGCTCGGCGCGCAGGTTGCCGGCGCGATCGGGGGCGATGGCGTTGACGTCGATCCAGTTGGGCAGCAGCACCGCGCGTTGCGGGTCGATGCCCTTGTACAGCGCCAGGTCCTGCATGCGCCGCGAAATCGTCGAGACGCGGTCGAAGCGCCGCATCAGCCAACGTTCGGCGCGCTGCACCAGACCGCGCAGCCGCGCGCCCTTGAGCAGGCCCAGGTCGAAGGCGGCGTCCACCTCGTAGTCCTGGATGTGCAGCCAGGCGCGCGCGCCGCACAGCCGCGCCGCCAGCCATGCGGCCGGCGCGCAGAAGAGGGCGGGCTCGACCACGAGGATCAGGTCCGGCCGGCCGGCCGCCGCCCGCAGCAGCGACGGCAGGCTGGAGAGCGCGAAGCTGGCCAGGTGCACCAGGCGCTTGGCGCCGCCGGGCTTGCGCGGCACCCACAAGGGCGCGCGCCGGACGTCGACGCCGGCGCGCGTCTCGCGGCGGTAGCGGCCGGCCTGATAGCCGTCGTGGACCTGCCATTGGGGGTAGTAGGGCGGGGCGGTGACCACGCTGACCTGGTGGCCGCGGGCGGCCAGCCATTCGGCCATTTCCGCGTTGTACTTGCCGATGCCGGTCAGTTCCGGCGCGTAGTTGATGCTGTACAGAAGGATCTTCATGCTGGCGGCTCCACGCGGGGTTTGACGGGACGGCAGGGGTTGCCCAGGCACACCATGGCCGGCGGCAGGTTGCGGAACACCGAGCTGCGCGCGCCGACCACGGCCTCGCGGCCGATGGTGACGCCGGGGCCGACGAACACGTCGGTGGCGACCCAGGCGCCGTCCTCGATGCGGACGGCGCGTTCGCGCAGCGGGAAGTCGGGCTTGCCGGCGTCGTGGTCGGCCGCGCACAGGTAGCTGCGCTGCGACACCACGGCATGGGCGCCGATATGGATCGGTCCCAGGCTGTAGATCACCGTGTCGTCGCCGATCCAGGCGTAGTCGCCGATTTCCACCTTCCACGGATAGGTCACGGTGGCGCTGGGCCGGATCAGGACCTTGCGGCCGACGCGGGCGCCAAAGCAGCGCAGCAGCCAGCGCCGAAAGCCATAGGCCACCTGCGGCGACCAGCGGAACAGCGACCCCTGCACCAGCCACCACAGCTGCACCGTCAACGCCGAGCGGCCGCGCTGGCCGGGCGCCAGGGCGAACTGGTCGAGCCGCTGCAGGGCGCTCATTTGGCGGCTCCGGCGACCGTTCCCCCTTGTTGGCGTTCGGGCACGGCCAGCCGCGCCTTGCGGATTTCCTCGGTCTTGATGCGGATCTGCCAGTAGTACATGGCGCGGGCGATGGCGTAGTCGAAGCCGGCGCGGCCGTCGAGGAAGCCCAGGCGCAGCACGTAGGAATGCAGGAACGAGATCGGCGCCTTGAACGGCATGGCCTGGAACACGCGCTTGAGCAGCGCGCGCGCGCCGACGTTGGCCTCGCGCGGGTCGTTCATCAGGCCCTTGATGCGCAGGTTGGCCTCCCAGTCGGAGTAGCGGTTGTGCTTGTCGAAGTAGTGGTAGAGCGAGTCGTGGTCGTTGTGCACCATGCGCGCCCGCAGCGCGAAGGTCTCGCCCTGCACCTGGGGCTGGTAGTGGCCCTCGACCTCCCACATGTGGGCCACGTCCAGGTCGTCGTAGTCGAGAAAGCGCGAACGGTCGCGCGCCAGCAGCGCCAGCTTGTAGACGCGATGGCCGTGGCGCAGCTTCCTGCCGCAGAACACGTAGTCGAACGGCACGAAGGCGCCGCCGGCGCCGGCGGCGAAGCGCGGCAGCGCGGCGCGGATCTCGGCCGCCAGCTCGGGCGTCATCTCCTCGTCGGCGTCGACGTACAGCACCACCGGGTGGGTGAAGGGCAGTTGCTCCAGGCACCACTGCTTCTTCTTGGGGTACTTGCCGTTCCACTGGAAGTTGCTGACCTTGGCGCCGAGCGCGGCGGCCATGGCGCAGGTGGCGTCGGTGCTGTTGGAATCGACCACGAAGACTTCGTCGAAGTCGGCCAGCGCCTTCAGGCACTTGGCGATGTTGCGTTCCTCGTTCTTGGTCATGACGACCACGGATACCGGTATCTTGGACATGATGCTTTCCTTTCAGGAGGCGCCGCGCCGCATCAGCGGCTGGAACAGCTCGATGACGTCGCGGCAGTGCCGCTCCAGTGAAAAGGCGTCGGCGCGCCCGGGGCCGTCGGCCGCCAGTCTCGCGCGCATGTCGCCGTCGTAGGCCAGGCGGCGCACCGCCGCGGCCAGGGCCGCCGCGTCGCCCACCGGCACCAGCAGCCCGTAGCGGCCGGCGTCGAGGATCTCGGCCGGCCCGTGCGGACAATCGGTGGAGATGACGGGAACCCCCAGGCACAGGGCCTCGACCAGCACGTTGCCGAAGCTCTCGCGCACCGAGGTCAGCGCGAAAGCGCCGGCGCCGGCGATCACGGGAAACGGGTTGTCGATGTGGCCGGCCAGCGTCACCGGGCTGCGCGAGACGCGCGCGTCGATGCGCTTTTGCAGGGCGGCGTGTTCCGAGCCCTCGCCCAGGATGGTGAAGCGGATGCCGGGGTCGTCCAGCAGCGCGGCGGCGTCGATCAGGGTGGCATAGTCCTTGACGGCCTCCAGGCGGCCGACCGCGACCACGTGGTACGGCGTGGCCACCGGTTCGGACCCCGGCGGCGTCGCGCTCTGCTCGCGCACGTCGTCCAGCGGCACGCCGTTGTAGATGGTGCGCACCTTGCCGCGCAGCGGCGGGAACATGCTGACCAGGTCTTCCTTGACGCCGCGCGATACGCCGACGACGGCGTCGTGGCGCCGGTAGGTCTGGCTCACCAGCCAGCACTTGAGCCGCCGCATGCGCGAGGCGCCGTAATGGATGGCGGGGCTGCTGTGTTCGAAGGCGACGGTGGCGAACTTGCCGCGCAGCAGTTTCTTGGCCAGCACCACCAGCATGTTGCACAGCAGGCCGTGCGAGCAGACGATGGCGGGGCGGTCGCGGCGGATCTGCGCCAGCAGCCGCCAGAACGCCACCGGCAGCATCAGCCGCAGCGAGGTGGGCGATTCGATCACCGGCAGGGCCCGCGTCACGCGCGGATTGGCGACCGGGTATTCACGGTTGCGCGAACGCAGCAGGAACAGCGCGGCGTCCACGCCCCGTTCGGGCAGGGCATCGGCGATGAAGGCGACGCATCTTCCAACGCCGCCGTGCAGGTCGGGCGCGACGAACAGGACATCAGGCATGGGGCAGTACTCGCGGTGACGCCCGGTGCGTGGTGTCCGGACGGGGGCTGGGAGCCGCGGGTGCGGGCGTGGGCACGGGCATGGCCCGGGCATTGCGGATGAGCGACAGGCAGTAGCACAGCAGGAAGCCGGTGAAGGCGGTCTTGGGGGCGTACGCCAGGCCCCCCGAGAGCGAGTCGATGAAGATGTAGATCGGCGCCGTGGCGAGCAAGTAGCGCCGGTGCAGTTCGAGTCCGGGATGGGCGTAGCGCCGGAACAGCGACAGCAGCAGGATCAGCAACGGCGGCAGCATGATCATCACCGTGCCGACGATGCCGAACTTCATCAGGTAGAAGGCCCACGAGTTGTGCGCGAAGGTGCTCAGCTCGAAGCCGTTCTCGCCCATCACCCAGCTGCGAAAGCCGGCGCCCTTGCCGAACACCGGGCTTTCGGCGAACGAGTCCATCTGGCCCTGCATCTCCTGGATGCGGGCGCCGTAGCTGGAGTCCTCGTCCAGCCGCTCGACGCTGAAGACGCGGTTGGTCAGCACGTCCAGGTAGCCGATGCTGGCGAACACCAGGATGCCGGCCACGGCGGCCGGCGCGAAGATCATCACCACCCGGCGGCGCACATCGGAACCAGCCGCCAGCATCACCGCCAGCAGCACCGACACCATCAACTGCAGGTACTGGCTGCGGTTCAGCGAGAACACCAGCGCCAGCAGCATGTACACCGTCAGCGCGTAGGCCTTGGGGCCGGACACGTTGAGCGTCTTGCGGAAGTACAGCAGCGACACCACGCCGAACGGAATCGCCCAGACGCCGAGCCGCACGTTGCGCAGCGGGTTGGCGACGCTGAAGCCCTGCAACTGCTCCAGCAGCATCAGCGTGGCCACGGCCAGGCACGCCGCCACGATGTACTTCTGCAGCAGCGCGTAGGCCGCCGGACTGTCGATGTCCTTGTAGCAAAGGAACGGCACGCTCAGGAAATAGAACACGATGCGCAGGTCGCGCGCGACGTCGCCGGTCTCGATGCCGGGATGATGCAGCGACACCAGCAGCAGGTAGATCACCGTCAGCACCTGCAGGCCCAGCAGCATGCCGAGCGTGCCGCGCGGCAGGGCGTAGGCGGCGGGGTCCGCCAGCCGCAGCGCCTTGACCACCAGGATGGCGACGAACAGCACGTCGAACGGCGACAGCTTGAAGCTGCCCACCCCGAGGATGAAGTGGTCGTCGTTCAGCGCCAGCGCGGTGAAGGCGAACAGGCCCAGCAGGTGCAGCGTGGAAAGACGGCGGTGCGGATGCATGGCGGCTCCATGGCTGGGTGGGGTCAGTGCGCGGCCCAGTCGTCGCGTCCGAACAGCTTGATGGCCAGTTTCTCGACCAGGTACGACAGGTCGCCCTGGCGTGCGTGCGCCGCCACCTGCGAGGCGCGGCACGACAGGCCGAACAGCTTGCCCATGCCCGGTTCGGTGCGGCGGATGCGCTCGACGATCTGCTGGCGCTCCTCCAGCAGCACGTCCTGCATCAGCGCGGTCTTGGTCTCGTCATGGGCGGTGTAAACGCCCATCGCGTCCGGCACGATCTGGTTGCGGCCCTCGCGCAGCAGGCGGCTCCACAGTTCCAGGTCCATGCAGTAGCGCATGCTTTCCTGCAGCAGGCCGTGCTTGAGCAGCAGGTCGCGGCGGAAGATCGCCGACTGGTTCGGGATCGAGGCCTTGACCACGGTCAGCGTGCCGCGGTTGACGGGGGTGTAGTGGATCTTGCGGAAGATGTGGTTGTCGGCGTCGGCCACGAACAGGTTGCCGCTGACGATCGGCGCCCGGCCCCGCGCCGCCGCCGCGCCCAGCTTGCGCAGCGCGCCCGGGTAGTACAGGTCGTCGGAGTTCTGCCAGCCGACGTAGTCGCCGGTGGCGCGCTCGAAGCCCTTGTTGATGGCGTGCGACTGGCCGCGGTCAGGCGCGCTTTCCCAGTGGGTCAGGTAGCGCTCGTACTTGCGGATGATGTCGACGCTGCCATCGGTCGAGCCGCCATCGATGATGATGTACTCCAGCCGCGGATAGCCCTGGTTGAGCACCGACACGATGGTGCGTTCCAGGAAGCGGGCCTGGTTGAACGAGGGGGTCACGATGGTCAGCTTGGGCAACAGGCCGCCGGCGATCGGCGCGGGCGGGCGCAGCTCGCTCACGAAGTCGATCAGTTGACGCGAGTACTCGTTGTGACGCTTGCGCATATAAGACCTCAGCATGTTCACTACCGGGTGGCCGCAGGCATTGCGCCCGGGTAGTCGGGCCGGGATTGACGGATGGCGAGCGCCACGCCGGCCAGCGTGATCGCCGCATAGGCCATGCGGCCCCAGGCCGCGGCGTGCTCGCCCGCCGCTTGCACCAGGACGGCCATGACGCACAGCATGGCCAGGCCGCCCAGGCCGTTGAGAATGGCGACCGCGCGCGAATTGCCCAGCCCGAGCAGGGAAAAATGCGCCGCGGCATTCAGCGACAGCAGCCCGGAGGCGGCGATCAGCAGGCGGAAGGTGCCCAGGTGGCCTGCGGCCACCGCGTGGCCCAGCAGCAGGTCCAGCAGCGGCTGGCTGACCGCCAGCACCGCCACGGTGGCGCCGGCCGACAGCAGCAGGTTCCACCACATCAGGCGGCGGATTTCCTCTTCGGCGGCGCCGGGGTGCGGCGGCGCGGCGGCCAGGCGGCTGACGCGCGGCATGGCCTTCTGGAAGATCGCCACCGACGCGGTGTGGATCATCTGGCCGACCTGCACGCCGACCGTGTAGATGGCCAGCGCGGCCGGCCCCATCAGGCTGCCCACCAGCACCCGGTCGACCGAGCCGAACGCCAGCGCGCTCAGGCTGTTGAGCCAGGACCAGCGCGAGAACTTGAACGCCGCCAGCATGGCGCCGCGGTCGCGCACCGGGCGCACCAGCGCATGGCCGTAGCGGCGCGCGAACACGCGCATCTTGACCGAGCCGGCCAGCAGCAGGCCGACGGCCTGGGCCAGGCCGGTCCAGGTGGGCGAGGCGGTCAGCCAGGCGGTGGCGCAGGCCAGGGCCATGGTGCCGCTGCGGCTGAAGACCTCGCACAGCGCGGTGGCGCGGAAGTCCTCGCGGCCCTTCAGGCAGCCGGACATCAGCTGGTCGTATTGCTGCGTCAGGTAGACGGCCAGCGCCGGCATGGCCAGCAGCGTCACGGCCACGCCGCCGAAGGTGGCGGCGGGCCAGCCCAGCCACACCACGCCCCACAGCAGCGCCGCGGCCGCCGTCACCACGCCGAGCGCGCAGCCGATCAGCGACATGGCGACGCCAGCCGCGCGGTAGGCGCCGCCCGGTTCGTGCATGCGTTCGGACACCAGCTTGGTGGCGGTCACGGCGGCGCCCAGGTTGGCGGCGTTGCCGAAGCCGGCCAGCGCGATGATCATCGAGTACTGGCCGAAGCCCACCGTACCCAGCTGGCGGAACAGGATGGGCAGCGCCACCAGCGCCGCGACCGGGCCGATGCCATATTCCACCAGCCCCCAGAACGAGGCATTGCCGGCGACGTGCTGCCTGATGAGTCGGTACATCGGTAGGCCTGTGCTCGGTTGGCGTGGCGCTCAGGCCACGGGCAGCGGCGGACGCACCTGCTCGCGCAGGAAATGGCCATAGGCCAGCGTCACCCCATGGGTCAATGAGATCTCCGGTTTCCAGCCCAGCGCGCGCACCCTGGACGAGTCCATCAGCTTGCGCGGGGTGCCGTCGGGCTTGCTGGCGTCGTAGACGATGCTGCCCTGGTAGCCGACCACCTGCGCCACCACCCGCGCCAGTTCGGCGATGGACAGGTCCTGGCCGGCGCCGATGTTGTACATGCCCTCGGCCGACGGCGTTTCCATCAGCATCACGCAGGCCCGCGCCAGATCGTCGACGTACAGGAATTCGCGCAGCGGCTTGCCGCTGCCCCACAGCGTCACGCTGTCGTCGCCGGCCTCGCGGCCTTCGTGGAACTTGCGGATCAGCGCCGGCAGCACGTGGCTGCTGTGCAGGTCGTAGTTGTCGTGCGGGCCATACAGGTTGGTCGGCATGGCGCAGACGAAGTGCGCGCCGTATTCGCGCTGGTAGGCCTCGCACAGCTTCAGGCCGGCGATCTTGGCGATGGCGTAGGGCTCGTTGGTGGCTTCCAGCGGGCCGGTCAGCAGCGCGTCCTCGCGCAGCGGCTGCGCCGCGTCGCGCGGATAGATGCAGGACGAGCCCAGGAACAGCAGCTTGCGCACGCCGGCCGCGTAGGCGGCGCGGATCACGTTGCACTGGATCATCAGGTTGCGGTAGAGGAAGTCCACCGGATGGTTCTGGTTGGCCAGGATGCCGCCGACCTTGGCGGCCGCCAGGTACACCACGTCGACCGGCGTGGTCGAGAAGAAGCGGTGCACCTGGTTCTGGTTCTCCAGGTCCAGTTCGCTGTGGCTGCGCGTGATGACCTGGCGGTAGCCGCGCCCCTGGAGCTCGCGCACCAGCGCCGCGCCCACCATGCCGCGATGGCCGGCCACGAACACGCGTTGATCCTGATGGCTCATGGCGGGCTACTCCTTGTAGGCGTAGATTTCGTAGCCGTTCTGCTCCACCAGGGCATCGCGGCGCGCGTCCTTCAGGTCGCTCTCGACCATCTCCTTGACCAGCTGGGCGAAGGTGGTGCGGGGCGACCAGCCCAGCTTTTCGCGCGCCTTGGTCGGATCGCCCAGCAGGGTCTCGACCTCGGTCGGGCGGAAGTAGCGCGGGTCGACCCGCACGATCACCTGGCCGGCCTTGATGTCGTGCACCGGGCTGAACAGCACCGTGGCCGTCTCGTTCAGGCCTTCGCCCTCCCACGCCAGCAGGATGCCCAGTTCGCGCGCGGCGGTATTGATGAACTCGCGCACGCTGTACTGCATGCCGGTGGCGATGACGTAGTCCTCCGGCGTGTCCTGCTGCAGCATCAGCCACTGCATTTCGACGTAGTCGCGCGCATGGCCCCAGTCGCGCAGCGCCGACAGGTTGCCCAGGTACAGGCATTCCTGCAGGCCCAGCACGATGCGGGCCAGGCCGCGGGTGATCTTGCGCGTCACGAAGGTCTCGCCGCGCTTGGGCGATTCGTGGTTGAACAGGATCCCGTTGCAGGCATACATGCCGTAGGCCTCGCGGTAGTTCACGCTGATCCAGTAGGCGTACAGCTTGGCCGCGGCGTAGGGGCTGCGGGGATAGAACGGCGTGCTTTCGCGCTGCGGCGTTTCCTGCACCAGCCCGTACAGCTCGGAGGTCGAGGCCTGGTAGAAGCGCGCCTTGTCCTCCAGCTTGAGGATGCGGATGGCTTCCAGCAGGCGCAGGGTGCCCAGGCCGTCGGCGTTGGCGGTGTACTCCGGCTCTTCGAACGACACCCCGACGTGGCTCTGCGCCGCCAGGTTGTAGATCTCGTCGGGTTGCACCGATTGCACGATGCGGATCAGGCTGCAGGAGTCGGTCATGTCGCCGTGGTGCAGCACGAAGTTGCGCGGCTGGTCATGCGGATCCTGGTACAGGTGATCGATGCGCGCGGTATTGAACAGCGACGCGCGCCGCTTGATGCCATGGACTTCATAGCCCTTGGCCAGCAGGAACTCGGCCAGGTATGCGCCGTCCTGTCCGGTGACGCCGGTAATCAGTGCCCGTTTTGGCATGGTTTTATCCTTAAGACTTAGTCACTGCACGAAAGGAGCCGAAGGCTGCGGAACCGATGTTCAACGAGATTACTGTCGCACCCGCCGCGGAGATATCGGCCAGAAGGTCTAAGAGATCAGCTTGTCGATAGGCAAAAAAGGACTGGATGGTTTCGTCCAGCGCGCCCAGCGCCGTCACCGTCGCCAATGCCGTCAACGCGGGCCGGCGACGCACCGAGGCGTAGATCAGCACCGTCAGAAAGGCGTAGGCCGCAAGGTGCAGGCGCTTGTCGCCGAAGGTGGCCGACATTTCGGCCGCCAGGCCCGGCAGGTTGCCCACCGTGACCAGCGTCAGGAAGAACAGCGCCGCCGCGGGCAGGCAGACCCGCGCCACGCCCTGGCGCCAGAAGGAGGAGGCCGCGCGCCGGGGCTCAGACACGGCCGTACATATCCTGGAAACGGACGATGTCGTCCTCGCCCAGATAGGCGCCGGATTGCACCTCGATGATCTCCAGCGGGATCTTGCCGGGGTTCTCCAGGCTGTGGACCTCGCCCAGCGGAATGTAGGTCGACTGGTTCTCGGTCAGCAGGTACTGCTTGTCGCCGTTGTAGATGCGCGCGGTGCCCGACACCACCACCCAGTGCTCGGCGCGGTGATGGTGCATCTGCGACGACAGGCGCGCGCCCGGCTTCACGGTGATGCGCTTGACCTGGTAGCGCGGTCCCTGGCCCACCGAGTCGTAGGAGCCCCACGGCCGCTGCACTTCGCGGTGATGGTTCATCTCGCTGCGGTGCTGGACCTTGAAAGCCTCCACCAGCCGCTTGACGTCCTGCGAGCGGGACTTGTGCGCCACCAGCACGGCGTCGGCCGTTTCGATCACCACGATGTCGTCCAGTCCCACCGAGGCCACCAGCCGGCTGGTCGAATGGATGAGGCAGTTGCGCGAGTCCTCGACCATCACGTCGCCGCTGGTGGAATTGCCCTCGGCCGTCTTGCGGGCGATGCCCCAGACCGCGTCCCAGGCGCCGACGTCGCTCCACGGCGCGGCCAGCGGGATGACCACGGCGCTGTCGGTGCGTTCCATGATGGCGTAGTCCATCGAGTCGCTGGGGCAGGCCTCGAAGGCCGGGCCGTCCAGCTGGAACAGGCTGTTCTCGCCATGGCCGGCGGTCACCGCCGCGCGCACCTGCTCCAGGATGCGCGGCGCCAGCCGCTCCATTTCGGCCAGGAACACCGAGGCCTGGAAGGCGAACATGCCGCTGTTCCAGTAGTAGCTGCCGGTCTCGATGAAGCGCTGCGCCACTTCGGGCGAGGGCTTCTCGACAAAGCGGCGCACGCGCCGCGCCGGCGCCAGCGCGTCGGACTCGGCCGCCTGGATGTAACCGTAGCCGCTCAGCGGCGCCGTCGGCGTGATGCCGAAGGTCACCAGGGCGCCCTGGCGCGCGGCCTGGTAGGCCTCGGCGAAGGCGGCGGCCAGCACCGGGCCGTCCTCCAGCACGTGGTCGGACGGCATGATCAGCATGACCGGGTCCTCGCCGTCGCGCATCGCCCGCAGCGTGGCGGCGACGATGGCGGGCGCGGTGTTGCGGGCGTGCGGTTCGAGCACGATCTCGGCATCCTGGATGCCCAGTTCCTGCGCCTGCTCGGCCGCGATGTAACGGTGGGCGTCGTTGCACACCAGCATCGGCCGCGCCTGGGCGCCGGCCGAGCCGAGCCGCAGCAGGGTGTTCTGCAGCAAGCTGCGGTCATCGGTCAAACGGATGAACTGCTTCGGCAGCAGCTCGCGCGACAGGGGCCACAGGCGCGAACCCGAGCCGCCGCAGAGAATGACGGCCCGATAGGGGGGGTGGGGGTGGGTCATGGCGCTGACTCCTTGAAGTAGGCCTGGGTGTTCGGATGCGCGCCGGGATCGGTGGCGATGGCCGCCGGGGACTGCCAGCGGTAGCGGCGGTGCTGGCCCAGCGGCAGGCTGGCGGTGTCCAGCGTCAGGTCGGCCTCGTAGGCGAGGACGACGTAATGGGTGGCGCGGCCGGGCTCGCCGGCGAAATTGGTGTCATAGAAGTGTTCGTACACGCCGCGCGGCCGCCAGGCGTGAGGCGGCAGCGTCACGCCCAGTTCCTCGCGGGCGATGCGCTGCAGCGCGCGAGCCAGCGTCTCATTCTTGCGGATGCGGCCGCCGGGCACGAACCAGGCGCCCTGGGCCGGCGGATTGCTGCGCAGCCCGGTCAGGTAACGGCCCTCGGCGTCGCGCAGCAGCAGGTCGATGGACACCAGCGGCAGCATCTCCACCGCGCGGCGGAAGTCGTCCTCGGCCAGCAGGCCGGGGGCCGGCGCGGCCGGGCCGGGCGCGAAGCGCACGCGCGCCGGGACGATCAGGGGCCAGCCGAGCGGTTCAGTAGACATTTCGGCCCGTCCATCCGGAGACCGCCGTGCGGGCGATGATGATCAGGTCCATCCGGAACGTCCAGTGCTGGATGTAATAGATGTCGTGCTCGACGCGGTCGCTCATCTTGCGCAGCGTGTCGGTCTGGCCGCGCAGGCCGTTGACCTGGGCCCAGCCGGTGATGCCCGGCTTGACGCGGTGGCGCATCATGTAGCGCTGCACCAGGTCCTTGTAGAGCTCGTTGTGCTCCAGCGCGTGCGGGCGCGGGCCGACCACCGACATGTCGCCGCGCAGCACGTTCAGGAACTGCGGCAGTTCGTCCAGGCTGGTGCGGCGCAGGAAGCCGCCGATGCGGGTGATGCGGGCGTCGTTGCGGGTGGCCTGGGTGACCACGCCGTGCTCCTGGTGCACGGTCATGGTGCGGAACTTGTAGACGTGGAACACCTTGCCGTCCACGCCCAGGCGCGGCTGGGTGAACAGCACCGGGCCGCGCGAGGTCAGCTTCACCAGGCAGGCCACCGTCAGCATCACCGGCGACAGCCCCACCAGCGCGCACAGCGCGAAGGCGCGGTCGAAGGCTTCCTTGGCCAGGCCGCGCACGCCGGCGGCCGGCAGGCTGTTGAGCTGGATGGCGGGCAGGCCGAGGAATTCGCCGATGCGGTGGCCCAGCAGCTGGATCGACATCACGTCGGGGATCCAGCGGATGTCGACCAGGTCGTTGCGCAGGTGGTAGAGCACTTCGCGCAATTCCTGGCCGGCCTCCATCGGCAGCACGATCCAGACTTCTCGCACGTCGTTCTCGCGCACGAAGCCGTGCAACGCATCCAGCTCGTGCAGGCGCCGGACTTGCGGCGGCAGGTTCTCGTGGGCTTCGGCGTAGATGCCGGCGACCTCGTAGCCGGCCTCGCGGTAGCGTTCGACGCGGCGCCACAGGTCGTGGCCGAGCGCGCCGAAGCCGACCAGCAGCACGCGCTTGCGGTCCAGGCCGCGGTCGCGCGCCGCGCCCAGGACGGTGTAGGCCGCCAGGCGCACCCCGGCCAGCGCCAGGGCGACGGAGCCGAACCAGGTCGCCGCCCACAAGCGCGATACCGCCGCGCTCTGATGCATGAGAAAACTGACCAGGATGCCCAGCGCGAACACCAGGGCCCACGCCGCCAGGCTGCGCACCACCAGGTCGGTCAGGCGGCGGCCGCGCCAGGAGACATAGAGACGGAAGGCCGGGAACAGCGCGATGACGCCCAGGCCGCACAGGTAGATCAGGAACAGGTGGATCTGCGGAGGATCCGCCATCGCCTCATCCGAGAACTTCAGCTCGGTGACGGCGAGGCCGCAGATGATGACGATCGCGGCATCCAACAGCCGGTACAGATAGCTGGATCGATTCGATCTCGCCGACGTGTCCGTAAGGGACGGGTCCATCGCGTACTCCTTTGTTCGGGGAGTCGCCCTGCGGCCGCGCGAAAAACAACGGTGCACCGCCGCAAAGCATGTGGCTACCGTCGAAATCTTATTGAGTGCCCGGCGCACCCGAAACCTCCAAACGATGTAGGAGAAGGCTTAGGGCATCCGTCGAATGTGCGGGGGCTGGAAAAGAGAGTGGAATGTCGCAACCCGTTACGCATCGGGCTCCTTTCCAAGCAACGAAGTCATTCACAGTGGATTCGCCATGACGACATTTTTCGGAACGTTGAGCCGAGCCATCGCAGCCATTGCGCTCGTGTCCTCGCTGGGCGCCTGCGCCCTTTCTCCCGGCATGACCTTTGACGCCAAGCACCTGGTCGATCCCCTGGATCCGAACTCGGTGGCGCAGATCAAGGAGATCACGCCCTCCCTGGTGCTGGACGACAACCGCGCGCGTCAGGCGCTGCTGGACAACGACGGCGTTTCGCGGCTGGTCGACAAGGCCGAGCCCTATCGCATCGGCCCCGGGGACATCCTCTCGATCGTGGTCTGGGATCACCCCGAGCTCGTGCTTCCGACGCAAACCTACGCCATTGGCACTGGGGTGACCGAACTAGCCTTCGGGGACACCGCATCGGGCATTCCGGGGTATACGGTCTCCTCCACTGGATATATCCAATTTCCCTATACGGGACTGCTGAAAGTGGCGGGGTTGACTGAACTTCAGGCGCGCAATCTCATAGTCAATAGTTCGGGCAAATACATCCAGGACCCGCAGATCACGGTGCGCGTGCTGGGCTACCGCAGCAAGCGGGTCTACGTCGAAGGCGAGGTGAAGACGCCAGGCACGGTGGCGATCAACGACATTCCCATGACCTTGCTGGAAGCGATCAACCGCGCGGGCGGCGTACTGCCCACGGGTGACCGCAGCAGCGTCTATGTCATCCGCGAAGGCAAGAAGACGCGCGTGAATCTGCCCGCGCTGATCGACCGCGGCCAGGACTTGAACCAGGTCATGCTGAAGTCGGGCGACATCGTCCGGGTGACCCCGAGGGATGACAGCAAGGTGTTCGTGACCGGCGAAGTGACTACGCCGGCCACCATCGTGATGCGCGATGGCAGGTTGACGTTGAACGAGGCGCTGGGCGTGGCGGGAGGGCCCAACCAGCTGACCGCGGACTCGTCGCAAGTGTTCGTGGTGCGCAGCACCGAGCAGGCCACGCCGCTGGTGTTCCACCTGAATGCCGCCTCGCCGCAGGCTTACGCGGTGGCGGAGAAGTTCGAGTTGCAACCCAAGGATGTCGTCTTCGTGGATACGGCTGGACTGGTGCGGTGGAACCGCTTCATCAGCAATCTGTTCCCGAGCGCACAAACGGTACAGACCGTGCATTCCATCAAGTAACCCTGGAGAGCTGCATGCCGTTGCCCATCGAATCGTTCGAGCCCTCCGTCCCGGCTCGCCAGCAGGAAACCCCGCTGTCCTCGCACGTGGACGCCATCTTCTCCAACCGTTGGCTGATCATCGCCATCACCCTGATCGCGCTGCTGGGGGCCGTCGCCTACGTCATGGTGACCCCCTCGGTCTATTCGGCCGACATCATCGTCCAGGTGGAGGAGGAGCTGCCGCAAGGCCAGAACCGCAGCCTGCTGGGCGACGTCTCGGCCATCTTCGACACCAAGGCCGAGACCTCCGGCGAAATGGAGGTGCTGCGCTCGCGCATGGTGGTGGGGCCGGCCGTCGACAAGTTCATGCTGTACATCCACGCCAAGCCGCGCTATTTCCCGGTGGTGGGCGAGTGGCTGGCGCAGCGCCACGAAAGCCTGCCGTATCCGTCCGGGCTACCCCGCGGCGGCTACGCCTGGGGCGGCGAGTCGATCTCGATCTCGCAGCTGGACGTGCCCAACGAATGGCTGGGCAAGCCCTTTCGCATCACCAACCTGGGCGAAGGGGCCTACACCCTGAACGACAAGCTCACCGGCGCCACCTTCAACGGCACGGTCGGCAAGCCCGAGCATTTCCTGCTGCCCGGCGGCGGCGCGCTGGACGTGCACGTCGATGCGCTCAACGGCCGGCCCGGCACGGAGTACACCGTGTCGCGCACCTCGCGCCTGGCGGCGATCGAGGACGTGCAGTCGCGCCTGGGCATCTTCGAGCGCGGCCGCACCTCGGGCGTGATCGGGGTGACGCTGGAAGGCAACGATCCGGCGCTGACCACGGCGGTGCTGAACCAGATCGGCCAGGAGTACGTGCAGCAGAACGTCAACCGCAAGTCGGCGCAGGCCGAGAAGTCGCTGGCCTTCCTGGACCAGCAGCTGCCGCAGCTCAAGCGCGAACTGGACGCGGCCGAGACCAAGTACAACTCGCTGCGCAACAAGCGCGGCACCATCGACCTGAGCGAAGAGGCCAAGCTGATCCTGGCGCAATCGGTGGACGCCCAGACCAAGGTGATGGAACTGCGCGCCAAGCGCCAGGAGCTGATCACCCGGTTCGCGCCGACCCATCCGAGCATCGTCGCCATCGACCGCCAGATCGCCTCGCTGACCGGCGACGTCAACCGCATCGGCAACAACATCAAGCAGTTGCCTGACCTGGAGCAGGACGTGGTGCGGCTGGTGCGCGACGTGCGCGTCAACACCGAGCTGTACACGGGCCTCTTGAACAACGCCCAGCAGCTGCGCCTGATCCGCGCCGGCAAGGTCGGCAACGTGCGCATCCTGGACGCGGCGGTGCAGCCGGACAAGCCGGTTCGTCCCAAGGCCGCCATCATCATCGCCGTGGCCACGGCCATCGGCCTGATCTTCGGCGTGCTGTGCGCCTTCGTGCGCAACGCGCTGTTCGGCGGCCTGTCGGAGCCCGATGACGTCGAGCGCTACACCGGCCTGCCGGTGCTGGCCGCGATTCCCCATAGCGACCTGCAGGACAAGCTGTGGCGCCGCAGCCGGCGCAAGAACGCCACGGTGCCGGCGCTGCTGGCGCAAAGCCAGAGCACCGCGCCGCCGATCGAGAGCCTGCGCTCCTTCCGCAACGTGCTGCAGGCCTCGCTGCGCCAGTCGGCCAACAACATGGTCATGTTCACCGGCCCGGTGGCGGGCGTCGGCAAGTCGTTCCTGTCGGCCAACTTCGCCTTCATCCAGGGCGGGGTCGGCAAGCGCGTGCTGCTGATCGACGCCGACTTCCGCAAGGGCCAGCTGAACCGCTATTTCGGCGTGCCCAAGGAAGACGGCCTGTTCGAGGTGCTGTCCGGCACGCTGCCGCTGGAGCGCGTGCGCAAGCACAGCGTGTCGGAGGGGGTGGATTTCATTTCCACCGGCGCGGTCAGCTTCGATCCCTCGGAGCTGCTGGCCTCGCCGATCTTCGGCCAGACCCTGCGCGAACTGGCCAGCCAGTACGACATGGTCATCCTGGACACCGCGCCGGTGCTGTCCTCGCCCGACGCGGCGGTGGTCGGCACGCATGCGGCGGCGGTCATGGTGGTGGTGCGCTCCGGCATGAACACGGTGGGCGAGATCCGCGAAACCGCCAAGCGCCTGATCCAGGCCGGCGCCCCGGTCGACGGGGTGCTGTTCAACGGTCTGAAGCTGATGCCCGAGCGTTTCGGGTTCCGCTCCAAGTATGGCGGATACCGCTATTCGCGGGCGGCTTATTACGGTGATTTCAAGCAGAACGGCCCCAAGTAACCTCCGCGGAGAACTGGCATGCATGGAACGTTTGGCTGGGAAACCCCGCAGATCCTGGATGCGGTCTTCAAGGCGTATGACATACGCGGCACGGTGCCCGATGAAATCGACGCGCGCTTCGCCCACAGCCTGGGCATGGCGGCCGGCGTGCGGGCGCTGGAACTGGGCGCGCGCGCCATGGTGGTGGGGCGCGACGGGCGCCTGAGCAGCGTCGAACTGGCGGCGGCGCTGCAGGCCGGGCTGCGCTCGGCCGGCCTGCACGTGATCGACATCGGCATGGCGACCACGCCGATGGTCTATTTCGCGGCGCGCCTGATGGACACCGGCGCCGGCATCGCCGTCACCGGCAGCCACAATCCGCCGGCCCACAACGGCTTCAAGATCGTGCTGGACGGCGCGTCGCTGTATGGCGACGGCATCACCGCGCTGCGCGACGCCATGCGCCTGCCGATCGAGTCGGCCAGCGTGGCCGGCGGCCGCACGCAGATGCAGATCCAGCCGTGCTACGCGGCGCGGCTGGTGGGCGACATCCGCCTGGCGCGGCCGATGAAGATCGCCATCGATTGCGGCAGCGGCGTGGCCGGCGCGGTGGCGCCGGCGCTGTTCCGGGCGCTGGGCTGCGAGGTCACGGAGCTGTTCTGCGAGGTGGACGGCGCCTTTCCCGGGCACCACCCGGACCCGGCCGATCCGCAGAACCTGCAGGACCTGATCTATTGCCTGCGCTACTCCGACTGCGAAGTCGGGCTGGCGTTCGATGGCGATGGCGATCGGCTCGGCGTGGTGACCAAGTCGGGCCAGATCATCTGGCCCGACCGCCAGCTGATCCTGTTCGCCCGCGACGTGCTGGCGCGCAACCCGGGCGCCGAGATCCTCTACGACGTCAAGTGCAGCCGCCACGTCGCGCGCGCCATCACCGAGGCCGGCGGCAAGGCCACCATGTGGAAGACGGGCCATTCGCTGATCAAGGCCAAGATGCGCGAGACCGGCGCGCTGCTGGCCGGCGAGATGAGCGGCCACATCTTCTTCAAGGAGCGCTGGTACGGCTTCGACGACGGCATCTACGCCGCCGCCCGGCTGCTGGAGATCCTGTCCGGCGCGCCCAATCCGTCGGCGCTGCTGGAGAGCCTGCCGCAGTCCTGCGCCACTCCCGAAATCAAGCTGGAAACCACCCAGGGCGAGCAGTTCGAGCTGGTCGAGGCGTTGCGCGCCGGCGGCCAGTTCCCGGGCGCGCTGTCCATCAACGACCTGGATGGCGTGCGCGTCGACTACGCCGACGGCTTCGGCCTGGCGCGGCCGTCGAACACCACGCCCACGGTGGTGTTGCGCTTCGAAGGAGACTCCGTGGCCGCCCTGGCCCGCATCGAGGAGGACTTCCGCAATGCGTTCCGGCGCGTTGCCCCCCATATCCGTTTACCGTTCTAAGGAGCATCACGCGATGGGTAATGCGAATTTTGCGAGAGAGGCCGAGGCCGCGGCCGAGGCCGACAGCCTCGCCGCCAGCCACGAATGGCGCGCTTTCGCGCAAGCGGCGCACGGCGCCGCGCTGGATGCGGGCGCCTTGAAGGTGATCGAGGCGGCGGGCCTGTGCGTGGACCTGACCATGCAGCGGCAGTCGCCCGCGCTGGACGCCGCCGCGCTGGCGCTATTGCGCGCCCGCGGCCTGGATGCGGCGCGGCAGGCGCTGTTCTCCGGCGGACCGGTCAACTGGACCGAGGGCAAGCCGGCCTGGCACACCGCGCTGCGGGCCGGCCGCACCCGCGAGCAGCCGGACGGCCAGGACCGGGATTCGGTCTGCGAGTATTCGCGCATGGCCGATTTCGTGCGGCACGTCGACCAGAACGCCGACTTCGCCACCGTGCTGCACATCGGCATCGGCGGCAGCGACTGGGGCCCGCGCCTGGCGATCCAGGCCTTCGGCGGCCCGGGCCAGCGCCGCCAGATCCGCTTCGTCTCCAACATCGACGGCCATGCTTTCCATGACGCGGTGGCCGGGCTGGACCCGCGCCGCTGCCTGGTGGTGGTGTCGTCCAAGTCCTTCACCACCGCCGAGACCCTGCACAACGCCCGCGCCGCCATCGCCTGGCTGCGGCAGGGCGGGGTGGCCGATCCGTCCGCGCACCTGGCGGCGGTCACCGCCAACGCGCCCGCCGCGCGCGCCCTCGGGGTGCCGGCGAGCCAGGTGTTCCGCATGTGCGACTGGGTCGGCGGACGCTATTCGGTCTGGTCGGTGGCCGGGCTGTCGATCGCGCTGACCGTCGGCACGGACGTGCTGATCGGCATGCGCGCCGGCGCCGAGGCCATGGACCAGCATTTCCAGCAGGCGCCGCTGGGCGCCAACGCGCCGGTGCAGCTGGCGCTGGCCGGCCTGGTCAATTGCAGCGTGCTGGGCCACGGCTCGCTCAACATCGCGGCCTACAGCGCGCGTCTGCTGCACCTGGTGACCTATCTGCAGCAGCTGGAAATGGAATCGCTGGGCAAGCGCGTCGGCGGCGACGGCGCCGCGGTGGACGTGCCGACCGCGCCGATCATCTGGGGCATGCCGGGCACCGACGGCCAGCACACCTTCTTCCAATGGCTGCACCAGAGCGCGCATGGCGCGCCGGTCGATTTCATCGCCAGCCTGCAGGGCCATCCGGACAGCCCCGACGCCCACCGCATGCTGCTGGCCAATTGCCTGGCGCAGCGCCAGGCGCTGCTGCGCGGCAAGGACCTGGAGCAGGCGCTGCTGGACGTGGCCCATGTCGAGGATCCCGAGCAGGCGCTGACGCTGGCGCACCACATGGTGCATCCGGGCGGGCGGCCGTCCACGCTGATCGTGCTGCGCCAGCTGGAGCCGCGCGCGCTGGGCGCGTTGCTGGCGCTGTATGAACACAAGGTGTTCGTGCAGAGCGTGGTGTGGGGCGTCAATCCCTTCGACCAGTGGGGCGTGGAGCTGGGCAAGCGGCTGGCCACCGGCATCGAGCGCGAGCTGGCGGTGCCGGTGTCGGCCGGCGTGGTCGACTGGGGCCACGACGCGTCCACCTCGTACTGGATCGACCGCTACCGCGGCCACGCCCAGGCGCCACAGCCGCGCCATGCCTGGCTGCCTGGCGTGGCGGCGCATCTTTGACGGGGAGCCGGGCATGAGCGAGATGCGCGTGCTGGTCACGGGCGGCGCCGGCTACATCGGCGCCCATACCCTGGTGGCGATGCTGGCCGCCGGCCAGCGGCCGCTGGTGCTGGACAACTTCAGCAACGGCAGCCCGGAGGCGGTGCGGCGGGTCGAGCGCCTGTGCGGGACGCCGATCCCGCTGGTGCAGGGCGACATCCGCCAGACCGGTCTGGTGCAGGCGCTGCTGGCGCGCGAGGCGCGGCGCGGCGAGCCGGTGCAGGCGGTGCTGCACCTGGCCGGCTGCAAGGCCGTCGGCGAATCGGTGGCCGACCCGCTCAAGTATTACGACAACAACGTCGCGGGCTCGGTGGCGCTGCTGCGCGCCATGCGCGACGAGGGCGTGACGCGGGTGGTGTTCAGCTCGTCGGCCACCGTCTATGGCGAACCGCGCTCGCTGCCGTTCACCGAGGCGCATCCGCTGGCGCCGGCCAATCCGTATGGCCGCAGCAAGCTGATGGTCGAGCAGATGCTGCGCGACCTGTGCGCGGCCGAGCCGGCCTTCGGCGCGGTGACGCTGCGCTACTTCAATCCGATCGGCGCGCATCCCAGCGGCCAGATCGGCGAGAGCCCGCGCGACGTGCCCAACAACCTGTTCCCGTACATCACGCAGGTGGCGGTGGGGCGGCAGCCGTTCCTGAACGTGTTCGGCGACGATTACGCCACCGCGGACGGCACCGGCGTGCGCGATTACCTGCACGTCATGGACCTGGCGCAGGGCCACGTGCAGGCGCTGGCCTACGCCGCCGGCCATCCCGGCTTCGTGGCGGTCAACCTGGGCACGGGACGCGGCACCAGCGTGCTGGAGCTGGTGCATGCGTTCGAGCGCGTCAGCCAGCGCCGCATCCCGCTGCGCACCGGGCCGCGCCGCCCCGGCGATATCGAGCGGATGTGGGCCGACCCGGCGCTGGCGGCCTCGCTGCTGGGCTGGCACAGCACCCGCGGGGTCGAGGCCATGTGCGCCGATGGCTGGCGCTGGCAGCAGGGCAACCCGAGCGGCTACGACACCGATCCGCCGCCGCCATAACCCCTGCGCCGTGTCGGATGGGTTCCGCGAAGCGGGCCGAGCGGTTACAGTTGACGGATATATTGCAAAGCAGCATCGCCGCGCGGCCCCGCCGCCGCGGGCGATGCACCGTCATCGAGGCCCCCTCATGTTCGATTCTCTTTTGTCTGCCGTTCCGCCCGGCGCCCAGCAGGGGCTGTTCCTATGAGCGGCCCGGCCTACCTTCCTTCCGCCCACTGGAACCTGGATAGCATCGTCTCGGGCCTGCGCGAGGCGCGCGTGGCCTGGCGCGGTCCGCGCGGCCGCCTGCGCGAAGACGCCGGCCTGCGCGAGTTTCCGTCGCAGGAAAGCCTGCGCCAGATCATCAAGGATCTCTGTGGCGCCTTGTTCCCGATGCGCCTGGGGCCCATCGACCTGCGCGAGGAAGTCGAGGATTTCTACGTCGGCCACACCATCGGCGCGGCGCTGGACGCGCTGCTGCACCAGGTCGGCCTGGAGCTGCAGTACGTCGGCCGCGATGATCCGGCGCTGCTGGCCGATTCGCAGCTGCGCGCCATCGAGATCGTGCGCCAGTTCGGCGCCGAGCTGCCGCGCGTGCGCGCCGCGCTCGACCTGGACGTGACCGCCGCCTACCAGGGCGATCCGGCCGCGCACAGCGTCGACGAGGTGCTGCTGTGCTATCCCGGCGTGGCCGCCATGATCCACCACCGCCTGGCCAACGTGCTGTACCGCCTGGGCGTGCCGATGCTGGCGCGCATCGTGGCGGAGATCGCGCATGCCGACACCGGCATCGACATCCATCCGGGCGCGACCATCGGCCGCAGCTTCTTCATCGACCACGGCACCGGCGTGGTGATCGGCGAAACCGCCATCATCGGCGACCGCGTGCGGCTCTACCAGATGGTCACGCTGGGCGCCAAGCGCTTCCCGCCGGGCGAGAACGGCGAACTCAAGAAAGGCCTGGCGCGCCACCCGCTGATCGAAGATGATGTGGTCATCTACGCGGGCGCCACCATCCTGGGTCGCGTCACCATCGGCAAGGGCTCGACCATCGGCGGCAACGTCTGGCTCACGCGCAGCGTGCCGCCGGGCAGCAACGTGACCCAGGCCAGCCTGGTCAGCGACATGCCGGATTGTGGCCTGGGCGGCTGATACGGCGTCCGCGTTTCGGCTGGGCGGCCCTGGCGCCGCCCGTTTCTCGCCTGGGCGGCACTGACCCCCGGGATTCGATACGGGAGCCTGGATGGACACACGTGTTTCGGATCTGGCCGCGCTGCGCGGCTTCGTCGACCGCCACCCGCGGCTGTTCGTGCTGACCGGGGCGGGCGTCAGCACCGATTCCGGCATTCCCGACTACCGCGACACCGACGGCGAATGGAAACGTTCGCCGCCCATGACGCTGCAGACCTTCATGGGCGCCGAACTGGCGCGGGCGCGCTACTGGGCCCGCAGCATGGTGGGCTGGCGCCGTTTTGGCAAGGTACAGCCGAATGCCGCCCATCGCGCGCTGGCGCAGTTGCAGCAGCGCGGCCGGGTGTCGATCCTGGTGACGCAGAACGTCGATGGCCTGCACGAGGCCGCCGGCAGCCGCGACGTGGTCGACCTGCATGGCCGGCTCGACCAGGTGCGCTGCATGAATTGCGACTGGCGCGGCGGCCGCGACGCCTGGCAGGACGCGCTGCACCAGCGCAACCCCGGCTGGATCGCCTTCGAGGCCGACGATGCGCCCGACGGCGACGCCGACCTGGAGGGCGTGGACTTCGCCACGTTCCAGGTGCCGCCCTGTCCGGTTTGCGGCGGCATCGTCAAGCCCGACGTGGTGTTCTTCGGCGAGACCGTGCCGCGCGAGCGGGTCGACCGCGCCAACGCCGGCCTGATGGCGGCCGACGCGGTGCTGGTGGTGGGCTCGTCGCTGATGGTCTATTCGGGCTACCGCTTCGTCACGGCCGCCTCGCGCAATGGCATGCCGATCGCGGCCATCAACCTGGGCCGCACCCGGGCCGACAACCTGTTGACGCTCAAGGTCGAGCTGCCCAGCGCCATGGCGCTGGAGGCGCTGACGGCGGCATAAAAGCGGGACGGACAGCGGCCGGTTTTTGACCGGTTTAACCAAGTGCCCGCCCTGTAAGGATTTTTTTGCGCCGTTACAGACCTTTCCATAGGGTTGTCCACAGATACTGTGGATAATTCCTAGGGATTACCCCGATTTTGTGAGCATGTTGGGGCCATTTTCGACCAACGCGTGGTCATCTGGCCCCGGTATTCAGCCTTCGGCGTCGGGGATGTCATCGCCCAGCAGGGCCTTGCGCGCCGCGTGCCAGCTGCCCGCGTCCGGGGCGTACAGCAGGCCGCCGCTGCGGTGGGTGGGCTTGTACGGCGAGCCGTCGAAGCGCGCCGCGTAGCCGCCGGCCTCGCGGTGCAGCAGCCAGCCGGCCGCGTGGTCCCAGGCGGTCAGCTGGTTGTACAGGGCGACGTGGCTGTGGCCGGCCGCCAGCATGCGGTATTCATGGGCGGCGCAGCGCAGGTTGGCGGTGCTGCCCAGGCGCGACAGGTTGCCGTTGACCGTGGTGCGCAGCGGCTCGGGCAGGAAGCCGGTGGAGATCAGGCCGTCCATGTCCTCGGGCGGCGCGGGGCTGGCCACGGCCAGTTTCGCCTGCTTGCCGTTCTCGTACTCCATCCATGCGCCTTCGCCGCGCACCGCCAGCGCGCTGTCGCGGCTGACCGGGTCGTAGATCACGCCGGCGATCACGTCGCCGCGATGGCAGGCCGCGATCATCATGCCGAACAGCGGCAGGCCGGCGACGTAGTTGCGGGTGCCGTCGATGGGGTCGATCAGGAACGCCAGGTCGGCGTCCACCAGCATGTTCAGCAGGGCGGGGTTGCGGGTCGAGGCTTCCTCGCCGATCAGCACGGCGCCCGGGTGCAGCTTGGACAGGCGCGCGGCGATCAGGCGCTCGGCGGCCTCGTCGGCGTCGGTCACCAGGTCGCGCGGCGAGCTCTTGTCGCGCACGCTGCCCTCGGGCAGGTTGCGAAAGCGCGGCATGACCTCCGCCTGCGCGGCTTCGGCCAGGATGCCGGCCAGCTTGCGGGTGTCCTCACGGGTAAAGGTTCTGCTCATAGTCGCTCGTCCAGGGAACGCGCAAATCTATCACGCCTGGGCGGCATTTGATCGCGATTTATAACCGCATGAACTTAAAGGGGATTTTGTACCTGTGCAGGAGTTATCTGCCAGGTTGTCCACAATTCCTGGGGATAAACGGGACCGGAGCCCCGTTTATCTTCCCCCGGGCGGGCGCCCGGGGGAGGCAGGACGCGCTCAGGCGCCCAGGTCGACGCAGAGGTACTTGATCTCGAGGTATTCCTCGATGCCGTACTTCGAGCCCTCGCGGCCCAGGCCGGATTGCTTGACGCCGCCGAACGGGCCGACTTCGTTGGAGATCAGGCCGGTGTTGATGCCGACGATGCCGTACTCCAGCGCCTCCGACACGCGCCAGATGCGGGCGTAGTCGCGGGTGAAGAAGTAGGCGGCCAGGCCGAAGATGGTGTCGTTGGCCATGCCGATGACTTCCTCTTCGGACTCGAAGCGGAACAGCGGCGCCACCGGGCCGAAGGTTTCCTCGGTCGCGAAGCGCATCGACTGGGTCACGTCGCGCACCACGGTCGGCTCGAAGAACGTGCCGCCCAGCGCGTGCGGCTTGCCGCCGGCGATGACCTTGGCGCCGTGCGCGGTGGCGTCGGCGATGTGCTCCTGCACCTTCTCGACCGCGCTGGCGTCGATCAGCGGACCCTGCGTCACGCCGTCGCCGAAGCCGTCGCCGACCTTCATGGCGTTGACCTTGGCCACCAGGCGCTTGGCGATTTCCTCGTACACGCCGGCCTGCACGTAGATGCGGTTGGCGCATACGCAGGTCTGGCCGGCGTTGCGGTACTTCGAGGCCAGGATGCCGTCGACCGCGCGGTCCAGGTCGGCGTCGTCGAACACGATGAACGGCGCGTTGCCGCCCAGTTCCAGCGACAGCTTCTTGATGGTGGGGGCGCATTGCTCCATCAGCGTGCGGCCGACTTCGGTCGAGCCGGTGAAGCTCAGCTTGCGCACCACGTCGCTTTCGCACAGCGCCGCGCCGATCTCGCGCGAGCTGCCGGTGATGACGTGGAACACGCCGGCCGGCACGCCGGCTTCCTCGGCCAGCACCGCCAGCGCCAGCGCGGTCAGCGGCGTCTGCTGGGCGGGCTTGACCACCATGGTGCAGCCGGCGGCCAGGGCCGGGCCGACCTTGCGGGTGATCATGGCGGCGGGGAAGTTCCACGGCGTGATGGCGGCGGTGACGCCGATCGGCTGCTTGAGCGCCAGCAGGCGCTGGCCGGCCTTGGGGCTTTGCAGCACGTCGCCGTCGATGCGCTTGGCTTCCTCGGCGAACCACTCCAGGAACGAGGCGGCGTAGGCGATTTCACCGGCGGCCTCGGTCACGGGCTTGCCCTGTTCCGAGGTCATGATGGCGGCCAGGTCCTGCTGGTTCTGCATCATCAGCTGGGCCCACTTCAGCAGGATCGCGGCGCGTTCCTTGCCGGTCTTGGCGCTCCAGGCGGGCAGGGCGGCCTCGGCGCTGGCGATGGCCTGCTCGGTCTCCTTGCGGCCCAGCTTGGGCACCGACACGATGGTCTTGCCGGTGGAGGGGTTGTCCACGGGGATCGACGGGCCGTTGCCGGCGGATACCCACTTGCCGTCGATGTAGCAGGCGTCGCGCAGCAGTTCCGGGCGCGCCAGGGGATGGGTCAAAGAAGTCATTGCAATAGTCCTAAGAGTTAGGCCCACCCCCGAAGCGCTGCGCGCTTCCCCCTCAAGGGGGCATGCCCGCGGACCGGCGGAGCCGGATCCGCGGCATCCCGATGGGGGCGCCGGCTCAGGATTGTGGGATGGCGCGATAACGCCATGGAAAACGGATATCCGGCCGGGCGCGGCTCAAGCCCGTTGAGGCTGCCGCTACCGGCCGGATGAACGAAATGCGCCCGGTTCCTATGCTGCCAGGGCCTCGGACAGGATGGCCAGCGCGCGATCGAACTGGGCGTCGGGGATGGTCAAGGGGTACAGGAAGCGCAGGACGTTGCCGTACACGCCGCAGCTCAGCAAGATCAGGCCTTGCTCGATGGCGCGGGCCTGCACCTTCTTGACCGCCTCGGCGTCGGGCTTGCCGTTGGCGTCGTTCAGTTCCAGCGCCACCATCGAACCCAGGCCGCGCACGTCGGCGATGCCCGGCACCTTGGCGCGCAGGCCCTCGAGGTGGGCGCGCAGCTTGTCGCCCAGCTGCACCGCGCGTTCGCACAGCTTTTCTTCGGCAATCACGTCCAGCACGGCGTGGGCCGCGGCCACCGCCAGCGGGTTGCCGGCGTAGGTGCCGCCCAGGCCGCCCGCGGCCGGGCCGTCCATGACGTCGGCGCGGCCGACCACGCCCGAGATCGGGAAGCCGCCGCCCAGGCTCTTGGCCATGGTGATCAGGTCGGCCTGCACCGAGTGGTGCTCCATGGCGAACAGCTTGCCGGTGCGGCCGAAGCCGGTCTGCACTTCGTCGGCGATCAGCAGGATGCCGTGCTCGTCGCAGAGCTTGCGCAGGGCCACCATCAGTTCGGGCGGGGTGATGTTGAAGCCGCCTTCGCCCTGCACCGGTTCGATGATGATCGCGGCGACGCGCTTGGGATCGATGTCGACCTTGAACAGCAGGTCCAGCGCCTTGAGCGAGTCGGCCACGGTGATCGACTGGGTGCCGTTGGGGAACGGCACGTGGTAGATGTCGCCCGGCATCGGGCCGAACGACAGCTTGTAGGGGGCGACCTTGCCGGTCAGCGCCATGCCCAGCATGGTGCGACCGTGGAACGAGCCCGAGAAGGCGATGACGCCCGAACGGCCGGTGGCCGAGCGCGCGATCTTGATGGCGTTTTCAACGGCTTCGACGCCGGTGGTGAAGAAGGCGGACTTCTTCAGGCCGTCGATCGGGGCCAGGCGGTTGATGCGCTCGGCCAGCGAGACGTAGCCTTCGTACGGCACGATCTGGTAGGCCGTGTGGGTGAAGTTGTCGAGCTGGGCGCTGACGGCGGCCTTGACCTTGGGGTGCAGGTGGCCGGTGTTCAGCACCGCGATGCCGCCCGCGAAGTCGATGTATTCCTTGCCGTTGGCGTCCCACAGCGTGGCGTTCTCGGCGCGCACGGCATAGAAGTCGCACATGACGCCGACGCCGCGCGGCGTGGCCAGGGAACGGCGGGTATTCAAATCCTGATTCTTCATCTCAGCCTCGAATGGCAAGTGGGCGGTAAACCCTTACTTTAATGCTACTATGGCCCCATTGGTGGGAACCACTTTTATAAATCAGGTAGAACCAATTGCGGTCCATCGTCGGAGACTTGTTGCAGCTGCGCCTGGCCGATGCCGACGGCGGGCCGATGAACAAGCGCCTGTACCACGGCATCCGCGAGGCGATCCTGGAGGGTTCGATCGCCGCCGACTCGCGCCTGCCCGCCTCGCGCGACCTGGCCGCCGAGCTGGGCATCGCCCGCAACACCGTGGTGCACGTCTATGGCCAACTGCTGGCCGAGGGCTACACCCGCAGCCTGCAGGGCAATGGCACCTTCGTCAATGCCTCGCAGCCCGATTCCTACCTGGCCAGCGGCCGCCAGTCGCGCCGCGCGCCGGTGCCGCAACCGCGTCCGGCGCTGTCGGCGCGCGGCGCCGCCATCGTCGACGGCGTCTCGGCCTCGCCCTACCAGTGGGGCGCCTTCATGCCGGGCGTGCCCGACCTGACCGAATTCCCGCACAAGAAGTTCGGCCGCATCTTTTCCGCGCTGTGGCGCAATCCCGCGCCCGACCTGCTGACCTATGCCTACGGCGGCGGCCTGCCGGCGCTGCGCGAGGCGCTGGCCCAGCACCTGGCGCTGACGCGCTCGATCGACTGCGACCCCGACCAGATCCTCATCACCGAAGGCTCGCACCAGGCCATCGACCTGGCCACCCGCATCCTGGGCGAGGCCGGCGAGACCGCCTGGGTCGAGGACCCGGGCTACTGGGGCGCGCGCACGGTGCTGCAGGCCAACGGCCTGCACACGGTGCACCTGCCGGTCGACGAAGAGGGCATGCGCCTGCCGGACGCCGACGCCGCGCCCGGCATGGCGCCGCCGCGCTTCATCTTCGTGACGCCGTCGCACCAGTATCCGCTGGGGCCGGTGATGTCGCTGGCGCGGCGCCGGCAACTGCTGGCGGTGGCGCGCCGCCACGGCAGCTGGATCATCGAGGACGACTACGACAGCGAATTCCGCTTCTCGGGCCGGCCCATCGCCTCGCTGCTGGGCCTGGAGCCGGACGCGCCCGTGATCTACATGGGCACCTTCAGCAAGACACTGTATCCGGGCCTGCGGGTCGGCTACCTGGTGCTGCCCAAGCCGCTGACCGCGGCGTTCCAGGCGGCCCACGCCGAGCTCTACCGCGAAGGCCACCTGATGACGCACGCGGCGCTGGCCACCTTCATCGCCGAGGGCCACTACGCCGCCCACATCCGCCGCATGCGCATGCTGTACGCGCGTCGCCGCGCCATGCTGGTCAACCTGATCGAACGGCGCCTGGGGCCCGACTGGCTGCACCGCGACGCCAGCCTGGCCGGCCTGCACCTGGTGCTGACATTGCCGCCTCACATGGACGACCTGCGGGTGGTCGAGGTGGCGCGCCGCAAGGGCGTGCTGACGCGCGCGCTGTCGCGCTACTACGTCGGCGCCGAAGGCCGCCGGCCCGGCCTGCTGCTGGGCTACGCCTGCGTGCCGGAGCACGACATCGCGCGCAAGTTCGAGGTGCTGCTGGAAAGCCTGGCCGAAGTGGCGCGCATGACGCCCGCCGCGCCGGCGGTGGCGGCGCAGCCCGCGTAATTCAGGTCAGGGGGCGCCGCCCAGCGCCGCCGCGAAAGCCGTGGCGTTGCGCATGCCCTGGTCCTCGAAGTTGGTGTTGAACACGGCGTGCGCCTGCGCGCTCTGCCGCGCCAGGTCCTGGAAGCGGCGCGCCAGTTCGGCCAGCTCGGCCTCGGAATATTCATATTGGAAGCGCCCCGACGACGCGGCGCCGCTGGCGTTCCAGGTGGCGGCGTTGCGCCCGTGCAGGCGCAGCAGCGTCAGCTCGGGATGGGTGCAGGCCCACACGGCCGGCACGCTGTTCTCGAACCCCTGCGGCGCGTCCACCACGGTATGCACCACGCCCAGCTCGCGCTCGAACGCCAGCGTGGCGGCCGTGGCCTCGGACGAGTCGAACCAGCTGTGGTGGCGGAATTCGACCGACAGCAGGTGTTCCGGCAGGCGCCGCGCGCCTTCGGCCACCAGGGCGCGGCCGCGCGCGTCGCGCCGGATCCAGGGCGGGTACTGGAAGTGCACCGCGCCCAGCTTGCCGGCCATGCGCAGCGGTTCCAGCGCCAGCGTGTAGCGGCGCCAGAGCTCGTCGCGCAGATCCTCCGGCATGGCGTGGTGGTAGATGACCGGTTCGGGCCAGTCGGCCAGCTCGCGGCGGATGTCGGCGGGCAGCGAGGCCAGCGGCGTCTGGTGGCCGGTGAAGAGGCGGTAGGCCTTGATATTGAAGACGAAATCGTCGGGCGTGCGCTGCGCCCACAGGTAGGCGTTGTCGGCGCTGGGCAGGGCGTAGTAGCTGGAATCGACCTCGGCCAGCCCGAAGCGGGTGGCGTAGAAGCGCAGCCGTGACTGGGCGTCGTGCGCCTCGCGCGGGTAGAAGCGGCCGCACGCCAGCAGCGTGGGATCGGTCCAGGAAGCGGTGCCGGCAAGCAGGCGCATGGGGAAATCGGGCGTAGCGGGAGCGGGAGGCGATGCGGTTATGATACCTGGATATATCCCCAGGTATCGGACCGCGCCGACCGCGCCCGCCGCCCTCCATTTCACGCCCCATGTCCGACCAGAATCCCGTCAACCCGTCCAGCCGTCCCGATCCCCTGGCCGACCTCAACCCCGCCCAGCGCGAGGCCGCCGAGTTCGGCGTCGGCGGGGCGGGCGGCGACGGGCCGCTGCTGGTGATCGCCGGCGCCGGTTCGGGCAAGACCAACACCCTGGCGCACCGTGTCGCCCACCTGATCCTGAACGGCGCCGATCCGCAGCGCATGCTGCTGCTGACCTTCTCGCGCCGCGCCGCCCAGGAAATGGAACGCCGCGTCGGCAGCGTGCTGCAGCGGGTCATGAACCTGCGCGGCGGCCAGCAGGCGCCGTCGCTGCCCTGGGCCGGCACCTTCCACGCCATCGGCGCGCGGCTGCTGCGCGATTGCGCCCAGCGCATCGGCCTGTCCGAGGCCTTCACCATCCACGACCGCGGCGACGCCGAGGACCTGATGGGCATGGTGCGGCACGAACTCGGCCTGTCGTCCACCAAGTCGCGCTTTCCGCTCAAGGGCACCTGCCTGGCGATCTACTCGCGCGTGGTCAACAGCCAGACGCCGGTGGCCGACGTGCTGCACGCCACCTTCCCGTGGTGCGCGCAATGGGAAGACGAACTCAAGAGCCTGTTCCGCGCCTACGTCGCCGCCAAGCAGGACCAGCAGGTGCTCGACTACGACGACCTGCTGCTGTACTGGGCCGAGATGATGGGCGACGCGGCCATCGCCGCCGACGTCGGCGCGCGCTTCGACCACGTGCTGGTCGATGAATACCAGGACACCAACCGGCTGCAGGCCGCCATCCTGCTGGCCATGAAGCCCGATGGCCGCGGCCTGACCGTGGTGGGCGACGACGCGCAGTCGATCTATTCGTTCCGCGCGGCCACGGTGCGCAACATCCTCGATTTCCCGGCGCAGTTTCCGCAGCCGGCGCGCGTCATCACGCTGGACCGCAACTACCGCTCGACCCAGCCCATCCTGAACGCCTCCAACGCCGTCATCGGCCTGGCGGCCGAGCGCTATGCCAAGGATCTCTGGAGCGACCGGCCGTCGTCGCAGCTGCCCGAGCTGGTCACCGTCAGCGACGAAGGCGGCCAGGCCCGCTGGGTCGCCGACCAGGTGCTGGCGCAGCGCGAGGGCGGCGCCACGCTCAAGTCGCAGGCGGCGCTGTTCCGCACCTCCAGCCACAGCGCCGCGCTGGAACTGGAGCTGACCCGGCGCAACATCCCCTTCGTCAAGTTCGGCGGCCTGCGCTTTCTGGAAGCGGCGCACGTCAAGGACCTGCTGTCGCTGCTGCGCTGGGCCGAGAATCCGCGCGGGCGCATGGCGGGGTTCCGCGTGGCGCAACTGCTGCCCGGCATCGGCCCGGCCACCGCCGGCAAGCTGATGGACGCCATGGCGCAATCGGCCGAGCCGCTGCGCGCGCTGCGCGAATTCAAGCCGGGCGCGGCGGCGCAGGCGGAGTGGGGCGCGTTCGCCGACACCTACGCGGCGCTGGCCGACCCCAAGCTGCGCTGGCCCGCCGACGTCGACCTGGCGCTGCGCTGGTACGCCGGCCAGCTCGAACGGCTGTACGACGATGCGCGGGTGCGCAAGACCGACCTGGACCAGCTGGTGCGCATCGCCGCGGGCTACCCGTCGCGCGAGCGCTTCCTGACCGAACTGACGCTGGATCCTCCCGACGCCACCAGCGACGAATCCGGCGCGCCCTCGCGCGACGAGGACTACATGATCCTGTCCACCATCCACTCGGCCAAGGGCCAGGAATGGAAGGCGGTCTATGTGCTGAACGTGGTCGACGGCTGTATTCCGTCCGACATGAGCACCGGCACCGCCGAAGAGATCGAGGAAGAGCGGCGGCTCCTGTACGTGGCCATGACGCGCGCCAAGGAACGCCTGCAGCTGATCGTGCCGCAGCGCTTCTACGTGCACCAGCAGACCGGCATGGGCGACCGCCACGTCTACGGCTCGCGCACCCGCTACATCACCAACGCCATGCTGCCGCTGTTCGACCACCTGCCCAAGCTGCCGGACCTGCCGGCGCGCGAGGCCAAGGCGCCGCAGGCGCCGAGCGTGGACGTGGCCAAGCGCGTGCGCAACCTGTTCGCATAGCGCGCGCGGTCCGGCGGGTTCGCGCGCCGCGCCCGCCGGGCGGCGCGCGGCCGCGCCCATGCGCCGGTGGGCTATCATCGGCCGATACGCTGGATACACGTTGCACCCGCAGGGCTCGCATCGCCAAAGGATGTCTATGTCTACCGAAGAGAATGCCGCCGCCGCTGCGCCCAAGAGCGAAGTCGTGGCGTCCATCGCCTATGTGAATGGCCGGCGCGACCACGAGGTGCCCATCGAGGAGGTGGGCAAGCACGTCGATGCCAAGCGCAGCATGCTGTGGATCGGCCTGCGCAATCCCAGCCCGGAGCGGCTGGCCGACGTGGTCAACCAGCTCGGCGCCTGCGACAAGAACCAGGAAGAGATGCTGGAGTCGCACCGCCGGCCCAAGATCATCGACTACGGCAACATGGTGCTGATCGTCGCCATCACCGTCGAGGTCGAGGCCGAGCGTCCCATCTTCGGTGAAACCCAGTTCCTGATCGGCGAGGGCTTCCTGGTCACCGTGCGGCGCGGCGCCACCGCCGGCCACAGCCCCTTGCGCGAACGGCTGGAGTCCTCGCCCGACCTGCTCAAGCGCGGCAGCGACTACGTCGCCTCCGAACTGCTGGACTGGCTGGTGGACCGCTACGTGGCGGCGGCCGGCAAGATCGAGTCGGTGGTCGAGGGCGCCGAACAGAAGCTGCTGATCCGCGGCGCCAAGGATTCCGACATCCGCAGGCTGTATCGCCAGCGCCGCGACCTCCTGCGCATCCACACCGTGGTGTCGCCGCTGGCCGAGATCTGCCGGCGCCTGGCGCGGGTCGAGATGTCGGCGGTGGACGAGCATGCCCGGCCGTATTTCGGCGAGGTGGCCGACCGCGTGCTGCGGGTCGATGAACTGTTCAATTCGCTGCGCGAGTCGCTGGCCTTCGCCTTCGAAGCCAGCCTGATGATCGGCCAGGCCGCGCAGAACGACACCACCCGCAAGCTGGCCTCCTGGGCCGCCATCCTGGCGGTGCCCACGGCCATCGCCGGCATCTACGGCATGAACTTCAAGTTCATGCCCGAGCTGGAATCGCCGTTCGGCTATCCGGTCACGCTGGGCGTGATCGCGTCGGTCTGTTCGTTCCTGTACTGGCGTTTTCGCAAGTCGGGCTGGCTGTAGGACTACGCCCGCCGGGAGCATGGCGGCGACGACGCGCTTTGCCGCGCGGCGCCGGCGCGGCTGTGGCAAACTGCCTGCGTTTTCCTCTTCGGAGCGCGGCCCGTGCGCGGCAAATCTCCCCTTGGCGGCGGCAGCAGGCTGACCGCCCTCGTCGTCGCCGTGATCCTGGCGGCGGCCGGCGCCCTCGTCAACTGGCTGCAACCGTCCCGCCAGGGCGGCGAGCGCCCGGCCGAACGGCCTGGCGCCAGCGCACCGGCGGCAACCGGCAAGTCCGGCGCGGCCCCGGCCGGCGGCGTCCCCGCCGGCAGCTATACCCTGACCGGCATGATCGTCAACGTCGCCGACGGCGACACCGTGACGCTGCGCGCGCCCGACGGCCAGCGCCGCATCCGCATGGACAGCATCGACGCGCCCGAGGAGGGCCACGGCGCCGACCAGCCCGGCCAGCCTTACGCCGAGGCCGCGCGCCAGCACCTGGCCAGCCTGGTGGCCGGCAAGACCCTGACCGCCCAGTGCTACCTGAAGGACCAGTACGGCCGCGACGTCTGCGCGCTGATCCTGGACGATGGCCGCTCGGCCAACCGCCTGCAGGTCGAGGCCGGCTACGCCTGGGCCTACACCGCGCGCCAGGGCGAGTACCTGAACGACAAGGCCATGCCCGACCTGCAGCGCCAGGCCAAGGCCGCCGGCCGCGGCCTGTGGGCCGGCAAGGAGCCAATGCAGCCCTGGAAGTGGCGCTACGACTGCTGGCGCCAGCGCCAGTGCGGGTGATGGCCGCGGACCCGCAAGTTCCCTAGGGGGATGCCAGGGTACTGGGGCGGATGCACCTTTGCTATCCTCTGTCGCACTGAATAGAAGGAAAGGTTTCCATGCGTGCTTTGATGCGGCTCTGGGCGGCGGCCATGATGCTGTTGCTGGCGTTGGCGGGCTGCTCCCGGGAGGGCAGTCCCATCAACAGCCCCTATCCGGCCGGCGCCGAAAGCCAGAACACGCTGTATTCCGCCTTCGTCAAGCGTTCGCCCAAGTACCTGGATCCGGCCAGTTCTTATTCCGGCGATGAAACCCCTTATACCTACAGCATCTATGAGACGCTGTACGGCTACCACTACCTCAAGCGGCCTTACGAACTGATCCCGCGCGCCGCGGCCTCGATCGACCCGCCGGTCTACCTGGATGCGCAGGGCAAGGTGCTGCCGGCCGACGCGCCGGGCGAGCAGATCGCCGAAAGCGTCTACGACATCAAGATCAAGCCCGGCATGCGTTTCGCGCCGCACCCGGCCTTCGCCCGCAAGACCGACGGCAGCTACGACTACTTCCCGATCGCGCCGGAGGACCTGGCCGACAAGTACGCCATCCCCGATTTCCCGCGCACCGGCACCCGCGAACTCACCGCCGACGATTACGTCTACGCCTTCCGCCGCCTGGCCAGCCCGCGCGTGGTGTCGCCGATCTATTCACTGATGGCCGAATACGTCAGCGGCCTGAAGGACTACGGCGACCGCCTGCGCGAGCGCGACAAGGCGTTGCGCCGCGACCTGCCGGGCGGCGCCGGCGCCTCGTGGCTGGACCTGCGCGAGGCCGACGGCTTCACCGGCGTGCAGGCGCTCGACCCGCACACGCTGCGCATCCGCGTCAACGGCAAGTACCCGCAGTTCAAGTACTGGCTGGCCATGACCTTCACCGCGCCCGTGCCCTGGGAGGCCGACCGCTTCTACAACCAGCCCGGCATGGCCGATCACGACCTGTCGCTCAACACCTGGCCCGTCGGCACCGGACCCTACATGCTGGCCGAGTCGCTGCAGAACCGCCGCCACGTGCTGGCGCGCAATCCCAACTTCCACGGCGAACCCTATCCCTGCGAAGGCGAGCCGGGCGACCGCGCCGCGGGCCTGCTGGCCGATTGCGGCAAGCCCACGCCCTTCATCGACCGCGCCGTCTTCAGCGTCGAGAAGGAAGCCATTCCGCTGACCGGCAAGTTCATGCAGGGCTACTACGACGTGCCGCAGATCGAGCGCGGCGAGTACGGCGTGGCCATGCTGGTGGCCGCCGGCGACAGCCAGGACAAGGCGCGCAAGTATGCCGAGCACGGCATCCGCCTGCCCACCACGGTCGAGACCGCCAACTGGTACATGGGCTTCAACTGGCTCGATCCGGTGGTGGGCAAGGGCGACACGCCCGAGCAGGCCGAGAAGAACCGCAAGCTGCGCCAGGCCATCAGCATCGCCTTCGACTGGGAGGAATACGTGGCGGTGTTCGAGAACAGCCAGGCCTCGGTGGCCTACGGCCCGGTGCCGCCCGGCGTGCTGGGCTACCGCGAGCCGCCCGAGGGCGTGAACCCGGTGGTCTACGACCTGGTCGACGGCAAGCCGGTGCGCAAGTCCATCGACACCGCACGCAAGCTGCTGGCCGAGGCCGGCTATCCCGACGGCCGCAACGCCGTCACCGGCGCGCCGCTGGTGCTGTACTACGACTCCATGACCGGCGGCGGCTCCAATCCGCAGTTCGACTGGATGCGGCGGCAGATGGCCAAGATCGGCGTGCAGATGGACGTGCGCTCGACCGACTACAACCGCTTCCAGGACAAGATGCGGCGCGGCTCGGCGCAGATCTTCCTGTGGGGCTGGAACGCCGACTACCCCGACGCCGAGAACTTCCTGTTCCTGCTGTACGGTCCCAACGCCAAGGCCAAGAACGGCGGCGAGAACGCCGCCAACTACGACAGCCCCGAGTACGACAAGCTGTTCGAGCAGATGAAGTTCCTGGACGACGGTCCCGAAAAGGAAGCCCTGATCCAGCGCATGGTCGCCATCGTGCAGCGCGACGCGCCCTGGATGTTCGGCTACTTCCCGATGTCGGGCGGCGCCTACCAGCAGTGGGTCGGCAACGCCAAGCCGACCCAGATGGTGCGCAACACGCTGCAGTACATGAAGATCGACCCGGTCCTGCGCGAGCGCAAGATCGACGAGTGGAATTCCCCCATCTGGTGGCCGGTGGGCCTGTTCGCGCTGCTGATCGCGCTGGCGATCTGGCCGTCGTACGTGGCGCTCAAGCGACGCGAGCGGCAGACCGCCTTCGTCCCGGCCGCGCGCAAGGAGCATCAATCATGATCGGCTACGTCATCCGCCGGCTGCTATATGGCGTGCTGATCCTGATCGGCGTGAACCTCTTCACCTTCATCCTGTTCTTCGCGGTCAACACGCCCGACGACATGGCGCGCCTGGCCATCGGCGGCCAGCGCATCAGCCAGGACGCGGTCGAGAAATGGAAGGTCGAGCACGGCTACGACAAGCCGCTGTTCTACAACGCCCAGGCCAAGGGCGCGGCGCAACTGACCGACACCGTGTTCTACCAGCGCTCGGTGCCGCTGTTGGCGATGGACTTCGGCGCCTCCGATGGCGGCCGCGACATCGGCCGCGAAATCCAGACCCGCATGGGGCCGAGCCTGGCGCTGGCGGTGCCGACCTTTTTCCTGGGGCTGTTCGCCAGCATCGTGTTCTCGCTGACGCTGGTGTATTTCCGCGCCACCCGGCTGGATTTCTGGGGCGTGGTGGTGTGCGTCATATTGCTGTCGATCTCCAGCCTGTTCTACATCATCGCGGGGCAGTGGATGTTCGCCAAGCTGCTGCGGCTGGTGCCGTTCTCGGGCTTCGAGGGCGGCCTGGACATGGTCAAGTTCCTGGCGCTGCCGGTGCTGGTGGCGATCGTCTCGCGCCTGGGGCCCGAGGCGCGCTTCTACCGCACCCTGTTCCTGGAAGAGATCGGCAAGGACTACGTGCGCACCGCGCGCGCCAAGGGGCTGGCCGAGCGCGTGGTGCTGTTCCGCCACGTGCTGCGCAACGCCATGCTGCCGATCCTGACCAGCACGGTTGCCGCCTTGCCGCTGCTGTTCATGGGCAGCCTGATCGCCGAATCGTTCTTCGGCATCCCGGGCCTGGGCAGCTACACCATCGACGCCATCAACGCGCAGGATTTCTCCATCGTGCGCGCCATGGTGTTCCTGGGGGCGTCGCTGTACATCGTGGGGCTGATCCTGGCCGACATTTCCTACACGCTGGCTGACCCCCGCGTCCGATTCGAGTAGCCGCCATGCCCAAGTTCGTATTCCTCTGGACCGACATTGCGCTGTGGCTGATGGTGCTGGGCGCGCTGGCCTATGCCTGGCACGTGCGGCGCAGCCCGAACCTGCGTTCGACCTGGGCGCGGGTGGCGCGCGACACGCCGGCGATGTGCTCGGCCGTGGTGCTGGCCGCGTTCGCGCTGGTCGGCCTGCTCGATTCCGTCCACTACCGCCCGCAATTGCCGCCCGCGCCGGGCGCCGCCGCCGACGCCGCGCCGGTCTACGCGCCGGCGGTCAAGTCGGCGCTGGACGGCCTGCTGGGCGGCAGCGTGCTGACCCAGCCCGAAAAAACCTATTCCAGCCCGCTGGCGGTGCGCCAGTTCACCAAGGAGACCCTGCTGGTCGACGACAAGCCGGTGCGCGACTTCCCGCGCCTGCGGGCGGCCGGCACGCACCTGGCCGATCCCGACCGCGACCACCTGGGCGACGTCTACTACCGCCTGGGCCTCGGCCTGGCGGCCGGCCTGGCGGTGTCGCTGGTCGGCGCCGGCCTGCTGTTCGCCTGCCTGGCGCGGCGCCAGGGCGCCGCGGCGGCGGCCGAGGCCCTGCTGGGCGGACGCGCCGAGGTGCCGTGGCGCGCCATGGCGATCACCTTCACCCTGCTGTGCCTGGTGGCGGGGGCGCTGGCCGGGCTGTCCAGCGGCTACCACGCCCTGGGCACCGACCGCATCGGCAACGACGTGCTGTGGCAGGCGCTCAAGAGCATCCGCACCGCGCTCGTCATCGGCAGCCTGACCACGCTCGCCATGCTGCCGCCGGCCATCGTCTTCGGCATCGCGGCCGGCTATTTCAAGGGCAGGGTGGACGACGCCATCCAGTATCTGTACACCACCATCACCTCGATCCCGGGCGTGCTGCTGGTGGCCGCCTGCGCGCTGATGATGCAGGTCTACATCGACAACCACGCCGAGCTGTTCGACACCTCGGCGGCGCGCGCCGACCTGCGCCTGTTCCTGTTGTGCATGATCCTCGGCTTCACCGGCTGGGCCGGCCTGTGCCGCCTGCTGCGCGCCGAGACCCTCAAGCTGCGCGAGCTGGAATACGTGCAGGCCGCGCGCGCCTTCGGCGTGTCGCACTGGCGCATCATGACACGCCACCTGCTGCCCAACGTCGCGCACCTGGTGCTGATCACCGTGGTGCTGGAATTCTCCGGGCTGGTGCTGTACGAGGCGGTGCTGTCGTACCTGGGCATCGGCGTCGATCCCAGCATGAATTCCTTCGGCTCGATGATCGACGGCGCGCGCCTGGAAATGTCGCGCGACCCGATGATCTGGTGGAACCTGATGACCGCCTTCCTGTTCATGCTGGCGCTGGTGCTGGCCGCCAACCTGTTCGCCGACGCCGTGCGCGACGCCTTCGATCCGCGCACCCGCCGCTACAAGCCGGGCCGCCTGCCCGGCATGGGCTGGTTCGGCCGCCGCCCGGGCGCCGCGCTGGCGGCCGACGCCCGATCCACCAAACCGGGAGACGCGCCATGAGCCAGGATATCCGGCAGGACACCCCCTTGCTGGCCGTGCGCGGCCTGGACGTCGACATCGCCGGCGAGAGCGGCATGACGCACGCGGTCAAGCGCCTGCAGCTGGCCATTTCGCAGCGCGAGACCTTTGCCCTGGTGGGCGAGTCCGGCTGCGGCAAGAGCATGACCGCGCTGGCGCTGCTGCGCCTGCTGCCGGACGCCGGCCGCATCGTCGGCGGCCAGATCGACCTGGATGGCGAGGACCTCAACCGCCTGCCCGAGAGCGCCATGCGCGGCGTGCGCGGCGGCCGCATCGGCATCATCTTCCAGGAACCGTCCACCAGCCTCAACCCGGTCATGCGGGTCGGCGACCAGATCATCGAGACGCTGGTGGCGCACACGCCGCTGCGCGGCGCCGCGGCCCGCGCCCGCGCCATCGACTGGCTGCGGCGGGTCGGCATCCCCGAGCCCGAGCGGCGCGTGGACGACTACCCGTTCCAGTTCTCCGGCGGGCAGAAGCAGCGCGTCATGATCGCCATTGCGCTGGCGGCGGAACCCTTGCTGCTGATCGCCGACGAGCCCACCACCGCGCTCGACGTCACCGTGCAGGCGCAGGTGCTGGCGCTGCTGGCCGACATCCAGCGCGAGATCGGCATGGCGGTGCTGCTCATCACCCACGATCTGGCGGTGGTGCGCAACGTCGCCCACCACGTGGCCCTGATGCGCGGCGGCGAGATCGTCGAAAGCGCCAGCGCCGAGGAATTCTTCCGCGCGCCCAAGCATCCCTACGCGCGCCAGCTGTTCGACGCCATTCCCACTTTCGAGAAGCGCGGCGTGCCGCTGAGCGAGGCCGGCCGCGCCGCCCTGGGCGCGGACGCGGCCGTGGCGCGCAAGCGTGCGCGCGAACCCGGCGTGGTGCTGGACGTGCAGGACCTGAAAGTCCATTACCCGGTGCGCAAGGGCCCGTTGCGGCGCGTGGCGTCATGGGTCAAGGCGGTCGACGGCGTGACTTTCAGCCTGCGCGCCGGCGAGACCCTGGCGCTGCTGGGCGAGTCGGGTTGCGGCAAGACCACCACCGGCAAGGCCTTGCTGCGGCTGATCGACGGCGCCCGCATCTCCGGCCGCGCGATGCTGCAGGGGCAGGATCTGCTGACCGCCGACCGTGCCCGGCTGCAGCGTCTGCGCCAGGACATCCAGATCGTGTTCCAGGATCCCTACGCCTCGCTCGATCCGCGCATGCGGGTCGGCGACATCCTCGACGAAGGCCTGGAATCGCTGCGCCGCGGCATGGGCGCGCAGGCGCGCCGCGACCGCGCCGTCCGGCTGGTCGAACGGGTCGGCCTGCCGGCCAATACGCTGGCGCGCTATCCGCACGAGTTCTCGGGCGGCCAGCGCCAGCGCATCGCCATCGCCCGGGCGTTGGCGGTCGAACCCAAGGTGCTGATCTGCGACGAGCCGACCTCGGCGCTGGACGTGTCGGTGCAGGCGCAGATCCTGGACCTGTTGCGCGAGCTGCAGGACGAGCTGGGCATCGCCTACCTGTTCATCACCCACAACTTCGGCGTGGTCGAATACCTGGCCGACCGCATCGCGGTGATGGAGGGCGGCCGCATCGTCGAACTGGGCGAGGCCGACGCGGTGCTGCACGCGCCGCGCCAGGACATGACGCGCCGGCTGCTGGAAGCCGTGCCCAGGCTGCAATTCGGCCAGGCCTGAGCCGGGTCCTCCCCTTGCCGCCGGGGCGGGGGACGGCCGGAATCATGCGATACTGTCTCTTCGAACACCGCGAAAAACGATCTTGCGCGTGACGCCGCCAGCCGGCCGCGCCCGCACAGGATCGCGCACACGTCACCCGGCCCGCCAGGCCAGGTCGGCCAGCGATTCCCCGACATCCGTCGGAACGTCCCGAGTCATCGCGCCGTTGGCGCGCATGGCTCGTTTCACCGGAATACGCCATGCACCGACCTTTTTCTCCCGCCATTCCCCTTGTTCACGCCACCATCGCCATTGTCGGCGCCGGCCTCGGCGGCCTGACGTTGGCCCGCGTCCTGCACCGCCACGGCATCGCCGCCACGGTCTACGAGGCCGACGCCTCGCCCGCGGCGCGCACGCAGGGCGGATTGCTGGATATCCACCCGCACAACGGCCAGGCCGCGCTGCGCGCCGCCGGTCTGTACGAGGCCTTCCTGCCCCTGGTGCGGCCGGGCGAGGATGCCAAGCGCGTGGTCGACCGCCACGGCCGCGTGCTGCTCGACCGGCCGGGGCAGGGCCAGGCGCGGCCGGAGGTCGACCGCGGCGACCTGCGCCGGCTGCTGATCGATTCGTTGCCGCCGGCCGCCATCCGCTGGGGCCACAAGCTCACCGCCGCCGCGCCCCTCGCGTCTGGCCGTCACCGGCTGGCGTTCGCCAATGGCGCGACGGACACGGCCGACCTGTTGGTCGGCGCCGACGGGGCCTGGTCGCGGATCCGTCCGCTGCTGTCCGGCGCCGCGCCGGCCTACGTCGGCACGACCTTCTTCGAGAGCACGCTGTTCGACGGCGACCGCCGCTATCCGGACAGCGCGCGCGCGATCGGCCATGGCACGCTGATGGCGGTCGAACCCGGCCAGGGCATCCTGGCGCATCGCTACGCCGATGGCACCCTGCGCAGCTACGCGGCCGTGAACTGGCCGCTGGCGGCGGTCGACGCGCTGGTCCGCGATGGCCAGGCCGCCGTGCGCCAACGCATCGCCGCCGCATTCGCGGACTGGGCGCCGGCGCTGCGCGCGCTGGTCATCGAGAGTGATGGGGCGGTCATCGCCCGGCCCCTGCATGCATTGCCGGTCGAGCATCGTTGGCCGCGCATCGCCGGCGTCACGCTGGTGGGCGACGCGGCGCACCTGATGTCGCCGTTCGCGGGGGAGGGCGCCAACCTGGCCCTGTTCGACGGCGCCGAGCTGGGCCTGGCGCTGTGCCGGCATCCCGCCGACCTCGGCGCGGCGCTGGCGGCGTACGAACAGGCCCTGTTCCCGCGCAGCGCGGCGGTGGCGGCGCGAACGGCGCGGAACCTCCAGCGCTTCTTCGGCCCCGACGCGCCTGGCAGCGTGGCGGCGCTGTTCGCCGCCCAATGAAAACCGCGCCCGGATCCTTGCGGATCGGGGCGCGGCGCGTCGAGGCTGGCGCCTCAGTCGTGGGCGTTGCGGGTCTCGAGCCAGACCAGGGTGTCGTGCCTCAGGGCGCGCACGCATTGCGCCAGGAAGGCATGCACCACCTCCAGTTCGCCGGCGTCGTAGCGCCGGGCCATCAACACCACCGCCTCGGCCACCCACTGGCGTTCCTGGGCCAGTTGCTGGCACTGCTCCTCCACCGGCCGGATCACGATCATGCGGCGATCCAGCGGATGGCGGCCCCGTTGCACATAGCCAGCCGCTTCCAGGCGGTTGATCAGCGCGGTGGCGCCGCCGGAGCTGATGCCCATCAGCTGGGCCAGTTGGCCGGTGGGCAGGGCATCGAACTCCATCACCAGTTCCAGCGCTTTCAGATCCGCCAGGGGGATACCCATTTTCTCCGCCAGGGCCGATTGGCAGGCCGCGTTGTACACGGCGAACTGTCGGCCCAGCATCAGGGCGATATCGTCAAGCATTCCGGGCCGCAGATCGTTGTTGCGAGATTCAGGCATCACGGTCACATGCTCGTGGTGAACGATGGATTCTTGTTGCAGCATGGCGTCGCTCCCTCACGGATCCGGTTGATTACTTCTTGGCCGTCAGGCCGCCGAGCAGGCCGCCCAGCAGACCGCCGTTGTTGCCGCCGGTGCTGGCGCCGCCGCTGACGCCGGCCGTCACGCCGCCCAGCAAGCCGCCCAACAGGCCGCCGTTGTTGGCCGAACCCGAGGCCCCCGCACCCGCGCCCGCTCCGGCACTGGCGCCGGCCGAGGCGCCG
>NZ_CADIJR010000027.1 GCF_902859645.1 Achromobacter insuavis | reverse complement strand
CCACGCCGCCCGCGACCGTGACGCCGCCGCGCACGCCGCCGCCCAAGCCGGAACCCAAGCCCGAGCCCAAGCCGGCCACGCCCAAGCCCGAGACCCGTTCGGACGACGGCGCCCGCGCCCTGGCGTTGCTCGAAGGCCGTTCCGCGCCCGCCGCCACGCCGGCGCCCAAGCCGCAGGCCGCCAAGGGTAATTTCGTGCTGCAGATCGCCGCCTACACCACGTCCGAGGACGCTCAGTCGCGGCGCGACAAACTGCACCAGGCCGGCGTCACCAATGCATTCGTCGAGCAGGCTTCCATCGGAGGCAAGCAGCAGTACCGTCTGCGGGTGGGGCCGTTCCCCTCGCGCGAGGCGGCGCAGGCGGCCCAGGCGCGGTTGCGCACCCTGGGTTATGACAACGGTTTCATTGCCGCCCAGTAGTGACCGGCTTCGACTTCGTCGTGCTGGCCATCCTGGTGGTATCGGGTGTGCTGGGCCTGGTGCGCGGCCTGCTCAAGGAAGTGCTGTCGCTGGTTGCGTACCTGCTGGCTTTCGTGGCCGCGATCTGGTGGGGCCCCACGGTCTATACCTGGCTGGAGCCCTATATCGAGACGACGCTGCTGCGCATGGGAGTTTCGTACGCGGTGGTTTTCATTATCGTGCTGCTCGGCGTGGGGTTGGTCAACATGACGCTTGCCGCCTTGATCCGCAGCACCGGGCTGAGCCCGGCCGATCACGGCCTGGGCGGCATGTTCGGACTGGCCCGGGGGCTGCTCATCGTGCTGGCGCTGGTCGCCGCCGCGGGCTACACGCCGCTGCCACAAGAGCCGTGGTGGAAGGACGCCATGTTTTCGCATTCGGCCATCGAGGCCATCAAACATATCAAGACGTGGCTGCCGCCGTCCCTGGCGACGTGGCTGCCGTATTGATTAGCTTCACATCAACCAGGAAATCTCACCATGTGTGGAATCGTAGGGGTCATCGGGCGCGGGCCGGTCAACCAGCTGCTCTATGACAGCTTGCTGCTGTTGCAGCATCGCGGGCAGGATGCCGCGGGCATTGCGACGTCGCAAGGCAACCAGTTCAATATGTACAAGGCGCACGGCCTGGTGCGCGACGTATTCCGCACGCGCAACATGCGTGCCCTGCCGGGCACCTCGGGCGTCGGCCAGGTCCGCTATCCCACCGCCGGCTCCAGCGCCAGCGAGGAAGAGGCCCAGCCGTTCTACGTCAACGCCCCGTTCGGCATCATGTTCGCCCACAACGGCAACCTGACCAACTGGCGCGAGCTGCGTGAGTCGCTCTACCGCGTCGACCGCCGCCACATCAACACCAATTCCGACTCGGAAGTGCTGCTGAACGTGCTGGCCCACGAGCTGCAATCGGCCGCCAGCGGTGTGTCGCTCGATGACGACGCCATGTTCCGCGCCGTTGCCGCCGTGCACAAGCGCGTGCGCGGCGCCTACGCCGTGGTGGCGCAGATTTCCGGTTACGGCCTGCTGGCGTTCCGCGATCCCAACGGCATCCGTCCGCTGTGCATCGGCCGCCAGGAAACCGACGAAGGCGTCGAGTGGATGGTGGCCTCGGAATCCGTGGCCCTGGAAGGCAGCGGCTTCGCCTTCGTGCGCGACGTCGAGCCGGGCGAAGCGGTGTTCGTCGACCTGGACGGCCGTTTCGTCAGCCGCCAGTGCGCCGACAATCCGCAGCTGGTGCCCTGCATCTTCGAATACGTCTACTTCGCCCGTCCTGATTCGCTGATCGACGGCGTGTCGGTGTACGACGCGCGCCTGCGCATGGGTGAATACCTGGCCGACAAGGTCGCGCGCAACATGCGCCTGGGCGATATCGACGTGGTCATGCCGATCCCCGATTCCTCGCGTCCGGCCGCCATGCAGCTGGCCGCCCGCCTGAACCTGGACTACCGCGAAGGCCTGATCAAGAACCGCTACGTCGGCCGCACCTTCATCATGCCCGGCCAGGCCGTGCGCCGTAAATCGGTGCGCCAGAAGCTCAACGCCATCGGCATGGAGTTCAAGGGCAAGAACGTGCTGCTGGTGGACGACTCCATCGTGCGCGGCACCACCAGCCGCGAGATCGTCGACATGGCGCGCGCCGCCGGCGCCAACAAGGTGTACTTCGCCTCGGCCGCGCCTCCGGTGCGTTTCCCCAACGTCTACGGCATCGACATGCCGACGCAGAGCGAACTGATCGCCACCGGCCGCAGCGACGAGGAAATCGCCCGCGCGATCGGCGCCGACAGCCTGATCTACCAGGACCTGCACGACATGCAGCAGGCCGTGCGCGACATCAATCCCAAGCTGTCGCGCTTCGAGGCTTCGTGCTTCGATGGCGAATACGTCACCGGCGACATCACCGCCGAATACCTGGCCCGCCTGGGCCAGTCGCGCGCGGAGTCCGGCGACGGCGAAGGCGCCAGCGGCCTGCAGTTCAACATGGGCTACGCGGCCAACGACGCCTGAGTCCGGTTCGCGCCATGAAAAAGCCGCTCCCTCGGGAGCGGCTTTTTTTATCGGCCGGCGCCTGTCACCACAGGCTGTCGCCGCTGGCCTCCAGATGGGTCAGGTACAGCCGCAGGTCGAATTCATACTGGTGATACTGCGGCTCCATCAGCCGGCACAGGTTGTAGAAGGCCTTGTTGTGGTCCTTCTCCTTCAGGTGCGCCAGTTCGTGCACCGTGATCATCTTCAGGAACTCCTCCGGCACCGTCTTGAACAGCGTGGCGACGCGGATCTCGTGCTTGGCCTTGAGCTTGCCGCCCTGGACCCGCGAGATGAAGGTGTGCTGGCCCAGCGCGTGCTGGATCACGTGGATCTTGCTGTCGAAGGCGATCTTGCTGAGCGGCGCGCCGTTGCGGATGTAGGTGTTCTTCAGGTCCACCACGTAGTCGTACAGCGCCTTGTCGGTGCGCACGGCATGCGCGCCGGCGGGATAGCGGGCCCGCAGCGCCGGCCCCAGCTTGCCCTGGTCGAGCAGCGTGCGGGCCTGCGTCAGCAGGGGTTCCGGATAACCGGTCAGGTATTTCATGGCGTCAGGAAAGCGAGGAGGGCTGCACCCGCAGGCGCGGCCATTTGTCGGTGTAGCGCTTGGCCAGCAGCCGTTGCGCGTAGAGCGCGGGATCGCGCAGTCCGGGGCTGGGCCGCAGCACCAGGCCGAACAGGTCGTCCAGGCCGTGCGGCGCAAGGATGCGCAGGCGGTCATCGGCGTCGAGCGACACGCCGATACAGGTGGCGGTCTCGGGCCAGGTGGCGATGCCCGCCGCCAGCGACAAGGCCGGGGGCGGCGCGATGCCGCCGTCGCGGCGCCACAGGTGGACTCGCGCCTGGTTGACGACTTCCCAGGGCGCCTGCGGCGCGGCGGCCTGCAGGCGGCGCGTGATGGCGGCCTCGTGCGCCGCCGTCAGGTCGGTGTCGTCGAAGTAGACGAAGTCCACGTCCGCTGGCGCGTGGCTGTCCGGCGGCAGGTCGTGCAGGTGGTTCCACACCAGGGTGCGGATGACGCCCGCGCCCAGGCACCAGTCGGCCGCGCCGCCGTCACGCGCGGCATGCAGCCAGCGCATCAGCGGCGCATGGCGTCGGACCAGCGCGCGCAGGCGCTCGGCGTGGATGTCGTCCAACCGCGGAATGGACCGCTCAGGCGGCGCGGCCGCGGCCGAATGCCGCGGGCAGGGCCATGAACAGCAGGATCACGAACAGCGCCAGGCTCCACAGGGCGTATTCGATGCCCAGAACCGGCACCACCGCGTCCATGCAGGTGGCGTAGATGCCGAACAGCCACGGCACGCTGCCGTCCAGGCCGATGCCGGTCATGAAGCGGTCGGCGAAGGTCTGGTCGCACGACAGCATCTTGGCGGCCACGGTGTACTGGTACCAGGCGGCGGCGATGCCGCTGAGCGACAGCAGGCCCGCCAGGCCGGCGCAGACGCGCGTCAATGCGCGGCCGCCGCCGAAGCCGCCGATCAGGGCGATGACGCCGATCACCAGGTAGATCAGGCGCTGCATCACGCACCAGGCGCACGGCGGCATGTCGAAGACGTACTGGGAAATCAGGGCGATGCCGACCGCGCCGAAGCTGAAAAGGGCGATCAGGCGGAGCAGGCGTTCGGAACGAGAAGTCATGGTTGTTGCACGATAAGGGTTCGTCGGGGCGGGGCCCCGGGGGATGGCCAGTCCGGCCGCCAGGCGTTAGGCCTTGGGAATCGGAATTGGTTGCATGACCTGCTGCAATACCCCGAGCAGCAGTTCGCGCGAGCCTTCCCAGAAGATCTGCACGCCCAGGCACAGCATGATGAAGGCCGACATGCGCATGAACACGGCGGTGCCATTATCGCCCAGCCGGTGCAGCATCTGCGCCGCGAAGCGCAGGCAGACGTACAAAGTCAGCGAAACGACCACGATGCCGGGGATCGAGCCGCCCAGCCGCAGCAGGCTCAGCACGTGGTTCTGGTCGCGCAGCGACACGCCCACGGTGATGGCCGCGGCGATCGAGCCGGGGCCGCAACTGATGGGGAAGGTCAGGGGGTAGAAGGCGCGCGCCTTGGCCATTTCAGGGGTGAACGATTCGGCCATGCGGGCCACGCGCTCGGTGTCGGCGTCGGGCGAATTCACCAGGCGCCAGGCGCTGGCGATGACCAGCATGCCGCCGCCCACGCGCACGATCGACAGCGAGATGCCGAAGAAGCTCAGCAGCACGTTGCCGGCCACCATGGCGACGATGAGCATCAGGCCGACGTTGACGGCGACGCGCTTGGCCAGCACCGTGCGGGTGGCGGACGAGGCGCCTTCGGTCAGGGACAGGAAGATGGGCGCGATCGCCGGCGGATTCAGGAACGGCAGCAGCGTCGCCAGCGCGAAAAAGAAGCTGGTCCCCAGCACCCGCAGGTATTCGTTTAGCTCCATCGCACGGTATCGCCAAGCCGAAAACCGGATTGTATGCGGTCGGCGGCTGTCTGGCGATGGGCCGCGGGTCCGGCTTCAGGCGGCCTGTTGCCGGACCTCGTCGCCGGCCAGCGCATCGAGGATGTCGCGCTCGAACTGCATCTGGCTGCGCGGCCGCGTCAGCGCCGCGCCATCGACGATGAAGACGTCTTCCACGCGGTCGCCCAGCGTCATGATCTTGGCCATCAGCAGGTTCACCTCATGCTCGGCGAAGACCCGCGCCAGGGCGTGCAGCAGGCCGGGGCGGTCGGTCGCGGTGACCGACAGGCGCCACGAGGTGCTGCGCTCGTCCGGCTGCAGCTCGGCCTGCGGCATGATCGGGAACACCCGCGACATGCGCGACTGGCGGCCGCGGCCGTAGTAGCCGCCGCGGGTCGCGGGGGCCTGGGCGGCCGCCTTGGCGTCCTTCAGGCGTTCGGCCAGCTCGTGTTCGACCAGCGTGGCCTGCGCGCGCAGGTCGCTGGCGCCCTCGGGCAGCAGCACGATGAAGCTGTCCAGCGCCCAGCCGTGGCGCGTGGTGTGGATGCGGGCGTCCTGCACCGACAGCGACTTGGCGTCGAAGTAGCCGCAGATGGCCACGAACAGGTCGGGCACGTCGCGCGTGTAGACCATGATCTGCAGGCCTTCGCCCTGTTCGGTGGGGCGGGCCCGCACCACCGCGTGGGCCGGCGCCACCTGGTGATACAGGTGACGCGTGTGCCAGGCGATGTCGGAGGCGTCGTGGCGCAGGAAATAGGCCACGTCGAGCTGGTTCCAGAACGCCTCGCGGGCGTCGTCGCGCAGGCCGGCCAGGCGGGTCAGGCGCGCGGCCTCCTCGCGGCGTTCGGTCAGCACGGTGTGGGCGTCGGCGTGGGCGCCGCCCAGCGCCGCCAGCGTCAGCTTGTACAGGTCCTCGAGCAGCTTGCCTTTCCAGGCGTTCCAGACCTTGGGGCTGGTGCCGCGGATGTCGGCCACGGTCAGAAGGTAGAGCGCGGTCAGGTGGCGTTCGTCCTTGACCGTGGCGGCGAAGTCCTGGATCACGGCGGGGTCGGACAGGTCGCGCTTTTGCGCCACGGCCGACATCAGCAGGTGCTGGCGCACCAGGAATTCGACCAGCCTGGCGTCTTCCGGCTCCATGCCGTGGTCGTGGGCGAACTTGCGCACCTCGCGCGCGCCCAGCTCGGAGTGGTCGCCGCCGCGGCCCTTGGCGATGTCGTGGAACAGCGCCGCCACGTACAACAGCCAGTGCCGGTCCAGGCCGGCGATCAGCTGGCTGGCCAGCGGATACTCCTGGGCATGCTCGGGCATGGTGAAGCGGCGCAGGTTGCGCACCACCGCCAGCGTGTGCTGGTCCACCGTATAGGCGTGGAACAGGTCGTGCTGCATCTGGCCGACGATGCGGCGGAACACCGGCAGGTAGCGCGGCAGGATGTTCAGCATGGTCATGCGGCGCAGCTCGTGCACGATGCCGCGCGGCTGCTGCAGGATCTGCAGGAACAGCTTGCGGTTGACCGGGTTGCGGCGGAACTGCGCGTCGATGCGATGGCGCGAGTGCCAGATGGCGCGCAGCGTGCGCGCCGACATGCCGGTCAGTTCGGGATGCTGCTGCATCACCAGGAAGGCGCGCAGCAGCAGCGTGGGGTTCCGCTCGAAGCCGTCGTCGCGGATGATGTCGAGACGGTCGCGCAGGTTGCGGAAATCGTCGTCGATGTCGTGCGCGTCGCTGTCGGGGCGCGGGAACAGGCGTTCCTCGATGTTCTGCACCAGGATGCCGTTGAGCTGCGTCACCAGGCGCGCGGCCCAGTAGTAGCGTTGCATCAGCAGCTCGCTGCCGCGCCGCGTGGCGGTGGCGTGGATGCGGTAGACCTCGGCCAGGGCCGGCTGCAGGTCGAACAGCACGCGGTCTTCGCGGCGCCGGGCCAGCAGGTGCAGCTCGATGCGCAGGCGCTTGAAGGCCTGTTCGGCCTTGCGCAGGTCGCGCGCCTCGGACGGGGTCAGCAGGCCTGCCTGCGCCACCGCGCGCCAGTTCTCGCCGAAGCCGGCCGCGCGCGCCATCCACAGGATCACCTGCAGGTCGCGCAGGCCGCCGGGCGATTCCTTGCAATTGGGTTCGAGCGCGTAGGGCGTGTCCTGGTAGCGCGCGTGGCGCTGCTGCATCTCGACGCGCTTGGCGCGGAAGAACGCGCGCGCGTCCAGCCGCGACTGGGTGGCGGCCTCGAACTTCTTCATCAGCGTGCGGCTGCCGGCCAGCCAGCGCGATTCAAGCAGCGCGGTTTCCACCGTGATGTCGGCGTCGGCCTCGCGCTCGCAGTCCTCGATGGTGCGCACGCTGTGGCCGGGCTCCAGGCCCAGGTCCCAGAGCGAGGCGACCAGCTGCTCGATGGCGGACTCGTCCTCGGCGGTGGGGGCGTGCGGCAGCAGGATCAGCAGGTCGACGTCGGAGTGCGGGTACAGTTCGCCGCGGCCGTAGCCGCCCACCGCCGCCAGCGTGGCGCCGGCCGGCAGGGGATAGTGCTTGACCAGGTCGCGCAGCGCCGCGTCGACGATGCGGCGCAGTTCGCCCAGCAGCGTGTCGGGGCGTTCGTGCTCGCGGAACTGGGCCACCGCGGCTCGCCGGGATTCCTGGATGCGTTCGCGCAGGGTGCTGAGGATGTCGGCGGTCATGGTGGCGGGCGGCCGGCGGTCAGACGGCGGGGATGACGATCGGTTCGGTGATGAAGGCGGGCGGCTTGGGCATGCCGGGCGACAGGGTCAGGACCTCGTAGCCGGTGTCGGTGACGCAGACAGCATGCTCCCATTGGGCCGACAGGCTGTGGTCGCGCGTCACGACCGTCCAGCCGTCGGACAGCTGGCGGATCTCGCGGCGGCCGGCGTTGATCATCGGCTCGATGGTGAACAACATACCCGTCACCAATTTCACGCCGGTGCCCGGCTTGCCGTAGTGCAGCACCTGCGGGTCTTCGTGGAAGCGCTGGCCGATGCCGTGGCCGCAGAATTCGCGCACCACCGAAAAGCCATTGGCCTCGGCGTGCTTCTGGATGGCGTTGCCGATATCGCCCAGTGTGGCCCCGTTTTTGACCTGCTGGATGCCTTTCCACATGCACTCGAAGGTGATGTCGGTCAGGCGGCGCGACAGGATCGACTGCTCGCCCACCGGATACATGCGGCTGGTGTCGCCGAACCAGCCGTCCTTGATGATGGTGACGTCGATATTGAGGGAGTCCCCGTTTTTCAGGGCCTTGTCGCCGGGGATGCCGTGGCAGACCTGGTGGTTGACCGAGGTGCAGATGGCGCCGGGGAAGGGCGGGTAGCCGGGCGGGGCGTAGCCGACGGTGGCGGACTGCACCTTGAGCTCGTCGGTCAGGTATTCCAGGCAGAGGCGGTCCAGTTCCCCGGTGGTGACGCCAGGCTTGACGTAGGGGGTGATGAAATCGAGGACTTTGGCGGCGTCCTGGCAGGCCGCGCGCATCTTGGCCAGGTCGGCCGGATTGGTAATGGTGCCCATGGAATGACTGACGGATCTCGCTTGAATGTCTGCTTGAAAGAATAGTAGAATTATAGGCTTCCCTAAAATTTTGGGGAGCAATCTGGGTAGCGGCAAGCGCCGATCCCGGCGGGTGGGGATGGAATCATCCTGGCCACCCGGTTGGTTGTTCGACCCTGCGTGTCGGGTCGCATCGTATCTTGTGAGATCGGTGGCGGGTTCTGGAGTTTCATCGCAAGCGAAGGTTGTGGTGGGAATTCGGGCCGGTCGCCAGGTTCCGGGAGGCGGGGCGGCGCGGCAGGTGGGCGAGGGCGGCGGGCCGGGAAGGTTGGGGCGTGTACATCTTCCAGGCTGGGGCGCTGCGTGCTCGCAAGCCCGGTCATGTTTTCGAGCAGCGATGCAGGTTCAAGGCGGCTGCCGGCTTAAGTTCTTGGAAAACCCGGTTTTTTAAAACCTGTCTTTCCTGAAGAAATGCCCCCGGCGACTGATGCGCGCGATGGTTGCGAAACCAGGGCGCGAGAGAGCTGGATTTCGCTGCCAACAAAACAGGTCCGGGTGCGCTGGAAGAAACTGCCAGGAATTTCCTGGCGGGTCGGACGGCGCGATGCGTGCAGGCGGGGCAAGGCGCTTCGTCGTGGCGGCCGTCTGGGTTTATCGCGGCAGCGTAGCAAGAGACGTGAGGGGCGAATCGCCCGGCAGCGTCGGAGTATTGCGGCAGTGATCGGCCGGCCCGGTTAAAATCGTTATCTATCCCGCATGTGCGGGAAATCGCGCGCAACACCACCCAGGGTGTCAGCCAGAGGCTGATGCAGGTGCGGCGCAAGAAATCAACCCTTGGAGAAAGTTATGTCTTTGATGCGCGAAATGCTGGAAGCGGGTGTCCACTTTGGTCACCAGACCCGCTACTGGAACCCCAAGATGGCCCCCTTCATCTTCGGCCATCGCAACAAGATTCACATCATCAACCTGGAAAAGACGGTTGATAAGTACCAGGAAGCCACCAAGTTCGTGAAGCAGCTGGCTGCTCGCGGTGGCAACATCCTGTTCGTCGGCACCAAGCGCGCTGCCCGCGAGCTGGTCGCCGCCGAAGCCGCCCGTTGCGGCATGCCCTTCGTCGACGCCCGCTGGCTCGGCGGCATGCTGACCAACTTCAAGACGGTCAAGACCTCGGTCAAGCGCCTGAAGGACATGGAAGCCGTGGTCGCCGAAGGCGGCGCCGAGCGCATGATCAAGAAGGAAGGCCTGCTGTTCCAGCGCGAACTGGACAAGCTGAACAAGTCGATCGGCGGCATCAAGGACATGAACGGCCTGCCCGATGCCATGTTCGTGATCGACGTCGGCTACCACAAGATCGCCATCGCCGAAGCCAAGACCCTGGGCATCCCCGTGGTCGCCGTGGTTGACACCAACCACTCGCCCGACGGCATCGACTACGTGATCCCCGGTAACGACGACTCGGCCAAGGCCATCGCGCTGTACGCCAAGGGCATCGCCGACGCCGTGCTGGAAGGCCGCGAACAGAACCTGAACGGTCTGGTCGAAGAAATCGGTGAAGGTCAGGAAGAGTTCGTCGAAGTGCAGGACAACCAGGCCTAAGCCTGCTGTCATGTCCGGCGGTTAGTGTCTGGGGGCGGTCGCGGAATGCGGCGTGCCCCCGCCTCGCCGGCAGTGCGAAGGTGGGCTCCCATCTTCCTCATCCGCAGCTTGCGGACGTCTCATCGAATCACACCAATGCCCCGGCCCGCCGGGGCATGTCTTAGCAAAATTTGGAGCTAACATGGCTGAAATTACCGCCGCCCTGGTCAAGGAACTGCGCGAGAAGACCGATGCGCCCATGATGGAGTGCAAGAAGGCCCTGACGGAAGCCGAAGGCGACCTGGCCCGCGCTGAAGAAATCCTGCGCGTCAAGCTGGGCAACAAGGCCAGCAAGGCTGCCGCCCGCGTCACCGCCGAAGGCCTGATCGGCCTGTTCATCTCGGCCGACGCCAAGCAAGGCGCCGTCATCGAAGTGAACTGCGAAACCGACTTCGTTGCCAAGAACGACGACTTCGTCGCTTTCGTCAACAAGCTGGCCGAGCTGGTCGCCACGCAGAACCCCGCCGATGTGGCCGCCCTGTCGGCGCTGCCCTACGGCGAAGGCACCATCGAATCGACCCGCACCGCCCTGATCGGCAAGATCGGCGAGAACATCTCGATCCGCCGCTTCGAGCGCATCCAGACCCCGAACGCGCTGGCCAGCTACGTGCACGGCGGCAAGATCGGCGTGCTGGTGGAATACGCCGGCGCCGAGGAAGTGGGCAAGGACCTGGCGATGCACATCGCCGCGACCAAGCCGAAGGCCCTGAACGCCGACGGCGTGAACCCGGCCGACATCGCCGCCGAACGCTCGGTCGCCGAGCAGAAGGCCGCCGAATCGGGCAAGCCGGCTGAAATCGTCGCCAAGATGGTCGAAGGCTCGGTGCAGAAGTTCCTGAAGGAAGTGACGCTGATGTCGCAACCGTTCGTCAAGGACGACAAGAACACCGTCGAACAGATGCTCAAGGCCAAGGGCGCCTCGATCACCAAGTTCGTGCTGTTCGTCGTCGGCGAAGGTATCGAGAAGAAGACCAGCGACTTCGCCGCTGAGGTTGCCGCCGCCGCCGCCGGCCGCGCCTGATCTCAGGGTAGTGCTTAGAGGCCGGCGCTAGATTATTCTAGTCCGGCCTATTTCTTGTCTTAAACTTTCGTCGGATTGTTCTTCGGGATATCACCTATGAGCAGCAGATCATACAAACGGGTTCTTCTCAAACTTTCCGGCGAGGCGCTGATGGGCGATGATGCATTCGGCATCAATCGCGCCACCATCGTCCGCATGACCGATGAGATCGCCGAAGTCGCCGCCACCGGCGTCGAGCTGGCCATCGTCATCGGCGGTGGCAACATCTTCCGTGGCGTCGCCCCGGGTGCGCAGGGCATGGACCGCGCCACCGCCGACTACATGGGCATGATGGCCACCATCATGAACGCGCTTGCCCTGCAGGACGCGCTCAAGCACAAGGGTATCGACACCCGCGTGCAATCGGCCCTGAACATCGACCAGGTCGTCGAACCGTACATCCGCCCCAAGGCCCTGCGTTACCTCGAAGAAGGCAAGGTCGTCATCTTCGCCGCGGGCACCGGCAACCCGTTCTTCACGACCGATACCGCGGCCGCCCTGCGTGGCGCCGAGATCGGTGCGGAGATCGTGCTGAAGGCCACCAAGGTCGACGGCATCTACAGCGCGGATCCCAACAAGGATCCTTCCGCCACGCGCTATGCGCGCATCAGCTTCGACGAGGCCATCGTCCGCCGCCTGGAAGTCATGGACGCCACGGCGTTCGCGCTGTGCCGCGACCAGAAGCTGCCGATCAAGGTGTTTTCGATCAATAAGTCGGGCGCGCTCAAGCGCGTCGTCAGCGGCGAAGACGAAGGCACGTTGGTACACGTTTAAAGAAAAGGAATATCCATGAGCGTCGCAGAAATCCGCAAATCCGCCGAAGCCAGGATGGCCAAGTCGCTTGACACGCTCAAGACCAACCTGGCCAAGATCCGCACGGGCCGCGCCCACACCGGCATCCTGGACCACGTGCAGGTCGAGTACTACGGTTCGCCCGTGCCGATCAGCCAGGTCGGCAACGTGAACCTGATCGACGCGCGCACCATCAGCGTCCAGCCCTACGAAAAGAGCATGGCCGCCGCGATCGAGAAGGCCATTCGCGAATCGGACCTGGGCCTGAATCCCATGTCGATGGGCGACAGCATCCGCGTGCCGATGCCGGCGCTGACCGAAGAGCGTCGCCGCGACCTGACCAAGGTCGTGCGCAGCGAAGGCGAGGATGCCAAGGTGGCCGTGCGCAACCTGCGTCGTGAAGCCAACGACACGCTCAAGAAGCTGGTCAAGGACAAGGAAATCTCCGAGGACGACGAGCGTCGCGCCCAGGACGACGTCCAGAAGCTGACGGACCGCAACGTGGCCGACATCGACAAGATGGTCACGCAAAAAGAAGCGGAAATCATGACCGTATAATCCTTGCAGAGCCGGAGCGGGCAGCAAGCCGCCCCGGCGCCAGGATTTTTGCCTTCGCGCCGTCCTATCCATTGCTTCGCAGCACACTGACGCAGCGGTGGATCGACGGCGCGGGTTTTTCCCCGTATTCCCTGTTTTACGCCGGTCGACGGCGCTCCCCAGACCCATGGCAACCAGTTCTACCCAGGCGGTTCCCGATACCCGCGACATCCCGGAGCACGTGGCCATCATCATGGATGGCAACGGCAGATGGGCGACGCGGCGGCTGTTGCCGCGCACGGCCGGACATGCCAAGGGTGTGCAGGCGGTGCGCCGCGTGGTCGAGGCCTGCGGCCGGGCGGGCGTGCGTTACCTGACGCTGTTCGCCTTCAGTTCCGAGAACTGGCGCCGGCCCGCCGAGGAAGTGTCGCTGCTGATGCGCCTGTTCGTGCAGGCGCTGGAGCGCGAAGTCGGCAAGCTGGAAGAGCAGGGCGTGCGCCTGCACGTCATCGGCGACCTGTCCGCGTTCGAACCGCGCCTGCAGGAACTGATCTTCGCCGCCCAGGCCCGCACCGCCCACAATGATCGCCTGCACCTCACGGTGGCGGCCAACTATGGCGGCCGCTGGGACATCCTGCAGGCCACCCGCGCCATGCTGGCGGCCGAACCCGCCCTGGCGACGCAGCCGCAACTGGTCGACGAGGCGCGGCTGGCGCGGCATCTTTCCATGTCCTGGGCCCCCGAGCCCGACCTGTTCATCCGCACCGGCGGCGAGCAGCGCATTTCCAATTTCCTGATCTGGCAGATGGCGTACGCGGAGTTCTACTTCACCGACCGTTACTGGCCGGATTTCGGCGCCGACGAGCTGCGCCAGGCGTTCGACTGGTACCGGACGCGCGAGCGCCGCTTCGGCCGCACCAGCGCCCAGCTCACCGAAACCGGCGAAAAATAGTCCGGCCGCGGCTCGCCGCGCCCCGCGCGCGGCGGCTGTGGGCCGACCCGAGGAGATCGTCACCATGTTGGGCCAGCGTATCGTTACCGCCATCGTCCTGCTCGCCGTCCTGGCGGCCGCGATGATGAGCGCCAATCCCTGGTGGTTCGTGGCGCTGCTGGCGCTGGCGGCCGCCTGCGCCAATTGGGAGTGGCTGCGCCTGACGCTGCCGCAGCCGCCGTCGCCCGTGATCGCCGCGGGCATTCCCGTCCTGTTGTTCGCGGCCATGCTGGCCCTGGCGTCGGCCTGGCTGTCGGGCCAGCGCGATGGCATCGCGGATCCGTCCTGGATCCTGCGCTACGCCGCGCCGCTGGTCGCCGCGGTGTGGCTGTTCGGCGCCACCGCCGCGGTGGTGCGCGGCCGTTCCGACGCCGCGCCGGCAAGCCTGGCGTGGTCGCTGTTTTCGGTGCCGGCCGCGTTCACCGCCTGGGCGGTGCTGGCGCAGATGTTCATGGCGCGCGGCGCTGCCTTCGTGGTGTCGCTGCTGGCCCTGGTGTGGGTCGCCGACATCGCCGCCTATTTCGCCGGCCGCGCGTTCGGCAAGCGTAAACTGGCGCCGCGGGTCAGCCCCGGCAAGACCGTGGCCGGCGCGGTCGCCGGCGTGCTGGGCGCGGTCATCTGGATCGGCCTGTCGAGTTTGTGGGAAGGCACGTTCGGCCACGCGCTGGTGGCGCACTGGTCGTTCTGGCTGGCGCTGCCGATCGCGGCGCTGCTGGGGGTGTTGTCCATCATCGGCGACCTGTTCGAGTCGTTGCTCAAGCGCCGCGCGGGCCGCAAGGATTCCAGCGCGCTGCTGCCGGGCCACGGCGGGGTCTATGACCGTATCGACGCGATCCTGCCGGTCGCGCCGTTGGCGCTAATCTTGTCTGGAGTGTTGTTTTGACGGCTTTTCAACGCGTCGTGGTGCTGGGATCGACCGGCTCGATTGGCGAGAGCACGCTGGACGTGATCGCGCGCCATCCGGACCGCCTGGCGGTGTATGCCCTGTCTGCCTACAGCCGCATGGAACGGCTGGCCGAGCAGGCGCTGGCCAGCCGCGCCGCGGTGGTTGTGGTGCCCGACGCCCGGGCGCGCGACAAGTTCGTGGCGGCCTGGCCGGCCGGCCAGGCGACGCCCGAGATCCGCGTCGGCGCCCAGGCCCTGGCCGACACCGCGGCCGATGCGCAATGTGACGCGGTCATGGCCGCCATCGTCGGCGCCGCCGGCTTGCCCGCGGCCCTGGCGGCGGCGCGCGCCGGCAAGCGGGTGCTGCTGGCCAACAAGGAAGCCCTGGTCGCGGCTGGCTCGCTGTTCATGCAGGCAATTCGCGACAACGGCGCCGAATTGCTGCCTATCGACAGTGAACACAATGCCATTTTTCAGTGTCTGCCGCATGGCGGCCGGGCCGCCGCGCCCGACGCGCCGGCGCCGGGCGTGCGCCGGCTGCTGCTGACCGCCTCGGGCGGCCCGTTCCGCGGCCGCGACCTGGAGGACCTGCACGAGGTGACGCCGGACCAGGCCTGCGCCCATCCGAACTGGAGCATGGGCCGCAAGATCTCGGTCGATTCCGCCACCATGCTGAACAAGGGCCTGGAGGTGATCGAGGCGCACTGGCTGTTCGCCATGCCGGCCGACCGTATCGAGGTGGTGGTGCATCCGCAGAGCGTGATCCACTCCATGGTCGAGTACAACGACGGCTCGATCTTGGCGCAGCTGGGCCAGCCCGACATGCGCACGCCGATCGCCTACGGCCTGGGCTTTCCCGAGCGGCTGGACAGCGGCGTGGGCGCGCTGGACCTGACCCGCCTGGGCCGGCTCGACTTCGAAAAGCCCGATCTGGCGCGCTTCCCGTGCCTGGCGCTGGCGTTCGACGCCTTGCGGGCCGGGCAGGGCGCCTGCATCGCCCTGAACGCCGCCAATGAGGTGGCGGTGGACGCCTTCCTGTCGGGGCGCCTGGGGTATACCTGGATACCGCGGGTTATCGAGGCGACCCTGGAGTGGCAGGGGGGGCAATCATCTGTTACGCTCAACAGTCTTGACGATGTGCTGGCGCTGGATGCCGCCGCGCGCGTTTACGCCGGCAATCTCGGCCTGGCGTGATGGCCGCGCAAGCCCCTCGCGCCCCATTGATCCCTTGCGTTGATTCCTTGATTTCCTGACCCCGATGCTTTTCACCCTGCTGGCCTTTGCCGTCGCGCTTGGCTCCCTGATCATTTTTCATGAATTGGGGCATTATTGGGTGGCGCGGTTGTGCGGCGTCAAGGTGCTGCGCTTTTCGGTCGGCTTCGGCAAGGTGATCCTGCGCCGCACCGACCGCCATGGCACCGAATGGGCCCTGTCGGCCTTGCCCCTGGGCGGCTACGTCAAGATGCAGGACGATGCCCCGGCCGGCGCCAGCCCCGCCGAAGCGGCGGGCGCGTTCAACAACAAATCCGTCGGCAAGCGCATCGCCATCGTTGCCGCCGGTCCCATTTTCAATCTCATCCTCGCGGTCTTCCTGTATGCCGGCCTGAACATGGCGGGCACCGAGGAGCCGGTCGCCGTCATCGCCCAGCCCGCCGCCGATACGCCCGCCGCGCGCGCCGGCCTGGCCGCGGGCGACCGCATTCTGTCCATCGACGGTCAGGAAGTCGCATCGTGGTCGGACGCCCGCTGGCGCCTGATGGATGTCATGGCCACCGGCGGCCTGACCCGGATCGAAGTCGGCACGCCCGGCGGCGCCTCGCAGCAGCGTGACGTCACCCTGCCGGCCAATGCCATGGATCCGGCCGGCGGCGATCCGCTGCTGGCCGCCGGCATCCGCCTGGCCCAGCCCAAGCCCGCCGTGCGCGTGGTCAACGATGGCGGCGAAGGGCAGGCCGCCGGACTGCGTCAGGGCGACCTGATCCTGGCCGTCGACGGCCATCCTACCCCGGACACCGGCGCCCTGGTCAAGCAGATCCAGGAAAGCGCGGGCAAGACGCTGGCGCTGACGCTGGTTCGCGATGGCGCCCAGGTTTCCCTGAACGTCACGCCGCGCGCCGAGACGGTCAATGGCCAGGTCATCGGCCGGCTTGGCGTCCAGCTGGGCGGCGACGTGCCCATGGTGACGGTGCGCTACGGCGTCTTCGACAGCCTCTGGCGCGGCGCCGTCCGCACCTGGGACACCGCCCTGTTTTCGCTGCGCATGATGGGTCGCATGGTGACGGGCGATGTCTCCTGGCGCAACGTCAGCGGCCCGGTCACGATCGCCGATTATGCCGGCCAGACCGCCCGGATCGGCATTGTTGCGTATATCGCCTATATCGCGTTGATCAGTATCAGCCTTGGCGTACTAAATTTGCTGCCCATTCCTATGCTGGACGGTGGCCATCTGCTGTACTATCTCGTCGAAATTGTGCGGGGCAGTCCGCCGCCCGCACGGTGGATCGATATCGGACAGCGCGCAGGCATTGGTTTATTGGCAAGCCTGATGGGGCTTGCGTTGTTCAATGATTTCACGCGCTTGTTCACTTAAGCGCCAATTAGCATAAAATCCCCCGCCATTTGCACGACCGAGGATACTCAAGGATGTCTTTTCGCCGGATGTTTCATCACAAAAAGGGTGTACTGCCGGGCATAGTGCCGAGTCTGATCGCCGCATTGCTGCTGCCAGGCATGGCCCACGCCTTCGACCCTTTTGTCGTGCGGGATATCCGCGTAGAAGGGATCCAGCGAACCGACGCCGGCACCGTCTTCGGTTATCTGCCCGTCAAGGTCGGTGAGAAATTCACCGAGGAAGAGGCCACCGAGGCGATCCGCCGCCTGTACGGCACGGGGTTTTTCACCGACGTGCAGATCCAGACCGACAATAATGTCGTGGTCGTGGTGGTTCAGGAACGTCCGACGATTGCATCCGTGAATTTCAACGGCATGCGCGAATTCGATTCCAAGGCCATTACCAAATCGCTGGGGCAGGTCGGTTTCGCCGAAGGCCGCATTTTCGACCGCTCGATGCTCGAGCGCGCCGAATACGAACTCAAGCAGCAGTACCTGTCCAAGGGCAAGTACGGCGTCGAGGTCACCTCCACCGTCACGCCGCTGCCGCGCAACCGCGTCGGCGTGAGCTTCGACGTGTTCGAAGGCTCGGTCGCCCGCATCCAGGAAATCCGCTTCGTCGGCAACAAGGCCTTCTCGGAAAGCGATCTGCTCGACGAGTTCAAGCTGACCACGCCGGGCTGGCTGACCTGGTACACCGATACCGACAAGTACTCGCGCGAAAAGCTCGAAGGCGACCTCGAACGCCTGCGTTCGTTCTACCTGGACCGCGGCTACCTCGAATTCACGGTCGAGCCGCCCCAGGTCACGATCTCGCCCGACCGCAAGGACATCCGCATCACCATCACGGTCCATGAAGGCGAGCCGTACAAAGTGCGCAGCGTCAAGCTGGCCGGCAACCTGATCGGCCTGGACAAGGAAATCAACAACCTGGTCAAGATCAAGCCGGACGAAACCTTCTCGGCGGCCAAGGCCAACGATTCGGCCAAGGCGATCACCGACTATCTGGGCGAGCTGGGCTACGCGTTCGCCAACGTCAACCCGAACCCGCAGCTGGACCGCGCCAAGCACGAGGCCGACCTGACGTTCTACGTCGATCCGAGCCGCCGCGTGTACGTGCGCCGCATCCAGATCGGCGGCAACACCCGCACGCGCGACGAAGTCGTGCGCCGCGAAATGCGCCAGCAGGAAGCCGCCTGGTACGACGCCAAGGACATCAAGACCTCGCGCGACCGCGTCGACCGCCTGGGCTACTTCAGCGACGTCAACGTCAAGACCGATCCGGTGCCGGGTTCGCCCGACCAGGTCGACGTCAACGTCGACGTGAAGGAAAAGCCCACCGGCATGATCAACCTGGGCGTGGGTTACGGTTCGTCTGAAAAAGCGATCCTGTCCGCCGGTATCAGCGAAGACAACGTGTTCGGCAGCGGCACCAACCTGACGCTGCAGTTGAACACCAGCAAGACCAACCGCGCGATCGTGCTGTCGCACACCGATCCGTACTGGACCAAGGACGGCATCAGCCGCACCACGTCCGCGTACTACCGCGTGACCGAGCCCTGGAACAACAACGACGGCGACTACCGCGTCAAGTCCATGGGCCTGGGCATGAACTTCGGCGTGCCGATCTCCGAATACGACCGGATCTTCCTGGGCGCCAACCTCGAGCGCAACCAGATCGACCTGTTCTCGAATTCGCCGCTGGCCTACCGCAACTTCGTCAATCAGTATGGCGACTCGACCAACTCGGTGATCTTCACCGCCGGCTGGTCCAACGACACCCGCGACAGCGCCCTGGCGCCGACCAAGGGTTCGTACACCCGCCTCAAGAGCGACTTCTCGACGGTCGACCTGAAGTACTACATGCTCACCGGCCAGCAGCAGTACTTCATCCCGCTGGGCGGCTCGTACACCCTGGCGCTGAACGGCATGGTCGACTGGGGCCAGAGCTACGGCGGCAAGGACTACCCGATCATCAAGGACGTGTACGCTGGCGGTATCGGCACGGTGCGCGGCTACGAAGGCTCGTCGCTGGGTCCGCGCGACTCGGTCACGGGCGATTACCTGGGCGGTTCGCGCCGCATCGTGGCGAACGCGCAGCTGTACCTGCCGTTCCCGGGCGCGTCCAAGGACCGCACGCTGCGCTGGTTCATCTTCAGCGACGCGGGCCAGGTGGGCGCGGGCAGCGGCCTGTCTTGCACCAACGGCAAGCCGGGCAGCGAGGTCGACGATCCTTGCGGCTGGCGTTTCTCGGCCGGTATCGGTCTGTCGTGGCAGTCGCCGATGGGCCCGCTGCAGCTGTCGTACGCGCGTCCGCTCAATGCCAAGCCGGGCGACGACAAGCAGAGCTTCCAGTTCCAGATCGGGACCGGGTTCTAAGCACTGGCGTTACGCTTGAAAACAAGGGAGAGGACCCCTGGTCCGGCTCCCTTGCCGTTTAGTGGCACAATACATACTTTGGCTTTGCCTTACTGGAAGGTGAGATTTTCATGATGTCTGACTTCGCACTTAAATCATCGAATTCGCCGCGCGTTAATCGTCGTGGCAAGCTGGGCGGCTCCATTGCCCTGGTGGGTGCGCTCATTCTCGGTTCCGTCGCGGCGGTGCCCGCTCAGGCTCAGAACACCAAGATCGGCTTCGTCAATACCGAGCGGATCCTGCGTGAGTCCGGTCCGGCCAAGACGGCGCAAAGCAAGATCGAAGCCGAATTCAAGAAGCGTGACGACGAACTGCAGCGCCTGAACACCAGCCTGCGTTCGCAAGCCGAAAAATTCGACAAGGACGCGCCCGTGCTGTCCGAGTCCGACCGCGTCAAGCGTCAGCGCGAGCTGTCGAACCTGGATACCGACCTGCAGCGCAAGCGCCGCGAATTCCAGGAAGACTTCAACCGTCGCCGCAACGAAGAGTTTTCCAGCATCGTGACGAAGGCCAACGAGGCCATCAAGCGCATCGCTGAACAGGAAAACTACGACCTGATCATCCAGGACGCCGTCACGGTCAACCCGCGCATCGACATCACCGACAAGGTGATCCAGAGCCTGGGCAAGTAAGCTGCAGTCGCCGTATGCCGGTTCTACTGGATCTTGCCCGCGCGCCGACGCTCGAAGCGCTGTTGAGCGCCGCCAATACCCAGGGCATGGACTGGCGCATCAGCGCGCCCGCCGGCGCAGACCCCTTGCGGGTCTGCGGCATCGGCACCCTGGCTTCGGCCAGCGGCCAGGAAATCAGTTTCCTGGCCAACCCCAAGTACCAGAGCCAGCTCGCCGCCACCCAGGCGGGGGCGGTGATCGTCTCGGCCGACGTGGCCGAGACGCTGGAAGCCGCCGGCGCCGACCGGCCGCGCTTCACGCTGGTCGTCTGCAAGCATCCCTATCTGCTGTACGCCCGCGTGGCGCAGTGGTTCGACGCCGCCCGGCGTCCGGCCCTGCCTGCATCCACGCATCCCTCGGCGGTGGTCGCGCCTGACGCGCACATCGAAGAAGACGTGCGTATCGGTCCGAATTGCGTGATCGAATCGGGTGCGCGCATCGGCCGCGGCAGTGTGCTGGGTGCCAGCTGTGTCATCGGCGCCGGGTCCTCGATCGGCCCGGACAGCCGTCTGCATGCGCACGTCACGCTGTACGAAGGCGTGAAGATCGGCGCGCGCGCCATCATCCACAGCGGCGCGGTGCTCGGCGCCGACGGTTTCGGTTTCGCGCCGGATCCATCGCTGGGCAAGGGCGCCTGGGGCAAGATTCCCCAGCTGGGCGGGGTGTCGGTGGGCGACGACGTCGAAATCGGGGCCAATACGACCATCGACCGCGGCGCGCTCGAAGACACCGTCGTGGGCAACGGCGTCAAGCTCGACAATCAGATCATGGTGGCCCACAACTGCCGTATCGGCGCCTACACCGCGATCGCGGCGTGCGTCGGCGTGGCGGGGTCCACCACCATCGGCGAGCGCTGCACCATCGGCGGCGCGGCCATGCTGTCGGGGCACCTGACGCTGGGCGACGACGTACACATTTCGGGCGGCACCGCGGTGACGTCCAACATTTCCAAGCCTGGCCGCTATACCGGGGTGTACCCGTATGCGGAACATGGCGAATGGCAGCGCAACGCCGCCGTGATACAACAGTTAGCGCAATTGCGCCGCCGCTTGCGGACGCTGGAAAAAGACTAGGGCGCCGCCATGCCGCCCTGGCGCTCGCGGCGCCGACAGATTTAATTCATTACGCAGGAATTCACAGAAAAATGGAACTCGACATCAAGGGGATCATGGAGAGGCTGCCGCATCGTTACCCGATGCTGCTGATTGATCGTGTCGTCGAAATGGTGCCCGGCAAATCCATCGTCGCCATCAAGAACGTCTCGATCAATGAACCGTTTTTCAACGGCCACTTCCCCCACCATCCGGTGATGCCGGGCGTGCTCATCGTGGAAGCGATGGCCCAGGCTTCGGCGCTGTTCTCGTTCACCGACGAGAACGGCGGCCTGAAGTGCGAAGGCGCCAAGACGGCCTACTACCTGGTCGGCATCGATGGCGCGCGTTTCCGCCGTCCGGTGGTGCCGGGCGACCAGTTGCGCATCGAGGTCGAAGCCGAGCGCCTGAGCCGCAGCATCTGTAAATACCAAGCGCGTGCCACCGTCGACGGACAGGAAGTGGCGTCGGCCAAGCTCATGTGCGCGATCCGTAGCCTGGAAGAGTAAATGGCAGGAAACATCCATCCCACCGCCGTCGTTGATCCGGCGGCGAAAATCGACCCCAGCGTGGTCATCGGCGCATTCTGCGTCGTGGGACCCGATGTGACGATCGGCGCCGGCACCGAGCTCGGCCCGTATTGCATGGTCGATGGCGTGACCACCATTGGGCGCGACAACCGGTTCTACCGGTATTGCTCGATCGGCGGCATGCCGCAGGACAAGAAGTACAACGGCGAGCCGACCCGCCTGGTGATCGGCGACCGCAACACGGTGCGCGAGTTCGTCACGCTGAACACCGGCACGGTGCAGGATGGCGGCGCCACGACGCTGGGCGACGACAACTGGATCATGGCCTACGTGCACGTGGCGCATGATTGCCATGTCGGCAGCCACACCATCCTGGCCAACTCGGTGCAGCTGGGCGGCCACGTCCACGTCGGCGATTGGGCCATCGTGGGCGGCCTTACCGGCGTGCACCAGTTCTCGCGCATCGGCGCCCACAGCATGACGGGCGGCAACAGCTCGCTGATGCAGGACACGCCGCCGTTCGTGCTGGCCGCGGGCAACCCGTGCCGTCCGGTCGGCGTCAACGTCGAGGGCCTGAAGCGCCGCGGCTTCACGCCGGCCCAGGTGTCGGCGCTGCGCGACGCCTACAAGATCATCTACCGCCGCGGCCTGTCGCTGGATGACGCGCGCGCCGAATTGCGCGCCCGCCAGCAGGCCGAGCCCGAAGTCGCCGAGCACCTGCAGACGCTGCTGGATTTCCTCGACGTGTCGTCCCGCGGCATCATCCGTCCATGAACAGGCGGATCGGCATGGTGGCCGGCGAGCCCTCGGGCGATCTGCTGGCCGGACGCATCATTGCCGGTCTGCAGCAGCGCGCCCCGGGCGTGCTGTGCGAGGGCATCGGCGGCCCGCAGATGCAAGCGCGCGATTTCGACACCTGGCACCCGATGCATGCGCTGACGGTGTTCGGCTACGTCGACGCGCTCAAGCGCCTGCCGAGCCTGCTGCGCACCTATCGCGACGTTTCACGCCGCTGGCTGGCCGAGCCGCCGTCGGTGTTCGTCGGCATCGACGCGCCCGATTTCAACCTGCGCCTGGAGCACCAGCTGCGCCAGGCCGGCACGCCCACCGTCCATTTCGTCGGCCCCTCGATCTGGGCCTGGCGCTACGACCGCATCCACAAGATCCGCGAATCGGTGTCGCACATGCTGGTGCTGTTCCCGTTCGAGGAAGAGATCTACCGCAAGGAAGGTATCCCGGTCACCTATGTCGGCCATCCGCTGGCCGGCGCCGTGCCGATGCAGCCCGATCGCGCCGCCGCGCGCACGCGGCTCGGCATCGACCAGGACGCGCGCGTGCTGGCGATCCTGCCGGGTAGCCGTTCGTCCGAGATTCGCCTGCTGGCGCCGCGCTTCCTGCAAGCCGCGCAGATGCTGCAGAAGCGCGATCCGGCGCTGCAGTGCGTGGTGCCGATGGTCAACGACCAGCGCCGCGCCGAATTCCAGGCGATCCTGGCCAAATACCCGGTGCCGGGGCTGCGCTGCGTCACCGCCCAGGACCTGCACGGCGCCGATGGCGATCGCCAGGCGCCGGTGGCGTGGTCGGTGATGGAAGCCAGCACCGCGGTGCTGGTGGCCAGCGGCACCGCCACCCTGGAAACCGCGCTGTACAAGCGGCCCATGGTGATTTCCTACGTGCTGTCGCCGCTGATGCGCCGCATCATGGCCTGGAAGTCCGGCCAGGAACGGCCGTATCTGCCGTGGGTGGGCCTGCCCAACGTGCTGCTGCGCGACTTCGCGGTGCCCGAGCTGTTGCAAGACGACGCCACGCCGGAGAAGCTGGCCGAGGCCACCTGGACGGCCTTGACCGACGAAGCCCTGGCGGCGCGCATCGAAGCGCGTTTCACGGCCCTGCACCAGGAACTGCTGCGCGATACGCCGGCGCTCGCCGCCCAGGCGATCCTGGAGGTGGCCGGTGGAGCAGCCTGACCTGTTTGCCGCGCCGGCGCAGCCGGCCTTGGTGACGGCCGGCGTCGACGAAGCCGGCCGAGGTCCGCTGGCGGGCGCCGTGTACGCGGCCGCCGTGATCCTGAATCCGGCCCGGCCCATCGACGGCCTGGCCGACTCCAAGGTGCTGAAGGCCGCCACGCGCGAGGCGCTGGCGCTCGAGATCCAGGCGCATGCGCTGGCCTGGTGCGTGGCCAGCGCCAGCGTGGCCGAGATCGACAGCCTGAACATCCTGCGCGCCACCTTGCTGGCGATGCGGCGCGCCGTCGAGGGCCTGTCGCTGGCGCCCCAGCTGGCGCTGGTGGACGGCAACCAGGCGCCCAAGCTGGGCTGCACGGTGCAGACGGTGATCAAGGGCGATGCCCTGGTGCCGGCGATCTCCGCCGCATCGATCCTGGCCAAGACCGCGCGCGACGCCGACCTGCTGCGCCTGCACGCGCTGTACCCGCAGTATGCGTTCGATCAGCACAAGGGCTACGGCACCGCCTTGCACCTGCAGATGCTGCGCGAACACGGCCCCTGCGCCGAGCATCGCCGCAGTTTCGCGCCCATCAAGGCCTTCGGCCTGGTCTCATGAAACACATCAGTTCCCGCGACAACCCCGCGGTCAAGGCGCTCGTCAAGCTGGCGGGCACCGCCGGCAAGCGCGGCGCGCCCGTGCTGCTGGACGGCGTGCACCTGTGCCAGGCGTGGCTGCAGCATCATGGCGCGCCGGACCAGGCCATCTTCGACGTCGAGCGCCTGTCGCAGCCCGATATCGCGGCGCTGGCGGCCGCCGTGCCGGACGCCCGCTGCCTGGCGCTGGACGCCCGCCTGATGCAGGCGCTGGCCAGCGTCGAAAGCGGGCAGGGCGTCGCCTTCGTGGTGACGCCGCCGTCGCTGTCCCTGCCCGAGGCGGTGGACGAGAATTGCGTGCTGTTCGACCGTATCCAGGACCCGGGCAACGTCGGCACCTTGCTGCGCACCTGCGCCGCGGCCGGCATCAAGCGCGTGTTCCTGGCTACCGGCACCGCCGCCGCCTGGTCGCCCAAGGTGCTGCGCAGCGGCCAGGGCGCGCATTTCGCGCTGGCGATCCACGAGCACGTGGACTTGCCGGCGCTGCTGCCCGGGTTGCGCGTGCCGCTGGTGGCGACCGCGCTGGAAGGCGCCCAGGACCTGTACGCCGGGCGCCTGCCCGAGCGTTGCGCCTGGGTCTTTGGCCATGAGGGCCAGGGCGTGGCCGCCGAGTTGCTGGCGGCGGCGCGGCTCAGGCTGCGCATTCCTCATGACATGGCCGCGGTGGAGTCGCTGAACGTCGGCGCCGCCGCCGCCATCTGCCTGTTCGAGCAGCGCCGCCAGGCGCTGGCGGGCGCGCCGCGCTGATTCTGCATTGGTGCGTGTCTGAGCCCGCCGGGGGGACGCCGGGCCGGCATATACTCGACGCTTTGCCGCTCCCAAGGTGTTCCATGGCGCCATTGCCGGTCGCTCATTCCCTGCCAGGCCGCGCCACGCGCGCGCGCTGCCAGTCGTTGCTTGCCGCCTGCCTGTGCGCGCTGGCGCTGGGCGGATGCGCCTCGGGCAAGCCGCAACGGGTCAGCCTGGTGCCGGTCGACATGACCGAATCGGCCGGCCGGCTGCAACTGTCGCGCGAGGTGGTGGCGAAGCTGCCCAACGACGCCGCCGTGACGCTGCCTTCCGGCTCGCAATGGCGGCGGGCCGGCGCCATCGTGCAGGGCGACGTGTTCCGGCCGCTGGGCGGCCCGTTCTCGATTGCCTTGCCGCGCCGCACGGAGGCCTATCTGGTGGCCTCGTCCGGCAAGCTGGTGGGCTTCTACCTGCCGGTCGACAGCAGTTACATCGAACTGTCCCGTCCCGTCGTCCTGCCCGGGGCGGTGCGGCAGTGACGGATGGGCGCAGCCGGGTTTGCCGATCAGGGCGCGCCAATGGCGCGCCCTGATCGTTTTCAGCCGCGGTCCAGGCCCACTTCCTGCAGCACCGTGGTCGAGATCTCCTCGATCGACTTGGTGGTGGTGGACAGCCACGAAATGCCCTCGCGCCGCATCATGCGCTCGGCCTCGGCCACTTCATAGCGGCACTGCTCCAGCTGCGCGTAGCGGCTGTTGGGGCGGCGCTCGTTGCGCACTTCGGACAGGCGCTCGGGCTGGATCGACAGGCCGAACAGCTTGGCGCGGTGCGGCGCGATGGTCGAGGGCAGGGTGCCGCGCTCGAAATCGTCGGGCGTCAGGGGGAAGTTGGCGGCCTTGATGGCGTATTGCATGGCCAGGTACAGGCTGGTCGGGGTCTTGCCGCAGCGCGAGACGCCCACCAGGATGACGTCGGCCTGGTCCAGCTGGTTGACGAACTGGCCGTCGTCGTGGGCCAGGCTGAAGTTGATGGCGTCGATCCGGTTGCGATACTTTTCCGAATTGGCCTGCATGTGCGAGCGGCCGATGGAATGGCTGGATTTGAGCCCCAGCGCCTGCTCGATGTGGCTGACGAAGGTGCCGAACAGGTCCAGGAAAATTCCGTTCGCCTGGCGAACACGGGCCAGGATGTCAGGATTGACCAGGGTGCTGAAGACGATCGGCGGCACGCCGGCCTCCAGGGCGCTGCGGTCGATGCGCATGGCCACTTCGGCGGCTTTTTCCAGGGTGTCGACAAACGGCAGCCGCACCGGCTTGAAATCGACTTGCTCGAACTGGGAAAGCACCGACTGGCTGAAGGTTTCCGCGGTGATGCCGGTGCTGTCGGAAACGATGTATACCGTGCGTACGATCGGGGTAGATGTCATATGTAAAAATTCCAACCAGGCGGATGGCCGGATGTGCTCCTCCGAGTACAATCAGGCCCCTATAAGTCACCCCAAGGGCGGTCCAAGGCCAGTTTGGTCAGCGCAGGCGGATCGGCGAAATCCAGGCGGTAGCCGGCGTCGAATCTGCATTGACCAAACTCGCTTTCATTCCATTGTAAAAGGTGACTTCAATGTCGTACGTTGTTTTGTTCGAGCAGCTCCGCATGACGGACGTGGACTCGGTAGGAGGCAAGAACGCATCACTAGGCGAAATGATCAGCCAGCTGTCTGGCGCGGGTGTCCGCGTGCCGGGCGGCTTTGCCACGACCGCTGACGCCTTCCGCGACTTCCTCCAGGCCTCCGGCCTGGACAAGCGCATCGCCGAACGCCTGACCACGCTGAACCCCGAAGACGTCCGCGAGCTGGCCAACGCCGGCGCGCAGATCCGTCAATGGATCGTCGAAGCGCCGTTCTCGGCTGAATTCGAAGCGCAGATCCGCGACGCCTTCGCCAAGCTCGACGCCGATGGCAAGGGCTCGTTCGCCGTGCGCTCGTCGGCCACCGCCGAAGACCTGCCCGACGCCTCGTTCGCCGGCCAGCAGGAAACCTTCCTGAACGTGGTCGGCATCGACGACGTGCTGGACAAGATCCGCCACGTGTTCGCCTCGCTCTACAACGACCGCGCCATCTCCTACCGCGTGCACAAGGGCTATGCCCACGCAGATGTGGCCCTGTCGGCCGGCATCCAGCGCATGGTGCGTTCGGACAAGGGCAGCGCCGGCGTGATGTTCACCATCGACACCGAATCGGGCTTCCAGGACGTGGTGTTCATCACCTCGTCGTACGGCCTGGGCGAAACCGTGGTGCAGGGCGCCGTCAACCCCGACGAGTTCTACGTCTTCAAGCCCACGCTGGCCCAGGGCCATTTCCCCATCGTCGGCCGCCGCATCGGTTCCAAGCTGATCAAGATGGAATTCGATCCCGAGCGTCCGGAAGGCCGCGCCGTGCGCACGGTCGACGTGCCGGTGTCCGAGCGCAACCGCTACTCGCTGACCGACGACGAGGTCAACGAGCTGGCCCGCTACGCCGTCATCATCGAGAAGCACTACGGCCGCCCGATGGACATCGAGTGGGGCCGCGACGGCGTCGACGGCAAGATCTACATCCTGCAGGCGCGCCCGGAAACGGTGAAGTCGCAGCAGGGCGCCAACGACGTGCAGCAGCGCTATCGCCTGAAGGCCACCGGCCAGGTCCTGATCACCGGCCGCGCCATTGGCCAGAAGATCGGTTCGGGCCCGGTGCGCGTGGTCGGCGACATCTCCGACATGGACAAGGTGCAGCCCGGCGACGTGCTGGTCACCGACATGACCGATCCCAACTGGGAACCCGTCATGAAGCGCGCCTCGGCGATCGTGACCAACCGCGGCGGCCGTACCTGCCACGCGGCCATCATCGCGCGCGAGCTCGGCATTCCGGCCGTGGTGGGTTGCGGCAACGCCACTGACCTGCTCAAGGAAGGCCAGGCCGTGACCGTGTCGTGCGCCGAGGGCGACGAAGGCCGCATCTATGACGGCCTGATCGAGACCGAAGTCGAGGAAGTGCGCCGCGGCGAGATGCCCGCCATCGACCTGAAGATCATGATGAACGTGGGCAACCCCCAGCTGGCGTTCGACTTCGCCCAGATCCCCAACGGCGGCGTCGGCCTGGCGCGCCTGGAATTCATCATCAACAACAACATCGGCATCCACCCGAAGGCGGTGCTGGACTACCCGAACGTCGACGGCGAGCTGAAGAAGGCCGTGGAATCGGCCGCCCGCGGCCATGCCAGCCCGCGCGCCTTCTTCGTCGAGAAGATGGCCGAAGGCGTGGCCACCATCGCGGCGGCCTTCTACCCGAAGCCCGTGATCGTGCGCATGTCGGACTTCAAGTCCAACGAGTACCGCAAGCTGGTCGGCGGTTCGCGCTACGAGCCCGAGGAAGAGAACCCGATGCTGGGCTTCCGCGGCGCTTCGCGCTACATCGCCGACGACTTCGCCGAGTGCTTCCGCATGGAATGCGAAGCGCTCAAGAAGGTGCGCGATGACATGGGCCTGACCAACGTCGAGATCATGGTGCCGTTCGTGCGCACCCTGGGCCAGGCGGAAAAGGTGGTCAACCTGCTCGCCAAGCACGGCCTGGCGCGCGGCGAGAACGGCCTGAAGCTGATCATGATGTGCGAAGTGCCCTCCAACGCCATCCTGGCCGACGAGTTCCTGCAGTACTTCGACGGCTTCTCGATCGGTTCGAACGACATGACCCAGCTGACCCTGGGCCTGGACCGCGACTCCGGCATGGAACTGCTGGCGGCCGATTTCGACGAACGCGACGAGGCCGTCAAGTTCATGCTGCGCCGCGCGATCAAGGCTTGCCTGGCCGCCAACAAGTACGTCGGCATCTGCGGCCAGGGCCCCAGCGATCACCCGGACTTCGCGCAGTGGCTCAAGGATGAAGGCATCCTGTCGATGTCGCTGAATCCGGACACGGTGGTCGACACCTGGCAGCGCCTGGCGAAGCAGTAAGTCGCCCGCGTTGACGCAAACCCCCGCATTCGAAAGAGGCGGGGGTTTTTTCTTGGGGCGGCCCGGCGGCGGTCAACCCCTGGCTGCCGCGCCCGGCCCGCGCCGCCTGGGCAGATACAGGTAGAGCCCCGTGACCAGCACGGCGATGGCCGCCAGATCCAGCAAGGCCCAGATCAGTTTGAGCGGCAGGCCGGCGTAGTTGCCGAAATGCAGCGGCCGCGAGCCTTCCAGCAGCCACATGTACCAGGGCGGCGGATCCGCTTCGAGCAGTGCGCCGTCGGCGATGCGCACCACGACCGGTTGCAGCAGGTGTCGCGTCAGCGGCGTGCGGCCCTGCATGAAGACGGTACAGGCGCCGTCGGACGAGAACAGCGAACCGGGCAGCGCCAGGAAGCTGACGTCGCGCTCCGGCAGTGTGCGCCGGGCCAGGTCGACCGCGGCCTGCAGCGGCCGGGCGACCGGCGGGCCGGGCGGCGGCGCGGCCAACTGCCGGCTGGCCGCATGCTCGCGCCAGGCGCCAAAGACGAACGAATCGAGCGTGTTGATTGCGCCGCTCAGTCCGACCACGGTCAACCAGACCAGCAGCACCATGCCCAGCAGATTGTGCAGGTCCAGCATGCGCAGCAGCCGCGAACGCCCCTTGCGCACGGTGCCGAACGGCGTCTTGCGCATGAAGCCGCCGTACAGCGCCACGCCGGAAACCAGCGATACCAGCAGCAGCGCGCCCATGACGGCCAGGATCAGGCTGCCCGGCATGCCCAGCAGCATGTCGGTGTGCAGCCGCAACAGCAGGGCCATCGGCCCGCCGTGGCGCCAGTCTTTCTCGCTCCAGGCCTCGCCGGTGACGACGGGGCCGCGCGCATCGACCAGCGCGAAGGGCTTCTGGCCGGGCGCGCCCGGGCTCAGCCCGAAACGGTACTGGTGAGGTTCGTCCAGCCAGACGATGAAGCGGATGTCACGGCGCGGGTATTGCTCGCGCACCCGCGCGGCCATGGCATCCACGTCCCGTGGCGCGGCCGCCTCCCGCGCCGGCGGGACACGGGCGGGGGTGTCGAACCAGGCGTCGATCTCGTCATGGAAGATCAGCGGCAGCCCGGTCAGGCACAGCATCAGCAGGAACAGCGTGCATGCCAGGCTGGACCACGTATGCAGCCATCGCCAGATGCGCAGGCGGCGCGGGGCGTCGATGCTCATGCCAGGGCGCCCACGCTTACCAGCGGTAGGTCAGGGTGCCGATGACGGTGCGTCCGGCGCCGTAGAAGCACTTGGTCGCGGTGGCGCACGCCGATACGTATTCGCGATCGAACAGGTTGCTGGCGTTGATGCCGGCGGTCAGTCCCTTCAGCGAAGGGATGGCTTGCCCCAGGTCGTAGCGCACCGCGGCATCCACCACCGTGAAGGGCGAGACCTTCAATGTGTTGTCGGCGTTGGCATAGCTGCTGCCGACGTAACGCACGCCGCCGCCCAGGCTCAGGCCGGCCAGCGCGCCGCTGTGGAAGGTGTAGTTGGCCCAGGCGTTGGCGCTGTGGCGCGAGACGTAGGTGGGGTGCTTGCCCTGCGCGGTGGTGCTGCGCGTGTTGACGTTGTCCATCAGGGTGTAGGACGCCAGCAGGTCCAGGTTGCGCGTCAGGCTGGCCTTGCCTTCCAGTTCCAGACCGCGCGAGCGCACCTCGCCCGTCTGGATGCTGTAGTTGGTGTTGGCCGGATCGGTCGTGAGCACGTTGCTCTGGGTGAGCTGGTAGACGGCGGCGCTGACGAAGGCGTCCTGGCCGGGCGGCTGGTACTTGATGCCGGCCTCGTATTGCTCGCCCTTGGTGGGCTTGAACAGATTGCCCTGGGCGTCGGCGTCGGCCACCGGCTGGAACGAACGCGAATAGCTGACGTAGGGCGCCACGCCGTTGCTGAATTCATAGACTGAGCCAAGGCGCCAGGTGAAGGCGCGGTCGGACTGGTGGGTGGTGTCTCCGTTGATCCGGTTGCGCCGGTCGTTGCCCGCCCAGTCCTGGCGGATGCCGCCCAGCAGCGTCCATTGGCCCAGTTTCACCTGGTCCTGCGCGTACAGGCCTATCTGGTCCAGCGTCTGCTTGCTGCGCACGGTGATCGACGGCGTGGCGATGGCGGCGTCGTAATCGGGCCGATTGATCGACAAGGATGGCGCGGCGCCCATGCCCTGGTCTTCGCGATAACTCAGGCGCTGGTAGTCGATGCCGAACAGCGCGGTGTGCGCGAGGGCGCCGGTGTTGAAACGGGCCTGGGCATGGTTGTCCGCGGTCACCGCGTCCATGTTGGCGTGATTGACGATGGCGCGCCGCGTCAGCAGCGGGTTGGCCGGATCGGCGGCATTCAGCCCCGTGGTGTAGACGCTCTTGTAGTCCGTTTTCATCTGCATGTAGCGCAGGTTGGACTGCACCGACCAGACCTCGTCGATCCGATGCTCCAGCAGATAGCCCAGGGCCGTCTGCGTGCGCTTGAATTCATCGAAGCGCGGCGACCCGTCGAAGAAGCGGCGACCGATGCGGCCGCCGCCGGGCAGGTCCTGGATGGTGCCCACGGCCGGCAGGAAGCCGAAGTAGCCGCCATAGGGATCATGCTGGTACTGCGCCAGGAGCGTCAGCGAGGTGTCGGCGTTGGGGCGGAACGTGACGGCCGGCGCGATCGCCACGCGCTCGTCCTTCTGGTAGTCGATCTGGGTCTTGCCGGTGTGAGCGACGCCGGTCAGCCGGTAGAGCACCTTGCCGGCGTCGTCCACCGGACCGCCGAAGTCGAAGGCGGCCTGCCCGAAGTTGTGGCTGCCCGCCTGCAATTCGATCTCGTGCAGCGGCGTGGCGGTGGGTTTCTTGCTGACCAGGTTGATCAGGCCGCCCGGAGTGCCCTGGCCGAACAGCACGGATGACGGGCCGCGCAGCACTTCGATGCGTTCCAGGTTGTAGGTGTCGATCTGCGGGATGGCGTAGTTCGTGCCCAGCAGGCGCATCCCGTCCAGATAGGCGTAGTCGTAATTGATGCCACCGCCAAAGCCGCGGTAGATCACCGTGTCGTAGCGCGAGCCGCCGGCGCCGCGGTATTCGGCGGTCAGGCCAGGCGTATAGCGCAGCGCCTGGCGCACGTTCTGCACCGCCTGGTCGTCCATTTGCTGGCGTGTCACCACCGAGATGGATTGGGGCGTCTCGATCAGCCGGGCGTCGGTCTTGGTGCCGGCGCCGGAAGTGTCGGCCACGTATCGGACGGTCTCGCTCGCGCCTTGCACCCGGATGGGGGCGAGCGTGGTGGCGTCGCTCGCGGTGGCGGGCAACCGCGACACGATCAGGGTGTTGCCGCTGTGGCGCCAGCCCAGGCCCGAGCCGGCCAACAGGCGCGTCAAGGCCTCATCGCGGGTATAGCTGCCGTGCAGCGCGGGGGCGGTCCGGTCGCGCGCGATGTCGCCGCTCATGACCAGTTGCAGGCCGGTGGACGCGGTATAGGAGAGCAGGGCGCTGGCCAGCGGCTGGCTGGGGATATCGAAGCGTTGATGCGTGGCGGCGTCGGCGGGAGCGGCTTGCGCCTGGGCCGCGGGTTGGCCCGCGGCCCAGGCGGTGGCCGCCAGCAAGGCGGCCGCCAGGCGGCGCAAGCCGTGGCGGCCGGTGTGCAGGGAGGCGCCAGCGCGGTGGCGTAGGGGATGGTGTTGTGCGGCCGACATGTGCGGTTTGCCCTTGTTCGTGTTTCGATATCGCGACGGCGAATTGCGCGTCCTCTCCCTGTCAAACACCGGACGGGCGGGAACTGATGATCGAAGCGGGCGGGAAGTTGGTAACTGAATGTTGTCGGGTGGTCAGCGCGCGTAGACCAGGGTGGCGTAGCCCGCCACGACACGCAGCCGGATCGGGAAGGTTTCCGCCAGGCCACGCAGGGCCTCCTGCGGATCCGCCGTGTGGAAGGCGGCCGTGACCGGCAGCGCGCCCACGCCGGCATCCATCAGGAAGATGGGGCCGCGCTGGTAGCGTTGCAGCTCGGCCAGCACGGTGGCCAGCGGCACGTCGTTGAACACCAGGCGGTCCTGGCGCCAGGCCAGCGCGGCCGCCTGATCGAAGCGCGCGGGCGCGGCGCCGCCCGAGACGCCGTACCGCATCTGCCAGCCGGCTTCGAGCGTCACGGGGGGCGCGTCGGGACGCGGCCGCACCGCGACCGCATGCTCGGTGACCGATACGGTGACGATGTCGTCCAGCAGCTTGACGTCGAATTGCGTGCCGAGCGCAGTGCTGATCCCCTGGCCGGCCCGCACGGAAAAGCGCCGTGCGGCGTCGGCGGCGACCTGGAAGTAAGCCTGGCCGCGATGCAGGGTCAATTGGCGTTGGCGGCTGTCGAAGCGGACCGACAACGCGGTGTCGCTGCCCAGTTCGAGCGCGCTGCCGTCGGCCAGGACGATGCGGCGCCGTTCGCCGATGCCGGTGCGATAGTCGGCCAGCAGGTGCAGGCGCGACAATGCATATAGCGCGGGAACCGTCACGGCCGCCGCGAGCACGCCCAGCATGGCGCGGCGACGATGCATGCGGTCAGCGACGGGGCGAACCGCGTCGAAGCGGTTCCACAGCGCCTGCGCCCGCGCATAGGCGGCGGGGTGGGCCGGGTCGGCCTCCAGCCAGCCGGCGAAGGCGCGGCGATCCTGTTCGGTGGCGTCCTCGTCGTGCAGCCGCGCGAGCCATTCCAGCGCGGCCAGGTAGATCGGGTCCTGGGCGGGGGCGGCCATGGCTCAGGCGGGCTCCAGCGAGGCGTCCAGCTGCGCCATGGCGGCCACGACCTGCGAGATCACGGTATTGCGGCTGGTGCCCATGCGTTCGGCGATCTCGTCATAGGACAGGCCTTCGATGCGCTTGAGCACGAAGGCCTGGCGGCGGCGTTCAGGCAGCGCCGCGATGGCCTCCAGCAGGCGATGCAGCTCGCGCCGGTACATCACGATCATTTCCGGCGTGGGGCGGGAGTCGGGGAGGTGGTCCAGTTCCAGGCCGGTCAACTCCACCTCGGCGCGGCGGCGCGCATCGCGCAGGTGGTTGAGGGCCAGGTTGTGGGCCGCCCGGGTGATGTAGCCGGCATTGACCTGGGCGCGCTGGGCGCCCATGCGCAGCAAATTGGTGAAGGCCTGCTGCACGACGTCCTCGGCCGCGCCCTGGCTGCCGACGATACGGCGCACGATGGCGCGCAGGCGCCGCACTTCGGCTTGGTAGAGGGCGGAGATGTCGCCAACAGGCACGTTCATGGCAGGCCGGCGGGCGAGAAAGCCCGCGTGAGAACAGTCAAATACGATTGACAACTGTTCTCAATTATAGCGGGCTTGCCATCCGTGCCGCGCAGCGCCCCTGGCAAGGACGCGGGCCATGTCCTTCAGGCCGCCTTGGCCTCGCGCTCGATCAGTTCGCGCTTGCGCTCGATGCCCCAGCGGTAGCCGGCCAGCGAGCCGTCGGTGCGCACCACGCGATGGCAGGGGATGGCCAGCGCGATGTTGTTAGTGGCGCAGGCCCGCGCCACCGCGCGCACCGAACGCGGCGAGCCGATGCGTTCGGCGACGTCGGTGTAGGTGACGGTGGTGCCCACCGGGATCTCGCGCAGCGCCTCCCAGACGCGGCGCTGGAAGGCGGTGCCGCGCACGTCCAGCGGCAGGTGCAGGCCCACCGAGGGGTTCTCGACGAAACCGACCACCGCCGCCATCCATTGCTCGAATTCCTGGTCGGCGCCGATCAGCCGGGCCGCCTTGAAGCGGTCCTGCAGGTTGCGCACCAGCTGTTCGGGATCCTCGTGCAGCGCGATTTCGCAGATGCCGGTGTCGCTGGCCGCCACCAGCAGCGCGCCGAGCGCGCACTGGCCCACGGCGAAGCGGATCTCGACGCCTTCGCCGTCCTTGCGGAAGGCGGTGGGCGTCATGCCGAGGATGGCCGGCGCGGCCTCGTAGAAGCGGCCGCTGGAGTTGAAGCCGGCGCCGTACATGGCGTCGGTGACGCTGGCGCTCTGGCGCAACTGCTGGCGGGCGCGGTCGGCGCGCAGCGCGTTGGCGTAGGCCTTGGGCGTGATGCCGGTGGCCGCCTTGAAGATGCGGTGGAAGTGGAAGCGGCTCATGCCGGCCTGTTCGGCCAGCGTGTTCAGGTCGGGCGGCTGCTCGGCCTCCAGCGCCCGGCAGGCGCGTTCGACGGCGGCGGCGTGCTGTTTGCTCAAGGGGGCGGCGTGGGTCATGTCGGGCTCCAGGGGCGCGCCGGTTTGCGCGCTTTCGACAATGTTCTCAAAGGCCGGCCCGCGCCGCACTCCGGTTGTTGCCGGGGGCGGCTCGCGCCCCAGGCCCGGGCCTCAGGCCAGCGCGTAGGCGTCCAGGAAGCGGCGCACCAGTTCGCCCGACACCGGGGTGGCGCGCACGTTGGCGGACAGGCCGGGCACGTCGAGGTTCTCGGCGGCGTAGCGGCGGCCGAAGCGTTCGAGGTGGGCGCGCACGAAATCGGGGCCGAATTCGGGGTGGAACTGGGTCGAGAAGATGTTGCGGCCGATGCGGATCATCTGGTGCGGGTCCAGGTCGGAACGCGCCAGCACGGCCGCGCCGGGCGGCAATTGCAGCACGGTCTGCGCATGCAGCATCTGCGCCGGGAAGGTGGGCGGCAGGCCGGCCAGCAGCTTGTCGCCGGCGGCAGCGGGCAGCAGTTCGACCGTCTGGGTGCCGACTTCGCGGCCGGCGGGGTTGTAGCCCACCTTGCCGCCCAGGGCGTGCGCCAGCAACTGGTGGCCGTAGCAGATGCCGAACATCGGCAGGCCGGCCGCGGCGGCCTCGCGCAGCCAGGCGGCGGTGTCTTCGCTCCAGGGTTCCAGGTCGGTGACCATGGCGGGCGAGCCGGTGATCAGGGCGGCGCGGTACTGGTCCGGCGCGCGCGGGCGTTCGCCGGCGTGGACGGCGACCACTTCAAGGGCGTCGGGCGTCAGGCCGGAGGCCCGCGCCAGCTGCTCGGCATAGCCACCGAACTGGCTTTTGAGCGTATCGTCCGGGTCGCCCGTGTGCAGGATGAGGACGGGGCGGGCGGAGGAGATTGCAGCGGTCATTGGGGTGTGTGCGTGGAAAATGCCAGCGGCCGGGGACGGCAGCCAGCGCACATCATAATCCAGGCGATTGTCCAGGGGCGGCGGGGGTGTCACCGCGGCGTCATGGAAATACGTACAATCCGCTGACCGACTCATCCTTTCAGGCGAACGTAACTATGTGGATTTGGTTAGGGCTGGCCGCGCTGGCGCTCATAGGCGAACTGGCGACGGGAACCTTCTACTTGCTGCTGGTGGCGCTGGGATTGGCCGCGGGCGGTGTCGCCGCCTGGCTGCTGGCGGGCCTGGAATGGCAGCTGGTGGCGTGCGGCGTCGTGCTGCTGCTGGGCCTGCTGGTCCTGCGCAAGACGCGCGTCCTGAAAAAGCGCGAGGTCGACGCGTCCCGCAACGCCGACGTCAACCTGGACATCGGCCAGACCGTCAAGGTGGAAGCCTGGAGCCAGGACGGCAACGCGCGCGTCTGGTACCGCGGCGCGCACTGGCAGGCGGAACTGGCCGAGGGGCAGCCGGCCCACGGCGGCGAACACATCATCACCGAAATGCGCGGCACGCGCCTGGTCCTGACTCCGAAGGGGGACGCGACCGGCGCCACGCGCTAGGGCGTGGCGGCGTGGCGGGCTTGGAGCCTGGCCGCGCCGGCCCGTCCCGAGGCAGGACCCGGACCCGCGCAGACGGGCCGGCCGCAGCAGGCGCCCTGACTTTCGCGGGCAGGCGCGTCACCGCATTCACCCCAGAAGAGGCACCACACCATGATCGATAACTCCACCATCGTCCTGCTCGTCATCGTCGCGCTGGCGATCCTGATCGTCATCAGGGCGATCGCCATCGTCCCCCAGCAGCACGCCTGGGTGGTCGAGCGGCTGGGCAAGTTCGACCGCGTACTGTCGCCGGGCGCCGGCTTCGTGATCCCGTTCATCGAGCGCGTTTCCTACAAGCACTCGCTCAAGGAAATCCCGCTGGACGTGCCGAGCCAGGTCTGCATCACGCGCGACAACACCCAATTGCAGGTGGACGGCGTGCTGTACTTCCAGGTGACCGACCCGATGCGCGCCTCGTACGGCTCGTCCAACTACATCTCGGCCATCACGCAGCTGGCGCAGACCACGCTGCGCTCGGTGATCGGCAAGATGGAACTGGACCGCACCTTCGAGGAACGCGACGCCATCAACAGCACCATCGTGTCCTCGCTCGACGAGGCCGCGCTGAACTGGGGCGTGAAGGTGCTGCGCTATGAAATCAAGGATTTGACGCCGCCCAACGAGATCCTGCGCTCGATGCAGGCGCAGATCACCGCCGAGCGTGAAAAGCGCGCGCTGATCGCGGCCTCGGAAGGCCGCCGCCAGGAACAGATCAATATCGCCACCGGCGAACGCGAAGCCGCCATCGCCCGCTCGGAAGGCGAGAAGCAGGCCCAGATCAACCAGGCGCAGGGTGAAGCCGCTGCCGTGCTGGCCATCGCGGAAGCCACCGCCAAGGCCATTACGCAGGTGGCCGACGCGGTGCGCCAGCCCGGCGGCATGGAAGCGGTCAACCTGAAGGTGGCCGAGCGCTACGTCGAGGCCTTCGGCAACGTGGCCAAGGAAGGCAACACCCTGATCCTGCCGGCCAATCTGGCGGACGTGGGCGGCATGATCGCCTCGGCCATGACCATCGTCAAATCCACCCGCAACAGCTGAACCGCGCGCCGTGAGGCGCCCCGCCCATGATTGCTCCCGTGCATTTGCTGTTGATCGCAGTACTGACGGGAGTGCTGTCGCTCTGCGTGCTGGGATCCCTGGCGCGCAGCGGCATGGCGGGGATCCGCGAAACCATACGCGCCAACCTGCTCACGCTGTTGGCGTTTTTTTTATTCGGGCTGCAGGCCACCGAGGCGCCGCGCTGGCTGTCGATCCTGCTGCCCAACATGCTGGTCAGCCTGGCGCTGTGCGCCTATTACACCGGCCTGCGGCGCCTCCTGGGGCAGCGCCTGCCGCGCCACCTGATGGGCCTGGCCTGCGCCACCGCCTGGCTGGTGCTGGTGGGCTACACCTACCTGGACAGCCAGGTCGCGCCGCGCATCGTGGCCATGTCGGCGCTGCAGATGGGCTTCATGTTCGCGGTGGCCGCGGCGGTGTGGCAGGGCCGGCCGGCCAACCGCTCGCGCTACAGCTACTACTTCGTCTGGTCGGTGGCGATGATCTCGGGCGTGACCTGCGCGCTGCGCGTGGCGCTGTTCGCCTCCGGCGTGGCCCACGCCGATTTCCTGCTGCAGCCGACCGCCTGGAACATTCTGTTCATGACGCTGGGCGTGCTGGCGATGCCGTGCCTGTCGCTGGGCACCATCATGATCATCCATGACCGCATGCTGGCCGACCGCGAGCAGGAGGCCAGCACCGATTTCCTGACCGGGCTGATGTCGCGCAAGGCCTGGTGGCTGCAGGGCGAGCGCTACTGCGCCCACGCCCTGCGCACGCGCCGGCCGCTGACGCTGATGGTGCTGGACATCGACCATTTCAAGCGCATCAACGACACCCACGGCCATGCCGCCGGCGACGCGGTGCTGCGCCATTTCGGCCTGCTGGCCACGGCCACGCTGCGCACCGGCGACCACGTGGGCCGGGTGGGGGGCGAGGAATTCAGCGTGCTGTTCGCCGACATGCGCAGCGATGCGGTGATGGAGGTGGCGGACCGGCTGCTCGATTCGGTGCGGCGCACGCCGTGCGCGCATGGCGGCAGTACCATCGCCTATACCTTCAGCGCCGGGGTGGCGGACTGGCTGCCGGGCGAGAACCTGCAGGCCTTTTTCGAGCGCGCCGACCGCATGCTGTACGCGGCCAAGCAGGGCGGCCGCAACCGGGTGACGGGACCGGGCGTGAGCCTGGTCGAGCCGCCGCCGCTGCCGGTGGCGGCCTGATGCCGCGAGGCGGGGGTCAGCTGTCCTTGCGCGAGGCGCGGGTGTCGTGCTTCATGATGCGTTCTTTTTCGCGCTGCCAGTCCTTTTCGCGGGCCGTGTCGCGCTTGTCGAACAGCTTCTTGCCGCGGCCCAGGGCGAAATCGAGCTTGATGCGGCCGTTCTTGTAGTGCAGGTTGAGCGGCACCAGGGTGTAGCCGCGCTGTTCGACCTTGCCGATCAGCTTGCTGATTTCCTCGGCCTTGAGCAGCAGCTTGCGGGTGCGCATGGCGTCCGGATGGATGTGGGTGGACGCGGTGGGCAGGGGGCTGACGTGCATGCCCAGCAGGTAGAGTTCGCCATCGCGCACGATGACGTAGCTTTCCTTGAGCTGCACGCGGCCATCGCGGATCGCCTTGACTTCCCAGCCCTGGAGCACCAGGCCGGCTTCGTAGCGGTCTTCGATGAAATAGTCGTGCGTGGCCTTGCGGTTATCGATAATGCTCATCTTGTGGGGCCCAATATGCCCGTTTGTTCTTCGTTTGTGCTCGTTTGCGCCCCGGCGGCGCAGTGCCGGTAAAATCCTATCATTCTAGCCATTTGCGATAGTCGATGCACAAAGTACAGCGATCCGTCCTGGTGCCCTACAGCGCCGCCCAGATGTTCGACCTGGTCGCCGACGTGGAAAAGTACCCCGAGTTCATGCCGTGGTGTGGCGGCGCCGAGGTGCAGACCCGCGACGAGCACGGCATGCAGGCGTCCATCCTGATCAGTTTCGCGGGCATGAAGCAGCGCTTCACCACGCGCAACCGGCACGTCTACCCCGACCGCATCGACCTCGAACTGGTCGACGGACCCTTTTCCAGCCTGGTGGGGCACTGGGAGTTCCAGCCGCTGGCCGAGGATGCCTGCAAGGTGCTGTTCACCATGGAATACGCCTTTTCCAACCGGGCGCTGGAGATGGTGGTGGGGCCGGTGTTCAACCGCATCGCCACCAGCTTCATCGATTCCTTCACCAAGCGCGCGCAGGCCAAGTATGGCGAATGAGCCGTCCGCCGCCGGCCAGATCGAGGTCTCGGTCTGTTATGCCTTGTCGGCCCAGGTCTGGCTGCGCGAACTGCGCCTGCCGGCCGGCGCGACGGTGGCCGACGCCCTGCGCGCCAGCGGTTTCGCCCAGGCCTTTCCGGTGGTCCAGCCCTGGGAGCGGGGCGTGGGCGTGTTCGGCCGCGTGGTCGAGGCCGGCACGCCGCTGGCCGACGGCGACCGCGTCGAGATCTATCGCGGACTGAGCTTCGATCCCAAGGAATCGCGCCGCCGCCGCGCCGAGCATCGGCGCGCCAAGACCGCCCGCAACGGCCGGGTGCGTCCGGCCGGGCTGCTCTAGCGGCTGGCCCCGGGCGCGCGCCGCCCGGGCGGGGCGGGCGGCCGCCACATTGTCATCATCAGGACAAATCGCGCCGGTCCTTCCGGCGTAACATTGACGGCGCCGCACCCTTACGTTTACGTCAACGTCATGTCAAAATGGCCTGGCTGACGTTCACGAGACGGCAGCAACGCCAACAGACAATACCGATGACATCAGGAGACAGGCTGTGGACTTGGAACTGACCGACGAGCAGCGCGCGTTCGCGCAGGCCGCGCGCGACTACGCCGAAGGCGAACTGGCGCCGCACGCGGCGCACTGGGACGCCGAAGGCATCTTCCCCAAGGAGGCCTTCGCGCGCGCCGGCGAAATGGGCTTCTGCGCCATCTACGCCAGTGAGGACATCGGCGGCCTGGGCCTGCCGCGCCTGGACGCCACCCTGGTGTTCGAGGAAATGGCCGCCGTCGACCCGTCGACCACCGCGTTCCTGACGATCCACAACATGGCCACCTGGATGGTCGGCAAGTGGGGCCAGCCGGCCCTGCGCGAGGCCTGGGGGCCGCTGCTGGCCAGCGGCCAGAAGCTGGCCTCGTACTGCCTGACCGAACCGGGCGCCGGCTCCGACGCCGCGTCGCTGTCGACCCGGGCGCAGCGCCAGGGCGACCACTACGTGCTCAACGGCGCCAAGGCCTTCATCTCGGGCGGCGGCGACACCGACCTGCTGGTGGTGATGGCGCGCAGCGGCGGCGAGGGCGCGGGCGGCATCAGCGCCTTTGCCGTCCCGGCCGACAGCGAGGGCATCAGCTACGGCCGCAAGGAAGAGAAGATGGGCTGGAACAGCCAGTCCACCCGTCCGATTGTGTTCGAGAACGTGCGCGTGCCGGCCGGCAACCTGCTGGGCGAGGAGGGCGAGGGCTTCAAGATCGCCATGAAGGGCCTGGACGGCGGCCGCATCAACATCGGCACCTGCTCGGTCGGCGCGGCCCAGGGCGCGCTGGACGCGGCCCGCCGCTACATGGACGAGCGGCGCCAGTTCAATCGCCGCCTGGCGGAATTCCAGGCTTTGCAGTTCAAGCTGGCGGACATGGCCACCCACCTGGTGGCGGCGCGCCAGATGGTGCGGCTGGCGGCCTGCAAGCTGGACGCCGGCGCGCCGGACGCCGCCACCTACTGCGCCATGGCCAAGCGCTTCGCCACCGACATGGGTTTCCAGATATGCCTGGACGCGCAACAGATCCACGGCGGTTATGGATACCTGCGGGACTATCCCTTGGAGCGTCTGGTGCGCGATACTCGCGTACATCAGATACTGGAGGGCACCAACGAGATCATGCGCGTGATCATTGCCCGCCAATTGTTGGAAAAAGGAGCTGACATAAGATGAATGCACCGGTGCTGTTCGAAGAAAGAGCCGCCGCCAATGGAATGCGGTTCGGGATCGCGACGCTGAATGCGCCGCAGACCCTGAACGGGCTGTCGCTGGAAATGGTCGACCTGCTGGCCGAGCGCCTGGACGCCTGGGCGCGTGACCCGGGCGTGGTGCTGGTGGTGCTGCAGGGCGCGGGCGACAAGGCCTTCTGCGCCGGCGGCGACCTGCACGGCCTGTACCGCAGCATGACCGAGAACGCCGGCAAGGGCGCCTGGGGCAATGCCTACGCGCGCCGCTTCTTCGAGCACGAATACCGCCTGGACTACCGCATCCACAGCTACCCCAAGCCGGTGCTGTGCTGGGGCCACGGCATCGTCATGGGCGGCGGCATCGGCCTGATGATGGGCGCCAGCCACCGCGTGGTCAGCGAGACCTCGCGCCTGGCGATGCCGGAAGTGTCTATCGGCCTGTTCCCGGACGTGGGCGGCAGCTGGCTGCTGAACCGCATGCCGGGCCGCACCGGCGTGTTTCTGGCGCTGACCGGTGCGCAGATCAACACCGCCGATGCCTTCTTCGCCGGGCTGGCGGATTTCCGCCTGAATCACGAAGACTGGCCCAAGCTGCTGGCCTCGCTCGAGGAACAGCCCTGGGCCGGCCAGGCCACGGGCGCCGCCGAGGACGCGATTCCGCCGCGTTCGATCAACGACGGCCTGTTGCGCCGCGCGCTGACCGCGCTCGAGCCGCAGACGCCGCTGGAAGGCGGCAATCTGCGCCAGCATTCGTTCCTGATCAACAGCCTGTGCAGCGGCAACCGGCTGGACGAGATCTGCGAAGAGCTGGCCACCCTGAAGGACCACGCCGATCCGTGGCTGGCGCGCGCCGCCACCACCATGCTGGCCGCCTCGCCCGGCTCGCTGCGGCTGTCGTTCGCGTTGCAGCAGCGCATGCGGCTGCGGTCGCTGGACGACGTGTTCCGCGCCGAGTACATCGCCGCGCTGCATTGCACCGCGCACGGCGATTTCGCCGAAGGCATCCGCGCGCTGCTGATCGACAAGGACAAGAAGCCGCGCTGGAACCCCGCGGTGCTGGACATGGCCACCGAGGCCTGGGTGCAGAAGTTCTTCGATGAGCCCTGGCCCGAAGGCCAGCCGCATCCGCTGGACGACCTGGGCAAGGAAGGCCGCTGACGTCCGCCGCAGAGCGGGCCGGCATCGCGTCGCAACACTGATTTCACACCTACAGCAATAGCAACAGGAGACAGGACATCATGAGCAGTATCGCGTTTATCGGTTTGGGCAACATGGGCTCGCCCATGGCGCTGAATCTGGTCAAGGCCGGCCACAGCCTGACGGTCTTCGACCTGGTGCCGGCGGCGGTCAAGGTCTTGACCGATGTGGGCGCCAAGTCGGCGGCGTCGGCCGCCGAAGCGGTCAAGGGCGCCGAGGTGGTGATCTCGATGTTGCCGGCCAGCAAGCACGTCGAAGGCCTGTACCTGGACCAGGACCTGCTGGGCAAGATCCCGTCCAGCGCGCTCGTCATCGAGTGCAGCACCATCGCGCCGGACTCGGCCCGCAAGGTGGCGCAGGCGGCCGAGGTGCGCGGCATCGCCATGATCGACGCGCCGGTCTCCGGCGGCACCGGCGGCGCGGCCGCGGGCACGCTGACCTTCATCGTCGGCGGCCAGACCGCCGCGCTGGAGCGCGCCCGCCCGGTGCTGGAAAAGATGGGCAAGAACATCTTCCACGCGGGGCCGGCGGGCGCCGGCCAGGTCGCCAAGATCTGCAACAACATGCTGCTCGGCATCCTCATGGCCGGCACCTCCGAGGCGCTGGCGCTGGGCGTGGCCAACGGCCTCGATCCCAAGGTGCTGTCGGACATCATCGCCAAGAGCTCGGGCCGCAACTGGGCCACCGAGCTGTACAACCCGTGGCCCGGCGTGATGGAACACGCCCCGGCCTCCAAGGGCTACGCCGGCGGCTTTGGCGTCGACCTGATGCTCAAGGACCTGGGCCTGGCGGCCGAGGCGGCGCTGTCGGCGCGCGCCTCGATCCCGCTGGGCGAGCTGGCGCGCAACCTGTACTCGCTGCACAGCGCGGGCGGCTCGGGCCGGCTGGACTTCTCCAGCATCGTCAACCTGGTCAAGCGCGACCAGGACTGACATGGCCGCGCCCGCGACTTGCGTCGATCCGGCCGGGCGGGTCCAGGCGAGCTTCGAGCGGCAGAGCATCATGCGGCTGCTCGGCGCCAGCCTAGACGTGGTCGAGCCGGGCAGGGTGGACATCGTGCTGCCGTACCGCGCCGACCTGTGCCAGCAGAACGGCTTCCTGCACGCCGGCATCTCCACCACCATCGCCGATTCGGCCGGCGGCTATGCCGCCTTCAGCCTGTTCCAGCCGGGCGAGGACGTGCTGACCTCGGAGTTCAAGATGAACTTCCTGGCGCCCGCCAAAGGCGAGCGCTACGTGGCCAGCGGCCGCGTGGTCAAGCCGGGCAAGCGCCTGTCGATCTGCCAGGTCGAAGTGCATGCCTACGAGGGCGAACAGGCCACCCTTTGCGTGATAGGCTTGCTCACCGCGGTGCGCGTGACGCCGCGTTGAGCCGCTGGCGGCGGCCGTCCGCCGCCAGCTTTGTCGCGCCTTGAACGGGTCCACGGCAATGCCTTCCAAAGAACATCACCGGATTTTCCGCAGCAACTGGCTGCGCGCCGCCGTGCTCGGCGCCAACGACGGCATCGTCTCGACCGCCAGCCTCATCACCGGCGTAGCGGCGGCGCAGGCCGGGCACGGCGCCATCCTGACCTCGGGCCTGGCCGGCCTGGTGGCCGGCGCGCTGTCGATGGCGGCGGGCGAATACGTCTCGGTTCGGTCGCAGGCCGACACCGAGGCCGCCGACCTGCGGCTGGAGCAGCGCTCGCTCAAGCGCAACTCGGGCGAAGAACTGGAGGAACTGGTCGAGATCTATGTCGAGCGCGGCCTGTCGCGCGACCTGGCCGAGCAGGTGGCGCGGCAGTTGACGCGCCATGACGCGCTCGATGCGCATGCGCGCGACGAACTCGGCATCTCGATCCACAACCGCGCCCGGCCGGTGCAGGCGGCGGTGGCCTCGGCCGCTTCGTTCGCCGGCGGCGCCGCGTTGCCGCTGGCGGTGGCCGCGGTGGCGCCGCTGCCGCAGCTGATCGGCTGGGTGATCGGCGCGTCGGTCGCCTGTCTGGCCTGTCTGGGGGCCCTGGCGGCAGGCGCCGGGGGCGCGCCCAAGGGGCCGGCGGCGCTGCGCGTGACGATATTGGGCGCGCTGGCGATGGCGGCGACGGCCGGCGTCGGCGCCTTGTTCGGCACCGTGGTCTAGGGCCTGTTCGCAATTCAAGGGAGCTGTCGAAGGCTCCGGGAGTTCTGGTTCACATGCAATACGTTTTGATCAGCGCCTGTCTGTTGGGCCACCCCGTGCGTTACGACGGCCGTTCCGCGCCGCGCGACCACGAGGTGCTGGCCCGCTGGCGCGATGAAGGGCGGATCGTGCCGGTCTGTCCGGAGGTGGCGGGCGGCATGCCGATCCCGCGCCCGCCGGCCGAGATCGAGCCGGGCGCCGATGCCGCCGCCGTGCTGGGCGGCCGCGCCCGCGTGATGGCGGTGTCGGGCGAGGACGCCACCGTGCCGTTCGTGCATGGGGCGCAGCTGGCGTTGGCGGCGGCGCGCGAGCGCGGCATCCGCATCGCGGTGCTCAAGGAAGGCAGCCCGTCCTGTGGCAGCGGCTATGTCTACGACGGCAGTTTTTCCGGCCAGCGCCAGCCGGGCGTGGGCGTGACCGCGCAATTGCTGGCCGATGCCGGCGTGCGCGTCTTCAGCGAATGGCAATGGACGGAGGCCGCGGCCTGCCTGGCGCGGCTGGAGGCGGGCGATGGGCTTTAACGTCGGCGATTGGCTGGTGCTGGTGGCCGTGGCGGCCGGCGTGCTGTCGGCCTGGCGCCTGATCGCCGGCACCGGTCGCGGGCGCCTGCTGGCGCGGGTCGGGGCGGTGGTGTCGCTGGCGGTGTCGGCGTTCTGCTTCTGGCTCTGGTACGAGCAGTACCTGAAGTGGGATTTCAACGAGCTGGGCCGCTACTACGATCCGGTCGACGGGGTCGTCTATACCGACAGCGGCTTCGTCTGGGTGCTGCCGGCCGTGCTGGCCCTGCTGGCCGGGGCGTTTTTCGCCTGGCGCGGCTGGGGTGGCCGGCGCGGTTGAGGTCCGTCTGGGGGCGGATCGCCCGCTGCCGTGAAAACAAAAGGGAGGAGGCCCTGGCGGAGCTCCTCCCGTGGTGACGCGCGGTGGGCGCGATGGTTGTCAGTTGGCCCGGTAGCCGCGGCTGTTCATGCAGGAATCGAGCGCGCGGTTGTAGGTGTCCACCATGACCTGGGTGGTCCATTGCGAAATGGTCGCCGGGTCATAGCCGCTCTGGTTCATGGCCCAGTGCTGGCAGTCGGCCGAGGCGCTGGCCTGGGCTTTGTTGACGGGCGCGGCCGGCTCGTACTGCACCGGGGCGTACTGGGCCGGAGCCTGGTAGACCGGCGGCGCGGCATACACCGGCGGCGCTTCATAGACGGGCGCCGCGTACACCGGCGGCGGGTAGTAGGCCACGCCCGGGGCGTAGACGCCGGTCTGCACATAGCTCGGACCGGAATTGTTGGCCGCCAGGATCAGCCCGGTGGCCGCCAGCGCGACCGCGCCGCCGATCCACCAGCCGCTGCCGCCGCCACCGCCGTGGTGATGGTGATACCCGCCACGATAGCCGCCCGCCAGCGCGGGGGAACTTGCCAAGGCCAGTGCCAGCGCGACGCCGACCATACGACCTGTAAACCGCTTCATGATCTTGCTCCTGAGCCGCCGGGCGTCCACGTGCTGCGGCGACCGGCGATACCGTACTGTACTGCCGCCACGGCGCAATAGTTGTGTCAAGAATTACGAAGATTTCAAGTGATTTCAGGAGGTTGGACGGGTCTCGCGCATGAAGGGCGAAGCATTGGGATTGTCGCAAGTTTGCGACACCCCGGGCTTGAGCTGGACGACCGCCTTGGGGTCGAAAGCGTCGGCATTGCGGTCGTGGGTGGCGTAGGTCTCGTAGCCGGGTTTTTCGACGCACCAGTTCCAGAAGAACAGTTCCGAGCCATGGATCGCCAGCACCTCCACGCGCCATTCGTGGCGCGCCTCGAAGCCGGCCCGGCCGTCGGCGCCGGTGCGTTGCTCGACGCGGTAGCGGTCGTAGCCGTAGGGATAGGCCCCGGCGATCAGCACCACGCGGGCATTCGCCAGCGGTTGCCCGGTCTCGTCCTGCACCGTGATGGCCGCGCGCGGCTGCAGGGTCTTGTAAGTGGGGTAAGGTACACAGCCCGGCAGGGCCGACAGGAGCGTGGCGGCGCAGAAAGCGTGGAGCAGGCGCGACAGTCGGGGCATAGGGTTTCTATGTATGCAGGAATGTATGGCAAAAAGACTGGAAGGATAGTATTTTCACGCGATGACGACGGCACTACCCCCATCTGTACCGCAAGAAAGGCGTTTGACGAAAGGTGAGCGCACCCGGTTGCAACTTCTGGAAGTCGCGGCGGCGGAGTTCGCCGAGCGCGGATTCCAGCACACCCGGATCAGCGATATTGTTGCCCGCGCGGGGGTGACGCAACCGGTTTTTTACCAGTACTTCGCCGGCAAGCAGGCGGCCTACGACGAACTGGTGGGCATGTTCGCGCAGCGCCTGCGGCAGGAGGTTTGCCAGGCGCGGCTGTCCGACGACCAGGATCTGCCGGTCGAGGTGCGAGTGCGCCGCGGCGTGAGCAACTGGCTGGCGATCCTGCAGGAGGACCCGAATCTCACGCGCATCGGCTTCTTTCAGGTCGACGCGGCCGAGGCGCTCAAGGACGAGCTGGTCGAGATGATTTCCGAGAATGTGCGCATCGATCAGCGCGCCGGCGTGTTCCGCAAGGACATTCCGCCGGAATGGCTGTCGCACGCGTTCATGGGCGTGATCGAGCGCTTCACGCGCCGCGAGCCCAACGCCGAGGAGCGCGAGGCGCTGGCCGACTTCATCACCGACATGTTCCTGGAAGGCGTGCGCCAGCGCTAGCCGGGCCTGTCCCGGCCTGGCGGCCGCCGCGGGCGGCGCGCCAGGGACATCGCGCTTGGCGCTTTATTCGACGCGGGCGCCGGACGCGGTCACCAGGCCGCCGGTGGCGTCCCAATCCGCTTTCAACAGATCCTGGAACTGGGCCGGCGACTTGGCTTCTGCCTCCACGCCCAGCGCCGCCAGGCGCGCCTGCACCTTGGGATCGGCCAGCACCTGATTGACGGCGGCGTTGATGCGGTCGCGCTCGGCCGGCGCGATGCCCGCCGGGGCCAGCAGGCCCAGCCACGAATCGAAGGCATAGCCGGGCAGGCCGCTTTCGGCCACGGTCGGCAGATCGGGGGCGAAGCGCGAGCGCTGCTTGCCGGTGTACGCCAGGAAGGTCACGCGCGGATCGTTGCGGTAGCCGGTGACGCCGATGGTGGCGGCGGTGACGGCCTGCACCCGGCCGGCCAGCAGCTCGGTCACCGCGTCGCCGGTGGACTTCATCGGGATGTGCTGCATCCGCGCGCCGGCGGCGGCCAGCAGCGAGGCCATGCCCAGGTGCGAGGCGCTGCCGTTGCCGGCCGAGGCGTAGTCGTAGGCGTCGGGCCTGGCTTTGATGGCCTGGATGAATTCGGCGGTGTTGGCCACCTTCAGTGTCGAGGACGCCAGCAGGATGTAGCCGGTGTTGCCCAGGTAGGCGACGCCGGTGAAATCCTTGTAGGGGTCGTAGCTCAGGTTCTTGTACAGGTAGCCGGCGATGTGGTGGCTGGCGGCGGCCAGCACCAGCGTGTTGCCGTCGGGGGCGGCGCGCGCCACCTGCGCGGTGCCGACGGTGCCGCCGGCGCCGGCGCGGTTCTCGACCACGATGGAGGCGTCCAGGGCGCGGCCCAGTTCGTCGGTGATGGCGCGGGCGATGGTGTCCTGCACCGCGCCGGTGCCGTACGGCACGACGACGCGGATGACGCGCGATTCGGCGTGGGCGGCGCCGCTCCAGGCGGCCAGGGCCAGCAATGCGGCGCCCAGGCGCGCACGGGCGCCGCGCGGGGCGGACGAGGGCGCGCGCGGGGCACGCGAAGCGAAGGGGGTGAAGCGATCAGGCATGAGGCGGCAATGTGGTCCGGGAATGTGGGGCGTTGGACTCTACCGGCCGCGGCGGCGCGCGCCAACGATTGATTCCCGCGTTGCTTATTGCCGGCGGCCATATCGCGGCCGGATGGCTGCGCCGGCGTTGGCGGCGCGGCGGGGATGGATATACTCGCTAGCGCCATCAGCGATCAGCCATCGGCCAACGACAAGACAAGGGAATGCAATGAACGCGCTCATGCAGCAGGCGATCCAGTTCGCCAACGACCACGAAACCGCCTGGGACCGCAGCGTCGACGGGGTCTTCGGGGTGCACCAGAACGATCCGCCGCCGTGGAACCGGCTGCTGGGCCCGATCCACGACCGCGGCCCGGTGTCGGGCGTGGTGGTGCGCGACGGCCAGACGCTGGCGGCCTGGGGCGAGCCCGAGCGCGCCGACCTGACGTTCAGCGTGGCCAAGCTGTACCTGGCGATCCTGGCCGGCCTGGCGCACGACCGCGGCCTGCTGCCCGACGTCGACGAGCCCGTCGGCAAGCGCGTGCCGGGCATCGGCTTCGATCATGGACAGAACGCCGACATCACCTGGCGCCATCTGCTGCAGCAGACCAGCGAATGGGAGGGCGAGCGCTTCGGCGTGTCCGACCAGGCCGACCGCTACCGCGCCGTCACCTTCGGCGTGCCGCCGGACGGCAAGAAGGGCGATGCGCGGCCCTTGCAGCGTCCCGGCGCGTACTGGGAATACAACGACGTGCGCATCAACCAGCTGTCATATGCGCTGCTGCACCTGTTCCGCAGGCCCTTGCCCGAGGTGTTCCGCGAGGCCGTCACGCGGCCGCTGGGCGCCAGCGAGAACTGGCAATGGGTCGGCTACGACAACGCCTGGGTCGAGATCGACGGCCAGCGCATGCCGTCGGTGCCGGGCGGCTCGCACTGGGGCGGCGGCATGTCGATCAGCGCGCGCGACCAGGCGCTGATCGGCCAGATGCTGCTGAACCAGGGCCGCGCGGCCGACGGCCGCCAGGTGCTGTCGCCCGAGTGGATCGCCGCCATGCGCCAGCCTTGCGCGATCGCGCCGTACTATGGCTATCTGATCTGGCTGAACCACGAGGGCCGCGTGTTTCCGAGCGTGCCGGCGTCCAGCTTCTTCGGCGTCGGCGCGGGCAGTTCGTTCACCTGGGTCGAGCCCGAGCGCAAGCTGGTGGTGATCGTGCGCTGGCTCGATTCGGCGCATGCCGACGCGCTGTTCGGCAAGATCCTGGCGGCGGTGGACGCCCCGCCGGCCTGACGCGCCGTGGGTGGATTCCCTGCCGGGCGCAGGGATTTTCAGCGGCGCGCCGGCCGGCTTCTGGCAACATGCCCCTTTGCCCGCCGCGCCCCGGGCGCGCCGCATCGCTTCGCTTCCTGTCACGCTTTCCCCGCGCACCTCGCGCGCCGACCAAGGATTTCGCCATGAACTACCGCCGTCTCGGATCAAGCAATCTTCGCGTATCGCCCCTGTGCCTGGGCACCATGATGTTCGGCGAGCAGACGCCCGACGACGAGGCCGCGCGCATCGTCGCGTCCGCGCGCGACCACGGCCTGAACTTCATCGACACCGCCGACGTCTACAACGACGGCCGTTCCGAGGAAGTGGTGGGCAAGTTGCTGCAAGGACAGCGCCACGACTGGGTGCTGGCCAGCAAGATCGGCAACGTGGTGGGCAAGGGCCCGAACCAGTCGCACTATTCGCGCCAGTGGCTGATCCGCGGCGTCGAGCAGAGCCTGGCGCGCCTGGGCACGGATTTCCTCGACATCCTGTACCTGCACCGCGACTACCACGAGGAAAACCTGGAAGAGGCGCTGTGGGCGCTGGGCGACCTGATCCGCGCCGGCAAGCTGCGCAGCTTCGGGCTGTCGAACTTCCGCGGCTGGCGCATCGCCGAAACCCTGCGCCTGTGCGAAAAGCTGGGCGTGCCGCAGCCGGTGGTGTGCCAGCCGTACTACAACATGCTCAATCGCGGCCCCGAGGTCGAGATCCTGCCGGCCTGCCAGCACTACGGCCTGGGCGTGGTGCCGTACAGCCCGATCGCGCGCGGCGTGCTCACCGGCAAGTACCTGCCGGGCCAGGCGCCGGCCGCCGACACCCGCGCCGGGCGCGGCGACCGCCGCATCCTGGCCACCGAGTTCCGTGAAGAGTCGCTGCAGATCGCGCAGCGGCTGGTCGAGCACAGCGCCGCCCGTGGCGTGCAGCCGGGCCATTTCGCCACCGCCTGGGTGCTGGCCAATCCGGTGGTGACCGGCGTCATCGCCGGCCCGCGCACGCTGGCGCAGATGGACGACTACTACGCGGCGCTGGATGTCACGATCACGCCCGAGGACGAGGCGCTGGTGGACAGCTGGGTCACGCCGGGCCACGCCTCGACCCACGGCTACAACGATCCCAACTATCCGTTCCACGGCCGTCCGGTCGCGGCGGGCTGAATTCCGGCGAAGGGCGGGGAGCGCGCAGATGTCGCGCCTGGCGCCTTCGCGGGTCTGGCGCCGGGGCCTGTCAGGCGGCAGGCCTGGTGACGCCTGGGCGGGGCGCTTTCAGCGCGCCGCCGGCGCCGGTTCGGCGCTGATGCCGTGCAGCAGGATCTGTTCGGCCACGCCGGCGATGCCCAGCCGCGCGATGCGGCCGCGGCGTTCGGCGTCCACCATGCTGGTGATCACCGTGATCAGCAATTCGGTCAGCGCCGCCGCCGTCACGTCGACGCGGAACGCGCCTTCGCGCTGGCCGCGCAGGAAGAACGCGTCCAGCGTTTCCTGGTAGCCGGACCAGCTGTCCATGATGTCCGGCTGCATCTCCATGTCGGGCTTCCAGTTGTACATCAGGAAGACCGTCAATTCCTTGTGCGCCAGGTGCTGTTCGATCAGGTTGCGCAAGGCCTCGCGCGGCGGCGCGGCGTCCAGCCGGGAATCGGCCAGCGTCTGCTTCATGACCTGCGCGCCGTGCGTCATCAGCCGCGTCACCAGCTGATCGCGCGTCTGACAGAAGCGGTACAGCGTCGCCTTGCTCACCCCCACCGCCTTGGCCAGTTCCTGCAAGGTGCCGCGGGGGTGGTCGACCATCGCCTGGGCCAGCGCAATCAACAGCCGTTCGTGCCCGATATCCTCAGACATCGCGTTTCCTTCCTCATTGTTCCGCTCATGGGATAGCTATTGGAGCATAAGCGATTCAATTTGCGCAAATTTTCGCAAAATTGACAAGTTAAGAGTTGTTAAGCACTCAAAAGGTACTTAACAGAATTAAATGAATCATTATTGATTCAAAATGATCTTCAAGATACCATTCGACTCTTATTGAGTTCAAGACGCCGTGGGCGGGAGGTATCGAAATGAGCAAGCATCAACCCTGGCGTTGGCCTGTCGCGGTGGCGGCCGCCGCCGTTCTGTTGGCCGGTTGCGGCGGCGAGGCCGGGCCGACCGCCGCCGCCGAGCCCCGCGCCGTGCAGGCAGTGGCGGTGCAGCCACAGCGCTACACGCTGGCCAGTTCGCTGCCGGGCCGGGTCGAGCCGGTGCGGGTGGCCGAGGTGCGGGCGCGGGTGGCCGGCATCGTGCTCAGCCGCGAGTTCGAGGAAGGCGCCGACGTCAAGGCCGGCGACGTGCTGTTCCGTATCGACCCGGCGCCGTTCAAGGCGGCCCTGTCGCGCGCCGAGGGCGACCTGGCCAAATCCGAGGCCGCGCTGTCCGAGGCCCAGGCGGTGGTGCGGCGCTATACCCCGCTGGTCAAGATCGAGGCCGTCAGCCAGCAGGACTTCGACACCGCCACCGCGGCGCTCAAGAGCGCCCAGGCCGCGCGCCGCTCGGCCCAGGCCGACGTCGAGACCGCGCGCCTGAACCTGGACTACGCCACCGTCAAGGCGCCGATCTCGGGCCGCATCGGCCGCGCCCAGGTCACCGAGGGCGCGCTGGTGGGCCAGAACGAGGCCACCGTGATGGCCAAGGTCCAGCAGCTCGATCCCATCTACGTCGACTTCACCCAGCCGGTGGCCGACATGCTGCGCACGCGCACCGCCATGCAGACCGGCGAGCTGGGCCAGGAAGAGGGCGCCGCCATCTCCATCAGCATCGACGGCACCGACCGCAGCCGCAATGGCCGCCTGCTGTTCTCGGATATCGCGGTGGACCGCGGCACCGGTCAGGTGTCGCTGCGCGGCGAGTTCGCCAATCCCGACGTGCTGCTGCTGCCGGGCATGTATGTGCGGGTGCAGACCCGCCAGGGCGTGGACCCCGACGCCATCCTGGTGCCGCAGCGCGCGGTGGTGCGCAGCACCGACGGCAAGCCGCAGGTGCTGGTGGCGGGCCCGGACGACGTGGTCGAGACGCGCGCCGTGCGCACCGGCACCATGCGCGGCGCCGACTGGCACATCGTCGAAGGCCTGGCGGCCGGCGACCGCGTCATCGTCGGCGGCGTGAGCGCCGCCGTGCCCGGCCAGAAGGTCAGCGTGACGCTGGTGCCGCAGGCCGACAAGGTCGCGGCCGCGCCGGTCGCGGACGCCGTGGCGCGGCACTGATGGCCATGTCGCCCCTTCCTTCCTCTTGCCCGCAGGGCCGGCCGTTGCGGCGGCCGGTCTCCCTGCGCCGCTCATCCTTCCGAGGATAGATCATGTCCAGGTTTTTCATCGACCGCCCCAAATTCGCGTGGGTGGTGGCTCTCTTCATCTCGCTCGCCGGCCTGCTGGCGATTCCCTCGCTGCCGGTGGCGCAGTTCCCGGTGGTGGCGCCGCCCCAGGTGACCATCAACGCGACCTATCCCGGCGCGTCCGCCAGCACCCTGGTGGACTCGGTGACCAGCGTCATCGAGGAGGAACTGAACGGCGCCAAGCACATGCTGTACTACGAGTCGTCCAGCAGCTCCAGCGGCAGCGCCGAGATCACCGTCACCTTCCAGCCCGGCACCGATCCGGCGCTGGCGCAGGTGGACGTGCAGAACCGCATCAAGAAGGCCGAGGCGCGCCTGCCCACGGCCGTGACGCAGCAGGGCCTGCAGGTCGAGCAGGCCAGCTCCAACTTCCTGATGATCTACGCCCTGACCTACAAGGGCGAGGACGCCGGCAAGGACGTGGTGGGCCTGTCCGACTACGCCGCGCGCCACGTCAACAATGAGATCCGCCGCGTCGACGGCGTGGGCAAGGTGCAGTTCTTCGGCGCCGAGGCGGCCATGCGGGTCTGGATCGACCCGCAGAAGCTGCTCGGCGTGGGCCTGTCGGTGGCCGACGTCAATGCCGCTATTGCCGCGCAGAACGTGCAGGTGCCGGCCGGCAGCTTCGGCAGCCGCCCCGGTTCGCCCGAGCAGGAGCTGACCGCCACGCTGGCGGTCAAGGGCACGCTGGACACGCCCGAGGAATTTGGCCGCATCGTGCTGCGCGCCAACGCCGACGGCTCGTCGGTGCGGCTGGCCGACGTGGCGCGCATGGAGGTCGGGCGCCAGAGCTATGACTTCGAGACCCGCCTGAACGGTCGCAAGGCGGTGGGCGCGGCGGTGCAGCTGGCGCCGGGCGCCAACGCCATCGACACGGTCAAGTCCGTCAAGGCGCGCCTGCAGGAGCTGTCGGCCTCGTTCCCCGAGGACGTCGCCTATTCGGTGCCGTTCGACACCTCGCGCTTTGTCAGCGTGGCCATCGAGAAGGTGGTGCACACGCTGCTGGAAGCCATGGTGCTGGTGTTCCTGGTGATGTTCCTGTTCCTGCAGAACGTGCGCTACACGCTGATTCCGGCCATTGTGGTGCCGGTCTGCCTGCTGGGCACGTTCGCGGTGATGTCGGTGCTGGGCTTCTCGGTCAACATGATGACCATGTTCGGCATGGTGCTGGCCATCGGCATCCTGGTGGACGACGCCATCGTGGTGGTCGAGAACGTCGAGCGCATCATGGCCGAGGAAGGGCTGTCGCCGCGCGAGGCCACCATCAAGGCCATGGGCCAGGTGTCGGGCGCCATCGTCGGCATCACCATGGTGCTGGCGGCCGTGTTCCTGCCGCTGGCCTTCATGAGCGGCTCGGTGGGCGTGATCTACCGCCAGTTCTCGTTGTCGCTGGCGGTGTCGATCCTGTTCTCGGGCTTCCTGGCGCTGACCTTCACGCCGGCGCTGTGCGCCACCTTCCTCAAGCCGATCCCCAAGGGGCATCACGAGGAGAAGCGCGGCTTCTTCGGCGCCTTCAACCGCTTCTTCACGCGCCTGACCAGCCGCTTCGAGGCGCTCAATTCGCGGCTGGTGCGCCGCACCGGGCGCTACATGGTGGTCTACGGCGCCATCGTGGCGATGCTGGGCGTGCTGTACGCGCGCCTGCCGGAATCGTTCGTGCCGCCGGAAGACCAGGGCTACGTCATCGTCGACATGCAGCTGCCGCCGGGCGCGACCCATCTGCGCACCGACAAGGTGGTGGCGGATGTCGAGCAGCACCTGATGTCGCTGGACGCCATGGGCGACGCCTTCACCGTGATGGGCTTCAGCTTCTCGGGCACCGGCCAGAACGCGGGCATCGCTTTCCCGACCCTGAAGGACTGGTCCGAACGCGGCAAGGGCCAATCGGCCAATGACGTGGCCGACAGCGTCAACGGCCGCTTCGCGGCGATCGACGACGGCGCGGTCATGGCCGTCAACCCGCCGCCCATCGAGGGCCTGGGCAATTCGGGCGGCTTCGCGCTGCGCCTGCAGGATCGCGGCGGCGTGGGCCGGGCGGCGCTGACGGCGGCGCGCGACGAGCTGCTGACCAAGGCCAACAGCTCGCCGGTGATCGCCTACGCCATGATGGAAGGCCTGGCCGATGCGCCGCAGCTGCGCCTGGACATCGACCGGCAGAAGGCCGAGGCGCTGGGCGTGGGCTTCGACGTGATCAATACCGCCATCTCGTCGGCCTACGGCTCGGCCACGGTGAACGACTTCGCCAATGCCGGCCGCCTGCAGCGCGTGGTGGTGCAGGCCGACGTGCGCGACCGCATGACGCCCGAAAGCGTGCTGCAGCTGAACGTGCCCAACAAGTCGGGCGGCATGGTGCCGCTGTCCGCCTTCGTCCAGACCCGCTGGGAGAACGGGCCGGTGCAGATCTCGCGCTACAACGGCTATCCGTCGTTCAAGATCGCGGGCGACGCCCGGCCGGGCCACAGCACCGGCGAGGCCATGGCCGAGATCGAGCGCATCGCCTCGGAGTTGCCGGCCGGCATCGGCTACCAGTGGACCGGGCTGTCGCTGCAGGAGAAGTTCGCCGGCGCGCAGGCTCCGATGCTGTTCGCGCTGGCGTTCCTGGTGGTGTTCCTGCTGATGGTGGCGCTGTACGAAAGCTGGGCCATTCCGGCCTCGGTGATGCTGATCGTGCCGATCGGCGCGCTCGGCTCGGTGCTGGCGGTGACGGTGCTGGGCATGCCCAACGACGTGTACTTCAAGGTCGGCCTGATCACCATCATCGGCCTGGCCGCCAAGAACGCCATCCTGATCGTGGAGTTCGCCAAGAGCCTGCGCGAGCAGGGCCACACGCTGATCGACGCCGCGGTCGAGGCGGCCAAGCTGCGCTTCCGGCCGATCGTGATGACCTCGCTGGCCTTCATCCTGGGCGTGGTGCCGCTGGCGCTGGCCAGCGGGGCCGGCGGCGCCAGCCAGCGCGCGCTGGGCGTGGGCGTGATCGGCGGCATGTTGAGCGCGACCCTGCTGGGGGTGATCTTCGTGCCGGTGTTTTTCGTGTGGGTGCTGTCGTGGATCAAGGCCAAGCGGGCGGCAACGCCGGCCGCCGCCGCCGCGACGCAGGAGTGAATCTGATGAAACCGACTTTTATCTTCTCGCGGCTGGCCGCCGCGGTCCTGGCCGCCGTCCTGGCCGGCTGCTCGATGGCGCCGACCTACCAGCGGCCCGAGGCGCCCGTGCCCACGACCTGGAACGCGCCCGCGGCGGGGGGCGCGCCGTCGGCCGCCGCCACGCTGGACTGGCAGTCGTTCGTCACCGACGACGGCCTGCGCCGGCTGGTGACGCTGGCGCTGGACAACAACCGCGACCTGCGCCAGGCGCTGCTGAACATCGAGGCGGCGCGGGCCCAGTACCGGGTGCAGCGCGCCGACCGCCTGCCGGGCATCAACGCGCAGGGCAGCGGCACGCGCCAGCGGGTGCCGGGCGACCTGAACAGCAGCGGCAGCGCCGGCGTGCAGAGCAATTACCAGGCGGGCATCGGCCTGACGTCTTTCGAGATCGACCTGTTCGGCCGCGTGCGCAGCCTGTCGGACGCGGCGTTGCAGGAATACCTGGCCACCGAGGCCACGGCCCGCAGCGCCCAGATCAGCCTGGTGGCCGAAGTGATCCAGGCCTACCTGGCGCGCGACAGCGCGCTGCGCCGCCTGCAGGTCACGCGCCAGACCCTGGAAAGCCGCGAGGCCTCGCTCGGTCTGACCGCCAAGCGGCGCCAGGCCGGCTCGGCCACGGCGCTCGACTACCAGGAAGCGCTGGGCCTGGCCGAACAGGCGCGCGCCGACCTGGAGCGCATCGACCGCGAAGCGCGCCAGGCCGGCAATGCGCTGGCGCTGCTGGTGGGCGTGGGCGACCTGGGGCCGTTCCTGCCCAAGGGGCTGGCCGAGGGGCCGATGCTGGTGCAGGAGATCGCCGCCGGGGCGCCGTCCGAATTGCTGGAGCGGCGGCCCGACATCCTGGCGGCCGAACACCAGCTGCAATCGCGCAACGCCAGCATCGGCGCGGCGCGGGCGGCGTTCTTTCCGAGCATTTCGCTGACCGGCATGTTCGGCAGCTCCAGCGCCGAGCTGTCGAATCTGTTCGACTCGGGCCAGCGCGCCTGGTCGTTCGCGCCGCAGATCACGCTGCCGATCTTCGCCGGCGGCCGCAATACCGCCAACCTGGACCTGGCCAACGCGCGCAAGGACATTGCCGTGGCGCAGTACGAGAAGACCGTGCAGTCGGCCTTCCGCGAGGTGGCCGACGCGCTTGCCGCCACCGACACGCTGCGGCGCGAGGAGGCTTCGCGGCTGGCGTTGACGCAGTCCAGCGCGCAGGCCATGCAGCTGTCCGAGGCGCGCTATCGCGGCGGGGTCGACAGCCACCTGCGCTACCTGGATGCGCAGCGCCGCGCCTATGCCGACCAGCTGTCGTACATCGAGGTGGCGACGCAGCGGCAGGCGGCATTGGCGACGCTGTTCAAGGCGCTGGGCGGCGGCTGGCTGCCGTCGGCGCGCGGCTGAGCGCCGGCCGCTCGCGCGGTGCAAGCGCCTAGGCCTTGCGCAGGTTGGCGCCCGCCGGCGGCGCCGCGCCATCCTGCGCGGCGCTGCGCCCGCCGCGTCCGATCAGCCACACGCACAGGGCCGACACCACGCCCGAGAACAGCACGTACAGGCAGATCAGCCATGGCTGGCCATTGCCGGTCTTGAGCAGCGCGGTGGCGATGATGGGCGTGATGCCCGAGGCGAAGATGCCCGAGAACTGGTAGACGAACGAGATGCCGGTGTAGCGCACCTTGGCGTCGAACAGCTCGCAGAACAGGGCCGCCTCCGGCCCGTAGACGGCGGCGTAGAAGATGCCGAACGGAATGATGATGGCCAGCCACACCAGCATCACGCTGCCCTGGCTGTTGAGCATCAGCCAGAAGCCGGGGAAGGCCGCCACCGCCGTGATCAGCGAGCCCCAGAAATACACGCGGGTGCGGCCGATGCGGTCGGACAGCCGGCCGAAGTAGGGGATGGTGAAGCACATCACCAGCGCCGCCGCCATCACCCCGGTCAATGCTTCGGTGCGGGTGATCTGCAGCGTCTGGGTCAGGTACGAGATCGAGAACACGCCGAAGACGTTGAAGAACACGCCGTCGATGTAGCGCGCGCCCATGCCCTTGGCGACGTTGCCGGGATAGCGGCGGATCATGTCCATGAACGGGATGCGGCTTTCGGCGTTGTCGCGCTTGACCGCGGCGAACTCGGGCGTTTCCTTGATGTTCAGGCGGATGTACATGCCGACCCCGACCATCGCGGCCGAGGCCAGGAACGCCAGGCGCCAGCCCCAGGCCATGAACTGCTCGTCGGTCAGCAGCGTCGACAGCAGCGCCACCGTGCCGGACGCCAGGCACAGGCCGATCGCCAGGCCGATCTGCGGCAGCGAGGCGTAGTAGCCCTTCTTTTCGGGCGGGGCGTATTCGTAGGCCATCAGCACCGCGCCGCCCCATTCGCCGCCCAGGCCGATGCCCTGGAACACGCGCAACAGCAGCAGCAGGATCGGCGCCCAGATGCCGATGCTGTCATAGGTGGGCACCAGGCCGATCAGGAAGGTCGACACGCCCATGATCATCAGCGTCATCACCAGCATGCTTTTCCGGCCGATGCGGTCGCCGAAATGGCCGAACACCAGCCCGCCCAGCGGGCGGGTGATGAAGCCCACCGCGAAGGTGGTGTAGGCCAGCATGGTCGAGACCAGCGGGTCGCCAGTGGGGAAGTACAGCTTGTTGAACACGATGCCGGCGACCACGCCGTACAGGAAGAAGTCGTACCACTCGATGGTGGCGCCGATCAGCGACGCGGCGACGACTTTGCGCACCGCGGTTTCGTTCTGCTTGGCCATGCCTGTCTCCTTTGGGGGAAGCGGGCGGCGCTCTGCGGCGCCGCTCCGCGGGTTGCGGTCAGCTCATGTCATGCCGCCTGTTGCAATACCGGCTGCGCCTGGACGCGCGGCCGCGCCGCGTGCAGGTCCTGCAGGATGAAATCGGCCGCGCGCTCGGCCAGCATCACCACCGGCACGTTGGTGTTGCCCGAGACCAGCGTCGGCATGATGGAGCAATCCACCACCCGCAGCCCGCTCACGCCGTGCACCCGCAGGCGCTCGTCGACCACCGCCAGGGGGTCTGCGCGCGGGCCCATCTTCGCGGTGCCCGACGGGTGGAAGATGGTGGCGCCGTACTCGCGGCAGAAATGCAGGATCTCGTCGTCGCCCTGCACCTCGGGCCCGGGCCGGAATTCGCGCTTCATCAGGCCGGCCAGCGGTTCGGTGGCGGCCAGCCGGCGCGCGTACTTGACCGCTGCCACCGTCATGCGCCGGTCCAGCTCGGTGGACAGGTAGTTGGGCTGCATGGCGGGCGCCTCGAACGGATCGGCGCTGCGCAATTGCACGGTGCCGCGCGAGGACGGCCGCAGCTGGCACACCGAATAGGTGCAGCCCGAGAACGGATGCACCTTGCCGCCGGCCATGTCGGCCGACAGCGTGGCGAAATGGAATTGCGTGTCGGGCGTGGCGCTGGCCGGATCGACGCGGCAGAACAGGCCGCCCTGGTTGATGCCCACCGCCAGCGGCCCGCCGCGGAACAGCAGCCATTGCAGCCCCATCGCGGCGCGGCCGTGCAGCGTGCGCAGCTGGTCGTTGGTGGTGATGGGCCGGCGCGTCTCGTAGATGAGGCGGATCTGCAGGTGGTCCTGCAGGTTCTCGCCCACGCCTGGCAGGTCGCGCACCACGCCGATGCCGAAGCGGCGCAGCAGCGCGGCCGGGCCCACGCCCGACAGTTGCAGCAGTTGCGGCGATTGCAGCGCGCCGGCGCACAGGATCACCTCGCGGCGGGCGCGCAGGGTGCGCACCTGGCCGTCCTGGCGATAGCGCACGCCGCAGGCGCGGCTGCCCTCGAACAGGATCGCCATGGCGTGCGCGCCGGTCTCCACCCGCAGGTTGGCGCGGCCGCGCGCCGGACGCAGGTAGGCCACGGCGGTGGAGCAGCGGCGGCCGTTGCGGGTGGTCAGCTGGTAGTAGCCCACGCCTTCCTGGTCGCCGGTATTGAAGTCGCGCACATGCGGCAGGCCGAGCGCGCCGGCGGCGCCGATCAGGCCTTCGACCAGCGGATGCGGCGTCTTGATGGAGGTGGCGTTCAGCGGCCCCTCGGTGCCGCGCGTGGCGCCCGCGCCGAGATCATTGTTTTCCAGCTTGCGGAAGTAGGGCAGGCAGTCGTCCCAGCTCCAGCCGGGGTTGCCGGCGGCGGCCCAGTCGTCGTAGTCGCGCCGCTGGCCGCGGATGTAGATCAGGCCGTTGATGGCGCTGGAGCCGCCCAGCGTGCGGCCGCGCGGCCAGTAGATGCGGCGGTTCAGCATGTTGGGGTCGGGCTCGGTGTAGTAGCCCCAGTTCAGCACCTTGTGAAACATGGTCTTGCCGTAGCCGATGGGGATGTGGATCCACGGCGAGCGGTCCGGCGGCCCCGCCTCCAGCAGGCACACGCTGTGCTGGCCGCTGGCGCTCAAGCGGTTCGCCAGCACGCAGCCGGCGGAACCGGCCCCCACCACGATGTAGTCCACGGCATCGGACATGTCTGTTTCCTCCTTGGCCTGGCCGTGCCGTGACGCGGGGAGTCCCTCGTCCGGACGGCGCGTTTACCCTGCTTGCCGCGCCGCCGGGCACTTATATACTGGCCTGATGCGAGGGGGCGCGGCGACGCGCAAAGGTTCCGTATCTGTGGCGATTCTAGGAAGCCGCCACGGGAAAGAAAGCGCGGCAAGCGCGGGAACGGCGAAATGGCACAGAACATGGATCTTCGGTTTCAAAATCGCAGTGCAGCATCGGCGCGGACGCCCGACGCCGACGAACCGCAGGATGCCTCGCGCTCGCTGCGCGCGCTGCTGGTGCTGGACTACCTGGCCCGCGCCCAGCATCCGCCCACGCTGGCGCAACTGGCGCAGCGCCTGGATATGCCCAAGTCCACCTTGATGCGCTTGCTGGCGTCGATGCAGCGCGCCGGTTTCGTCGCCGCCACGCCCACTGAAAACGGTTTCGTGCCGGGGCCGCAGGCCACCGCGCTGGCGCTGTCCACGCTGCACGCCTCGGCCTTCACGCGCGCCTGCCGCGCGGTGCTGGCGCAGCTGGTCGGCAAGCTGGGTGAAACCTGCAATCTCACCGCGCCCGACGGCGACCAGGTGATCTACATGGAGCGGGTCGAGACCACCGAACCGCTGCGCCTGTTCTTCGCGGTCGGCAGCCACGTGCCGATGCATTGCACCGCCAGCGGCAAGCTGTTTCTGGCGTCGATGAGCCGGCTGGAGCGCGGCCGGGTGCTGGCGCGCCTGCCGCTGACGCGCAACACGCCGCGCACGCTGACCGACCCGGCGCGGCTCGAAGACGAACTGGAACGGCTGGCCACGCGCGGCATCGGCATCGACAACGAGGAGTTCGTGCGCGGCATGAGCGCGGTGGCGGTGCCGGTGCGCGACGCGCAGGACCGCGTGGTGGCGGCGGTGGCGTGCCACGCGCCCACCGCGCGGCTGATGCTCGACGACCTGCTGCGCGCGGTGCCGGTGCTGCAGGGCGCGGCGCAGTCGATGAGCGCGGTGCTGGCCGAGCACCGGCCGGGCGGTTGAGGGCGGCGGCAGGGCGCCCGATGGCTGGCGCGGGGGGCGCCTTTCAGGATTGAGCGCGCGAGGCCCGGTAACGCAAGTCCTTATCCCGGCAGCGCGGCCGCCCGCCGCCAAGCCAGCGCCAGCACGGCCGCCGCGCCCGCCGTCAACGTCGCCAGCATCGCGACCGGACCGGCCACATCGAGCAGGATCCCGGCCGCCAGCGGCGCGGCGATGCGCGTCAGTGCGAACAGGCTGGACTGGATGCCGTAGTCCAGCGCCTGCAGGCCCGGCCGCGCGTGCGACATCATCAGGCCGAACGCCAAGGCGGCGGTGGCGCCCATGGCTGCCGCCACCATCATGGCGCAGGCCGCCAGCACGGCCGGCGCCGCGTTCAGGCCGATTGCCAGCGTCAACGCCAGCAACGCGGCGGCCCCGGCGCCGGCGTGCAGCCGCACCGCGCGGCCCGCGCCCAGGCGCTTGAGCAGCCGCGCGCCCGCGATGCTGGCCACGGCGCCGATCGCGCCGCCCGCGACGCCGACCAGCCAGGCCACGCGTTGCGGCGCCAGCCCCTGGTCCAGCAGCAGCGGCTTCAGATAGAACCAGCCGGCGCCGATGAAGGGGAACAGCAGGGCCAGCAGCGGCAGCCAGTGGCGGCTCGCGGGCAGGCGCAGGTAAGCGATGGCCTGGCGCGTGGTCGAGGTAGCGCCGGCGGCGGGCAGGGGCGCGCAGGGTTGCCCCTGTGCGTCATCCCGCGTCGATGCGAAGGCCATGTCGACGTGTGCATCGCGCGGGGCGACCGCATCGTCGTTGGCACGCTCGGCATGCATGGCGTCCATGGTTTCCCGCAGCAGCAAGGTCAGCGCCGCGCCCAGCGCCAGCGCGCCGGCCATGATCAGGAACGGCGCCTGCCAGCCCCAGCGCGCCTGCGCCAGCAGCATCAGGCCGCCGCCAACGATCGCGCCCAGGCACAACGCCATCGAGCGGATGCCACCCGCCGAGGCGCGGCCAGCCGCGGGCAACACGCGGATCGCCAACGCGTTGACGGGCACGTCGGCCCAGGTGCCGGCCAGCGCGGCGGCGGCCGCCAGCGCGAACAGCATGGCGCCATCGTTCAACAGGTCGCGCCAGCCCAGCGCCAGCAGCACGGCGGCGTAGGCCAGCAGCAGCGCCACCGTCCAGCGCCGATAACCGCCACGGCTGGCGCCGCGCCGGTCCAGCGGCATCGCCAGCAGGAACTTGAACACGGTCGGCAGGCTGGCCAGCTGGAACAGGCCGATGGCGGTGCCGGACCAGCCGTGCTGGCGCAGCACCAGCGGCAGGCCCAGCCACAGATAGACACCCGGCGCGGTCAGCGCCAGGTTGAGCCAGCCGAACAGGGCCTGGGCCAGGCCGTGGCGCAGGCGCGGCGTCATGGCGCGGCCCGGCGCGCCGACAGCACATGCAGCGGCGCCAGCGGAAAGCGGTCGGCGTCGAAGCCGCGCACCTCGGCGAAGCCGGCGGCGCGCAGCGCGTCGGCCAGTTCCCCCTGGCGCGTGACGCGCCGGCCCAGCAGCAGCATCGGCAGGTAATAGCGCAGCACGCGCGCGGCGGCCTCGGCGTCATCCGGGATTTCGGCGTGCGCCATCACCAGCAGGCCGCCCGGCGCCAGCGCATCGTGCATCTTGCGGATCGCGGCGGCGGCGTCGGGCACGAAATGCAGCACCGACGAGCACCAGATCAGGTCGTAGCCGGCGCCGATATCGGCCGTGGCCAGGTCGCCGCCCACGGCCGCCATGCGCTCCGCCAGCCCGGCGGCGGCGATGTTCTCGCGCGCCACGGCGGCGGTCTCGGGCCAGTCGAACACCACGCCGCTGGCGTGCGGGCGGTCCTGCACCAGCGCGATGCCGATCAGGCCCGGACCGCCGCCCAGGTCGAGGATGCGGCGGGCCGCATCGGCGCCGGGCACGCACGCGACCGCCTCGCGCGCCGCCGCCACGGCCAGGGCGCGTTGCTCCTGGCCGATCTGCACGCGCGCCGCGTTGGCCCATGCGCCGGCCTCGGACGGGGCGGCCGGGGTGGCCAGTGCGGCGGCGGGATCCTGGCGCAGCCGTTGCGCCAGCTGCTCGCCGGACTGCGCCAGCGAGCGGCGCCGGTAGCGCCAGGCGTCGCCGCAGTAGTGGGGGCGTCCCGCCACGAAGTGGTCGCGCGCGGTGGCCGCGCAGCGGTAGAGCGGCGGCGCGCCGGCGATGCGGTGCAGCAGGCGCAGGCTCCACAGCATGTCCAGCAGGTGCTCGGCGGCGGCGGGGCGCAGCGCCAGCGCCTGCGCGATTTGCGCGGCGCTGGCCGGCGCCAGCAGGTGCGCGAACAGGCCCAGTTCCAGGGCGGCGTCGAGCGCGGCGGTTTCGACCGGCGCGGCGGCCAGGTCCCAATAGCGTTGCAGGGGCAGGGGGGAAGTCGGCATGGCGGGTTCCTTGGGATGCGGTTCAAAGGCGCCAGGTCAGGCGCAGGCCCACTTCGCGCGGCGGGCTGTAGACGGTGACGATGCCGTTCTGGTAGCCCACCGCGTCGTAGCGGCGGTTGGCGAGGTTGTTGACGTAGGCGGCGATCTCGACCTGCCGCACGGTGACGCCGGCCGCCAGGTTGACCAGCGCGTAGCCGTTGCGGCGGTAGCGGTTGGCGGCGTCCAGATAGACCGGGCCGGTGCCGCTGAGCGAGGCCTGTGCGTACCAGCCGGCGGGGGCGTCGTAGCGCGCGGTCAGGTGGCCGTTCAGGCGCGGCGCGAACGGGTTCTGGTTGCCGCTGTAGTCGTTGGCGCCATCGCGGAAGTGGCTGAAGCGGGTGCGGTTCAAGCCCAATCCGGTCTGCAACGACCAGCCCTGGCCCAGCAGGTATTCGAGCTCGAATTCCGCCCCGATCGAACGCGCCGACGCGGCGTTGGTGACGTACACCAGGCCCGGCAGCGGCATCTGCTGCACCTGCATGTTGTCGACCGTCATCACGTAGAACGCGGCGGCGTAGCGCAGGCGGTTGCCGGGCAGCCAGCCCTTGGCGCCGATCTCGTACGCGCGCAGCGTTTCCGGCTGGTAGGCGGCGTAGTCGGCGGCCGGCGAAAACACGTTGTAGCCGCCGGCGCGAAAGCCATCCGCGACCGAGGCGTAGACCTGCTGGCGCGGCGCGAAGGCGTATTGCAGCGCCAGCTTGGGCGTGACGCGGGTCCAGTCGGCGCGGCGCGCGCTGTCGCCTTGCGGCGTGAAGCGCACGGCGTCGCGCTCGACGCGGGCGCCGGCCTCCAGGGTCCAGCGCTCGGCCAGCGGCACGGTCCAGTGGGTGAAGGCGGCGCCGGACTGGCCGCGCAGCCGCACCACGCTTTCGGTCAGGCCGCGCGGCATCTTCTGGGTGTTGCGCAGGTCATGGTCGTCGCCGTCGGCGTACAGCCCCGCCAGCCAGTGGGCGCGGCCCAGCGCGCCCTCCAGCCGCAGCTCCTGCGACAGATTGCGGAAATGGTGGTCGCGGGCGATGTGCAGCAGGTCGGCGGGCTGGAAATCGGTGTCCTGCTGCACGCGGTCGCGCAGGTCGTTCCAGGCCGTCACCGACGTCAGGCGCAGGCCGCCGTCCAGATCGTGGCGCAGCGACAGCGACGCGCTGCGGCCGATGGACCGGTTCCAGCTCGGCGTGCCGGACGCCACGGTGGCGCGCGAGGCCGTGGGCGAGCCCCACAGCGCGGCGCCGTCGCGGTAGTTGATCTGCGCATAGCGCAAGGTGGCGTCGGTGCGCGCCGACGGCGTCCAGCGCAGCGCCAGCTTGCCGTTGCGCAGTTCGCGGTCGTCCTCGCGCCGGCCGGTGTAGGTGTTGTCGATGAAGCCGTCCTGGCCGCGCCAGGCGCCGGCCACGCTGGCGTAGAGCGTGTCGTCGATGATCGGCCCGCTCAGGTCGAAGCGCAGCATGCGCAGGTCGCGGCTGCCCACGGTGGTGGAGACGCTGCCGCGCAGGCTGTCGCCCGGCTGGCGGGTATGGACGTTGATGACGCCGGCTTCCGCGTTGCGGCCATAGAGCGCCGATTGCGGGCCGCGCAGCACTTCGACGCGGTCGATGTCCAGCAACTGGTCGTCGAAGCCCTGCGCCATCAGCGTGGGCACGCCGTCCACCACCAGCAGGGTCGAGGTCGAGAACGAAAAGAAGTTGGCCGACAGGCCGCGCATCACGGCCGCATTGACGCCGGCCTGGCCGAACGGCTGGAACGTCAGGCCGGGCGTGATGCGCTGCAGGCCCGCCAGGTCGACGACGCCCTGGCTTTCGAGCATGTCGCCGTCGAACACCGACAGGCTGCCGGGCAGCGATTCGAGGGCGCGTTCCTGCTTGTCGGCGGTGACGGTGATGGCGGGCAGTTGCGCGGCGGTCTGCGCCAGCGCGGCGGGCGTGGCGCAAAGCCACAGCACAACCCAGGCGGCGCGAGGGTGGGGAAGAGGGCGATTCATCGGGATTCCTGTGCAAGCAGTCACGGCGGCCGAACGCGCGGCGCCGTCCCGAAGATGGTATTTTCTTATGCGAACGAATATCATTAGCATTCATATGCGAACCGGATGGATTCGTATGCATTCCGGCGCATCCGCGCCCGGGCCGATTCCTGGCCCCCGTCCCGACGCCATCCCGGCCCCGTCCCGCCACCCGTCATCCGCCGTCGAAACCATGTCCCTGCGCATCTCCGCCACGCTCGCCCAACCCGGTCCGGCCGCCCGTCCCGGCTGGTCGCGGCTGGCGCTGCCGGCGGATCTGGGCGAGTGCGTGGCCGACCGCCTGGACCTGGGCGAGGGCCTGGCCCTAGTGCATTCGCAATACACCCCCGTGCGCGACCTGATCGAGGAGAACGCCGCCGCGCATGGTGGGCGCACGCTGGTCATCACGCTGGCCCTGGGCGGGGTCTCGGCCTATCGCGGCGCCGATGGCGCCGAGCTGGATTTCCGCGGTGGCCAGACCACGGTGACAGCGTTTCGCCGTCACCTGGGCGAGCGCCGCTACCTGGGCGGCAGCACCGTCTCGCAACTGCGCCTGCTGGTGGGCGAGGCGGCGCTGCGCCGCTATGCCGGCGAGGCCCAGGCCGAGGCGTTGTTCGGCGCCGGCGGCCTGCGGCGGCTGGCGCAGGGCCGCACCAGCGCCGACCTTGCCGCCGTCGCGGCCGAGCTGGCGCGGGCCAGCGACCCGCTGGACACCCACATCAAGGCGTTGACGCTGCTGTCGCGCCAGTTGCGCGCGCTGGCGCCGACGCCAGCGGCGGGCCGGTTCAGCCAGGCCGACATCGCCCGGCTGGAGCGGGCCCATGCGCTGATGCGCGAACAGATGGATCGCGAACTGACGGTGCAGTACCTGTGCCTGGCGACCGGGCTGAACGAGTTCAAGCTCAAGCAGGGCTTTCGCGCGCTATACGGCGACAGCCCCATGCGGCTGCTGACCGGCATGCGCATGCGGCGCGCCTGGGAATTGCTGGAAGGCGGTTGCCAGGTGGCGCAGGCGGCCTATCAGGTGGGCTATCGCCATCCGGCCAACTTCAGCGCCGCCTTCACCCGTTTCCATGGCCGCGCGCCCAAGTCGGTGTTCGGCAAGCGGGGGTGACGCCCTTAGTGCGCCGCCCGCATCCGCCGCCGCGACACGCTTTCCCACCCGGCCACCAGCATCATGATCAGCGTCGTCAGGCCCCCGACCATCAGGTTGTCGGTGACGAACGCGATCGGCGCCAGCGCCGCCAGCAGCGCCAGCCCGATCACGTGCGACAGCGGGAAACGGCCATACACCACCGTCTTGTAGATGCCGTTGCCCAGCAGGTACAGCGCCGGGCCGCCGAGCAGCGCGGCGGCGGCCGCCGTGACGATGCGGCCGTCCGGATGCAGGATGACCAGTTCGTTGGCCACCGCCGAGACGATCACGCCGGCGATCAGGATCACGTGCACGTAGTGGAAGTAGGCCCCGACCCGACCCGGATCGGCGTGGTGCGCGATGGCCTCGCTGCCGTCCTTGCTGCTGGTGTCGAAGTACACCCACCACATCGCCGCCGTGCCCAGGAACGCGGCCAGCAGCGCGATCAGCGTGGGCGCGTCCCAGTGCGGGTGCTCGCCCAGCGTGGCGCCGGTGATCAGCAGCGTCTCGCCCAGCGCCACGATCACGAACAGCTGGCAGCGTTCGGCCAGGTGGCCGCCCTCGATGGTCCACTCGCGGGTGCTGGAGCGGCCCATGCCGGGCAGCCAGAAGCCGGCCATGGGCGACAGGTATTCGCAGGCCACCGCCACGATCCACAACGCCAGCCGCGTATCGCCCGAGGACAGGCCGCCGGCGATCCAGAACACCGCCGAGATGCACAGCCAGCCCAGCATGCGGCGGAAGTTCGGCGCCAGCGGATGCGACGGCCCCAGGTGCAGCACCACGAACAGAGTGCGGCCCACCTGGATCAGCACGTAGCAGATAGCGAAGACCAGCCCGCTCTCGCCGAAGGCGCCCGGCAGCACCGCCGCCGCCACCAGCCCGGCCAGCATCACCGCGAACAGCATCAGCCGCATCGGCACCGCGTCGGGATCGAACCAGTTGGTGACCCAGCAGGTGTATTGCCAGCCCAGCCACACCGCGAACCACAGCACCAGCGTGTGCAGCGCGCCCATCAGGGTCAGGTCGTGCAGCAGGCTGTGCGACAGCTGCGTCACGGCAAAGACATAGACTAGGTCGAAGAACAGCTCGACAAAGGTGACGCGGGCCTCGTGGCCGTCGCGATGGCGCAGCAGATGGGCGCTGGCGAGAAATGTCATGGCGGCGCTTCCTGTCCGGTGGAGGGGCGTCGCCAGATTACTCCCGGCCGCGCGGGCCGATCGTAAATAATTCAAAAGACGTGGCGCGCCCGCGACGCCTCAGTGGCCGGCCGGCGTGTCGCCGTGTCCGCCCAGCTCGCGGTTGCGCGAGCGCACCAGCGCGGCGGCCAGCGCCGCCGCCACGGCCGCGATCACCGCGCCGGCCAGGAAGGTCACGCGGTAG
>NZ_CADIJR010000026.1 GCF_902859645.1 Achromobacter insuavis | reverse complement strand
GGGATGCTCTCGTTGTGGCAGTCCGGCTGCTACCGGCTGATGGATGACGACGTCCCTACCCCAGCACCCTCCCACTGCGGAAGGCGCATCTACACCATACAAGGATGACGAAGGGGAAGTCCGGAGCGAACGCTCCGGACCGCAATCGTAGCCCCGCCATCCCCCGCCTGCCCCGCCATGCGCGTCCCCAGAACCACTTATTCCAACTTGATCCCCGCCGTCTTGATCACATCCCTCCACTTACCCACCTCGCTTCGCAAGAACGCCCCAAACGCCTCCGCACTCCCCGGCTTAGGCTCCGCCCCCGCCGCCACCATCGCCTGCGCCGTCGCCGGATCCGACAACACCTTCACCATGTCCGCATTCACCCGCGCCACGATCTCCCCAGGCGTCCCCTTCGGCGCCAACACCCCGCTCCACGAATACGCCTCATACCCCGGCACCCCGGACTCCGCAATCGTAGGCACCCCCGGCAACATGCTCGACCGCGTCGGATTCCCCACCCCCAACGCCCGCACCTTCCCCATCTTCAGATGCGGCACCGCCGACGGTCCATCGGCGAACATCACCTGCACCTGCCCGCCCAGCAGATCCTGCATCGCCGGCGCGCTGCCGCGGTAAGGGATGTGCTGGATCTTCACCCCCGCCATCGCATTGAACAACTCGCCCGCCAGGTGCGTGCCGCCGCCCGTCCCCGAGGAACTGAACGACAGCTTGCCCGGATTGGCCTTCGCATAGGCGATCAGTTCGCTCACCGAATTCACCGGCAGCGACGGATTCACCACCAGCACGATCGGGAACACCGCCGCCATGCCCACCGGCACGAAGTCGCGATTGATGTCGTAGGTCAGGTCGCCGCGCAGGCTCGGCAGCACCGCGTGGTGGATGGAGGCGAAAAAGAAGTTGTAGCCGTCCGGCTCGGCCTTGGCGGCGAACTGCGCGCCGACGATGCCGCCCGCGCCCGAGCGGTTGTCCACAACGGTCGGCACGGACCACAGGTGGCCCAGCGGCTGCGCCGTGAAACGCGCGGTGGTGTCCACCGGACCGCCGGCCGGAAACGGCACGATGAAGGTCACGGCATGGCCGGGCCAGGTGGCGGCGCGGGCGAAAGTGGGCAGCAAAGTCGTGGCGCACGCAGCGCCCAGCCCCGCGATGACGCGGCGGCGTTGGGGATCTAACAAGGCAGTCTCCTGAGTCGTTCTTGTCGATGGCGCGGCCGCAAGCCACACCGGAACGACGCGGTGCCTTGCCGCCTGCCGGCCCCATTTTTTCTGCTGCCCGCGCATCAGGCGCGGCCGGGGCTTTTTTTATTATTTGCCGCGCGGCCGCTTTTGCCGCTACACATTTTCAAAAGCCCCTCTTTCGCCGCGACGCCACGTTCGCTGATCGGACACTATCGCCGGTCCGATGTGGCGCCGTGGCGACGGCCGCGCGCACGTTGCGCCAACCGGGGCCGGACCATCGCGCGCCCTGCCCGCTGGGGCTACTGCCCTCGCGCGGCCCGCTGCACGTGCTCGATGAAGCACTCGGCGAAGCTCGGCAGGTCGCGACCGCGCTGGCGGCACAGCAGGCGGTCGCGCAGGGCCCACGGGTCGTCCAGCTTCAGCACGTGCAGCGCATCGGGCCGGCTGTAGCGCGCCGCGCAGGCGCGCGGCACCACGGCGATGCCGGCGCCGGCCTCGACCATGCGGCACACGGCCTCGAAACTGCCCACGTGCACGCGCTGGCAGATGCGCTTGCCCAGGCCGCTGGCGATGTCCTCCAGGAAGGTCTGGATGGCGCTGTCGGGATGGATGCCGACGAACTGATAGGCATCGATCAGGTCGGCGAAATGCGCCGATTTCGAGGCCGCCAGCGGATGATCCAGCGCCGTGACCACGGTGAGCTCATCGCGGAACAGCGGCGTCACGTCCAGGCCTTCGACATCGATGTTGCCCGCCACCAGCCCCAGGTCGCCGGCGCCCGCGCGGATCGCGATGACGATGTCGCCCGAGATCTTCTCTTCCAGCTCGACATCCACGTCGGGGTTCTCGGCCAGGAAGGTCGACAGCGCGTCCGCCAGGAACGAATTGGTGGCGGTGGTATTGGCCAGCAGGCGCAGCCGTCCCTTCAGGCCGCTGGCGTAAGGCTGCAGGTCGGCGTTCAGGCATTCGAGCTGGCGGAACACCGCGTTGGCGTGCTTGAGCAGCACCTCGCCCGCCGGAGTCAGCGCCACGCCCGTGGCCATGCGCACCAGCAGCCGCGCCTTGAAGGCCTCTTCCATGTGCTTGACGCGCGCGCTGGCCGCGGGCAAGGACAGGAAGGTGCGTTCGGCCGCACGGGTCAGATTGAGCGTCTCTCCCACGTTCAGGAAGAGCCTCAGGTCAGTCAGATCATGTCTCATGTTCCACCACACAGAAGGGGGGCATTTCTAATTTTGAATTCTTCGAATGCCGTCACGAACATACCATGGGGCAACCCCGTAAACCATACGGTTTGACGCGGAACTGTTTCCCAACGCGGCACGCGCCGCGGCATCAGGAGTGAGTCCCCATGAGCGGTATTGTTTCCGGCAAGGTCGTCGTCGTCACGGGCGCGGGAGGCGGCATCGGCCGCGGCATCGCGCTGGCCATGGCGCGGGCGGGCGCCAAGGTGGTGGTCAACGACATCGGCGTCTCGCTGACCGGCGAAGGCGGCGGCGATGGCCCGGCGCACGCCGTGGCGCGCGAGATCGCCGCGGCCGGCGGACAGGCCGTCGCCAACACCGACAGCGTGGCCGCCTACGACAGCGCCAGCCGCGTCATCCAGGCCGCCGTCGACGCCTTCGGCCGCATCGATGCGGTGGTCAACAACGCCGGCAACCTGCGCGACCGCGTGTTCCACAAGATGAGCGAAGAGGAATGGCGTCAGGTCATCGACGTGCACCTGAACGGCTCATTCTTCATGAGCCGCGCCGCCGCGCCGTATTTCCGCGAACAGGAATCCGGCGCCTTCGTGCACATGACCTCCACCTCGGGCCTGATCGGCAACTTCGGCCAGGCCAACTATGCCGCCGCCAAGCTCGGCATCGTGGCGCTGTCCAAGTCGATCGCGCTCGACATGGCGCGCTACAACGTGCGCTCGAACTGCATCGCGCCGTTCGCCTGGAGCCGCATGACCAGCTCGATTCCCGCCGAGACCGACGAGGAAAAGGCGCGCGTCGAGAAGCTGAAGAAGATGGAAGCCGACAAGGTCGCGCCCATGGCCGTGTACCTGGCCAGCGATGCGGCCAGCGCCATCACCGCGCAGGTGTTCGCGGTGCGCGCCAACGAGATCATGCTGATGAGCCAGCCGCGGCCGCTGCGCAGCGTGCACTACAGCGAGGGCTGGACGCCCGAACTGATCGGCGAGATCGCCGTGCCCGCCATGCGCAAGCACTTCTACGCGTTGGAGCGTTCGCCCGACGTGATCGACTGGGACCCCATCTGAGACCGCCATGCCGCTCGACTACGCAACCGTGAAGCACTGGCGCTTCGACGACGTGCGCCAGCACTACGACGACAAGGACACCATGCTGTACGCGCTGGGCATCGGCCTGGGGCAGGACCCCGAGGACACCCGCCAGCTACGCTACGTGTACGAAAAGGACCTGCGCGCCTTCCCCACAATGAGCGTGGTGCTGGGCTACCCGGGATTCTGGATGAGCGATCCGCGCGCCGGCATCGACTGGGTCCGGCTGGTGCATGGCGAACAGCGGCTGACGGTGCACGCGCCGCTGCCCACGTCCGGCACCGTCATCGGCAAAAGCCGCATCACCCACGTGATCGACAAGGGCGCGGACAAGGGCGCCATCGTGGTCACCGAACGCACGCTGCACGACACCGCCGGCACCCACCTGGCGACCCTGCGGCAAAGCACCTTCTGCCGCGGCGACGGCGGCTTCGGCCAGGGCGACGCCAGCCCCGAGCCGCTGCCCGCCGCGCCGCAGGGCGAGCCGGAGCGCCGCTGCGAACTGCGCATCCCGCCGCAGGCGGCGTTGCTGTACCGCTTGAACGCCGACCGCAATCCGCTGCACGCCGACCCCGAGGTGGCGCACCAGGCCGGCTATCCCAGGCCGATCCTGCATGGGCTGTGCTCGTACGGCGTGGCCGCGCATGCCGTGGTCAAGACCTGGTGCGACTATGACGCCGCCCGCCTGACCCGGCTGGACGCGCGCTTTTCGGCGCCGGTGTATCCGGGCGAGACGCTGCAATGCGATATGTGGCGCATGCCCGACGGGCAGATCCGCTTCATCGCCCGCGCTGTCGAACGCAATATCGTCGTGATGAGCCATGGCGCCGCCGAGGTGCAATCATGACGCGCCCGCCCGCATTGGACGGCATCCGAGTGCTGGACCTGTCGCGCATCCTGGCCGGCCCCTGGTGCACGCAGAACCTGGCCGACCTGGGCGCCGACGTCATCAAGATCGAACGGCCCGGCGTCGGCGACGACACCCGCGCCTGGGGCCCGCCCTTCCTCAAGGACGGCCAGGGCATCGACACCAACGAGTCGGCCTACTACCTCAGCGCCAACCGCAACAAGCGTTCGGTCGAGGCCGACATGGCCACGCCGCACGGCGCCGCGCTGATCCGCGAACTGGCGGCGGTCAGCGATATCCTGGTCGAGAACTTCAAGGTCGGCGGACTGGCCAAGTATGGCCTGGACTACGCCAGCCTGAAGGACATCAACCCGCGCCTGATCTACTGCTCGGTCACCGGCTTCGGCCAGGACGGCCCGTTCGCGCAGCGCCCCGGCTACGACTTCATGATCCAGGGCATGGGCGGCCTGATGAGCATCACCGGCGAACGCGACGACCTGCCCGGCGGCGGCCCGCAGAAGGCCGGCGTGGCGGTCACCGACATCGTCACCGGCATGTATGCGACGGTGGCGATCCTGGCGGCGCTGCAGGAGCGCCACCGCAGCGGCCTGGGCCAGCACCTGGACATCGCGCTGCTCGACAGCCACGTGGCGCTGCTGGCCAACCAGAACTCCAACTACTTCAACTCCGGCGTGGCGCCGACGCGCGCCGGCAACGCCCACCAGAACGTGGTGCCCTACCAGGTGTTCGCCGCCCGCGACGGCCACCTGATCGTGGCCACCGGCAATGAATCGCAGTACCGCGCCTATTGCGCGGCGATCGGCGCGCCCGAACTGGGCGATGATCCGCGCTTTGCCACCAACCGGCTGCGCGTGGCCAACCGCGGCACGCTGGTGCCCTTGCTCACGGACATCATGCGCGAGGGCAGGCGCGATGACTGGATCGCCCGGCTGGAAGCGGTGGGCGTGCCCTGCGGGCCGATCAACGACATCGCCCAGGCCTTCGCCCATCCGCAGGCGCAGGCGCGGCAACTGCGCCGCGACCTGCCCCACCCTGGCGGCGGCGTCGCGCCCGTGACCGCCAGCCCGCTGCGCTTCTCGGCCTCGCCGGTGGTGTATCGGCGCGCCCCGCCGCTGCTGGGCCAGCACACCGAGGAAGTGCTGCGCGACGTCCTGGGGAAGTCGCCGCAGGCGATTGCCGCATTCGTGGCTGGCCGCGCGGGATAGCAGTCTGATTTCTTGCCATCCCCGCTCGCTTCCTCTGCCCTTGCGCGCCTACATTCACACAATCAAAAAGATCTCCGCATGCACTGACCAGCTTGGTTTTTATTTAAGCCGGGTTGGTCATCAAACGCCGTTTTCGCATTCCTACACTTACCGGCACGTCATTCATCCGTCCGGTAAATGTAGGGCACGTCCATGCAATTCCTGTCTTTCCGAAAGCAGTCTGTTCCCCCCAATCGCCTCACGTATGCGGCGCTGCTCATGCTGGCCCTGAGCGCCGGCGCGGCCTTGCCGGACGCGGCGCTCGCCGACGCGGGCAAGCGTGGCGGCGGCCAGGGCGGGCGGGCCATCAAGAACAGCGCCCTGAGTCCGCTCATCCGCGGCGGCGAAGGCGGTGGATTGGAGGCCGTCGTCGCGGGCGGCGCGGTCGGCGCGGGCGGCAATGCCACCAACAGCCCGGGCACCGGCGGTCTCGCCCCCGCAACCCTCGGCGCCGATGAAACAACCATCACGGTCGACGCGCACGGCCGCAATGGCAGTTGCGCCGCGCCGTGCACCCCCGATGGCCCCGATCATTCCGGCGGCGGCGGCGGCGTCGCCATCCTCGGAGGAGAAAATACCCGCCTGACCGTGGCCGCGGGGGTCGACGTCCAGGGCGGCGCGGGCGCGTTGGGCGCCGACGGGCTGGTCTACGCCGGCGGCGCCCTGCACACGGCCGGCGGCGGCGGCGGCGGCGCCGCGGGCATCGCCGTGCAGTCCGGCACCTTGACCCTGAACGGCAACGTCACGGGCGGCGCGGGGGGCCCCTCTCCGTACCAGCCCGGCGGCGGCGGCGATGGCGTGGTGCTCGGGCATGGCGACATCATCGTCAATGCGCGGATCTCCGGCGGACAAGGCGGCTCGCGCCGTTACTACGGCACCCCGAGATCGGCCAGCGGAGACGGGGGCAGCGGCATATCGATCGGCTCGGGCACCGTCATCAACAACAACGTCGTGCTAGGCGGCCGCCCGGGCGCCGTGGAGGTCCCCGCCGCGGCCACCGAGGGCAAGGTCGGCGTCGCGCTGCGCGCCGGCTCCAACACCACGGTCACCAACAAGCGCCGCTTCAACAGCAGCGGCGGCGCCGCCATCGTGTTCGAAGGCAACGACAACACGCTGATCATGTGGTCCGGCTCCGACATCATTGGCGATGTCCGCTTCATGGGCCAGCGCAATCAACTGGCGCTGGGCAGCGACGACGACGCCCCCACCACGGCGAAGATCTGGAGCGACGGCAATCTCGACTTCGGCACCGATGGCGTCTACACCGTCCGGGTCACACCCTCCGCGGCGGACCGCCTGGATGTCGTGAATGCCGCCAGGCTCAACGGCGCGGCCGTGAAGGTCAACGCCATGGCATCGGACCTGTACGCCGAGCACACCACCTACACCATCCTGCACGCCGACGGCACGTTCAACGGCACGCGCTTTGGCGACGTGGCGTCCAACCTGGCGTACCTCACCCCCACACTCAGCTATTCAGACGACGATCAGGACGCCCTGCTGACGTTGGCGCGCAAGGAAGCGCCCGCGCCGCGCCCTCCCGATCCGGCTCCGCCCGTGATTGATCCGGTTCCGCCTTCTCCCGATCCGGTGCCGCCGGTGATTGACCCGGCTCCGCCTTCTCCCGATCCGGTGCCGCCGGAAGCGGGCGGCGGCGCCCCGTCGGGATCGATTCGTTTCGCCGATCTGCTCGGCGGGCGCAACGCCATCGCCGCCGCCAATGCGATCGACGGCCTGCCCGACGGGCATGACCTCTACCGCCACGCGCTGAACCTGCCCGAAGGCGCGCCGCAGGCCTTTTTTTCGGCGCTCGCCGGGGAACTGCACGCCAGCGTCCGCCATGCGCTGCCCGGCCTGGACGCCACGATCCGCAACGTGCCCCTGGCGCATCTGCGCGCCAATCTGTCCGCGGGCCTGCGTCCCGGCGAACCGATCGCGGCGGCCGGCCTGAGCGACGCCGCGCCGGCCGCGTCCACGCTGCCCGTCTCCCGCGCCCGGCCGGTCTGGGCGCAACTGATCGGCAACTGGCAGCGCCAGGACGCGACCGATGACACGACCGCCGTCCGCCTGCGCACCACCGGTCTCTTCGTCGGCGCGGACCATGCCCTCGGCGCCGGCTGGCGCCTGGGCGGCGCGCTCGGGTACACCGACAGCCAGTTGCGCACCAAAGGCACGGCAGACCGCGGCGGCATCGACAGCTACAGCGCGCTCGCCTACGGCGGCAAAGCCTTCGAGGCCGGTCCCGGCACGCTCAACCTGATGCTGGGCGCGTCCCATACCTGGCACGACATCGACACGCGGCGGCGCGTCGCCGTCGGCGGCCTGGACCAGACGTTGCGAGCCGGCTATCGCGCCAACACCACCCAGGTCTTCACCGAACTGGGCTACACCCTGGCCCCCGGCAACGGCCTGACGCTCGAACCCTACGCGGGCCTGGCGTGGGCCGGCCTGCGCAGCCGGGCATTCCAGGAAAGCGGAGGCAGCGCCGCGCTCTCGGGCACGCGCCAGGCCACCCGCACCACGACGGCCACGCTGGGCCTGCGCGCCGCCCAGTCGCTGCAGATGGGCCCGCTCCAAGGCAGCGTCACGGCCGGCGCTGGCTGGCGCCGCGCCTTCGGCGATCTGCGGCCGACCTCGACGCTGGCGTTCGATACCGGCTCGGCCTTTACCGTCACCGGCGCGCCCATCGCCCGCAACGCCGCGCTGCTCGAAGCCGGGCTGCAGGCGCAGGCCGGCCGCAATGCGACGGTCGCGCTGAACTACGCGGGACAACTCGGGGCGGGCAGCCGCGACCACAGCGCCACGCTGAGTTGGCGCTGGACCTTCTGACCGCTCCCTTTATCAGACGGCCTAACCGGCCCCAACCCGCGGTTTTGCGCTCCCTGAACCTTATGATGCCGGTCACCCACTGATAAAGGATTCCGCAGGCCGACGGCGGCGTGCCCAGGCGCCAATCCCCTGACTATCCGCTTGCGCCGCTGCCCTGGGCCTGACTGCGCGCCGTTCGCCCGCAGCGTCGCGAACGCCGGCAATCCGAGGTCTTCCGAGACCTCGGCCGCAATGACGCGGCGGAACATTTTCGTTCGAGTTCAACATGCATTGGTTTTCCCTCAAGCGTCTGTTCCGTCGCAAGCGCGACACGCGAAGCGCCGATCTTTACGGCCAGATCGCCGCGATCCACAAGGCGCAGGCGGTCATCGAATTCGACCTGGACGGGCATGTGCTCATGGCCAACCAGAATTTCCTCGACGCCATGGGCTACACGCTTGAAGAATTGCTGGGGCAGCATCACCGCATCTTCGTCGCGCCCGACCGCCGCGATTCGCCTGAATACATGGCCTTCTGGGACAAGCTCAAGCGCGGCGAATACGACGCCGGGCGCTATCGCCGCATCCACAAGGATGGCGGCGACGTCTGGCTGCAGGCCAGCTACAACCCGATCCTCGATGCCGCCGGCCGGCCCTTCAAGGTGGTCAAGTACGCCACCGACGTCACCGAGCAGCAGCGACGCCAGGCGGACACCGAAGGCCAGCTCGAAGCCATCTCCAAGGTGCAGGGCATCATCGAGTTCGAACTGGACGGCGCCATCATCCGCGCCAACGACCTGTTCCTGGACGCCATGGGCTATCGCGAAGACGAATTGCGCGGCCGGCACCACAGCATGCTGGTGTTGCCCGAAGAGGTCCGCAGCCCCGCCTACAAGGAATTCTGGCGCAAGCTGCGCGGCGGCGAATACGACACCGGCCAGTACCTGCGTATCGGCAAGAACGGCCGCCGCGTCTGGATCGAGGCCAGCTACAACCCGATCTTCGACGCCGAGGGGCGGCCGTTCAAGGTGGTGAAGTTCGCCACCGACATCACCAAGCGCTTCACCGCCGCGCAGACGCTGCGGGTGGCGGTCCAGGGCCTGACCGAAAACGCCGAACGCGCCAGCCAGGCCAACACGCTGGCGCGCGACGCCTGCCAGGTCGCCGAGGAAGGCGGCAAGACCGTGGCCGGCGTGGTCGCCACCATGGGCACCATCACCGACAGCTCGCGGCGCATCTCGGAAATCATCGGAGTCATGGATGGCATCGCGTTCCAGACCAACATCCTGGCGCTGAACGCCGCGGTCGAGGCGGCGCGGGCCGGCCCCCATGGCAGGGGTTTCGCGGTGGTGGCGGCGGAAGTGCGCAGCCTGGCCCAGAACAGCGCGTCCGCGGCCAAGGAGATCAAGGACCTGATCACCACCTCGGTCCAGCAGATCGGCAGCGGCGCCGAACAGGTCCAATCCGCCGGCGCCACCATGGAGAACATCGTGACCTCGTCGCGGCGGGTCACCGAGATCATGGGCGAAGTGGTCGAGGTGTCGCTGGCGCAATCGGCCAAGCTGGGCGACGTGACCGAGGACATCACCCAGATGACGGCCGAGGCGGCGCACGAATTGCAGCGCGCCTACGACGTGCATGACCGGCCCGTGACGGCGCGGCCGACCGCGTCGGCGCGGGCCGCCGCGGCCGGCTCCCCGGCGCCCTCGCAACCGGCGCTGGAGTACGTGCGCTACTGACCTGGATCGAGCCGGCCAACGAAGCCCGCGCAGACGGCGGGCCCCGACACGCGCCGGCAGGGATAAAAAAAACGGGCGCCGTCTCCGGCGCCCGTTTCGCGTTCCCGCCGCCGGCTTACGCCGTGGCGACCGGGATCTTGCCGATCCGGGCCTGCCATTCCTTCGGGCCGGTGGTGTGGACCGAAGTGCCCTGGGCGTCAACCGCCACGGTCACCGGCATGTCCTTCACGTCGAACTCGTAGATGGCTTCCATGCCCAGGTCGGCGAAACCCAGCACCTTGGCGCCGCGGATCGCCTTGGACACCAGGTAGGCCGCGCCGCCCACGGCCATCAGGTAGGCCGAGCCGTGCTGCTTGATCGACTCGATGGCGACGGGGCCGCGCTCGGACTTGCCGATCATGGCGATCAGGCCGGTCTGCTCCAGCATCATGTCGGTGAACTTGTCCATGCGGGTGGCGGTGGTCGGACCGGCCGGGCCCACCACTTCGTCGCGCACCGGATCGACCGGACCGACGTAGTAGATGACGCGGTTGGTGAAGTCCACCGGCAGCGGCTCGCCCTTGGCCAGCATGTCCTGGATGCGCTTGTGCGCGGCGTCGCGGCCGGTCAGCATCTTGCCCGACAGCAGCAGGGTCTGGCCCGGCTTCCAGCTGGCGACTTCTTCCTTCGTCAGCGTGTTCAGGTCGACCTGCTTGGACTTGTTGTAGTCCGGCGCCCAGTGCACTTCCGGCCATTCCGACAGCGACGGCGGGTCCAGGCGCGCCGGGCCCGAGCCGTCCAGCTCGAAGTGGGCGTGGCGGGTGGCCGCACAGTTCGGGATCATGGCGACGGGCTTGGAGGCCGCGTGCGTCGGGAAGGTGCTGATCTTGACGTCCAGCACGGTCGTCAGGCCGCCCAGGCCCTGGGCGCCGATGCCCAGCGCGTTGACCTTCTCGTACAGCTCGATGCGCAGTTCTTCGAGCTTGTTCTGCGGGCCGCGGGCCAGCAGTTCGTACATGTCGATGTCTTCCATCAGCGACTGCTTGGCCATCAGCATGGCCTTTTCGGCGGTGCCGCCGACGCCGATGCCCAGCATGCCCGGCGGGCACCAGCCGGCGCCCATGGTCGGCACCGTCTTGAGCACCCAGTCCACCAGCGAGTCGCTGGGGTTGAGCATGGCGAACTTCGACTTGTTTTCCGAACCGCCGCCCTTCGACGCCAGCTGCACGTCGACCTTGTCACCCGGGACAAGCTCGACGTGCAGGATACAGGGCGTGTTGTCGCGGGTGTTCTTGCGGGCGAACAGCGGATCGTCCAGCACCGAGGCGCGCAGGGGATTGTCCGGGTTCAGGTAGCCGCGGCGCACGCCTTCGTCGCACAGTTCCTGCAGGGTGCGCTTGGTGTCGAAACGCACGCCCATGCCGACCTTCAGGAACACGTTGACGATGCCGGTGTCCTGGCACAGCGGGCGCTTGCCCTCGGCGCACATGCGCGAGTTGGTCAGGATCTGGGCCATCGCGTCGCGCGCGGCCGGGCTTTCCTCGCGCTCGTAGGCGCGGGCCAGGTGGCGGATGTAGTCGACGGGGTGGTAATAGCTGATGAACTGGATGCCATCGGCTATCGACTGGATGAAGTCTTCTTCTTTGATGAGGACGGACATGGCGATATGCGATTAACGAAGGGAACGTGAAAACGCGGCCGACCTACCGGCCAGCCGCGCTGGTGAAAGGGTTACTTTTGCCGCCGGGCCGCCCCAAGGCAAAAGAGCCCCCTTGGGGGCAGCTAGCTCGCACTGCGAGCGCGGCGTGGGGGGAGGTTCCCCCGCCGGGCCGCCCCAAGGCAAAAGAGCCCCCTTGGGGGGCAGCTAGCTCGCGCAGCGGGCGCGGCGTGGGGGCACCCATTTATTTTCCTTGCCAGACCGGCTTGCGCTTCTCCGCGAAAGCGGTGGCGCCTTCCTTGGCGTCGGCCGACGAGAAGATATGGGCGATCAGCGGACGCTGGCGGCCGAACATCTCTTCCTGGGTCCAGTCGCCGGACTGCGCCACGATGCTCTTGGCGGTCTGCACCGACAGCGGGCCGTTCTCGACGATGGCGCGGGCCAGTTCCAACGCGCCGGCCAGGGCGCCGCCCGGCTCGGTCAGGCGGTTCACCAGGCCGAAGCCGTAGGCGCGCTCGGCGCCCAGCATGTCGCCGGTCAGGATCACTTCCATGGCGATGTGGTACGGCAGGCGGCGCGGCAGGCGCAGCATGCCGCCGGCGCCGGCCACCAGGCCGCGCTTGACCTCGGGCAGGCCGAACTTGGCGTTGCTGGCGGCCACGATCAGGTCGGACGCCAGCGCCATTTCGCAGCCCCCAGCCAGGGCGTAGCCTTCGACGGCGGCGATCAGCGGCTTTTTCGGCGGCGCTTCGTTCAGGCCGGCGAAGCCGCGGCCTTCGACGTAGGGGCGCTGGCCCGACTTGGCGAAGGCCTTCAGGTCCATGCCCGACGAGAACGTGCCGCCCGCGCCCGTCAGGATGCCGATGCGCACGTCGTCGCGGCTGTCCAGCTGATCCAGGGCGGCGGCCATGGCCTGGGCGGTTTCCAGGTTGATGGCGTTCTTGGCCTCGGGGCGGTTGATGGTGATGATCTGGATGCCGTCGGCGACTTCCACCTTGATCAGGTCAGACATGCGGATGCTCCTTCCGGGGTTTGGGGATGTTGGTTTTATATAAGACTGGTCAACCTGGAATGATACGACCAATGCCCGGCCGCCGCAGGGCGGCGCCCGGGCCGTGTCCGCCTGGAGCACGCCCCGCCCGATATGTAACCGCCAGGATGTAACCGCAATCCCGGGGTCCGGCCCCGAGGCCGCCCCGGGGCAGTTAAAATGCCCGGTTTCCCACGCCCACGGCAAACGTCGCCCGGCGACCGAATTCCAAGAATCCTATGCTCACCTTTCAGCAAATCATCCTTACGCTCCAGGAATACTGGGACAAGCAGGGTTGCGCCCTGCTGCAGCCCTACGACATGGAAGTCGGCGCCGGCACCTCGCACACCGCCACCTTCCTGCGGGCGATCGGCCCGGAGCCCTGGCGCGCGGCCTACGTGCAGCCCTCGCGCCGCCCCAAGGACGGCCGCTACGGCGAGAACCCCAACCGCCTGCAGCACTATTACCAGTACCAGGTGGTGCTGAAACCCGCGCCCCCGGAAATCCTGGACCTGTACATCGGTTCGCTCAAGGCGCTGGGCATCGACCCGACGCAGCACGACATCCGCTTCGTCGAGGACGACTGGGAAAACCCGACGCTGGGCGCCTGGGGCCTGGGCTGGGAAGTCTGGCTCAACGGCATGGAAGTGACCCAGTTCACCTACTTCCAGCAGGTCGGCGGCCTGGATTGCACCCCGACCACGGGCGAGATCACCTACGGCCTGGAACGCCTGGCCATGTACCTGCAGGACGTGCAGAGCGTGTACGACCTGGTCTGGACCGAAGGCGCCAACGGCCGCCGCGTGCTGTACCGCGACGTGTTCCACCAGAACGAAGTGGAACAGTCCACCTACAACTTCGAATATTCGTCGGCCGAGATGCTGTTCGCGCACTTCAACGACTACGAAGCCGAGGCCAAGCGCCTGATGGACGTGCCGCTGGCCCTGCCGGCCTATGAAGCCACGCTCAAGGCCGCCCACACCTTCAACATGCTGGACGCGCGCGGCGCGATCAGCGTCACCGAGCGCGCCGCCTATATCGGCCGCATCCGCAACCTGTCGCGCGCCGTCGCGCAGGCCTACTACGATTCCCGCGAACGACTGGGCTTTCCCATGCTGGGCCGCGACAAGGTCGCCGGGGAGGCTGCATAAATGACGACGAACATCCGCCCCCTGCTGGTCGAGCTGCTGACCGAAGAACTCCCGCCCAAGGCCCTGCAGAAGCTGGGCCAGGCTTTCGCCGAGGGCGTGCGCGCCACGCTGGCGCGCCACGGCCTGCTGGCCGACGGCTGCACCGTCGAGCCCTACGCCACGCCGCGCCGCCTGGCGGTGCGCCTGTCGGCCGTGCTGGCCCAGGCGCCCGACCAGGCCTACGCCGAAAAGCTGATGCCGGTGAAGATCGGCCTGACCGAAGACGGCAAGGCCACGCCGGCGCTGCAGAAGAAACTGGCCGCCAAGGGCCTGGAAAACATCGACCTGGCCACCCTGGAACGTGAGTCCGACGGCAAGCAGGATTACCTGGTCGCCCGCGGCACCGCGCCCGGCGCCGCGCTGGCCGCCGGCCTGCAGGAAGGCATCGACGCGGCCATCGACGGCCTGCCGATCCCCAAGGTCATGCGCTACCAGCTGGCCGACGGCGAAACCACCGTCAAGTTCGTGCGCCCGGCGCACGGCCTGATCGCGCTGTTCGGCGCCGACGTCGTGCCCGTGGCCGCCCTCGGCCTGACCGCCGGCCGCGAGACGCTGGGCCACCGCTACATGAGCGACGGCGCCATCGCCATCGCCGATGCCGACGCCTACGCCGCCACCCTGGCCGACAAGGGCCGCGTGGTGGCCTCGTTCGAAGGCCGCCGCGACGAGATCCAGCGCCAGCTGCTGGACCACGCCGGCCGCCTGTCGGCCACGCTGGGCGACGACCCCGAAGTGGCCGCCCTGCTCGATGAAGTCACCGCCCTGGTCGAACACCCCACCGTCTACGTGGGCGAGTTCGAGGAACAGTTCCTGCAAGTGCCGCAGGAATGCCTGATCCTGACCATGCGCCTGAACCAGAAGTACTTCCCGCTGTTCGACCCGGCCAGCGGCCGCCTGACGCACCGCTTCCTGATCGTGAGCAATATGCACACGGACAACCCGGTGAACATCGTCGAAGGCAACCAGCGCGTGGTGCGCCCGCGCCTGGCCGACGCCCAGTTCTTCTTCGAGACCGACCGCAAGACGCCGCTGGCCGCGCGCGTCGAGCAACTGGGCTCGATCGTCTACCACAACAAGCTGGGCACCCAGCTCGAACGCGTCGAGCGCGTGCGCGCCATCGCCCGCGATGTGGCCGGCAAGCTGGGCGGCGACGTCGCCGCCGCCGACCGCGCCGCGCTGCTGGCCAAGGCCGACCTGGGCTCGAACATGGTGGGCGAGTTCCCCGAGCTGCAAGGCATCATGGGCGCCTACTACGCCGCCGGCGACGGCGAGCCGGACAGCGTCGTGCAGGCGCTGCGCACCCAGTACCGCAACCGTTACGACACGCCGGTCTCGCAGGACGGCCTGACCGCCGCCACGCTGTTCATCGCCGAACGCGCCGAGACCCTGGTCGGCATCTGGGCCATCGGCCTGGCGCCCACCGGCGAACGCGACCCGTTCGGCCTGCGCCGCGCCGCGCTGGGCCTGATCAGCGCCTTCGAGCAGCTGGCCGCCGGCGGCTGGCTCAAGCTCAACCAGGACGGTCCGCTGTCGCTGGACGGCCTGCTGGCCGCCACCGCCGCCACCTTCCCGGCCGGCAAGATCCCCGCCGACACGCTGGCCGAGGTGCGCGCCTTCATCTACGAGCGCTACCGCAACCAGCTGATCAACGACCACGACCGCAATGCGGTCGAGGCCGTCATCGCCCTGGCGCCGCCGCTGCACCAGGTGGCCGAGCGCGTGCGCGCCGCCGCCGCCTTCGCGCAGATGCCCGAGGCCGCCAGCCTGGCGGCCGCCAACAAGCGCATCGGCAACCTGCTCAAGAAGGCCGAGGGCGAGATCGGCGCGGTCAATGACGCCGCCCTGGTCGAGCCCGCCGAAAAGGCGCTGGCCGCCGCCATCGCCGCGCTGCGCCCGCAGGCCGAGGCGCAACTGGCAGCCGGCGACTTCGCCGCCAACCTGCGCACCCTGGCGCAGGCGCGCGAGCCGGTGGACGCCTTCTTCGCCGACATCATGGTCATGGCCGAAGACCCGGCGGTGCGCGCCAACCGGCTGGCGCTGCTGGGCCAGCTGCACACCCTGATGAACCAGGTCGCTGACATTTCCAGGCTGGCACAGTGAAGCTCATCATCCTCGACCGCGACGGCGTCATCAACCAGGACAGCGACGCCTTCGTCAAAAGTCCCGACGAATGGATCGCCCTGCCCGGCAGCCTGCAGGCCATCGCCCGCCTGACCCAGGCGGACTGGACGGTGGTGGTCGCCACCAACCAGTCGGGCCTGGCCCGTGGCCTGTTCGACATGGACACGCTGACCGCCATCCACACCAAGATGCGGCGCGAGCTGGCCGCGGCCGGCGGCAGCGTCGACGCCGTCTTCATGTGCCCGCACGGCCCGGACGACGACTGCACCTGCCGCAAGCCGCGTCCCGGCATGTTCGAGCAGATCGGCCACCGCTATGACGTCGAGCTGGCCGGCGTGCCGGCCGTGGGCGACTCGCTGCGCGACCTGCAGGCCTCCGCCGCCGCCGGCTGCTCGCCCTGGCTGGTGCTGACCGGCAACGGCAAGAAGACGCTGGCCAAGGGCGGCCTGCCCGACAACACCCGGGTCTGCGACGACCTGTCGGCCGTGGCCGACGCGCTGCTGCAGGACAACTGATGGCCCGGCTGCGCTCGTTCCTGTATTTCCTGTTCCTGACCGTCACGGTCATCCCGTACGCGTTCGCCTGCGTGCTGTGGGCGCCGCTGCCGCTGCACCTGCGCTACAAGCTCACGGTGGGCTGGCCGCGCCTGGCCATCTGGGGCGCCAAGGTGTTCTGCGGCATCCGCTGGCAGGTCAAGGGCTGGGAAAACCTGCCCGACGGCCCGGCGGTGCTGCTGTCCAAGCACCAGTCGGCCTGGGAGACCCTGTTCTTCCCGGCCTACATGCCGCGCGAGGTGTGCTTCGTCTACAAGAAGGAACTGCACATGGTGCCGTTCTTCGGCTGGGGCCTGGCGCTGCTGCGCATGATCGCCATCGACCGCGCCAAGGGCCGCGACGCCTTCGACCAGGTGGTCAAGCAGGGACAGGTCCGGCTGGACGAAGGCCGCTGGCCGCTGCTGTTCCCGGAAGGCACGCGCGTGCCGCCGGGCAAGACCGCGCGCTTCAAGATGGGCGGCGCGCTGCTGGCCTCGCGCACCGGCGCGGTGGTCATCCCGGTGGCGCACAATGCCGGCGAATGCTGGCGCCGCAACGCCTTCGTCAAATATCCGGGCATGGTTACGCTGTCCATCGGTCCCGCGATAGAATCGAAGGGAATCTCCCCCGAGGAACTGAACCAGAAAGTCCAGGACTGGATCGAAGGGGAAATGCGGCGTCTCAATCCAGAAAGGTATGCCCAGCACTGACCAGCTCGAACTCCTGTTCGACGTGCAAGACTCCGACGCGTCTGCCGACGCGTCGCCCTTGAGCGCGTCTCCCGCGCCACGCAAGGCGCCGGCGGCCACGCCGCCCGCGCCGCTGTTCCCTCCCCCTGCCTCCTCCGCGCCCAAGCCGGCCGGCGAACCGCTGCTGACGCTGTCGCCCAACGCCGCCGCGCGCGTGCCCACCCCCTGCCCCGATCCGCTGCCGCCCGGCGCGCGCTGGCGCGAGGTGGACACCGACCCGCAACCCATCGGCTTCGTGCTGCTGCGCTCGCGCCGCCGCAGCATCGGCTTCGTCATCACCGACGACGGCCTGCGCGTCACGGCGCCCAACTGGGTCACGCTGGCGCAGATCGACGACGCGGTGCGCGAGAAATCCCGCTGGATCGTCGCCAAGCTGCGCGAATGGCACACCCGCAAGCAGCAGCTGGCCATGGCGCACACGCGCTGGCAGGCCGGCGGCGAACTGCCCTACCTGGGCAAGCGCATCGTGCTGGGCGTGGGCGGCGACAGCCGCCAGACCCGCCTGTCGGGCGATGCCGAAGCGCCGGCCGATGGCGACACGCTGTGGCTGGCCCTGCCGGCCGATGCCGACCAGGGCCGCATCCGCGACGCCGCCCAGGCCTGGCTGCAGCAGCGCGCCGGCGCCTGGTTCGGCGCCCGGCTGGCGCACTTCCTGCAGATCAGCGGCCTGAAGATCCGCCGCTGGCGTCTGTCGTCGGCGGCCACGCGCTGGGGCTCGTGCACCAGCGACGGCAACATCATGCTGAACTGGCGCCTGATCCATTTCGCGCCCGCCATCATCGACTACGTCATCGCGCACGAACTGGCGCACCTGCGCGAAATGAACCACAGCCAGGACTTCTGGCGCGAAGTCGGCCAGATCCTGCCCGATTTCGAGGAAGCGAAGAACGTGCTGCGGCGCCACGACCCGGCCTCGCTGCCCCAATTCTAGGGTCGGTGCGCGACGCCCCCGCAACCGGCCCAGGGCCTGTTCACACTAAAAGAAGCCTCGCATGAGTACCCACGGAGACACACCATGCTTCTGCTGATTCCCGGCCCGGTCACGACCGATGCGCGGGTGAAGGCCGCCATGGCGCAGGACTATGCGCCCTGGGACAACGAATTCCGCGAACTGTACCGCCAGGTCTGCGCCAGCGTGCTGCGCGTGGCCGAGGCCGACGCGGACGAGCACGTGGCGCTGGCGCTGCCGGGCTGCGGCCATTTCGCGGTGGAAGCCGCGATCCGCACTCTGGTGCCGCCCGGCGGCCGCCTGCTGGTGCCGTCCACCGGCGCCTACGCCGGCCGCCTGCAGAAGCTGGCCGCCGAGGCCGGCCGCGTCGCCGTGCCGCTGTACGTGGGCGTGCGCGACCGCGTCGATCCCCAGGCCGTGGCGCGGGCGCTGGAGCAGGACCCGAGCCTGACGCACGTGGCGCTGGTCTACAGCGAGACCGGCAGCGGCATCTGCCACGACGTGCCGGAACTGGCCCGCATCGCCCACGCGCTGGGACGCCGCGTCATCGTCGACGCGGTCTCGGCCTTCGGCGCGCTGCCGCTGGAAATGCGCGCCCTGCCGGCCGTGGACGCCGTGGTGCTGACCGCCAACAAGTGCCTGGAAGGCCTGCCCGGCGCCGCCTTCGTGGTGGGCCGCCGCGACAGCCTGGAGGCCGCGCGCGGCAACGCCGGCAGCTGGTCGCTGGACCTGGCCGACATCTACCAGCACACCCTGGCGCCCAACGCCGGCCCGCGCTTCACGCCGCCGGCGCCGACGCTGGCGGCGCTGGCCGTGGCGCTGGAGCTGTATCATCAGGAAGGCCGCGAAGCCCGGCTGGCGCGCTACACCGCCAACATGCGCGCCCTCTACGACGGCGTGGCCGGCCTGGGGCTCAGCCCCTACCTGCCGCCCGCGCTGCAAGGCCCGATCGTCGTCAACGTGCATGCGCCCGACGCGCCGACCTGGAACCTGCAGCTGTTCGTGGACGCGCTCAAGCAGCGCGGCTTCGTGCTCAGCAATTTCACCAACACCGAACTGCCCACTTTCCGGGTGGGTTGCATCGGCGCCTTCGGGCCCGACCAGATGCGGCTTGCGGTCGACGCCATGGGCGGCGCGCTGCAAGACCTCGGCATAACCAGGGAGTCCGCCGGACACGTCCACGGCTTCCCGCCACCCCTCATCGCTTAAGGAATTCCACCATGCGTATGCTCCACACCATGCTGCGAGTCGGCAACCTCGACAAGTCCATCGACTTCTACACCAACGTGCTCGGCATGCGCGTCCTGCGCCGCAACGACTACCCCGACGGCAAGTTCACGCTGGCCTTCGTCGGCTACCAGGATGAATCCGAAGGCGCCGTGATCGAGCTGACCCACAACTGGGACACCGACAAGTACGACCTGGGCACCGGCTACGGCCACATCGCCCTGGAAGTCGACAACGCCTACGAAGCCTGTGACAAGGTCAAGGAACGCGGCGGCAAGGTCACCCGCGAGGCCGGCCCGATGAAGCACGGCACCACCGTGATCGCCTTCGTCGAGGACCCGGACGGCTACAAGATCGAGTTCATCCAGAAGAAAGGAAGGGTGGACTGAACCCCACCCGCCATCGCCATGATCCACTCCATCCTCAAAATGGGCGATCCCCGGCTGCTGCGCATCGCGCCGCCGGTCGAGCGCTTCGATACCCCCGAACTGCACGCCCTGATCGAAGACATGTTCGAGACCATGGCGGCGGCGCAAGGGGTGGGCCTGGCCGCGCCGCAGATCGGCGTGGACCTGCAGCTGGTCATCTTCGGCTTCGACCGCAACGAGCGCTATCCCGACGCGCCGGCGGTGCCGCAGACGATCCTGTGCAATCCGGTCATCACGCCGCTGTCCGACGACATGGAAGACGGCTGGGAAGGCTGCCTGTCGGTGCCGGGGCTGCGCGGCCTGGTGCCGCGCTACCGCCACATCCGCTACCAGGGCAAGGATCCCTACGGCCGTGACATCGACCGCGAGGCCGAGGGCTTCCACGCCCGCGTGGTGCAGCATGAATGCGACCACCTGATCGGCCGACTCTATCCTTCCCGGATCCAGGATTTCTCGAAGTTCGGCTTCACCGAAATCCTGTTCCCGGGCATGGACCCGAATCAGGACGACTGATCGTCCCGCGGCGACAATTCCTCGGGCGCGAAATCGTCTACCTGCAGCACGCGCGACACGATCGCCTCGGCCTCTTCGAGTTGCGCGGCCTGCGTCGCCGTGATGGCGCCGTGCCGGTGCGCCTCGCGCCAATCGCGCACGCCCGACTGGCGCAGCCGGTCGCGGATCGGCTGCACCGCGTCCACCAGGGCGAAGGCGCGGGTCAGCAGCGCCAGCGGATCGGCATCGCCCTGGCCGCCGCTGCCTGACACGCGCTGCAGGTCGGCCGCCAGCCGCACATGGGTCGGCGACGGCTTGAGCAGCAGTTCCGCGCATTCGCGGCTGAGCGCATCGCCCGGCCCCTTGGCCAGCCGCAACGGCAGGATGGCCGCGCGCAGCGCCCAGGCCAGCGGCCGGCCCGGCAGGTTCGACAGCACCTGGTCCATGCGCTTCTCGATCTCGGCATAGCCCTGTTCCATGCACCAGCGCACCAGCGGCAGGTCGTCGTGCTTGCGCCCTTCGTCCTCCCAGCGCTTGAGCACGGCCGACAGCAGGTACAGCTCGGCCAGGATGTCGCCCAGCCGCGCCGAGATCATCTCGCGGCGCTTGAGGCCGCCGCCCAGCCGCGCCAGCGTGGCGTCGGCCAGCAGCGCGAAGCCGGCCGCATAGCGGCCCAGCCGGCGGTAATGGCCGGCGGTGGGACCGGACACCGGCGACGGCGCCAGCACGCCGCCGGTCCAGGCGCGGCCGATGGCGCGCAGCGTGTTCATGCCGGTATGGCGCAGGTGGCGCCAGAACACGTCATGGAACACTTCCATGCCGCGCTCTTCATCGGGATTGCCCAGCGCCAGGATCTCCGGCATCAGGTAGGGATGGGCGCGGATCGCGCCCTGGCCGAAGATGATCAGGTTGCGCGTCAGGATGTTGGCGCCCTCGACCGTGATGGCGATGGGCACCGCCCGGTACAGCGCGCCCAGGTAGTTGCTGGGTCCGTCGATCACCGCGCGGCCGGCATGCACGTCCATGGCGTCGTTGACCGACACCCGCATGCGCTCGGTGGCGTGGTATTTCATGATGCCCGACACCACCGCCGGCTTCACGCCCTGGTTCAGCGCCGCGCAGGTCAGGCGCCGGGCCGCTTCCACCAGGTAGGCATTGCCCGCCAGGCTGGCGAGCTTTTCCTGCACGCCTTCGAATTTGCCGACGGGGATGCCGAACTGCTCGCGCACCCGCGCGTACATGCCGGTGGCGTGCGCGCTCATCACGCACGCCGCGGCCGACAGCGACGGCAATGAAATGCCGCGGCCCGCCGCCAGCGCGCTCATCAGCATCTGCCAGCCATGGCCGGCGCGCTCGACGCCGCCGATCAGCGCGTCCAGCGGCACGAACACGTCGCGGCCGCGATTGGGCCCGTTCTGGAACACCTGCATCGCCGGCAGGTGGCGGCGGCCGATTTCGACGCCCGGCGCGTCGGTCGGCACCAGCGCCACGGAAATGCCGATGTCGCGCGCCTCGCCCAGGATGCCGTCGGGGTCCGACATCTTGAACGCCAGCCCCAGCACCGTGGCCACCGGCCCCAGCGTGATGTAGCGCTTGTGCCAGTTCAGGCGCACGCCGATCAGCTCGCGGCCGTCCACCACCTGGCGGCAGACCACGCCGGTATCGACCATGGAGGCGGCATCCGAGCCGGCCTCGGGACTGGTCAGGCCGAAGCACGGCACCTCGCGGCCGTCGGCCAGGCGCGGCAGCCAGTAGTCGCGCTGGGCCTGGGTGCCGAACTGCATCAGCAGCTCGCCCGGCCCCAGCGAGTTGGGCACCATGACCGTGACGCCGGCGGTGATCGAATAGGCCGAGATACGCCGCACCACCTCGGAATGCGCGTAGGGCGAGAACCCCAGGCCGCCGTGGCGCTTGGGAATGATCATGCCGAAGAAGCGCTGCGCCTTCAGGAAGGCCCAGACCTCGGGCGGCAGGTCGCGCCGATGCCAGGTGATGTCCCATTCGTCCAGCATGGCGCACAGCTGCGCCACCGGGCCGTCGATGAAGCGTTGCTCATCCGGCGTCAGGGCGGCGGCGGGCACGTCCAGCAGCTTGCGCCAGTCGGGATTGCCGGTGAACAGATCGGCTTCCCACCAGGTGTCGCCGGCCTCGATGGCCTCGCGCTCGGTGGCCGAGAGCGGCGGCATCGCGTTGCGCGCCCAGCGGTACGCGGGTTCGGAGATGCGGCGCCGGCGCCATGCGTTGAAATCCATGTGCTCCCCTCTCGTTCGATGCCACTGGGCATATCAGGGCAAAGTACCAGAATTGGGCCATCGGGGCCAAACCCCACCGGTCCGACTCTGCGACAATGGGCCTCCCCGCGCTGGTGCGCAATCCAATCGCTATCCGGGCACACACCGCATGCTGAACAAACTCTGGCTGGGCTTCTTCCTGACTGCCGCCGCGGCCGCGCTATACCGCTGGCTGGCCATCGGCGACCCGGACGTGTTCCGCGCCATGGTCGCCAGCCTGTTCGACATGGCGCGGGTGTCGGTCGAGGTGATGGTGCTGTTGTTCGGCACGCTGACGCTGTGGCTGGGGTTCCTGCGCATCGCCGAGGGCGCCGGGCTGGTGGAACGGCTGGCGCGGCTGCTGGGGCCGCTGTTCGCGCGCTTGATGCCCGAGGTGCCGCGCAACCACCCCGCGATCGGCTTGATCACGCTCAACTTCGCCGCCAACGGCCTGGGCCTGGACAATGCCGCCACGCCCATCGGCCTGCGCGCCATGCGCGAACTGCAATCGCTCAACCCCAGGCCCGACACCGCCAGCAACGCCCAGATCCTGTTCCTGGTGCTCAACGCCTCGTCGCTGACGCTGCTGCCGGTGACGCTGTTCATGTTCCGCGCGCAGCAGGGCGCGCCCGACCCCACCCTGGTGTTCCTGCCGATCCTGCTGGCCACCAGCGCGTCGACGCTGGCCGGTTTCCTGGCGGTGGCGGCATGCCAGCGCCTGCGCCTGATCGATCCCGTCGTGATGCTGTGGCTGGGCGGCGCGGCGCTGGTCATGGGCGGCTTCATGGCGCTGCTGGCCAGCATGTCGGCCAGCGCCATCGCCGCGCTGTCGTCGCTGATGGGCAACCTGGCCCTGTTCGGCATCCTGCTGGCCTTCCTCATCGTCGGCGCCTGGAAGAAGGTGCCGGTCTACGAGGCCTTCATCGAAGGCGCCAAGGAAGGCTTCGACATCGCCAAGAGCCTGCTGCCCTATCTGGTGGCGATGCTGTGCGCGGTCGGCGTGCTGCGGGCCTCGGGCGCGCTGGATTTCCTGCTCGACGGCATCCGCTGGCTGGCCGCCAATGCCGGCTGGGACACGCGCTTCGTCGACGCGCTGCCGACCGCGCTGGTCAAGCCGTTCTCGGGCAGCGCGGCGCGCGCCATGATGCTCGAGACCATGACACACTTCGGCGTGGACAGTTTCCCCGCGCTGCTGGCCGCGGTGGTGCAAGGCAGCACCGAAACCACCTTCTACGTGCTGGCGGTGTATTTCGGCTCGGTCGGCATCCTGCGCGCGCGCCATGCGGTGGGTTGCGCGCTGGTGGCCGACCTGGCCGGCGTGCTGGCGGCCATCGGCGTGTGCTACTGGTTCTTCGGTTGAACGGCGCGCGAAGCCTGCTTGCAGGCCCGGCGCGCCACGGGACCGCTCAATCCACCAGCAGGATCTTCATGCCGTTGGTGCCGCCGCTGTCGCGGTAGAAGTCGCCCTTGGTCAGGATGACCCAGTCGCCCTCTTTCACCAGATTGCGCTTCTTCAGTTCGTCGATGGCGGCGTTGCTGAGGTCGGCCGGCTCGTAGTCCGACGGCGCGAACGGAATGGTGTAGACGCCGCGGAACATCGTCACGCGGTTCTGCGTGATGCTGTGCGGGCTGTAGCAGTAGATCGGCACGCCCGAGCGGATGCGCGACATGATCAGCGGCGTATGGCCGCTTTCGGTCAGCGCGATGATGGCCTTGACGCCCGGGAAATGGTTGGCCGCGTACATGGCCGCCAGCGCGATGGTTTCGTCGCAGCGCGTGAAGGTCTCGCCCAGGCGGTGATGCGACTGCGTGCTGGTGGGATGCTTTTCCGCGCCCAGGCAGACGCGAGCCATGGCCTGCACCGTCTCGACCGGATAGGCGCCCGACGCGCTTTCCGCCGACAGCATCACCGCGTCGGTGTAGTCCAGCACCGCGTTGGCCACGTCCGACACTTCGGCGCGCGTCGGGATCGGGCTGGAGATCATCGACTCCATCATCTGGGTCGCGGTGATCACCACCTTGTTCAGGGTACGGGCGTGCTGGATGATGCGCTTCTGGATGCCGACCAATTCTGCGTCGCCCACTTCCACGCCCAGGTCGCCGCGCGCCACCATCACGCCGTCGCTGGCGCGGATCAGCGCGTCCAGCGCTTCGTCGTCGGCCACCGCTTCGGCGCGTTCGATCTTGGCGATGATCCAGGCTTCGCTGCCGGCGGCGCGCAGCAGTTCGCGCGCCTCGTCGATGTCGCTGCCATAGCGCGGGAACGACACCGCCACGAAGTCCAGCTGCATTTCAGCGGCCAGCTTGATGTCGACGCGGTCTTTGTCGGTCAGGCTCGGCGCCGACAGGCCGCCGCCGCGGCGGTTGATGCCCTTGTTGTTGGACAGCGGGCCGCCGACCGTGACGGTGGTGTGGACCTCGTCGCCCTCGACGCGGTCAACCACCAGCACCACGCGGCCGTCGTCGAGCAGCAGCTCGTCGCCGACGCGGCAGTCCGTCACCAGCTCGGGATAGTCGATGCCGACGATGCTGGCCGTGCCGGCCTCTTTCGGATGCACGCGCGACAGCGTGAACGGCTGGCCCACCTGCAGCTGCACCAGCTTGTCGGTGAAGCGCGCGATGCGGATCTTGGGGCCCTGCAGGTCGCCCATGATGGCGACGAAGCGGCCCTGCCGCGCGGCGCTCTCGCGCACCAGGCGGGCGCGCTCGCGATGGTCGTCGGCGCTGCCGTGCGAGAAGTTCAGCCGCGCCACGTCCAGGCCGGCCTTGATCATGGCGTCGATGCGTTCCGGCGTCGACGTCGAGGGCCCCAGGGTGGCGACAATTTTGGTGCGGCGCAATACAGGCATGGCGATCCACTCTCACATGAACAACGAAAGCGCTATGGTACGACGGCGGCGGACACGCGGGTATCATGATCGACATCCCGTCCCCAACGAACCGTGGCAGGCCTCGTGAAAATTGTCATCGCACCCGACTCTTTCAAGGAAAGCGTTTCCGCGCCGGACGCGGCCGCGGCCATCGCCCGCGGCGTCAAGGCCGCCTGCCCCGGGGCGCAGACCGTCTGCATCCCGATGGCCGACGGCGGCGAAGGCACGGTCGAGGCGGTGCTGGCGGCCGCCGGCGGCCAGGCGCGCGAGCGCACCGTCAACGACGCGCTGGGCCACAAGGTCGACGCCGTGTGGGGCCTGCTCGAAGACGGCACTGCCATCATCGAGATGGCCGCGGCCGCCGGGCTGGAACTGATCGCGCCGGCCAAGCGCGACCCGATGCGCGCCAGCAGCCATGGCGTGGGCGAGCTGATCCTGGCGGCGCTGGACGCCGGCGCCGAACGCATCATCCTGGGCCTGGGCGGCTCCGCCACCAATGACGGCGGCGCCGGCATGTTGACCGCGCTGGGCCTGCGCCTGCTCGACCAGGACGGCCGCAGCCTGCCGCCGGGCGGCGGCGCGCTGGGGCAGTTGGCCAGCATCGACCCGCGCGGCCTCGATCCGCGGCTGGCGAAGACGCGCATCGTCATCGCCTCCGACGTCGACAACCCGCTGTGCGGACCGCAGGGCGCCTCCCACATCTTCGGTCCGCAGAAAGGCGCCACGCCCGAACAGGTGCTGGCGCTGGACGCCATGCTCGGCCACTTCGCCGACGTCTGTGCGCGCCAGCTGGGCAGCGATCGCCGCGATGACGCTGGCGCGGGCGCGGCCGGCGGTCTCGGCTTCGCCGCCAAGACCTTCCTGAACGCGCACTTCCGCCCCGGCGTCGAGATCGTCGCCGAACTCGGCGGCCTGGCGCAGGCCATGGAGGGCGCCACGCTCGCCTTCACCGGCGAAGGCCGCATGGACGCGCAGACCCTGCGCGGCAAGACGCCCGCGGGCGTGGCCCGCATCGCGCACCAGGCCGGCGTGCCGGTGGTGGCGCTGGCCGGCTCGCTGGGCGAAGGCTACGAAGCGCTCCACGCGGGCGGCATCAGCGCCGCCTTCAGCCTGGCGCCGGGTCCCATCACGTTGCAACAGGCCCTGGCCGATGCCGAGCGGCTGCTGCACGATCGCGCCCGCGACGTGATGCAACTGTGGATGGCGGCGCAGAAGCGCATGCTGTAGCCACGGCACAACGCGGCGCCACAAAAAAAAGCCCGCTCGACGCGGGCTTTTTTTGGGGATTGCGGCATCAACCGCGCTGCAGCACGCCGGCCTCGACCAGCGCGTCCGACAGACGGATGTAGCGGTCCACCGAGATATCCTCGGCGCGCGCGGTGGGCGCGATGTCCAGCGCTTCCCAGGGCACCTGCGGCGCCCAGTCGGCCAGCACCCGACGCAGCATCTTGCGGCGCTGCGAGAAGGCGCGGGCCACCACGGTCTCGAAGGCGCGCGCGCTGACCGGGCGCAGGCGTTCGGCCGGCAGCGGCACCATGCGCACGATGGCCGACACCACCTTGGGCGGCGGATCGAACGCCTCGGGCGGCACGTCGAACAGCTTGTGCATGCGATAGCGCGACTGCAGCATCACGGACAGGCGGCTGAAATCGCCGCTGCCGGGTTGCGCCACCATGCGGTCGATCACTTCCCGCTGCAGCATGAAATGCTGGTCGCGGACATGATCGGCCCAGGTCATCAGGTGAAACAGCAGCGGACTGGAGATGTTGTAGGGCAGGTTGCCCACCACCCGCAGCCCGGCGCCGAACTGCGAGAAGTCCACCGTCAGCGCGTCGGCCTCGACCACGGTCAGGCGGCCTTCCTCGAACTGCTTGCGCAGGCGCGCCGCCAGATCGCGGTCGATCTCGACCGCGGTCAGGTGATCGAGCCGCTCGAGCAGCGGCCGCGTCAGCGCCGACAGGCCCGGACCGATCTCGACCACGGTATCGCCGCGGGCGGGGTTGACCGCCCGCACGATCGACTCGACCACGCTCTCGTCGGTCAGGAAGTTCTGGCCAAAGCGCTTGCGCGCCTGGTGTTGAGACATGAAAAGCCCGGGCTGTGATCAGCGGTTGTTCTGGTTGATACGGTCCTGCTTCTCGAGACGGTTATCCACGTACGCCTGGGCGCGCAGCTGGTCCAGCCAATCTTCGAAAGCGGGTTGGGCGCGGCGCTCGAACAGGGTCTGGCGGGCCTTCATGCGGGCCAGGTCGTCGGTGGCGTCGTGCTGGCGGCGCTCTTCGACCTGGATCAGGTGCCAGCCGAACGGCGTCTGGATGGGTTGGCTGATCTCGCCCGGCTTGAGCGCGTTCATCGCGGCCTCGAAGGTCGGCACGGTTTCGCCCGGGTTGAGCCAACCCAGATCGCCGCCCTGCGGCGCGGTCGCGTCCTGCGAGTACTGGCGCGCCATGTCGGCGAACTTGGCGTCGCCGGCCACCAGGCGCTGACGCACCTGTTCGAGGCGTTGGCGGGCCTGCTCATCGCTCATGACCGTCGAGGTCTTGATCAGGATGTGGCGCGCGTGCGTCTGCATCACTTCGACCGGACCCTGCGGCGCCTGGGCCTGGGGTTGCGGACGCGGCTGCGGCGCGGGCGCCGGTGCGGGCGCGCGGGCGGTGCGGCTGGGCGCCGGTTGCGCGGTGCCGCGGTCCATCACCTTGAGGATGTGGAAGCCGTTGCCGCTCTGGAGCAGCGTCGAGACCTGGCCCTTCTGCAGGTTGCCGAGGGCCTTGGCGAACAGGTCGGGCCAGCCGTCCAGCGGACGCACGCCCATGACGCCGCCCTGCAGGGCTTCGGGGCCGTCCGAGTTGGCGGCCGCCAGGCTGGCGAAATCATCGCCGCGCTTGGCGCGCGCCAGCAGGTCCTCGGCCTTCTTGCGCAACGCGGCCAGCTGGTCGGGCGACGAGCCTTCCGGCACGCGCACCAGGATCTGCGCCACGGCGTAAAGCATCGGGCCGGCCGGCGCGGCGGCCTGCTCGGGCGCGGCTTCCGGCTGCGGTTGCGGCTGGGCCTGCTGCGCCGACTGGGGCGCGGCGGCGAACGCCGGATTGCGGCGCTGGTCCTTCAGGAAGGCGTCGACCTCGGCGTCGGAAATGACGATGTTGGAGTCGACCGCACGCTGGCGCAGGCGATCGGAACGGATCTCGTCCTTCAGGGACTTGCGGTAGCTGTCCCAGGTCGTGCCGGACTTCTCGATTTCCTGGCGCAGTTGCGCCGCACTGATCTTGTTGCGCTCGGCGATGGTCTTGATGGCCTGATCGACCTGGGCATCGTCGACGCGGATGCCGAGACGATCGGCCTCGTGACGCTGCACCCGCTCCATGATGAGCCGCTGCAGCACCTGGTGCTGCAGGGTCTTGTCGTCGGGCACCTGGATGCCGCGCGTCTTCAGCTCACCGGCAATACGCAGCGACGCGTCGCGCAATTCGCGCAGGGTGATCACGTCCTTGTCGACCACGGCCGCAATGCCGTCGACGAACTGCTCTCCGGCGACGGGCGGCGCGGCTTTCTGCGCGGCCGGCGCATTCTTGGCGCCCTTGCCATTCGGCTCGGCCGCGTGCGCGGCGGAGAAAGCGGCGCAAACGGCCAGCAACAGCGCGTTGCCGGAGAAGCGACGCAAAGAGTGCAACCTACGCATCATTCATACCTTTCAAATGTGGTCCCGGCAGGCACAGGCGGGGTGATGCGCGAGTAACCGGGGATACTTCTGTTCAGCAGGTTCATCGGATCGGTTCCCAGAGAACCCAGTCCGGTCAGCTCCAGCTGGAAGAACAGCGCCGTGTTGGCGTCAGTGGCGGACACAGCGTAGCGCTGGAACACCATCCGGCCGACCCAGCAGCAATCGCCCTTGTATTCGAGGCCGGCGATGGCCTGCGTGATACGCGGGGAATCGGTGGTGCCGCTGACCGTGCTGGACGGGCCATTGCGCAGCGAGTAATCGACGCGGCCCACGCCATACCAGCGCTTGGTGAACGGCCATTGCACGGCCAGGCTGATCTGGTTCTGGCCTTGCGGCTGGTAGGCCACGCCGGTCTGCGGGTCGCGCTGGTAACGATAGGCCAGCGCCACCGTGGTCAGGCGCTGCGGCGACCAGCGGCCGCTGAGCAACGTGCGCGACCAGCGGTTGTCATAGGGGTTGTACTGCGCCGCCACGTCAGTCGTGAACGTGTCGGTCAGCGCGGCGCTGGCGCCCACCAGGAAATCGGAACGCACGTTCTCGCGCGGCGTCTCGCCCGGCAGCGTCACTTGCTGGTCAGCGAAGTACAGCCGCTGCGCCACCGCCAGTGACGCGCGCTCGAAGCCGGTGGAGGCGTCGAGCCAGCGCGTCGTCAGCGCGGCAGTCAACTGGTTGGCGTTGGAAATACGGTCCCAGCCACCGGTATAGATATTCTCGTCGAACGCCTGCGAGAAGCTGAAGTCGGACAGGGAGGTGTCGTAAACCGGGATTTTTGACTGATCGCGGTACGGCACTCGCAAGTAGTACAACCGCGGCTCCAGGGTCTGCGTCGATGCCTTGCCGAACAGCGTAGTGTCCCGTTCGAAGATCAGCCCGGTATCAAGCGACATAATCGGCACCGTACGCGACTGAGAGCGTGGGTAGCCAAAAGCCGTGCCTGCATTTGCCGTCCCCGAGTTCAGGCCAAGCCAATCACCGCTGTACCAATTGGTTTGATATTGGGTGTAGTTCACCCCGACCTTAGGCACAACAAACCAACCTGGGCGAACGATCGGATACGACACCGAGGGATAGCTCTGCAGACGGTCCCCGTTGGGACCATTGCGCCGGCCTAGCAGCAAAGGCTTGCTAAAGCGCACCGCCGTGGACGTCCAATCCACGTCGAAACCACCCCAGTCGTAGCGCGCGCCGCGCAGATAAATTTCCGGTTCTTTGTCGTAAGGCGGCGTCAGCAGTGCATCCGGATCTTGCAAGGTCTGATATTTGTAGACTTGAGCGTACGCGCTCCAGTAGGTCGACCCCCAGCCCACCCGCGCACGCTGAGGCAGATAGGTTGTGGAGGCCTGATTCAGACCCAATTGGGAAATATCCCGGAAATAGTTGTCGTCCGAGACCTTGGCGACATCCCAATCGGCGTAGAACCCATTCGAGAGTAACTGCTGATGACGCCACCAGTACATCCAGCGGTTCTCACCGGTAATGGTGTCGTTGGGCAGAAAGGCACCGTACAGACTGCCGGTGGAGTTCGGCAGGAGATAGCGGAATTCGCCCCCCATCTGCAGCCCCCGCTTGGAGAAGTAACGCGGCTGGATCGTGGCATCGTAGTTCGGCGCCAGGTTCAGGTAGTACGGCAGCGAGAAGTCGAAACCGCCCTTGCTGGTGGTGCCGTACGTCGGCATCAGGAAACCCGACTTGCGTTCCTTCTTGACCGGGAAGGTCATGTAGGGCGATGCCAGGATCGGCACGTCCTTGAAATACAGCACGCCGTTGCGGGCCACGCCTTCGTTTTCGTCGAAGTCGATGTCGACCGTCTTGGCCTTGATGTACCACGACGGCGTCTCGCACGAGCAGCCGCTGTAGGTGACCGTATGCAGCCGCATCTGCGACTTGCTGAAGATGTCGGCGTGTTCGGCCACGGCGAAACCGCCGGTGGCGCCCAGCCAGAAATTCGGTTTCTCGACTTCGCCGGAATACTTGTCGACGTTGAACTTGGCGTTGGGGCCGGTGACCAGAGTGCCGTCGCGCATCATGCGCGCGTTGCCCTGCACGTCCACCTCGCCGGTGTCCTTGCGGTAATTGATCCGGTCGCCCTTGATGACGCCGTCGATGCGGCGCACCTGGGCCGCGCCGGTCAGGGTCAGGTCGGAATCCGGATCCCCCTCGATGGAGTCCGCTTCCATATAGGCGGGAATGTTCCCGTCGGGCAGGCGGTGCACCCGCAGCCCGGGGGATGTGCGCAGCTCAGGGGCCGCGGTGATCGACGTCGACGAGGGAGCCGAACCTTGGCTGCCCTGGGCCTGAACGGCCCCGGCGACGCTGATAGCAGATAGGATCAACCACCGAACCTTGCGCACGAGTGAAAACAGCCCTTTTTGACGATGGGGGAACCAGGCAAGGGCGCCCGGCAAGGGCCCATGCTAACGGAAACGAGCCGGTATTATAGAGAAGCCGCGCCAGACGCCCAGCCTTATGTGCGCGCAACCCAATTTTCCGCAATATTGCCCTTCTGACACGGATCTTCCTTGAAAAACGATCATGACCCCCGCCTGGAGCAGATCCGCGCCTGGCTGCAAGGCCTGCCCGCCGCCCTGGGACTGGCGGTGGACAGCCTGCGCCCCGCTTCCGCCGACGCCAGTTTCCGCCGCTATTTCCGCCTGGACGCCGCCGGCCGCACCCTGATCGTGATGGACGCGCCGCCCCAGCATGAGGACTGCCGCCCGTTCCTGCACGTGGACCAGTTGCTGCGCGACGCCGGCCTGAACGTGCCCGACGTGATCGCGCAGGACCTCGACCAGGGCCTGCTGCTGCTGTCCGACCTGGGCGAGCAGACCTATTACCAGCGCATCCAGGACGGCGTGGACGACGCCCGCCTGCAATCGATGTACCGCGACGCCCTGGCGGCGCTGGTGCGCCTGCAGCAGGCCCGGACCACCGGCCTGGCCCGGTACGACACCGGGCGGCTGGCCGACGAACTCAAGCTGTTCCCCGAGTGGTACGTGCAGAAGCACCATGGCGCCACGCTCGACGACAAGACCGCGCAGGCCCTGGAAAAAATCTTCGCGCTGCTCTCGGCCAGCAACGGCAACCAGCCCACCGTGCTGGTGCACCGCGATTACCACTCGCCCAACCTGATGGTCTGCGACCAGCCGCAATACGGCCCCAATCCCGGCGTCATCGACTTCCAGGACGCCCTGGCCGGCCCCATCACCTATGACCTGGCGTCGCTGGTGACGGACGCCCGCACCACCTGGGAAGAGCCGCAACAGCTCGACTGGGCCATCCGCTACTGGGAAATGGCGCGCGCCGCCGGCCTGCCGGTCGACGCCGACTTCGCCGAATTCCATCGCGCCTATGAATGGATGGGCCTGCAGCGCAACCTGCGGATCCTGGGCGTCTTCGCCCGTCTGAACCACCGCGACGGCAAGGCCCACTACCTGGCCCACATGCCCCGCGTGAACGGCTACGTGCGCCAGGTGGCGCAGCGCTATGGCGTCTTCACGCCCCTGCTGCGCCTGCTGGACCAGCTCGACGACCGGCAGGTCAGCGTCGGATACACCTTCTGATGCGGGCCATGATCCTTGCCGCGGGCCGCGGCGAACGCATGCGCCCGCTGACCGACCGCCTGCCCAAGCCGCTGCTGCCGGTGGGCGGCAAGCCCCTGATCGCCTGGCACCTGGATCGGCTGGCCGCGGCCGGCTTCCAGGACGTGGTCATCAACCACGCCTGGCTCGGCCACGAGATCGAGCGCGCGCTGGGCGACGGCGCGGCCTTCGGCCTGCGGATCCGCTACTCGCCCGAGGCCACCGCCCTGGAAACCGCCGGCGGCATCGCCCAGGCGCTGCCGCTGCTGGGGCCTGACCCGTTCCTGGTGATCAACGGCGACATCTGGTGCGACTGGGATCCCGCCGCCGCGCCGGCCCTGGCGGCCGCGCTGCCGCCCGCCGGCGCCTGGCTGCTGATGGCCGACAACCCGCCGCAGCACCCGGATGGCGATTTCACCCTCACGGCCGACGGCCGGGTCGAGGACGGCGGCGAGGCCCGTTTGACCTTTTCCGGCATCGGCGTCTACCATCCCATGCTGTTCGCGGACATTGCCCACGGCACCGCCGCGCGGCTCGCGCCCCTGCTCCGGCAAGCCATGGAACAGGACCGCGTCCGCGGCGCCCGCCACGCCGGCCGATGGGCCGACATCGGCACCCCCCAGCGGCTGGCCGACCTCGACGCCGAACTCCGTGCCGGCACGCGGTGAGGCCCGGCCAATGCCCACATATTTCACAATATCAAGGTGCGCAACGAGGCTTGTCCGCGCGCCCATCGCCCCGGGTTAACCGGGTATTCTCTGACGCTTTGGCCAGTGCGCGCGGCGCCCGGCCAGGCAACACACAGGACGTTTTCTAGGAATGGGGATGTTTGGAAGATCGCAACGGGCCGTATTCAAGCCCTCCGTATACCAACCCGGCCAACGCACGCGCCGCATGCCGCGCTGGCTGGTCCTGCTGCTGGTGGGCATCGCCCTGGGCGCGGGCGGCGTGCTCTTCCTGCAGACCAACTACGGCCCGCAACGGCTGACCGTGGAACAATCCGAGCAGTTGCACAGCGAACTGAGCGCCTCCAAGCTCGAGAACCAGCGCCTGCAAAGCCAGCTCGAAGAAGCCACGCAGCAGCGCGACGCCAACAAGTCCGGCCACGAAAAACTCACCACCGACCTGGCCGACACTCGCGCCAAGCTGGAAACCCTGAACAAGGAACTGGTCCTGTTCCAGGACGCCATGCCGCCCGATCCCCGCGGCGGCAACCTGGGCATCCGCTCGGCCACCTTCAAGCGCCAGCCCGGCCTGCTCGACTACCAGGTGCTGGTGATGCGCGAAGAGCGCAATGGCGCGCCGTTCAAGGGCACGCTCACCTTCTCCATCGACGGCAGCTACCCCAACGGCCGCGCCGCCACCATCACCCCGGAAGGCCCGACCCTCAACGTCGACCGCTACGACTACGCGCTGGGCCAGCTGAAGCTGCCCGACGGCTTCAGCCCCAAGGTCGTGGTGCTGCGCGTCATGGACGGCGGCCAGAAGCAGCAGGCCATGCGCATCTACTACGTGCGCAACTGAGCTTCACCGCCCCGTCAGAAGAACCCGCCCGCCCCGGCGGGTTTTTTTTGATCCGACGAAATAGTTGCGCACACAACTAACTCGGCGATATAGTTGCGTAAACAACCAATATCCCGGAGACACCATGACGCCACCCGCCCGCGTGCCCGTCCTGATCGTCGGCGGCGGTCCGGTCGGGCTCACCCTGGCCACGCTGCTGGCGCATTACGGCATTGCCTCGCTCACGCTCGAGGCCGACGACGGCTATTGCAGCGGCAGCCGCGCCATCTGCATCTCGCGCCGCTCGCAGGAAATCCTGGGCTGGGCCGGCGCCGACGCGGCGCTGACCGCCACCGGCCTGCCCTGGAGCGGCGGCCGCAGCTACTACCGCGACCGCGAAGTGCTGCACTTCGAAATGCCGCACGACCCGACGCAGCGCTTCGCGCCCATGGTCAACATCCAGCAGTACTTCGTCGAGGAATACGCGCACCAGGCCATGCTGCGTCAGCCCGGCCACGCAACACTGCAATGGTCCGCCCGCGCCATCGCGGTGCGGCCGGGCCCCGACGGCGTGGACGTCGAGGCCGAGATCGACGGCCAGCGCCACGCCGTGCGCGCCGACTGGCTGGTGGCCTGCGATGGCGGCCGCAGCAGCGTGCGCGACGCGCTGGGCCTGAAGCTGGAAGGCATGCAGTACGAAGGCCGCTACGTGATCGTCGATATCGAACAGGCGTCCGACCGCCCCGTCGAACGGCTGGCCTGGTTCGATCCGCCCTCCAATCCCGGCTCCACCCTGCTGATGCACCGCCAGCCCGGCAACGTCTGGCGCGTCGACTACCAGATCCGCGACGACGAGGATGCCGCCGAGGCGGTCAAGCCCGAGAACGTGCTGCCGCGGGTGCAGAGCCACCTCGACATGATTGGCGAGACGGCGCCGTGGAAGCCGCTCTGGATCTCCCTCTACAACGCCAAATGCCTGACGCTGGAGCGCTACCGCCACGGCCGCGTGCTGTTCGCGGGCGACGCCGCCCACCTGGTGCCGATCTTCGGCGTGCGGGGCCTGAACTCCGGACTGGACGACGCCGGCAACCTCGCCTGGAAACTGGCCTGGGTGCTGCGCGGCCAGGCGTCCGAACACTTGCTCGACAGCTACAGCGGCGAGCGCGTCCACGCCACCCGCCAGAACCTGGCCTACGGCGCCAAGAGCACCGAATTCATGGCGCCGCCGGATTTCGGCTTCCGCCTGATGCGCGAAGCCGCGCTGCGGCTGGCGCTGACCGACGAGCGCGCGCGCCCGCTGATCAACCCGCGCCAGTCCGCGCCCATCTCGTATGACGGCTCGCCGCTGAACCTGGCCGACGGCGCACAGGACCAACATCCTGCCGCCGCCCCCGGACAGCCCGCGCCCGACCTGCTGCTGGCCGATGCCGACGCGGCGCCGCGCTACCTCAGCGCCTGCTTCGGCCAGGGCTTCGTGCTGCTGGCCTGCGCCCCCGATGCCGCCGCGGCCCGGAACCTGCAGGCGCTCGCGGCCGCCACCCGGCAAAGCCCGCGGCCGTTGCAGGCCATCGCCGTGGACGGACCGGCGCCCGGCGCCTGGCGCGACCCGCACCGCCACCTGCGCGAGCGCTTCGGCGCCCAGCCCGGCACGGTCTGGCTGCTGCGGCCGGACGGCTACGTGCTCGGCCGCTGGGCCACGGCGGACGAGCGCGTCCTGCGCGCCGCGTTGGCGCCTTACTACCCGATGATCGAACCCGCGCCGCAGGAGCCGCAAGCATGAGCAACGATGAACTGGACCAGGTCTACACCCTGATGGCGCAGACCCTGACCCGCGTCGGCCCCGCGCAGGCGCCGCTGTTCCTGTCGATCCTGGGACTGTCGGCGCTGGCGCGCCTGCCCGATGCCCAGGCCGCCACGGCCCTGCTGGCGCAGGCCGAGGCGGCCTGCGCCGCCCCTGTGGCACACTATCCCGCCGCCACCGCCGACCACCCGACGTGACCACGCCCGCCCTCGAACGATTCCTGACCTACCGCCTGCACGTGATCAACAAGATCACCGACCGCGACACGAATCGTGCCTACCTGGAAGACTGCGGCATCCCGCTGGGCGAAGCGCGTTGCCTGGCCGCGATCGGCCGCTACGCGCCGCTATCGGTCAACGACCTGGCGCTGGCCGCCAACCTGAACAAGGGGCAGGCGAGCCGTTCGGCGCAGGCCCTGGTCGAACGCGGCCTGATCGAGAAAAAGGATTCGGCGGCCGACGGCCGCGGCGTAGTGCTGTCGCTGACAACGGCCGGCGATACCCACTACCGGCGCATCATCGACCTGATCGCGCGCCGCAACCAGGAAATCTTCGGCTGCCTCAGCGCCGACGAGCAGCGCCAGCTGGGCGACATGCTCGACCGCCTGATCGCGCACCAGCGCGACCCATCCGGCGCGCGCGAGGACTGATCCGTCTACGCCGCCGCTTTCGGCGTGGTGGCGCCCATCTGCGCGGCGGCCTCGTCCATGAACTGCGCCATGCGCACGTCCAGCTCGGTCACGCCGCCGGCATCGTGCGTGGTCAGCATCACGTCGACCCGGTTGTAGACGTTGGTCCATTCGGGATGATGGTTCAGCTTCTCGGCGAACATCGCCACCCGCGCCATGAACCCGAAGGCGGCGTTGAAATTGGCGAAGCGGAAGCGCTTTTCGATCGCGTCGCGCATCGCGACGGCCTGCCAACCGGACAGGGCCGCGACCGCGATGTCGGTGCCGATACGGGCAGGGGGAAACATGCTCATGGCGAACTCCAGGAAAGGCCAGGAAAGAGCGCCGCGCCGTTCGCGCCGGCAACGGCCCGGCGCGCCATCGCGGCCGGCGGCATGCCGCCGGCGCACGGCGGGCGCGGCGCCCGCATGCTACTACTGCTTGACCGCGTACAGGTAGATCTCGACCCGGCGGTTCAGCGCCCGGCCGTCGGCGGTGGCGTTGTCGCCGATCGGGTCGTTGGGCCCGCGCCCTTCGATCGTCAGCCGCGTCGCCGCCACGCCCTGCCGCGACAGATAGTCCGTGACGCTGCGCGCCCGGTTCACCGACAAAGTCTGGTTGTGCGCCAGCGAGCCCGTGCTGTCCGTGTGGCCCACCACCTTGGCGCGCAGCTCGGGATGCTGGTTGAGCGAGCGCGCCACGCTGTCCAGCACCGGCAGCAGCGCCGGCTTGAGGGCGGTCTTGTCGGTATCGAACGACACGTTGCTCGGAATGTTGACCTTCAGGCTGCCATCCGGCATCTCGACCACGTCGATGCCCAGCGAGGTCGCCCCCGACTGCTGCACGTCTTCCTTCACCACCTTCCAGTTGTAGCCAATCAGGCCGCCGGCCACGGCGCCGATGCCGGCGCCGACCGCCGCGCCGGTGCCATGGCCGATCAGGGCGCCGATGCCGGCCCCCACGGCCGCGCCCGCCCCGGTTCCCACCGCGGTGTTGGTCTGCTGCTGCGTGGCGCACCCCGCCACCAGCACACCCGTTGCCGCGACTACAGCGATACGCTTGAGCATTGTTCTTGATTGCATGACAACCTCCACGATCCTGTCGGTGCGCCGGCACGATGCCGGCTGAATCATGTTAAGGCCAGTCCCGCCCCCTGCGTGACCCAAAGGTACGCAACATTTTGTACCGCGCCAGGCCGGACGCCCCGTTGCCGGCCCGGCCAGGGCTCCGTTCAATCCCGATACGCCCTCAGTGCCCGCTCCCGAACCCGGCCAGCCACGGCAGCGCGTCATCCAATCGCGGCGACTGCGCCTCCGGCGCCGGCGCGCCTTCAGGCAGGGCCAGGCCCACACGGTTGTGCCAATAGGTGCGCAGCCCAACCTTGCTGGTGCCGAACAGGTCGTAGCCCGAGCCCGCCACGAACGCCGCCTGCGCGGGCGGGATCTCCAGCCGCGCCAGCGCCAGTTGGTAGGGCCGGGGATCCGGCTTGTAGTAGCCCGCCTCTTCCGAGGTCACCACCACGTCCCAGTCCACCCCCAGCAGGGCGGCCGCGCGATGGCCCAGGCGCCGCGAACAGTTGGTGACCACCCCCAGCCGGCAATGCGGCCGCAGCGCCTGCAACAACTCGCGCGCGCCGTCCCAGGCCGGCAGCCGCTCCCATCCCGCCTCCAGCGCCGCCGGCGCGCTGGCCGGCAGCCCCACGGCCGAGGCGGCGGCCTCGACCAGTTGCTCATAGGGCTGGTACGCGCCGCAGCCGTAGGTCAGGCGCAGATACTCGGCGCGCCAGGCGCGGCCACGCGCCTCCGAGCCGGCCGCGGCATTCCATACCGTCCAGGAATCCAGCAGCGCGGTCAACAGGTCGAACAGCACCGCGCGGGGATAGGCGGCGGACGGGGCAACTACGGGCATGGCGGCACTCCTTGGATTCGATGCCGTCACTATAGAGACGGCATCGCTCGCCGTGATTTAGCCTGGATGCAATCACCATTCAGTCCAGGCTTAATCCGGCCGCGCCCGCCAGCCATGCGGCCCGGACGTCGGGACACGCCCGCCGCGCGACGACGGTCCCATCGGAGTCCCGGCAATTGCATTTGCAATTCCATCGGGCAACGATACAATCGTCCGTCAAACGATTGCAATTGCAATTATTCAACCATCGGGCGCGTCGGCAGCGGACTGCCCCGCGCCGCCCACCTCCGGACCTCGCAGCATGCGTCTCTTGAACATCGTGTCTTCGCCTCGCGGCGCCCGCTCGGCGTCGATCGCCATCGCCCAGTCGTTCCTGGCCGCCTGCGGCCAGGCCCACCCCGGTCTCGAGGTCGACACCTTGAATGTGTGGGAAGAAGACTTGCCCGATTTCGACAGCCGGGCGATCGGCGCCAAGTACAAGGGCGTCTCGAAAACCCCGCTGGACGACGCCGAGACCACGATCTGGGCCCGCATCACCGAGCTCGCCGGCCGTTTCCAGCAGGCGGACCGGATCGTGCTCGGCGTGCCGATGTGGAATTTCGACTATCCCTACAAGCTCAAGCAGCTCATCGACCTGGTCAGCCAGCGCGGCATGCTGTTCGGCTTCGACGGCCAGGCCTACAGCCCGCTGCTCAGCATCCCGCGCGCCCTGGTGATCCACGTGCGCGGCCAGAGCCACGATCCCGCCGCCTACCCGGCCAGCCCCGGCTTCGCGCACCAGGCCGACTACCTCGACTTCTGGCTGAAGTTCATCGGCGTCAAGGACGTCCGGCGCCTGATGGTCGAGCACACCTGGGACGCCCTGGGCGCGGACACCATCGCGCAGGCCAAGGTCCGGGCGGCCGCAATCGCGCGCGAGTTCTAGCGCCGCGCCGGCAGCCAGCGGCCGCCGGCCGCCGGCCGCCCGCATCACATGCGCGCGCTCAGCGTCAGCATCACGTTGCGCGGGTCGCCGTAGTAGTTGCTGATGCCGGTGGCGTCGACCTTCTTGTAGTAGACCTTGTCGAAGATGTTGTTGACGTTCAGCTGCAGGCGCAGGTTCTTGTTGAAGTCGTAACTCGCCATCGCGTTGTAGATCGCGAACCCGGCCTGGCGCGCCGTGATGCCGCGCGCGCTGGCGTAGGTGTCGCTCTGGGCCTGCACCCCGGCGCCAAGCGTCAACCCGCGCAATTGGCCCGGCAGGCGATAGGTGGTGAACACGCGCAGCAGGTGGCGCGGGTCGAGCGTGCGGATCGGCTGGCCGACGTTGCTGGCGGTCGAATCGCTCAGGTACTTGGTGCGGGTGTTGGTATACCCGGCCATGATCTGCCAGTCGGGCGTGACCTCGCCGCTCACTTCCAGTTCCCACCCCTCGCTGCGGGTCTTGCCGCCGGCGACCTTGCAATAGCCCGTGGGGTAATTGGGCAGGCAAGGATTGGCGCTGCCCGCGTCGTCCATGGCCCGGCCCACATTGTTGATGCGGAACACCGACAGCGCGGCATTCAGGCGGCCATCGTAGAAGGCGCCCTTGATGCCGGCCTCGTAGTCCTCGCCGCGGATCGGCTCCAGCAGATTGCCGCCGCTGTCATAGGCTTGCTGCGGCGTAAAGATCTCGCTGTAGCTGCCGTACACGCTGAAATTCTCGTTGAGGTCGTAGACCAGGCCGGCATACGGCGTGATCTCGCGGTCGATGCTGTACTGGGTCGTGCCCTGCAGCACTTCATAGTCCCACCACGTGGCGCGCGCGCCCACCAGCAACGTCAGCGGATCGGCCAGCGAGATGCGGCCCAATGCGTACAGCGCCTGCTGCTTGGTGCGATTGTTGCTGGCTTCGTAGAACGAACCGCCGGTCGTGCCCTGCGGCTCCGGATACGTGCTCGACGGATCCCAGTCGCGGATGTCGATGTTGTTCTTCGGCCCCACATTGAAATAACCGCTGGAGTTGGTCTGCCGCACGTAGCTGCTCTCGGCCCCCAGGGTCAGGTGGTGCGTGCGCCCGAACAGTTCGACCGGACCATTGGCGGTCAGCGAAACGCCGTTCTGGTCGCTGGCGCTGCTCGGATAGATCGAGGTGGTGACGTTGTACAGATAGGGATTGGTCGTGCTGGCGCGGGTGATGTACGACTGCTTGAAGCCGCCGTCGAAATAGCGAAAGCGCGTGTTCATCGCGGTCGCCTTCACTTCCCAGCCGCCGTCGAAGCGGTGCTCCAGTTCGAGCATGGCCTGGTCGTTGTAGCGGTTCCAGTGGTTCCAGTCCGCGCCCAGGTAGGTGCTGCGGCCCAGCTTCAGGTCCGAGCCGTCGAAACCGCGCGGCAGCCCGCCCCAGGCGCCGGTGGCCTTGAGCTCGGTGTGCTGGAACGACCCGGTCAGCGTGGTGCGGTCGGTCAGGTCTGCCTGCAGCACGCCGTAGAACACCTTGCGGTGCTCGTAGCGGGCATCCTGGAAGAAGTCCTTGTTGTCGGCGACCGCGACCACCCGGCCGCGCAGCGTGCCGCTGTCGTTGAAGGCCCCCGAGATGTCGGCCTCGGCGCGGCGGCGGTCCCACGAGCCCACCGTCACGTCGGCGCTGGCCTGGAACTCGCGCGTCGGACGCTTGCGCACCAGGTTCACCGTCGCCGACGGATTGCCCGAGCCGCGCAGGATGCCGGCCGACCCGCGCAGGATCTCGACCCGGTCGAGCACCGCCGTGTCGGGCTGGATGAAGTTCGAACCGGCCTGGTACATGTTCATGCCGTCGACCTGCAGCGAATCGATGGCGAAGCCGCGCGAGTAGTAGCTCACCCGCTCGCTGTCGGTGTAGTCGACGGTGACGCCGGGCACGTTCTGCAGCACGTCGTGCAGATCCGGCAGCTTGCGGTCGTCGAGCAACTGGCGCGACACGATGGTCACCGGCTGCGGCGTGTCGCGCACCGACTGGGCGCCCTTGAAGATCGTGGTGGCCGAGCCGCCATAGGCGCCCGAGCCTTCGGTCGAGGCCGGATTGAAGCCCTGGGCGGTGATCCTGACCGGCGCCAGCACGGTCGCGTCGCCGCTGGCCAGCGGGCGCGCCTCCAGGATGTAGGCGCCATTGGCCATGCGGCGGGCCTGCCAGCGCGTGCCGGCCAGCACCTGCCGCAGTCCGTCCTCCACGCCATAGCTGCCCTGCACGCCGGACGATGACTCATTGCGCAGCGCGTCGGCATCGAACGTCAGCGCAATGCCCGCCTGGCTCGCGAACCGGTTGACGACGTCGACCAGCGGGCCGGCGGACAGGCTGTAATGCTGCTGCGAAGCGCCGGCGGCGGCCGGCGCGGCCTGCGCGTGCGCCACGGACGTCTGCAACGACCAGGCGGCGGCAAGGATCAGGACCAGCCGCCTGGGCGTCAACACGGCGCGGGACGGGGAAGCGGCTTGGACAGGCGAAGTGAAGAGGGGCATCGAGGAAAATCCGGCTGAGTGAATGGCTTCCTGGTAGGCCGATCCAGGACTCGCCAACCGGAACCTCGATTGGAAACAAGATGTATCAGACCGAACGGATCGGCCCCCTGGCGCGGGGAACGATCCACGTGACGTAGCGCGTCATGCGCCGGATCTCGACCGGGTAGCTGTTCTCCAGCGCATCCAGGGCAAGATCGGCGTTCGCCAGCGGAAATGTGCCCGACACCGGCAGTTCCGCCAGGCTGTCATCCAGCAGCAGCCAGCCCGGCCGATAGGCGCGCAGGCGCGCGACGAACTGGCCCAGCGGCATCTTGACCGCCACCAGCGATCCCGTGCGCCACACCGCGAACCACTCGCTGCGCACATGACGCGGCGGCGCGACCTCGGTGGCGGAGAAGTCCGCCCACTGGTGCGCGTCCACCTGGCGCGCGCCCGCCCGGCCGTCGCGCGGCACGACGCGCACGGCCTGCGCGTTGACCCGCACCTGGCCATGGCCGTCACCGACACACACGACAAATTCAGCGCCCGCGGCATGCACGTCGCCGAATTCGGTCTGCACCACCACCGCCAACGAGGCGTCGCCGCGCTCGCCCGCCGCATTGACATACACGCGGCCGTTGCGCAGCAGGATCCGGCTTGCGCCCTCGTCGTAGACCACGTCGGCGGCGCTGTCCGTATCCAGCACGGCCACCGTGCCGTCCCGCAAGGGCAACCGCGAGATCTGCCCGACCGCGGTGCTGAATTCGGCATTCCAACGACGCCAGGCCTGCGGCGCCTGCATTGCCAGCATGCCCAGGGGCAGGCAGGCGGCGCCCGCCACGGCCAGGCGCAAAATCTGCCTGCGCCCGCTGTCGGTGCCCTGCAGGGTCGCCATCGCGACCTGCTTGCACGCCACATCCGAAAAGCAGCGCTGCACCGCCTCGACCTTGGTCCAGGCCTGGCGATTCTCCGGACAGGCCTCCAGCCATTGCTGCCAGGCGGCGCGCATCTGTTCGTCATGCTGCGGCGCCATCAGGCGGGCAAACCATTGCGCGGCCTGCCGCGCCGCTTCGCGCTCACGCGCTTTCGCAGTCCGGATCATGGCGCGGTCAATCCAGCATGTCGCAGCAGCGCGCCATGGCGCGCGCCATGTAGTCGCCCACGGTGCGCACGGACACGCCCAGGCTCGCGGCGATCACGGGATAGGAGGCGCCCTCGATCATCGCCATCAGGAAGGCCGCCTTGACCTTGCGGCCCAGGCCGTCGAGCATGCGGTCCAGGCGGACCAGCCGCTCCATGACCAGCGCCTGCTCCTCCAGCGACGGGTGATGCGTCTCGGGCAGGCTTTCGAGCACCTGCAGGTAGGCCTGCTCGAGCGCGCGGCGGCGCCACAGATCGATCAGCAGGCCGCGCGCGATGGTCGCCAGATAGGAACGCGGCTCGCGCAGCGTGGCGGCCACGTTCGATTGCAGTACGCGGATGAAGGTGTCCTGCGCCAGGTCGGCGGCGTCATGCCGGTCGTCCACGCGCACGCGCAGCCAACCGGTCAACCACGAGTGATGGGCGCGGTACAGGTCGGAGACGGTCTGCTGGGAATCAGGGCACAGAGCCCCCTCTGTGCTTGGAGGCGGGGACATGCGAGGAAGACGGCACTATTCACAATCAATAATCAATCTTATTCGCATTGTTTCGAATCCTCCAAGCCGGAAGACGAAATCTGATGTGTGTTGTGGCATGTACGCCGCATTGATGGCCTGCGTTCGCATGCAACGATCGATGAGCGTGCCGTGCTGGTTGGTGTCCGGCCGTCGTTGGTGTCCGGCTGTTGTGGTGTATCGCGTGGGGGATTGGCGTTGAAGGCCTGGCTTTGGCGCCCGACGAGCGACGAGCGACGAGCGACGGGACGACACGGGATCGCGCGGAACATGAAAAAGGCCGTCGACGTTGAACGTCGACGGCCTTTGAAATTCTGGTGGGCTGTGAGTGGCTCGAACACTCGACCTACGGATTAAGAGTCCGCTGCTCTACCAACTGAGCTAACAGCCCTGCATGTTCATTCACAACTGCTTGGGTAACGCCGCTTTCGCGTTGTTGCCGCTGCGTTGTTGTGTTTGACCAGCGAAGAAGCGAGATTATAGGGACCTTTTTTTATTTGTGCAAGTCGATTGCCGATCGGCCGCAAAAAAAGTCGCAGGCCTCTCGCAGCCGAGCCGCCGATCACGCCCGGCCTTCCGCCGAAACGGGCCGCCTGTCACGCGCGGCGCGCCGCGGCATCAGGCCGCTTAGACGGGGCTGGGGATCGCGCCGCGGATCAAGCCGCGTACCCGCCATCCACCGCCAGGCTCGCGCCCGTCACGTAGCGTCCGTCGGGACCGGCCAGGAACGCCACCATGCCGGCAATGTCGCGCACTTCGCCGTAGTGCGGCAACGACAGCACCGCCACCAGGTCGCCCGCGTGCTCGCCGGCAGCCGGGTTCATGTCGGTGTCGATCGGGCCCGGATGCACCACGTTGGCGGTGATGCCGCGCGCGCCCAGGTCGCGCGCCACGCCGCGGGTCATGCCCAGCAACGCCGACTTGCTGGCCGAGTACAGCGTCACGCCGGCGCGGCCCGAGCGCTCGGCCAGGCAGCTGCCGATGTTGATGATGCGGCCGCCATCCGGCATCGCGGCCTGCGCCGCCTGGATCGCGACGAAAGGCGCGCGCACATTGATGTTCATCGTGCGGTCGTAGTCCTCCAGCGTGACCTCGTCCAGCGGGCCGGCCAGGAAGATGCCGGCGTTGTTCACCAGCACGTCCACCGGCCCCAGTTCGCCGATGGCCTGCTCCACCGCCCGCCGCACTTGCGCCGGATCGGCCGAGTCGGCCTGGATGGCGCGCGCGCGCCGGCCGTCCGCTTCGAGTTCGCGTGCCAATGCCTGCGCCGTGTCGCGCGACGCGGCGCTGACGTACGTGAAGGCCACGTCCGCGCCTTCGGCCGCCAGGCGGCGCACGATCGCCGCGCCGATGCCGCGGCTGCCGCCGGTCACGAAAGCCACTTTTCCGTTCAGGTTCTGCATGGGTCTACCTTAATTTGTAGTGTTCAGTACAAATATCATCAACCGACGGCGGCCAGGCGTCAATGATTTTTTTATCAATCAACACAAAATAGCTCTCGCGGGTAAAATCGGATTCATGGCAGAACGTGGGCGCCCCCGGAACTTCGACCGAGCCCAGGCCTTGCGCAAGGCCATGGAAGTCTTCTGGTCGAAGGGATATGAAGGAGCATCGCTAACCGATCTGACGGCCGCGATGGGCATCAACTCGCCCAGCCTCTACGGCGCATTCGGCTCAAAAGAAGGACTATTTCGGGAAGCGGTACAGCTTTACCGCGACACCGATGGCGCCGCCTCGCGCCGCGCCCTGACCGACGCCGCCACCGCCCGCGCGGGCATCTGCGGCATGCTGCTGGCGGCGGCCGAACGCTTCACCACGCCCGGCGCGCCGCCGGGCTGCCTGATCGTGCTGGGCGCGCCGTCCGGCGCCGACACCGATGCCGGCGTGGGCGTGTTCCTGGGCGACAACCGCCGCGAAATGCAAGGCCGCATCCTGGCCCGCCTGACCGCCGGCGCCGCCGCCGGCGAATTGCCCGCCGGCACCGACCTGAAAGGGTTGGCGGCGTTCTACACCACCATCCTGCACGGAATGTCGATCCAGGCGCGCGACGGCGCCAGCCGCAAGACCTTGCAAGCGGTCGCGCGCCAGGCGATGTGCGCCTGGGACGCGCTCGCCGGCATGCCCCCTTCCGGCCTGCCCCCAGGCCGCGCCCACGCCTGACGGGCCCTCCCATGCTCCGCATCGACCTCCGGCGCCTCATCCTCTGGATCAGCCTGCTGTCGATCTTCCTGGTGCTGGCCGCGGGTCTGCATGCCAGCTACCTGGTGCAACGCGACCTGCTGCTGCACAACGCGCTCGAGAGCAACCGCGTCTATGCCGCCAAGCTCGCGGCCACCACGGAATACTTCCTCGGCGACCTGCGACGCCATCTGGCCTACAGCGCCGACATGCTGGCCGACATGGAGACCCATCCGGAACTCATGACGTCGGAAACACGGCGCCAGGAAGAACAGCTGGGCCACTTCAATTCCAGCTTCGTGGTGTCGGCGCAGGGCAAGGTGCTAGCGGTGTCGACCTCCTACCCGCAGCTGATGGGCCAGCAGATGACCAGCGACGCCGCCCGGACCGCCTTGACCACGCGCCGGCCGTTCATCAGCGAACCCTTCCGCGCCAGCACCGGCCGCTGGCTGATCCTGTACACGCATCCGATCTTTTCGCGCGACTACCGCTATCTCGGCTATATCGCCGGCACGCTCTACCTGCACGAGGACAACGTGCTGGACCGCCTGCTGGGCCAGCACTTCAACCGCGACGACTCGCTGCTGTACGTGCTGGCGCGCGACGGCACGCTGATCTATCACCCCGACCGCAGCCGCCTGGGCAGCATGTCCGCGAACAAGACGGCGTTGGCCGCGGCGCTGCGCGGCGAGACCGGCGAGGCGCGCTTCACCGACGCAACGGGCGCCGAGATCCTGGCCGGCTACGCGCCGGTGCCGAGCACCGGCTGGACCATCATCGCGCAGCGGCCGGTGGCCAGCACCCTGCTGCCCCTGAACGACCTGCTGATGGCGACCGCGCGCAACACCCTGCCGCTGCTGCTGATTTCGATCCTGCTGATCTGGCTGCTGTCGCGCTGGATCGCCCGCCCGCTCGGGGAACTGGCCAGCATCGCCAAGCACATGCAGGATCCCGATTCGGCCGAACGCATCCGCAAAGTGCGTTCGTGGTATTTCGAGGCCTCGCAACTCAAGCGCGCGCTGCTGATGGGGCTGACGTCGATCCAGCACAAAATCCGCGACCTGCGCCGCGCATCCACCACCGACACCCTGACGTCGCTGCTGAACCGGCGCGGCCTGAACGAGGCCATGGCGCTGCTGCAGGCGGCCGATACGCCGCTGGCCATCGTGGCGCTGGACATCGACCACTTCAAGAACGTCAATGATCTTTACGGCCACGCCGCCGGCGACCGCGCGCTGCAGGTGCTGGCGGCGCTGCTGACCGAAGGCTCGCGCAGCGGCGACACGGTCGCGCGCAGCGGCGGCGAGGAATTCGTGATGCTGATGCCGGGGTCGCCGCTGGCCGCCGCGGTGGCCACGGCCGAGCGCCTGCGTCAGAAGCTGGAAGCGCTCGGCACCGAGACCGGCCTGCCCGCGCCGATCACGCTGTCGGCCGGCGTGGCCTGCTATCCGCAACACGGCGCCACGCTGGACGAAGTGATCCAACGCGCCGACCGCGCCCTCTACTACGCCAAGAACCACGGCCGCAACGCGGTCTGCGTCGCCGACAACCAGGCGCGCGACGGCGCCCGCCTGGCGCTGCCGCGCTGACGCCGCCTACTTGCCCTTGGGCGCCGGCGCCTTGGGCGGGGTGCGCATCTGCTTGAGCAGCGCGCCGCAAGAATTGTCGTCGGTGGTGCTGGGCGCGATCAGCGCCAGCAGACCCGCCGCCGGCGTCAGGATCACGCCCAGCGCCACCATGCCCGCGCCGCGCGCGGCCAGCGGCCCCACGTGCACGCCCACGTCCGGCTTGCCGAAGGTGCCGCGCACGTACAGCGGCGAGCGCAGCGAGAAGATGCGGAAGCCCTTGCTGTCGGGCGTGATGTCCAGGTCGAGCTTCTCGTTCTTGAAGTCCGTGGTGCCGGTGATGTTGATCAACGCGTTCTCGGTATCGAACACGAAGACGCGCGGCGTCATCACGCCGCTCTTCATCTCCAGGTCGGCCGCGCCGCAATTGATCTTGACCTCGTCGTCGCCGAACAGCTTCGAGACGACGTAGTTGCCGACGTTCAGGCCGGCGATCTCCATCAGGCTGCGGCTGATGACGCCGTCGTTGACCAGCATCTTCACGTCGCCATTGGCCGAGCCGAGCAGCGCGGCCACGGAATTGCCCGTGCCCGACAGCGCCAGGTCGCCATTCAATTCACCCAGCGCGCTCTGCATCGACGCCGTCGCCGGGAACAGCTGCTTGAGCCGCAGCCGCCGCGCGTGCATCTCGACGCGGCCCGTCAGGGGCGCCTTGGAGCCGTCCAGCCGCACGATGGCGGCCATGCTGCCGCCGGCCATGCCGAAGCGCAGCGGATCGAGCGTCAACTGGCCGTCTTGCAGGATCACGTGCACCGTCAGGTCCGACAGCGGCAGCTTGGCGTCGTGCACGATGCGACCGGCCTCCAGCGCCACGTCGGCGTCCATGTCGCGCCAACGGTCGGTGCGGAACGCCTGCGTCGGCAGCACCTTGCCGTCGGGCGGCTTGGCCGGCGCGTCCTTGGGCTTGTCCTGGGCCGGGGCGGGCCTGCCGGACTGCACGCCGATCAGCGGCCCCAGGTCGGCCATGCGCAACTGCTTGGACGACAGCTTGCCGGTCAGCTTCGGGCGCGGCGCGGCCAGCGAGAACGTCACATCGCCATGCAGGTCGCTGTTGCCGACGCGGCCGTTGAAGTCGCGGTACTCGAACACCGCGCCGCCGGCGTTGCGCAGCCTGGCCACCAGGTGGCCGTCGGTCGAATACGGCGGCGTGTCGGGCAGCGTCACGCCGGTCAGCGGATACAGCTGCGCCATCGAGCCGCCCGACAGCTTCAGGCGCAGGTCCAGCGCGCCCAGGTTGGCGGGGTCGGTCAGGGTGCCGGTGATGGCCGCCTTGGTGCCGCCGATCGACACGTCGGCCTGCACCGGAAAGGGCTGTTTCGGGTCCTGCAACGCCAGCATGCCGCCGACCTTGCCCTCGCCCTTGGTGGGCAGGTTCTTGAATTTGCCGTCGACCTTCCAGCCGAAGACATAGTCGCGCGGCGCCGCCGCGGCGGCGTCTTCCGGCACGAAGGCGGCGCCGGCCACGTCGGCGAACGGCACCGGCTTGCCCAGCGGATCGACCAGCACGGTCAGGTCGGCCTGCAGGATCGCATCGGACAGGCCGACACTGCCCTTGTCGAAGCCGATTTCATTGATGTCCAGCACCCACGGCGACGGCTCGCCGGTCTCGGGCAGGGTGAAGACCCAGTTGGCGCGGCCGTCGGCCAGGCGTTCGAGGTCGGCGGCGGGCTCGGTCAGCTGGATGCGCCGGATCACGACCCGATGGGCCAGCAGCGGCAGGGGCGACAGGCTGAACTCACCGCGCTTGAGGGTGGCGAATTCCGGCACGCGGGCCCATTCGGTGTTGGCGACGCTGATGTCATTGGCCACGATGTGCGGCCATGGCACCCAGCCGCGCCACCCGCCCTCGTCCGATTCGCGCGACCACTCCACGGTCAGGTCGCCGTTGATCGCGAAGGGCCGTCCGATGGCCGCGGTGACGCGTTCGTTGATCATCGGCCGGGCGCGATTCCAGTCGAAGGTGGCAACCAGCACGACCAGCACCGCCACCAGGACGACGAGGGTGCCCACAATCCCGACCGCTATTTTTGTTTTGCGCGTCATCGTTATCATCCTTGCCGTTGCCGCCGGAGCGCCGATGCCCCGGCCCTATTTACCCTCAAGGGTAGCGCGCCGCGCCCGGCGGGTTAAGCTTGCCGGCCCCATAATGTGTACGGATTTTTCCGTGTCATAGAGCGCGGTCGGCAAAAGTTACAAAGCGACCGGGCGGGAACCGGCCGTTCGCCCGCCGTGGACGGAATAATTCCTACCGATTTTTTGACGCCCGCCCTGTTCAAATGCGCGGCGATCGACCCGCAACCGTCCCCGGGGACGGAGCAGCAGTACTACCTGGAGGCCCGATGCGGCATTCGAGCTTGATTTTCGTGGTGGCGGCCTTTGCGCTGCTGACCCTCAGCCGCCTGGCCCTGGCCGCATGGCAATGGCAGCGGGTGCGCAACGCCGGCGGCCTGGCCCCCCTGCTGCTGGGCGGACTGCGCATCGACGCCCACCAGATCGGCGTGCTGGCCGCGCTGCCGATCGTGCTGTCGCCCTGGCTCGGCCACCTGCCGTTCGCCGCCACCGCCGCCGGCATCTGGTATCTGGTCGCGTTCATCCTGCTGGCCTTCCTGGAAGTCGCCACCCCGCCCTTCATCCTCGAATACGACACCCGCCCCAACCGCCTGTTCGTCGAATACCTGAAGCACCCGCGCGAGGTCTCCGGCATGTTGTGGCGCGGCTACAAGGGCGCGCTGCTGGGCGGCTTCGGCGCCCTCGGGCTGATCGGCTGGGGCGGCTATGCGCTGTTCGGCCACGCCGTGCCCGACGCGCCCCTGGCCTGGTGGCAGATGCCGCTGGCCAGCCTGGCGATCCTGGCGGTGGTGATCCTGGCGATCCGCGGCACCCTCGGCCACCGGCCCATCAACCCGTCGTCAGTGGCCTACAGCTCCGACGGCATGCTCAACACCCTGGCGCTGAACTCGCTCTACAACGTGTTCTACGCCGTCTACAGCATGAAGAACGAGAAGTCGGCCTCCGCCGTGTACGGCGGCATGGACGACGACGACATGCAGCGTCGTGTGCTGGCGCAGGCCGGCCTGCCCTATCCGCCGGCCAACGCGGACTATCCCAGCCTGCATCGCCAGCCCGCCAGCCGCAAGACCGCGCGGCCGCTCAACCTGGTCATCATCCTGGAAGAAAGCCTGGGCGCGCAGTACAGCGCCGGCCTGGGCGGCATGGATCTGACGCCCGAACTGGACGCGCTGGCGCGCGACGCCTGGACCTTCACCCGCGCCTACGCCACCGGCACGCGCTCGGTGCGCGGCCTGGAAGCGGTGGTGACCGGCTTCCTGCCGACCCCGGCGCAGGCCGTGCTCAAGCTGCCGCGCTCGCAGCGCGGCTTCTTCTCGCTGGCCGACCTGCTGGGCCGCCATGGCTACCACTCGCGCTTCATCTACGGCGGCGAATCGCACTTCGACAACATGAAGGGCTTTTTCCTGGGCAACGGCTTTCGCCAGATCGTCGACCGCGAGGACTTCGTCGATCCGGCCTTCGTCGGCACGTGGGGCGCGTCGGACGAGGACATGTTCAACCAGCTCGACCGGCTGCTGCGCGAGGACGGCGACCAGCCCACCTTCACGCTGGCCTTCAGCGTCTCGAACCACTCGCCCTGGGAATACCCGGCGGGCCGCATCCAGACCGAGGGCAACCCGGCCACGGTGGAGAACACCGTGCGCTACGCCGACTGGGCCCTGGGCCGCTTCTTCGAGCGCGCCAAGGCCGCGCCCTACTGGGAGAACACCGTCTTCCTGATTGCCGCCGACCACGACTCGCGGGTGTTCGGCGCCAGCCTGGTGCCGGTGCGCCACTTCCATATTCCCGCCGTGATCCTGGGCGCCGGCGTCGAACCGCGGCGCGACGACCGCCTGATCAGCCAGATCGACCTGGCGCCGACGTTGCTGTCGCTGATCGGCGTCGATACCGAGCACCCGATGCTCGGCCATGACCTGACGCGCAGCACGCCGGGCCGCGCCATCATGCAGTACGACAACACCTACGGCTATCTGAAGGAAAACGACCTGCTGGTGCTGGCGCCGAACAAGACGCCGGTGCAGTACCGCTACACCGCGCCGGAAGACTATGCCCCGGCGCCGCTGGATCCCGCGCTGGCCGAAGAGGCGCTGGCGCACGCGCTGTGGCCGAGCTGGGCCTACCGCGAAGGGCGCTACTGCATCCCGGGCGCGGCCGCCGTGGCGCAGGACGCGAAGACGCCGGCTGCCGCCGGATAGGCGCTTACGCCGGCCGCCGGTTCGCCGGCCGCCGGATCGCCGGCCGCCGGAATGCCTTGCGCGCCTGCTCGCTGGGACCGTGGCAGTGGCAATCGGGATGGTGGTCGTTGACCATGCCGACCGACTGCATGAAGGCATACACCGTGGTCGGGCCGACGAATTTCCAGCCCAGCTTCTTGAGGGCCTTGGACAGGGCCTCGGATTGCGCCGAGGTCGACGCGCCGCGCGTGGACGGCGATCCCGGCGGCGCCTCGAAACGCCAGAAGAACGCCCCCAGCGACCCTTCGCGCTCGATCATTTCCAGCGCCCGCCGAGCGTTGTTGATGACGGCTTCGATCTTGCCGCGATGGCGCACGATGCCGGCGTCGGCCAGCAGCGCCAGCACCTGCTTTTCGCCGAAGCGCGCGACCTTGGCCGGATCGAACGCGGCGAAGCCGCGGCGAAAGGCCTCGCGCTTGTTCAGGATGGTGCGCCAGCTCAGGCCGGACTGGAATCCTTCCAGGCACAGTTGCTCGAACAGGGCGCGGTCGTCGCCTTGCGGACGGCCCCATTCGTTGTCGTGGTACGCCATGTATTCGGCGGACGTGTCGACCCAGGCGCAACGGGCGAGGCCGTCGGAAAAGGCGGAGTTTGCGGTCATGGAAAAGCGTCCTGGCGGCTATCGGGTTTCCGATGCTACCGCAGCAACGTCCCCGAAAAAAGTCGTAGCGGCCGCAAGCCGAATCCAGCTACTATTTCCCGCCCTGATCCCGCGCCGGCCGTGCCCGAGCGCGCCCCGGATCGGCCAGGCGGGCTTGCGGCATGCAAGCCCGTTTTGCGTCATGCCGGGGCCGGACAGGCTTTCGGATCCACCGCCATGTCCCTGCTCGAGACAGCCGCCCTGACCCTGGTATCGCCCGCCCTGCTGGCCGGCGACAACAACCCCGCCACCAATCCCTGTCTGGACTGCGGCGCCTGTTGTTCGCATTTCCGGGTGTCGTTCTATATCGGTGAACTGGCCGGCGAAAATGGCGGCCAGGTGCCGCTGGATCTCGTGACGCAGATGAGCCCGCTGCGGGCCTGCATGAAGGGCACCGAAATGGGCGGCGGCCGCTGCGTCTCGCTGCGCGGCGAACTGGGCCAGCCCGGCATCCACTGCGCGATCTACGAGAACCGCCCCACGCCCTGCCGCGAGTTCGACATCTGGATGCCCGACGGTTCGCCCAATCCCGATTGCCAGCGCCTGCGGCTGGCGCTGGGCCTGCCGGCGGTGCCGCCGCGGCCCGACGCGGAAAACGATCCGCAAGGCCCGTCGCACCCCAACCAGCCCGACCAGCCGGCCGCGGCCTGAAACGCCTGTCGTCCTAGCGGGCGGCGACCAGCATGCCCTCGGCGCCCGCCTGCGCCTCCTGCCCACGCGCGGCCCGCGGCGCATTGTCGCGACGCCGCACGCGCACGATGCCCGGATCCTTGCCCAGGAAGCTCAGCACGTTCTGCATCACGCGCTCGCGCTCGTGGTCGACACAGATCATGTGATAGCTGTCCTGCAGCAGCACCACCGACGCGCCGGGAATCCGCGCCCCCAACAGCCGCGCCGAACGCGGGCTGGTCAGCTCATCCTCGACCGCGTGCATCACCAGCGTCGGACAGCGCATCCGCTCCAGCCCGCGCTTGACCATGCCGCGCAGGCGATCGACCTGCCGCACGCACGCCAGCGGCACCCATTGGTAGTGAAAGCCGTCGCCGCGCGCGAAGCCCGCCTTGATGAAGGCCCGCACCAGCTCGCTCTTGACGCCATACGGGTCTTCTTCCTCGACCCGGATGCGGCGCGGCACGCCCGGCACGTGATACAGCAGATAGCGCAGGCCCCGGTACCAGGGCGTACTCCAGCCATCCAGGAACACCGGCGCCGACAGCGACACCAGCGCGCCGCGGGTGTGCGACTCGCGCTTGCAGAGTTCGACCGCCAGCAAGGCGCCCAGGCACATGCCGATGACGTGCACCACCTCGTACTGTTCGCACAGCTCGCGGTAGCGCCGGGTGACGACGTCCATCCAGTCCTCGACCCGCACGTCCAGCAGGTCCTCGGGCCGCCCCGCGTGGCCGGGCAGGGTCACGCCATGGGTTTCCACCCCGGCGCGGGCCAGCACCTTGTGCAGCGAGCCCATGTCGAATTCCGTGCCGCCCAGGCCATGGATCAGCAACGCGCCGGTGCGCGGGGTGGTCACGGCGTGCTCCCGGCCGGGGCATCGAGCTGCCAGGCGGCGCGCGTGGCCGCCAGCAGGCGCGCCAGGACGTGGGCGAAGGCGAGGACCGGGGTCGGAGCCGCGGCGGCGCCGGCGCTCCCGGCCGGCGAGAAAGCGAGGAAAGGTTGGCAAGTCATGGAACACCCTTGATGCATGGAGGGCAGGACGAGAAGACCTGTCCTACCCTGCCGCCATGGTAGGCAAAGGGCATCCGCGAAGATCCGCAAATCTGTCGGGAAAAAGTGAAGATCCGTAAAGGCTGGCCAGGGCTGGACGGCGCGGCCGGCGACGGGTGTTGGCGGCCTGCCGCCACGCGGCCCCGGACCGGCCGGCGGCCCGTCGAAGACTTATTCCCGGCCCGCCAGATAGCGCGTGGGCGTCATGCCGAAGGCGGCGCGGAAGTTGCCGATGAAGGCGCTGGTGCTTTCGTAGCCGACCGACAGCGCGGCTTCCGTGACCGAACCGCCGCGGCACAGCATTTCCAGGCCGCGCAGCAGCCGCGCCTGCTGGCGCCACTGGCCCAGCGTGACGCCGGTCTCCTGGCGGAAACGGCGCATCAGGGTACGCGTCGACATGTTCAGCCGCTGCGCCCATTCGTCGATGCCGGAGGGGTCGTCGGGCGTGCCCAGCAGTGTGTTGGCCAGGTCCTGCAGGCGCGGATCGTCCGGCATCGGCAGCAGCACCGGCGCGTGCTCGCGCTGCTTGACCTCGACCAGCAGCACCTCGAACAGCTGCTCGAGGTAGGCCTCGGACAGCTCGCCGGGCGGGCTGGTGGTGAAGCGTTCCATCAGCGCGTCGATCAGGCGCGACGACGGCCACGAGCGGCAATGATCCGGCAGCCGGGCGCAGGCGTCGGGCCGCACGTACAGGAACGACCCGCGCGCCTCCCCGAACCAGCGCGCGGCGTGCGTCACGCCGGGCGGAATCCAGCCCAGGCTGCCCGGCAGCACGGTCCAGACCTCGGCGCCCGACTGCACCAGCACCAGGCCCTCGTGCACCAGCACCAGCATGCCCTCGTTGTGCACGTGGTCAGGCACGGACAGCCCCTTGGACGCGCGCGGATGCCGCATGCTGAACGGCGTCAGCAGGACATCGGGCAAGGCGTTGTGGACCACGGTCACGCGCATGGTTGGCAGGTTTGAGCTACAGGTTGACGGATTCCCGTTAGCGGGGTCATTTGAAAATGTACATCATTCTCATCAATCGGGCATCGCCCCCCGAATGGAGAATCGACATGGACCATACCCGCCTGCGCGTGGCCGGCATCAAAGCCACCTTCCCGCGCCTGAAGATCCTGGACATCTTCCACCAGCACGCCGACCAGCACATGAGCGCGGCGGACATCTACCGCAACCTCATCTCGGAACGCAGCAGCATCGGCCTGGCCACGGTTTATCGCGTCATCACGCAACTTGAGGACGCCGGACTGCTCAAACGTACTCAGCTCGACTCGCACTCCACCGTGTACGAGTTGAATGACAAGGGACACCACGACCACCTGGTCTGCCGCCATTGCGGCCGGATCCAGGAATCCAGCGACCCCGCGATGGCGCAGCTGGTGCGCGATATCGCCAGGCAACGCGGCTTCGCGCTGGATTCCTACAGCCTGGTGCTTTACGGCGGCTGCGGCTGCCGCAAGGCCGCGCCCGCCCCTTCCATCGGAGAATTCGAATGAACCGCGACCAGTTTTTCTTCCACGATCTATCCCACTTCCCCATCGTCACCGCCAGGCACGGCAGCGCGCCGGCCGGCTATTCCGCCAGCTGGATCCGCGAGATGGAGATGCTGGTCGACAACCCCCAGACCTTCGTCATGGTGGTGCCGGACATGCGCACCGAGGCCAGCCACGACGACCGCAAGGCCATGATCGACTGGCAGACCACCAACATGCCGCGGCTGAAGGCGCGTTGCCGCGCGTTCATCGCCGTCGAACGCGACGCCGGCGCGCTCGACAAGATCCGCAAGCGCGGCGAGAAGATGGCGCGGGCCTTCGGCATGCCGTTCCTGGCCGTGGCCACGCCGCATGAAGCGGTGCAGTGCGCGCGCGAACTGCTCGGCCAGGCCGGCCCCGGCGGCTTCGTGATCGACTGACGCGCACCACGCTTGCACTCTGCTTTCAAGCGCGCCTTCGGGCGCGCTTTTTTTGCGTATCCGGCCCGCGCACGGCCGTAAATCCCGGCGCCAGGGCTTATTGCCGAAATTAGAATGCAATATTGATAAATTTGCGATTGTGGCAAAAGGTGTTGCTGGAATAAATTCCACCACTGGCCCAATCGCCTGTCCCGCAGGCTCCCGGGGCTGGCATTGCAGCGCGCCGGGCTCCCGGAAAGCGCTCATCCCGCGGCGCAACCCACCCTCGCTTGCGTGGTCCGACGCCGTTGGCCGTGGCGTTCACAAGACGGCACGGCGCGCGGCCACCCCAAGGACCGCCGCCTCCCGCGCTGTTCATAGCGGTTGCCAGCCGCCCGGACTCGACATTGAGATTTACGGCACGCACATCAATGAAGCGATTCCAATTCGACAGCACCGCGCTTCGTTACTTTCTCACTGTCGTCGACACAGGGTCCGTCAATGGCGCCGCCGCGCGGCTCAACGTCGTCAGCTCGGCCGTCAGCCGCCAGATCGCCGGCCTGGAGCAACGCCTGCACAACCAATTGTTCGAACGCCACCCCAAGGGCATGCGGGTGACGGAAGTCGGCCGCATCCTGGCCGACCATGCGCGCCGCGTCGAGGCCGACGCCGCCCGCACCTATGCCGAAATCGACGGCCAGAACGGCCGCTACACCCAGACCGTGAAGATCGCCGGCGCGCCCGGCTTCGCCGCCTACGCCCTGCCGCGCAAATTCGCCGCCTTCCAGGCCGAACACCCGACCATCCGCTTCAAGTTGCACATCCTGGATGCCGGCCTGGTGGCCGAACGGGTCCGTTCGGCGCAGGCCGACATCGGCGTCACCTACAGCCACACGGCGGAAAAGGACATCGCCGTGATCTATTCGCATCCCGCCGAGATCGTCGCGGTGATGCGCCCCGGCCACCCGCTGGCCGCCAGCGAATCGCTGCACATCACGCAGCTGTCGGCCTATCCGCTGGCGCTGCCGGACGGCGGCAGCGCCCTGCGGCAGGTGCTGGACATGGCCTGCAGCCTCTACAACATCACGTTGTCGCCGGCCTTCACCTCGAACCTGCCGGGCGCGGCCTATCACTATGTCCAGGCCAGCGACGCGGTCACCCTCTGCGCCCGCCTGACCGCCACCGAACACCTCGAAAGCGGGCGGCTGATCTGCCGCCCGATCAATGACGCGCTGCTCAACGCCGGCCAGCTCCAGTTCCAGACGCACGCCTCGCGCCCCCTGTCGGACGCCGCGCACCGCTTCCTGCGCTTCATCCGCAGCGACGCTCCCCAACTGTTCTGACCCCGCGGCCGGGCCCGCCAACGCGCAGGAAAGCCAGGCGCGGCGGCAGCATTGCCGAAAGCAGAATGCCTCGATGAAAAATGATCAATTGTTAAATTTGTAATTCAAATTTACAGTCAGCCGGATTTTCCGAGACCACGCTTTGACGGGTCAGCCCCAAGACACACACAGGAGCCTCCCCACCATGCTTAAGAACCTGAAGATACGCACCGGCCTGCTGGCCGTGATGGCCATCTTCGTCCTGGCGCTGGCAACCGCCACGAGCATGGGCTGGATCTACGCCCGCGATGCCGATGCCGCGGTGGACGACCTGAACTCGGTCGCCACCGAGCAGACCCGCCCCCTGTACGAAACGCAGACGCTGCTGCTGCGCAGCCGGCTGACGCTGGTGGCCGCCTACCTGGACATCGTGTCCGGCAAGGGCAGCCAGGCGCAAGGCAGCATCGACCAGGCCACCCAATACCTGCAGGATGCGCGCAAGCAATTCGCGGTGTACCAGCGCGTGCGCAAGAACACCGAGGCCGGCCTGAAGCTGGCCGGCCAGCTGGAAAGCGTTTTCACCGCCTACGTGCGCAGCATCGAGGCCCTGGAAGCCTCCTTGCAAAAGCAGTCGGCCGAGGGCTACGCCGCCGCCGTGGTCGACACCCGCAGCGCCGACGCCCGCTTCGCCGAACGTGTAAACAGCTTCCTCGAGCACACCGAACGCCGCAGCGCCACCATCAACGCCGAATCCGACCTGCGCTATAAACGCGCCGAGTTGTCCACCATCATCATGCTGGTCCTGGCGGCCGCGCTGGCGCTGGGTTGCTGGCGCTTCATCAGCCGCCAGGTGCTGCAGCCCCTCAAGGACGCCGCCACGCACTTCGACCGCATCGCCTCCGGCGACCTGACGCAGCGCGTCGCGGTCAATTCCAGCAATGAAATCGGCGTGCTGTTCACCGCCCTCAAGCGCATGCAGGAAAGCCTCACCCGCACGGTGGGCGAAGTGCGCCGCAGCGTCACCGAGATCAACACCGGCGCCGCCGAGATCTCGTCGGGCAACACCAACCTGTCGGCGCGCACCGAGGAACAGGCCGCCTCGCTGGAAGAAACCGCCGCGTCGATGGAAGAACTGGCCACCGCGGTCAAGCAGAACACCGAGCACGCACACCAGGCCAACAGCCTGGCCGCCGAAAGCCGTGGCGTCGCCCTGCGCGGCGGTCAGGCCGTCGGCCAGGTGGTGGAAACCATGGCCCGCATCTCGGAAAGCTCGCGCCGCATCTCCGAGATCGTCTCGGTGATCGATGGCATCGCCTTCCAGACCAATATCCTGGCCCTGAACGCCGCGGTCGAGGCCGCCCGCGCCGGCGAGCAGGGCAAGGGCTTCGCGGTGGTCGCCGGCGAAGTGCGCACCCTGGCCCAGCGCAGCGCCCAGGCGGCGCGCGAAGTGAAGGACCTGATCGAGCAATCCTCCAGCAATGTCGACAGCGGCGCCGAGCAGGTCCGCGCGGCCGGCGACACCATGCAGGAAATCGTCGACTCGGTGCAGCGCGTCACCCTGATCATGGCCGAGATCACCGAAGCCTCGACCGAGCAGTCCATCGGCATCGACCAGATCAACGGCGCGGTCACGCAGATGGACGACGTCACCCAGCAGAACGCCGCGCTGGTCGAGCAAGCGGCGGCCGCCGCCTCCTCGCTGGAGGAACAGGCCAAGCGCCTGGCGGCCACCGCCGCGTTCTTCAAGCTGCCCGCCGAGACCGTGATCGACGTCACGCCGCAGGCCATCGCCGCCCCGCTGCGCCCGGCTTACGTCGCCTGACGGCGGCCCGCCGATTTAAGACTCCGCCCGATCGGCCGTTGTCCTGTAGGTCAGGCCTCGCGACACGCCTCGCGACGGCCTTCAATCGACCACGAGCCCACGACGCATGAGCCGCGCCCTCGCCTGCCATTTTTGCCTATCGACGCTGGCGCAAGGCGCGCCCCTGCTGGAAAGAAACGGGGCCGCCATCTGCAAATCCTGTGCCGACGCCTTTTCGGCCGAGTTCACCGAGCGCGCCTGGGCCATGGCGTCGTCCCTCGACGAACAGCTGGACGTGCTGTTGGCCGAAAGCCAGCGGGCGCTGCAGCACAGCGCCATCCTGGCCGAACGCGCCCGCGGCTGCGGCCTGAGCCTGGCCGACCTGTCGGCCATGCCTCCCCGCACGCTGTCCTGATCCGGCGCGGATCCGTCGCCCCGGCCGACAAGTGATGCCTGGCGGCCTGCCTTGACCTCAACCGTGGTTGAGGTCTGATACTGGCGCTCCAACAAAACGATTCGTTCCCGGAGTCCAGCATGTCGTCCCGCATCACCCCCGCCCTGCCCTCGCTCGCCTTCATCAATCCGCCCGGCCTGTACGACCCCCGTCCCAACGGCTACTCGCACGTGGCCGTCGCCGACACGCCCGCGCGCCTGGTGTTCGCCGCCGGCCAGGGCGGCGAAAACACCCGGGGCGAGCTGCACCCCGACTTCGTGCTGCAGGTGCGCCAGGCGCTCGACAACGTCCAGACCGCACTGGCAGGCGCCGGCGCCACGCTGTTCGATGTCGCCAAGCTGACCGTGCTGGTGGTCGATCACAGCCAGGAACGCCTGGCGCTGTTCACCCACGAGATCAAGGCGCGCTGGGGCATCCACCTGGCGCCGGCCTGCACCCTGATCCCGGTGCCGCGCCTGGCGCTGGACGGGATGCTGGTGGAGATCGAGGCGACGGCGCTGCTGCCGCTTTGATCCCCCTGCCTCAGAAGGTGTATTTGGCGGTCAGCAGGAACGACCGCGGCGCGCCGAAATGGTTGTTGTCCTGGGTGCTGCCGATCGCCTGGTAGTAATACTTGTCGAAGACGTTGTACACGTTCAGGCGCAGGTCCAGGTCGCGGCTCGCCTGGTACGACACGACCGTATCGACAATGCCGTAGCCCGCCTGCCGCACGTTGTAGCGCGGCAGGCTGATCGGGCTTTGCAGACGGACCGCGCCGCCCACGCGCCATGCGTTCAGCGCGCCGGGCAGCGTGACCATGGTGGACAGCTTGAACAGGTGGCGCGGCGTCTGCGTGTCATAGCGCGTGCCGGCCGGACCGTTCTCCGAATCCTTGAGGTACTTGGACTGGTTGTAGGTGTAGCCGGCCATGACCTGCCAACCCGGCGTCAGCGTGCCGGCCAGTTCCAGCTCCACCCCCCGGCTCTGCACCTCGCCGGACTGCGAATAGCACGACTGGGTCGGGTTCGCGCAAGTGGACTGCAACTGCGTGACCGGCAGGTTGCGCTGGTTGATCTGGAAAATCGCGGCGCTGGCGTTGAGCCTGCCGTCGAAGTACTCGCCCTTGATCCCGGCCTCCAGATTGGTGCCCGTCACCGGATCCAGCAATGCGCCCGTCGCCGTCTGGTAGTTCTGCGGCTGGAAAATCGAGGTCCAGCTGGCATAGACCGAGTGGTGGGCATCCAGGTCGTAGACCAGCCCGGCGTAGGGCGTGATCTCGTTGCTCACCTTGTAGCCGGCCGGATCGACGTAGTCGCCGGACTTCAGCGTCATGCGGTATTCATACGAATCGACGCGCGCCCCCACCATCAGCGTCAGGGGATCGGCCAGGCTGAGCCGGGTGGTGGCGTACGCGCTGGACAGGCGCTGGTGGCCCTTGCGCGACCACGGGTAGGTGAACGCGGGCTTGGGCACCGCGCTGGAATCCCAGTTCATCGGATCGACGATCACGTTGTAATCCGTGGGCCAGCCGCCCGGGCCGTCATCGTCCTTGTTGCGGCGAAAGCTGCCGCCCAGCACCAGTTCATGGGTGCGGCCCAACAACTGGAACGGACCGCTCAGGTAGCCGTCGATGCTGTGCTGCGTCTTGTCGTAGGCGTATTGGCCCGCGCCCTGGCCAAAGTCCTCGGAATCCTCCAGGGGATAGAGATAGGTGCCCAGCATGTCCAGCTTCGAGCGCAGCACGCGGGCCGTCACCCGGCCTTTCCAGCCGTTCGCGAAGCGGTGGTCCAGTTCGGCGAACAGGCTGGAGTTCTCCTTGTTCCAGTAGGCCCAGTCGGGGGTCAGGCGGGTCGACCGCTTGAAGTCGTAGAACGAGCCATCACGCCGCGTCGGCAGGCCGTTCCAGTCGGCGCCCGGGTTGTCCTCGCGGTTGTAGTAGCCGCCCACGCTCAGCGTGGTGTTCGCGCCCAGGTCGGCCTCGATCGTGCCGTAGTACAGCTGCCGCTGATGCTCGTACGCCTTCTTGAAGGTGCGCGAATCCTGGTAGGCGACCACGCCACGCGCGCGCACGCTGCCGCTGGCGTTCAGGGGACCCGACCCATCGACCTCGCCACGGTAGTTGTCCCAGCTGCCCGCGCTGGTCGTCACCGAGAACTGCGGCGTGGCGGTCGGCCGCTTGCGCACCAGATTGATCGTGCCCGACGGATTGCCCACGCCGGTCATCAGCCCGGAGGCGCCTCGCAACACCTCCACGTGGTCATACATCGCCAGGGTGGCGACGCCCTGCGTGTCGTAGTCGTAGCCCAGCGGCACCCCGTCGGCCAGGAAGGAACTGATCTCGAACCCGCGCGAGAAGAACTGGGTCCGCTCGCCGCCGCCGATCTGGCGCGTGGTCAGCCCGGTGGTATCGTGCGCCACCTCGTCCAATGACTGGAAACCCCGGTCATCCATCTGCTGCCGCGTCACCACGCTGATCGACTGCGGCGTCTCGCGTTGGGACAGCTGGAACTTGGTCGCCGTGCTCATCGAACCGATCGTGTACGCGCCCGAGCCCTCGGTGACCGGCCCCAGCGTGGCGCCCTCGACACTCACCGGCGCCAGCGTGGCAACGCCCGTCGCGCTTCGGCGCAGCGTCAGGGTGCCGTCCGCCGCCGTGGACAGCTCCAGGCCCGAGTCGGCCAGCGCGCGCCCGGCGGCCTGCCGCAGCGTCAGGTCGCCGGAGACCGCCGGCGCCATCTTGCCGGCCACCAGTTCGGGCGAATACGAGATCACCGCGCCCGCGGTCCGCGCGATCTGGGTCAGCGCGACGTCGAGCGGGCCGGCCGCGATGCGGTACGACCGGACCTCCCGGGCGACTTGCGCCTGGACCGGGACGGCGGCGGCGAAGGCGAGCGCGGCCAGCGCGCGGGAAGCCGGGAACCTGAAGCAGAACATGGAACACTCCGTGATTGCGTGAAGACGCGTTCCATGTATGTGCAATGGCGTCGCCAAAAAAACACCCAGTGCGGAAAATTTTCCGTGGCGCGGCAAGCGCGCCTCAGGCCTGCCGCGTCGCGACGTCGATCATCACCAGCCAGGCGCCGAAGCGGCGCAGGGTGATCGGCTGCGTGTGGCGCAGGGCTTCGAGGGCGCGCTCGGTGTCGTCCAGCGGGAACAGGCCGGATACCCGCAGGCGGCTGGCGGCGGCAGACACCCGGATCCAGCCGGGGCGATAGCGCGCCAGCGCGTCGATCACCCGTTGCAGCGGTTCGTCGTGGACCTCGATCCGCCCTTCCTGCCAGGCGGCCGCATGGGTCTGCGCCGCCTGGACCGGGTCGATCCTGTGCGCGTCGAACCACGCGCCCTCCCCCTCGGCCAGCAAGCGCTGCTGGCCGCCCACGGTGACGATCCCGGCCTGTCCGGTCAGCGCCACGCACTGGCTGCGATTCTCGGCGCATCGCACCAGGACGCTGCCGCTGCGCGGCAGCACCGCGCCTTGCGCGGTCTGGATGCGCAACGGTGACGCTGCGCCAACCGCGTCGGCGCCGTCGGCCAGCCTCACGACAATGGCGCCCGCTTCCAGTCGCACCCGCCGCCGCCCGCCCGAAAAATCGATGCTGGCCGCGGTGCGCGCGTCCAGTTCCATGATGGCGCCATCGGGCAAGGCCACGGTGCGGCGCTGTCCGGTGCCGGTCAGATAGTCCGCCGCCACGTGGGTCAGCGGCAGGAACCGGTCCAGGCAGACGGCGCCGCCGAACAGCCCGCCGGCGGTCAGGAGCAGCTTGTTCAATCGACGCCGCTGGGCCTCCTGCGGCCGCAGCAGGGAGCGCCGCAACGCGCCGGAAGCGCTCAACAGACGGGGATCGATGGCGTGCAGCGCGCTGCCGAGCGCGGCCTCCAGGTGGTGCCAGGCCGCCTGATGCGACGGACTGGCGGCCAACCAGGCCTCGAATGCGCGCTGGTCGGCTTCGGTGGCCGCGCCCCCCGACAGACAGAGCCGCCAGGCAATGGCGGCCTCGCGCGCCTCGGTGGCGGGCGTGGCGCTCATGCGTCGAACGCTGCGCAGCAGCGCTGCAAGGCCTGGGCGATGTACTTGCGCACCATCGTGGGAGACACATCGAGGCGGCCGGCGATATCGACATGCGTCATGCCGTCGAGCTGGCTGTAGAGAAACGCCATGCGGGCCTTGGAGGACAAGCCATCGAGGACGGCGTCCAGGGCCTGCAATGCCTGCAAGGTCTGGTAGCGGCTCTCCGCCGAAGGTTCCACCAGTTCGGGCTGGATGCGCAGCATGTCGAGCCAGGCCCGCTCCAGTTCACGCCTGCGCCAGAGCCGCCAGGTGATGCGTCGCGCGATCGTGACCAGCATCGCGCGCGGCTCGAGCAACTGATGCAGCGCCGGCGCCTGCAGCAGTTGCGTGAAGGTCTCGCTGGCGACGTCCTGCGCATCTTCCCGATTGCGCAGGCCATCGCGCAAGCGCCGCTCGAGCCACGGATGATCGTCTTTGTAGATGCTGGCGAAGCGGGCGTTTCTGGCCAGATGGGAGTCCACGGCGCACAAAATAGGGAAATGGGAATCGTTATTGATTATGACACGATTCCCCCGCCGGGATGCGATGCTGGCCCTGCCCCCTGCCAGAAGAAAACCGCGGCAAGACCTGCGTCGCAAAAAAAAACGCCGCTTTGAAAGCGGCGTCTTTTCGATGCGGCGGCGCAAGAGGCAATCTGGCCGCCTGGAACAAAGACCTGAACAACCTCGCGGGCATTTGCTCCGGCAAATTGGGGTGGTGGGCTGAGCGAGACTCGAACTCGCGACCAACGGATTAAAAGTCCGCTGCTCTACCGACTGAGCTATCAGCCCGACCGAAGCCAGAAATTATGGCTGATTTCGCAGACCTTGTCAAAAAATAGAGACGAGGCGCCTCAACGACGCAACATCCGTTCGCGACCCGCCCGACGCGCCAGTGCACACGCCCCTCCGGTCGGCCCGGCGGGACAATGGAAAATGGCCGCCCCGCGCGCGTCAACGAAAAACGGCCGCTTGCGCGGCCGTTCTGCATCGGAGAGGCGATCCTGGCTTACCAGGCAGCCACCACCGCGCCCTTGAACTTGGTCTCGATGAACTGCTTCACGGCCGGGCTGTGATAGATGCTGACCAGCTTGGCGAACTCGGGACGGTCCTTGTCCTTTTCACGCACCACCAGCACGTTGGCGTACGGCGAGTTGGGCGATTCCTGGGCGATGGCGTCGGTGGCCGGGTTCAGGCCCGCTTCCAGCGCGAAGTTGGTGTTCACGGCCGAGGCGTCGGTGTCGTCCAGCGAACGCGGCAGCTGGGCGGCGTCCAGTTCGATGAAGCGCAGCTTCTTCGGGTTCTCGATGACGTCGATCGGGGTGGCCTTCAGGCCGGCTTCCGGACGCAGCTTGATCAGGCCGTTGGCCTGCAGCAGCAACAGGGCGCGGCCGCCGTTGGTGGGATCGTTCGGCAGCGCGATGCGGGCGCCTTCCTTCAGCTCGGCCAGCGACTTGATCTTCTTGCTGTAGATGCCGATCGGGAAGATCACGGTCTTGGCGATGCTGACCAGCTTGTAGCCGCGGTCGGCGTTGGCGTTGTCCAGGTAGGGCTGGTGCTGATAGCTGTTGACGTCCAGGTCGCCCGAGGCCAGCGCGACGTTGGGCTGCACGTAGTCGGTGAACTCGATCACCTGGATGTTCAGGCCCTGCTTGGCGGCTTCTTGCTTGACCACGTCGAAGATCTGGGCGTGCGGGCCGGCCGTGACGCCGACCTTCAGCGGCTTGTCCTGGGCCAGCGCGGGCTGGGCGAATACGGCGGCGCCGAGGGCGAACGCGGCCAGCGACTTCAAAACCTTGATGCTCATGTTGCGAATTTCCCGAATGTCGGAAGGAGGAAAAGGATGAGGAAAGCCTGCGTTCAACGGTGCGAGATGCGGCGCACGTAGCGGTCGCCCAGGCTCTGGATCAGCTGCACCAGCACGATCAGCACGATGACCACGGCGGCCATCACGTCGGACTGGAAGCGTTGGTAGCCATAGCGGATCGCCAGGTCGCCCAGGCCGCCGCCGCCGATGGCACCGGCCATGGCCGAATAACCGATCAGGCTGACCACGGTGACGATGGTGGCGGCGATCAGGCCGGGCAGCGCCTCGGGCAGCAGCACCTTCATGATGATCTGCATCGGCGACGCGCCCATGGCGCGCGCGGCGGTGATCAGGCCCGGATCGACTTCGCGCATGGCGTTCTCGGCGATGCGCGCCATGAACGGAATCGCGGCCACCGACAGCGGCACGATGGCGGCCGTGGTGCCGATCGAGGTCTGCGCCACCAGGCGCGTGAACGGAATGATGGCGACCATCAGGATCACGAACGGCACCGAGCGGGTGGCGTTGATGACCGCGCCCAGCGCGTGGTTGACGGCCTGGTTCTCGAGCATGTTGCCGCGCGCGGTGACGGTCAGGATCACGCCCAGCGGAATGCCGACCAGCACCGCGATGGCGCTGGCCACGCCCACCATCAGCAGGGTGTCAAGCAGCGACGTAATAAGCAGGTCGATCAGTTGCGGACTCATGAGCAATTTCTTCAACGGTGATGTCACGGGCGGTCAACGCGGCGATGGCGTCCTTGACCGCGGCGGGCGCGCCTTGGGCCAGCACGAACATCGTGCCGACGGCCACGCCCTGGATGTCTTCGACGCGCGCCTGCACCAGGCCCACGTCCAGCGAATACTGCGTCGACAGGTCGGACAGGAACGAGCCCGACGCGTCGGTGCCGGTCAGCGACAGGCGCAGCAGGCGCACGGCCTGGCCCGGCTTGGCGGCGGCCAGCGTCTCGATGCGCTGCTTGACGGCGGCCAGCGTGGCGTCGGTCAGGTCCGAGGCGGTCGCGGCCGACACCATGGCGCGGGTCACTTCGTGGCGCGGCTGCGCGAACACTTCGCGGGTGCTGCCCATCTCGACCACTTCGCCCTGCGACAGCACGGCCACGCGGTCGCAGACTTCGCGCACCACTTCCATCTGGTGCGTGATCATGACCACGGTGACGCCAGTCTTGCGATTGATGTCGCGCAACAGCGCCAGGATGTTGTGGGTGGTCTCGGGATCGAGCGCGGACGTGGCTTCGTCGCTGAGCAGCACGTCCGGATTGTTGGCCAGGGCGCGCGCGATGCCGACGCGCTGCTTCTGGCCGCCGCTGATCTGGCTGGGATATCGGTCGCGCAGGTGCTCAAGGCCCACCAGCGCCAGCAGGCGCTCGACGCGGGCCGGGATCTCGCTCTTGGCGACGCCGGCGATTTCCAGTGGCAGCGCCACGTTGCCGTACACCGTGCGGCGCGACAGCAGGTTGAAGCCCTGGAACACCATGCCGATGCGGCGGCGCTGGGCGCGCAGTTGCGCCTCGCTCAAGCCGGTCAGCGCCTGGCCGCCAATGGCGATGGAGCCCTCGTTGGGACGCTCCAGCAAATTGATGCACTGGACCAGCGTGCTTTTACCGGCCCCGCTGGGGCCGATGATGCCGAAGACCTCGCCCTGCTGGATGTGCAGGTTGATGCCACGCAGCGCCTGGAACTGGCCGTGCGGCGTGGCGTAGGTCTTGGATAGGTTCTCGATCTGAATCATGGCAAGCGATTTTGTATCTTTTCTCTTCTAAAGAGAACGACCGTTTTTTCCATTTTTAATAACTGACAGTAATATAGAATACGTCCACAAAAAGACGTAAAGGGCAGTCGGGAAGGAAAGCCTTCCTGACTGCCCTTTTTGCATCGGAGGCCGGCGGACCAGCCCCGCCTGGCTCAACGAGCGCGGGAGATACGGACCTCGGCGCCGCGGCGCTTGACCTCCAGGCCTTCCGACGGCGAAATGCGCAGGCCTTCCAGCCCCTTGATGTAGCTGGAGCCCTGCATCTGCATGACGCGGATCTTGTTGCGCATGACCACCGGGTTGTGCACAGGCATGCCGAACATCCAGACTTCGTCGAGGATGCGGGCCGAATTGAATTCGCCCGTGTGCTGCGCCGCCGGACCCAGACAGAGCATGTGCCCTTCGCGCCCGAACACCGGGAACTGGCCATGATCGCAATCGATGGTCCAGGTGGTGCCGCCTTCGTAGCGATGGCCGGTGTTCAGGTCCCACCAGGCTTCGCCCTTGGGCAGATACACCCGCACCTGCTTGCCCGGCGCGGTGATCGGCGCCACCAGCAGGGCCGGGCCCAGCAGGTATTGCAGATCCCATTCGTGGGCGTGCGGATCGTTCGGGAACGACAGCGCCATGGAACGCTGCACCGGCAGGCCGGTGCGCGCGGCATCCTCGATGGCGCCCAGCACATAGGGCACCAGGCGATAGCGCCACTGCATCCAGGTCTTGACCTGGGCCAGCGTCTCGTCGCCGAAGTCCCACGGCAGCAGGCCATTCACGCCCTGGAACGAGAAGTTCGCCGAGAACACGCCGGCGGTCAGCCAGCGCAGGTACAGCTCGGGCGTCATGTCGGCCGTGCCGCGCGACCCGGTGCCGATACCGTGCACCTGGACCGGCAGGCCCGAGGCGCCGATCGACAGCGCGGTGCGCAGGGTATGGCGCAGGCCTTCCCAGGTGTTGTCGACCTGCGGCCCCACCTGCCACGGCAGGCGCTGCGCGGCGGGGAACAGGTCGGTGCTGGGCACCACGCCTTCGGGCGGCACCTTCAGGCCGGCGACGGCGTCGAACAGCGCGCGGCGCACCAGCAGCGGATACATGCTGCGCAGCGCCGGGCCGGTCTCGCCATTGCGGGCGGTGACACCGTCGGGGATGGCGATCTGGGCGTCGCAGGCCGGCGCGTCCAGGCCGTCCTCGACCAGTTGGCGATGGCGCTCGACCCACAGGTTGTAGATGTCGCGATAGGTCAGGTCCAGCAGGCCGTAGGGCTGGCCGGAGGTGGCGGCGATGCCGTCGAACACCTGCGCCGAGCCGTCTTCACGCGTGAGCAGCCAGCCGCGGTCTTCGAGTTCCTCGAACAACGGGCTGGTCTTGATGACGCCGGGAAAACCGGACGCGGCCACGTGCACGTTGTGCTTGTGGAACAGCGCCAGCATCTGCTTGGCGTCGGGGAAGCGCTGGGCATCCCATTCGAACACGGTCTTGTCGGCCTGGAAGCCCCACGCCGCCGGCTGCGCCAGCGTCACGGCGTCGACCGGGATCTGGTTCTCGCGCATGCGGCCCAGCAGGGCCACGGTCTGCGTCGGCATTTCGCCGCTGGCCTGCTGCAGCCACGCGCCCATCGCCCACAGCACGGGCTGGCCGGCGCGGCCGGTCAACGCGGTGTACTGGTTGAGGATTTCAGCGGGCTCGCCGGCGAACAGGAACACGTCCAGCACCACGTCGTCGACACTGACGACGTAGGCCGAATCGGCCGGCGCCGTGCCCACCGCGTGCTCGACGCGGCGCATGGTGTTGACGTACAGACCCCAGCCGCGCGGGCTCCATGCCAGCGGCAGGGCGCGATGCTCGGGATCGTCGGAGACCACGGATTCTTCGCGGCGGTTCAGGTCGCCCGGGGTTTCGCCCAGGCCGTACACGCGCTCGTCCGGCAGCAGGGTGAAGCCCGCCGTCCAGACCGCGTCGTCGGCCTGGTCCAGCGCGTTGTGCCCGAATGCGGGCGTATGCGCGGAAACCTCGGACTCGAACACCCGCTCTTCATTGCGATAGAGCGCAAAGCGCACCGGGTTGGATTGGAGCTCCAGGGCCACATCGCCCTGGGTGATGCGCCAACCGTCCCCGCCTTCGCGCGGGGCGATGGCGGCCTCGCCCACCGCCTCCTGGCGCGCGAGCAGCATCTCGGCCACGGCGCGCGCGCGCGCGCCGGGCTTGTCATCGGTAAGGTGGTTCGCCTCGCCGCAGCGCAGGCGAAACACACCAGGCGCATGCGCCTCGACTACCAGGTGCAACCCATCGCCCGCGTCGAAATCGATGCGACTGGGGCGGGACGTCAGCAGCTCGATGGTGTCGAGCTGGGTAGTATGGGCAAAGTCGAACTTGGGCGGCACAGAGCATCCCCCGGCTTAAGCCAAAAACCATCAAAAGACGCTATTTTGACGGATTTGAGCTTTGAAATAAACTCGGTCCCTCTTTTGGATGGCGATATCATCCAAAAAAAGGGGTCACAAAGCCCCCGGCCGGCCTCCCGCGCGTCGTCGCCAGAGCGCCTCCGGAACACCAAACCTGCGCCCAACGCGGGCCCATTTGGCGCCAAATCCTGGCATTTGCCCCAATTCTACGCCACCCCATTCCGCGCCCGGCAGCCCCGCAGAAGTTTTTTTCAGCGTGGCGCGATCAACCGGGACAGATCGGTTTCAAGCGGTGACGGCTCGCCGCATAGCCGGGCCGCGATCAGGTCCCCCATCAGCGCCGACCAGGACAGCCCGCGCGACGCGTAACCGGCCGCCAGCCACAGCCCCGGCGCATGGGTCAGCTCGCCCACGGCGGGCAGGCGTCCCGGCAAGACCGCCCGCCATCCCGCCCAGCCCGGCAAGCTGCCCGGCGCCAGGGCGTCGAAAGCCGGAAAACCGCCGCCCAGCAGTCCCGCCGCCTTGTCCAACGTGACGCGCTGGCCTTCGGCGCCGATACGCGCCTCGGTGGCGCCGTGCACATAGGTGCTGCCCGCCACGCAACCGGCGCCGGTATCGGGCAGCAGGTAGCCTTCGCCGCCCACCACGCAGCGCGGACCGCCGCCCAGCGCCGCCGCCGGCACCAGCGTGACCTCGCCCGCCAGCGCATGCATCTGCGCCACCCGCGGCAGCGGCGCCAGCAGGCCGCTGGCCGCCAGCACGCCCTGCGCGCCGAAGGCGTTGGCCAGGATCACGACATCGGCCCGCGCCAGCTCCGTGTCCGCGGCGTCGAACGCGCGCCAGCCCGCGCCCTCGGCCACCACCCGCGCCACCGTCCCCGCCGCCACGCGCACGCCGGGCGTCGCCAGCAAGGCCGGGATCAATTGGCCGGGCTGCACCAGCATGCCCCGACCGAAGAAGATGCCGCCGCGCGCCAGCGGCAATCCGGCCAGCGCGCTGGCCTCGTCGCGGCTGACCGCGCGCACCCAGTCGCGCGGAAACGCCAGCACCGACAATGTTTCTTCCAGCGCCGCGGCGCGGCCCGCATCTCGCTCCAGCTGCACGGTGCCGCACACGGTCGGCGCGGCGCCGCCGGCCAGCCCGGCCCACCGAGCCTGGGCGCGTCCGCTGCCGG
>NZ_CADIJR010000025.1 GCF_902859645.1 Achromobacter insuavis | reverse complement strand
GGGGTAGCCTCGCCTCGGGCGTTACCTTGCGATCAATCGGCGGTCCTAGGCCGCTAGATTCCTTATCGACGCTGTGAGGCGGGGTGGGATGCTCTCGTTGTGGCAGTCCGGGTGCTACCGGCTGATGGTTGAGCACGTCCCTACCCCAGCACCCTCCCACTGCGGAAGGTGCACCCACACCATACAAGGTTGAGTACGGGGAAGTCCGGAGCGAACGCTCCGGACCGCAATCGTAGGCGCGCCCACCCGTGCGCCCACCGCCCCGGGCGGCCTACGAAGAAAAAAATCAGCTCTTGACCGACCGATGCCGACTAATGCTCATCATGATCCCAAACGCAATCCCCATGGTGAACAAGGCTGTCCCCCCATAGCTCATGAACGGCAATGGCACCCCGACCACAGGCAGAATCCCCGTCACCATGCCCACATTCACGAACACGTAAATGAACAGCATCATCGTCAACGCCCCGGACAGCAGCCGCCCGAACTGCGATGATGCGCGCGAAGCGATGGTCAGGCCGCGGGCCATCATCAGGCCGTACAGCACCAGGATGGCGATGCCGCCGTACAGGCCGAATTCCTCGGCGTAGACGGCGAAGATGAAGTCCGTGGTGCGCTCGGGGATGAAGTCCAGGTGGGTCTGCGTGCCCTTCATGTAGCCCTTGCCGTAGACGCCGCCCGAGCCCACCGCGATCATCGACTGGATCGTGTGGAAGCCCTTGCCGAGCGGGTCGGAGCTGGGGTTGAGCAGCGTGCAGACGCGGTGCTTCTGGTAATCGTGCAGCACCACCCAGTTGACGTCCGGTTCGCACAGCTGGTCTTCGTAGTAGACCAGCGTGCCGATGCCGATGATGCCGGCCAGCATGACCGGGACCAGCAGCTTGAACGACAGACCGGCGAAGTAGATGACGAAGAAGCCGGCGCCGAACACCAGCAGCGCGGTGCCCAGGTCGGGCTGCAGCACGATCAGGCCGAAGGGGGCCGCCAGCATCGCGGCGGCGGCCAGGAAGTCGCGGATGCGGACCGCGCCCTCGTGGCGCTGGAAGTACCAGGCCAGCATCATGGGCACGGCGATCTTCATCATCTCGGACGGCTGGATGCGGGTCACACCCAGGTTGAGCCAGCGCGTCGCGCCCTTGCTGGTCTCGCCGAAGAATTCCACGCCCAGCAGCAGCACCACGCCGACCACGTAGAACGGCAGCGCCAGCTTCATCAGCCACTTGGGCGGAATCAGCGCCATGGTCCACATGGCGAAGAAAGCGATGATGAAATTGCGCGACTGCTCGGCAAAACGCCAGTCGGTGCCGCCCACCGCCGAATGCATGACGGTCAGGCCGAGCGCGGCAAACATCATCAGGATCGCCAGCAGCGGCCAGTCGAAGGCCGTGAAGACGCGCAGCAGGATCAGGCCGAGACGCTTCATTGTTGGCGCACCAGGTCGGAGGTGATGTTTTCGACCGAGGCCGTCGATGCGTTGCGCTCAGGGCGCTGGATCTTGTCCTGGCGATCCTTGGCCAGCCAGTAGTCGAACACCTTGCGCGCCACCGGCGCGGCCACGCTGGCGCCCCAGCCGGCGTTCTCGACGATCAGCGCCACGGCGATGCGCGGGTGTTCGAGCGGCGCGAAGCCCATGAACAGCGCGTGGTCGCGCAGGCGTTCGTCGATGGCGCTGGCGCGGTAGTGGCCGCCGCGCAGGCTGAACACCTGGGCCGTGCCGGTCTTGCCGGCGGCCTGGTAGGGCGCGTTGGCGAAGGCGCGGCGCGCGGTGCCAGCGCGCACCACGTCGGCCATGGCGTTCTTGATGACGTCGACGTTGGCCTGCTTGAGCGGAATGCGGTAGTCGGGCGCGGACTCGGTGGGCTTGGCCACGCCCGAGCGCGGGTCCCGCACCGCGTGCACCAGGTGCGGCCGGCGATACAGGCCGTCGTTGGCCAGGGTCGAAGTGCCCTGCGCCAGCTGCAGCAGGGTAAAGGCGTTGTAGCCCTGGCCCACGGCGACGGAGATGGTCTCGCCGGCGTACCAGCGCTGGCGTTCCTTGTCCTTGTAGGCCGAACGCTTCCAGTCGGTGGACGGCAGCACGCCGCGCTTTTCGCCCTCGAGGTCGATGCCGGTGATCTGGCCGAAGCCGAACTGCTTGGTGAAATCGTGCAGCGCGTTCACGCCGATCTCGGGGCCGAGCGAATAGAAATACGTGTCCGACGACACCACGATGGCCTTGTGCATGTCGGTCATGCCGTAGGCGGCGCCGCCGGCGTTGCGGAATTTCTGGCCGCCGAACTCGAAGTAGCCGGGATCGGAAATGCGGTCGGTGGCGCGGCGCTTGCCCAGCTCCAGGGCCGCCAGGCCGACGAAGGGCTTGTAGGTCGAGCCGATCGGATAGGTGCCGTACAGCGGGCGGTTGATCAGCGGGTGGTCCGGCGACTCGTTCAGCATGCGCCAGTTGTCCACGTCGATGCCGTCGACGAACAGGTTCGGGTCGAACGAGGGCTGCGACACGAACGCCAGCACCTCGCCGGTGTCGGGGTCGATCGCCACCAACGCGCCGCGCTGGCCCACGAAGGCTTCCTCGGCCACTTTCTGCAGGCCCAGGTCGATCGACAGCATGATGTCCGAGCCCGGCACCGGGTCGATGCGGCGCAACGTGCGCATGGGACGGCCGCCCGCGGTCACCTCGACCTCTTCCAGGCCGGTGCGGCCATGCAGCGCTTCTTCCCAGGTCTTCTCGATGCCCTTCTTGCCGATGACGTCGGTGCCGCGGTAGTTGCCCAATTGGCCGGCGCGCTCGAGTTCCTCGATGTCGCCCTCGGCGATACGGCCGATGTAGCCGACCACGTGGGCGGCGGACTGGCCTTGCGGATACTCGCGCACCCAGCGCGCGCGCAGCTCGACGCCCGGGAACTGGAAGGCGTGGGCGGCGAACCAGGCGGCTTCGGTCTCGTTGAGGTTGTTGCGCAACTGCAGGCTGGCGTAGCGGCTGGATTCGGCCGCGCGGCGCTTGAAGCGGCGCTGATCGGCCGGGCTGATGTACACCACCTGCGTCAGCCGCTCGAACAGCGCGTTCATGTTGCCGGCCTGGGCCGGCACCACTTCAAGCGTGTAGGTGCGGTAGTTGCGCGCCAGCACCTCGCCGTTGCGGTCGAGGATCTCGCCGCGGCGCGGCGGGATCGGCACCACGGCGATGCGATTGCGGTCGGCGCGCTCGGACAGGCCCTCGTAGCGGTCGACCTGCAGGTACCAGAACCGGCCCACCAGCACGCCGAAGCAGGCCAGCGCGAACACGCCGCCCACCCAGGCGCGCAGGCGGAAGCGCTGCTTTTGCTGCTGGCCGGTTTTCTTGAATTCGAACATGTGACGCGGCGCCGCCGTCAGGCGGAGGAAGATTCGGCGTCATCGGCACCGCGCTGCGGCAAGTGCAGGACCCAGCCCGCCAGCGGCCACAGGGCGGCGGTGATGGCCACGCTGATGCCCCAGTCCCAACCCGGCCATTTGCCGGCCAGCCAGGCGTGGATGATCTGGGTGAGGAAGCGGGCGATCAGGAACACAGGCAGCATGTGCATGGCCTGGCTCCAGAGGTCGAAACGTTGCAGGCGGCGGTGCAGCACCACGGCGCCGTAGGCAACCAGGGTGTAGGACAACGCATGCTCGCCGAGCAGGCCGGCGTCGTGCACGTCCATCAGCAGGCCGAAGCAGAAGGCGGTGAACAGGCCGACGCGGCGCGGCTCGTGCACGCACCAGAAGGCGATGATCAGGATCAGGACGTCGGGCGCGCCCTGCCACAGGCGCCAAGGCAGCAGCGACACCAGCCAGACCAGCAGGATGGTGCCCCAGACGAAGACCCCGTGCGCGGGGCCCGACAGGCGTTCCGGGTGCACGTTGCTGGGCGTGCCCAGCCGGCGCCGCGGTTGCCCGGATGATTGTTGATTAGTCCGATCCACCGGAATCGACCTCCTGACGGTTGGACTCGGCACGTTCCACGTCCACCTGCAGGACCAGGAAGTGGCGATAACGTTCAGGGTGGGCCAGCGGTTCGCAGACGGCTCGCGCGAAGCCGGAAGCGGTATCGCGCTCGACCGAGGTTACCTTGGCCACCGGCAGGCCGGCGGGAAACAGCCCGCCGACGCCACTGGTGACGATAGTATCGCCTTCCTTGATGTCGGCATTGGCCGCGAGGTAACGGACCTCCATCTTGCCGGGAGAGTTCCCGCCAAAGGCGATCAGCCGCAGACCATTGCGCAGCAGCTGCACCGGGATGGACACCTGCTCGTCGGTGACCAGCGCGGCTTCGGCCGTCATGGGCGTCACGCGCACGATCTGGCCGACCACGCCGCCTTCGTCGATCACGGGCATGCCCGGCGCCAGGCCGGCCTTGCTGCCCTTGTTGAACACCAGCCGCTGGTTGAAGGCGTTGGTGGGCTCGTACAGCACTTCCACCACCACGGCCGACTGCGCCACGGTATCGGTCACGCCGAGCAGGCGGCGCAATTGCGCGTTTTCGGCGGCCAGCTGCGCCGCATGCGTGGCCACCTGGGCCAGCTCGATGCGCTGGCGCTGCAAGGCTTCGTTTTCAGTGCGGATGAGGTTGGCGGCGTTGACCCACTCGTTGACCTGTTGGACCAGATCGCGCGGCGCCATGACGGCGCGCTGGAAGGGATACAGCGCCACGGACATCGCGCGGCGCGCCGGTTCCAGCATGCGCCACTGCGAATCCATGATGATCAAAGCCAGTGCCAGGACGACCAGGATGACCAGCCGCACCTCCGCCGGAGGGCCGCGCCTGAATAGGGGGGGAGTCCCTTGTCGTTGCATGAATCTCAGCCCGGGCGCCCGCGCCCGCAGCCCCCGCAGCGGCCGGAGCCGTGAAAAAGCGGGGCTCCGGGCTGGCGGGCAGGATTAGTCGTTGATGAAGATCGCGCCCAGTTTCTCAAGGTGTTCCAGCGCCTCGCCGCAACCGCGCACGACGCAGGTCAGGGGATCATCGGCGACCACCACCGGCAGGCCGGTTTCTTCCTGCAGCAGGCGGTCGAGGTCGCGCAGCAGCGCGCCACCGCCGGTCAGGGCGATGCCCTTGTCGGTGATGTCGGCGCCGAGTTCGGGCGGGGTCTGTTCCAGGGCGATCTTGACGGCCGAGACGATCTGGTTGAGCGGGTCGGTCAGCGATTCCAGGATCTCGTTGGACGAGACCGTGAAGCTGCGCGGCACGCCTTCGGCCAGGTTGCGACCCTTGACCTCGATCTCGCGGACTTCGGAACCCGGGAACGCCGAGCCGATTTCCTTCTTGATGAGTTCGGCGGTGGGTTCGCCGATCAGCATGCCGTAGTTGCGGCGGATGTAGTTGACGATGGCCTCGTCGAACTTGTCGCCGCCGACGCGCACCGAACCCTTGTAGACCATGCCGCCCAGCGAGATGACCGCCACTTCGGTGGTGCCGCCGCCGATGTCGACGACCATGGAGCCGCTGGCGTCGGAGACGGCCAGGCCGGCGCCGATGGCCGCGGCCATGGGTTCTTCGATCAGGAACACGTGCGAGGCGCCAGCGCCGAGGGCCGATTCGCGGATGGCGCGGCGTTCAACCTGGGTGGAGCCGCAGGGCACGCACACGATGATGCGCGGGCTGGGCGCCAGCATGTTGCGGGGGTGCACCATGCGGATGAACTGCTTGAGCATCTGCTCGGTGACCGTGAAGTCGGCGATGACGCCGTCCTTCATGGGCCGGATGGCCTCGATGTTGCCGGGCACGCGGCCGAGCATCTGCTTGGCCTCCTGGCCGACGGCCTGGATGATTTTCTTGCCGTGAGGCCCGCCTTCATGACGGATAGCGACCACGGAGGGCTCATCGAGCACGATGCCCTTGCCGCGGACGTAGATCAGCGTATTGGCGGTACCGAGGTCGATCGCCATATCGCTGGAAAAATAACTGCGCAGGAATCCGAACATGGGAGCTCAGCTAAATTCTGGGGGGAATTGGGGTCATGCCGCGGGGCGTACGGCCCAGGAAAGCCTGGGTGCGCCTGTCATCACGGCGATTAAACCGTGAATCATAACTTATAATTTCCCCGGAAATAGCGCATAAATGCAGGCTATTCAAGCTTTGTAACGGGTTTGGCATGTGCATACTGCCCAGTCCCGCCCCTCGGCCTCCGCTTCTCGATATTTGCAATCCCCATGGCGCTCAATGACACAGATGTGGCCCGCATTGCCAAGCTGGCCAGAATCGAACTGACCCCGGACCAGCGCGAACACGCGCAGGCCGAGCTCAATGGCATCCTCCACCTGATCGAACGGCTGCAGGCCGTCGACACCCAGGGCGTCGAACCCCTGGCCCACCCGCTGTCGGCCCACGAAGACATCGTGCTGCGCCTGCGCCAGGACGCCGTGACCGAAACCGCCTCGGAGGCCCGCCGCGCAGAGCTGCTGGCCAATGCCCCCGACGCCCAGGACGGTCTTTTCCTGGTCCCCAAGGTTCTCGACTAAGCCATGACCCAACCCGCCCTGCACACCCAATTCGAGGGGATCGCCGCCCTGCGCGCGGCCCTCGCCCAACGCCAGGTCAGCGCCGTCGAGCTGGCGCAAAGCTCGCTGGCGGCCGCCGACGCGGCCAGCGGCCTGAACGCCTTCTTACATATTGACGCCGAATTGACGCTGGCCCAGGCCCGCGCCGCCGACGCCGCGCTGGCCGCCGGCACTGCCGGCCCGCTGGCGGGCGTGCCCATCGCCCACAAGGACGCCTTCGTCACCCGCGGCTGGCGCACCACCGCCGGCAGCAAGATGCTGGACGGCTACGTCAGCCCGTTCGACGCCACCGTGGTCGAACGCCTGCAGGCCGCCGGCGCCGTGTCGCTGGGCAAGCTCAACTGCGACGAATTCGCCATGGGCTCGGGCAACGAAAACTCGGCCTACGGCGTGGTCCGCAACCCCTGGGATCCGGCCGCCGTGCCTGGCGGTTCCTCGGGCGGTTCGGCCGCCGCCGTCGCCGCCCGCCTGGTGGCCGCCACCACCGGCACCGACACCGGCGGCTCGGTGCGCCAGCCCGCCGCGCTGTGCGGCGTCAGCGGCATCAAGCCGACCTACGGCACCGTCTCGCGCTACGGCATGGTCGCCTTCGGCTCCAGCCTGGACCAGGCCGGCCCGCTGGCCCCCAGCAGCCGCGACCTGCTCGAACTGCTGGACGTCATCAGCGGCTTCGACCCGCGCGACGCCACCAGCCTGGAAAAATGCGACGCCGCCGTCAACGAACCGGGCCGCGTGCGGCGCGATTTCGATGCCGCGCAGGGCAAGTTCGACGCCGCCGGCAGCCAGCCCCTGAAGGGCCTGCGCATCGGCGTGCCCGAGGAATACTTCGGCGCCGGCCTGGCGCCGGACGTGGCCGCCGCGGTGCAGGCCGCCCTGGCCCAGTTCGAGGCCCTGGGCGCGGTGCGCGTGCCGGTGTCGCTGCCGCGCACCGAACTGGCCATCCCCGCCTACTACGTCATCGCCCCCGCCGAAGCGTCCAGCAACCTGGCGCGCTACGACGGCGTGCGCTACGGCCACCGCGCCGCGCAGTATGGCGACCTGAACGAGATGATCAGCCGCTCGCGCGCCGAAGGCTTCGGCGACGAGGTCAAGCGCCGCATCCTGATCGGCACCTACGTGCTGTCGCACGGCTACTACGACGCCTACTACCTGCAGGCCCAGCGTTTGCGCCGCATGATCGCCCAGGACTTCCAGCGCGCCTTCGCCGGCCAGTGCGACGTCATCATGGGTCCGGTGACCCCGACGGTGGCCAAGAACATCGGCGACAACCGCGACGACCCCACCGCCGACTGGCTGGCCGACGTCTACACGTTGGGCGTCAGCCTGGCGGGCCTGCCCGCGATGTCGGTTCCGTGCGGATTCGGCGCCGGCGCAGGAAAGACGCCCCCACGCTCGCCAGGCTCGCTGCCCCCCGAGGGGGCTGCCAGCGCCTTGGGGCGGCCCGGCGGCGCTGGCCGTCCCGTCGGCCTGCAGATCATCGGCAACTACTTCGACGAAGGCCGCCTCCTGGCCATCGCCGACCGCTACCAACAAGTCACGACGTGGCACAAGGCCACGCCGGCCCAGCAGGACGCCTAATCATGAACTGGGAAATCGTCATCGGCCTGGAAACGCACACCCAGCTTTCCACCGACTCCAAGATCTTTTCGGGCAGCAGCACCGAGTTCGGCGCCGCGCCCAACACCCACGCCAATGAAGTCGACCTGGCGCTGCCGGGCAGCCTGCCGGTCATGAACCGCGGCGCCGCCGAACGCGCCATCCGCTTCGGCCTGGCGGTCGGCGCCGAGATCGCGCCGCGCTCGGTGTTCGCGCGCAAGAACTACTTCTACCCCGACCTGCCCAAGGGCTACCAGATCAGCCAGTACGAGCTGCCGGTGGTGGTGGGCGGCTCGCTGTCGTTCTTCGTCGGCGAGGAAGAGAAGACCGTCAACCTGACGCGCGCCCACCTGGAAGAGGACGCGGGCAAGTCGTCGCACGACAACTTCGCCCTGGCCAACGGCGCGCCGGCCAGCGGCATCGACCTGAACCGCGCCGGCACGCCGCTGCTGGAAATCGTCACCGAACCGGAAATGCGCTCGGCCGCCGAGGCCGTGTCCTATGCCCGCGCCCTGCACAGCCTGGTGGTGTGGCTCGGCATCTGCGACGGCAACATGCAGGAAGGCTCGTTCCGCTGCGACGCCAACGTCTCGGTGCGCCCGGTCGGCCAGAAGGAATTCGGCACCCGCACCGAGATCAAGAACGTCAACTCGTTCCGCTTCCTGGAACGCGCCATCACCTATGAGGCGCGGCGCCAGATCGAGCTGATCGAGGACGGCGGCACCGTGGTCCAGGAAACCCGCCTGTACGACGCCGACCGCGACGAGACCCGCAGCATGCGCAGCAAGGAAGACGCGCACGACTACCGCTACTTCCCCGATCCCGACCTGCCCACGCTGGTGATCTCGCGCGAGTGGGTGGACCAGGTCCGCGCCGCCATGCCCGAGCTGCCGGCCGCCCAGCGCGCCCGCTTCGAATCCGAATACGGCCTGCCGGCCTACGACGCCGCCCAGCTGACCGTCAGCCGCGACCTGGCCGCCTACTTCGAAGCCGTGGCGCACGCGCTGCCGGCCGGCCAGGCCAAGTTGGCCGCCAACTGGATCATGGGCGAAGTGGCCGCCACCCTGAACAAGGAAGAAAAGGCCATCGCCGCGGCGCCGGTGCAGGCGCCGGCCCTGGCCGCGCTGATCAACCGCATCATCGACGGCACCATCTCCAACAAGATCGCGCGTGAAGTGTTCGGCGCCATGTGGGCCGGCGAAAACGGCGGCCAGCCCGACGCCATCATCGATGCCCGCGGCCTCAAGCAGATCAGCGACACCGGCGCCATCGGCGCCATGATCGACGAGGTGCTGGCGGCCAATCCGGCCATCGTCGAGGAATACCGCGCCGGCAAGCAGAAGGCGTTCAACTCGCTGGTCGGCCAGATCATGAAGGCCGCGCGCGGCAAGGCCAATCCGCAGCAGGTCAACGACCTGCTCAAGCAGAAGCTGGACAACTGATCTCCCTGCGCCGTCCCGACCTCGGGGCGGCGTGCAAGATCAGACCCCTCCTAGGGCCGCGGCATCTTGTCGCGGCCTTTTGTTTGGCCAAGAATGATCCGGTCGATTTCGACTGGAGATTTGGCCATGAACGCCCCCTACCTATCCATCCCACGCGAACAAGTTGCGGACCGGCTCGACGAAATGATCCAGGCCGCAAACGATGGCGTGTTCGTTGTCATCACCCAGGACGGTCTGGCGCAAGCGCAGCTCAGGCGGGTCAATCCCCTGATGACCGAGGCGGGTCACAATGCGATAGAAGAACTGAAACGGTTCCCGGGCATCCCGTACACCGACGAAGCCACCTGGTGGTATGCCGTCAAAGGGATCCGCGAATGAAGCTCGTGCTCGATGCCTCGGTCGCGTTGAGCTGGCTGCGATTGCCCAGCCAAACCTGCAGCGAACAGGCGTTTGCCATCCTGGACGACCTGAACGGCGAAGCCGTCCTGGTCCCGCAGATCTGGCCAATGGAAGTGGCTCAAGGCGCCTTGCGCGTCGAGCGGCAGCAGCAGGCCACGGCAGCCACACTGGCCAAATTCTCTGCCGTGCTGAACAGCGTGCCCGTCGTCAACGAATCGCGCCCTTCTACCGCCTGGCTGCCTCAATGCGAGCAGCTCGCCCGCGAACACGGGCTTACCATCTATGACGCCTCGTACCTGGAACTCGCGCTATGGCGCGGCGCCGCGCTGGCCACGTTCGACAAACGTCTGGCGCAGGCGGCCCAGGCGAGCGGCGTGTTGGTCGTCGGGCATGAACCAGCCCACAGGCTCGAAGAACCTGTCCTGCGATACGGCGGCCGGCACTGCCTTGCCGGACTCGCGCTTACTTCACCCCGTACTTCGTCCGGTAGGCCTGCACCGCATCGCGGTGTTCGGCAAACGCGGCGTCGTCCTGCAGCAGCGCCATGATGTCCGCCAGCGAGGCAATCGCCACCACCGGGATGCCGTAGGTCTTGGCCACGTCCTGCACCGCCGAGTGCGCCGACAGCGCGTCGTCGGCACCCGCGCGTTCCATGCGGTCCATGGCGATCAGCACGGCCGCCGGCTCGGCGCCGGCGTTGCGGATGATCTCCACCGACTCACGCACCGAGGTGCCCGCGGTGATCACGTCGTCGATGATGACGACCTTGCCCTTGAGCGGCGCGCCCACCAGGGTGCCGCCTTCGCCGTGGTCCTTGGCTTCCTTGCGGTTGTAGGCGAACGGCACGTCGCTGCGGCCCTGCATCGCCGGATGGCCGGCCAGCGCGACGGCGGTGGCCGTCGCCAGGGGAATGCCCTTGTAGGCCGGGCCGAACAGCATGTCGAAGGCCACGCCCGAGTCCAGCAGCGCCTGGGCGTAGAAGCCCGCCAGCTTGCCGACCGAACCACCGCTGTTGAACAGGCCCGCGTTAAAGAAATAGGGACTGATACGGCCGGACTTGACCTTGAAGCTGCCGAAGCGCAGCACGCCTTCGTTCAGGGCGAAGCGGACAAAATCAAGCGAGGTGGCGGAGGCGGCGTGGGCGGCAGACATGCGAGGAGGATCCGAGAGGTGGCAAACCCCGGCATTTTATCCGTTGTCGGGGCTATTCCCGGGCAACGTCGTCGAGTCGGTTAAATTCCTGGCATTGTTCCGGCCGTTTCCGGCCGCTCTACAGGAGTCCCGCTTTGCTGCGCATCACGTCGATCAACCTCAATGGCATCCGGTCCGCCTTCCGCAAGGGCCTGCAACCCTGGATGGAGAAGCACGCCGCCGACGTGCTGTGCCTGCAGGAAATCAAGGTGTCGGACGAGGACCTGACTGAAGACCTGCGCCACCCTCCCGGCTACACCGGCCACTTCCACCACGCCGTCAAAAAGGGCTACAGCGGCGTCGGCATCTACCTGCGCGACGCGGCCGAGCGCGTCAACATCGGCCTGGGTTGCGAAGAATTCGACCCCGAAGGCCGCGTCATCCGCGCCGACTGGAAGAACCTGTCCGTCATCAGCGCCTACCTGCCGTCGGGCTCCAGCGGTGACGAACGCCAGCAGGCCAAATACCGCTTCCTGGACCGTTTCGGCCCGTGGATCGACGAGCTGATGCACGAACACAAGAAGACCGGCCGCGAATTCATCATCTGCGGCGACTGGAACATCGCCCACAAGGAAATCGACCTCAAGAACTGGAAGGGCAACCTGAAGAACTCCGGTTTCCTGCCCGAGGAACGCGCCTGGCTGACCGACGTGTTCGACAAGCGCGGCTTCGTCGACGTGTTCCGCACCATCGACGACCGTCCCGACCAATACACCTGGTGGAGCAACCGCGGCCAGGCCTGGGCCAAGAACGTCGGGTGGCGCATCGACTACCAGATCGCCACGCCGGGCATCGCCGCCCGCGCGCGCAGCGTCGCCATCTACAAGGACGAACGCTTTTCCGACCACGCGCCGCTGACCATCGACTACGACGCGACGCTCTGAAGACGCGGGCGGCGGAAGACGGATTCCGCCGCCCGAGCATGATCCGGCTCAAAATATAATTAGGGACGTATAAAGCGGATCTGGCCCCGCAAGATGAGGACCATATCCCGCCAAAAGGCTGGATTCCCCTATGAGGTGGCGATCCCGCACCGCTTCCAAGATTCCATAAATATCGGGGACGTATTAATTTTCCCTGTGAATTCAATGCCTCATGGCTTCTCCTATGAAGCCTCGGGTCCTCCGCCCACTCGTCAAAGCCAAATGCGTCCCCAATAAAATTAGAAAAAAGTGCTTTGATATCAAGGTGATGGCGTAATTTTCGGCTTTGCGCAGGGCAACAAATTGGCCCTACAATCTCGCACCAAGCCGGTGCGCTTTGCACCAATTCGGAGAGCCGACGCCCCAAAACAGCGCATCTCCGCACTCATTCGAAGCACCCCCAAGGAGATCATGTTGAAAGTGCAGCGTCTGGACGACTTCCTGCGTAGCGTCGCCGCGCGCGATCCGCAGCAACCGGAATTCATGCAAGCCGTCCAGGAGGTGATGCTGAGCCTGTGGCCTTTCATCGAAAAGCACCCCCACTACGCCGAGCACGCCCTGCTCGAGCGCCTGGTGGAGCCGGAACGCGTGATCCAGTTCCGCGTGTGTTGGACCGACGACAAGGGTCAGGCGCAGGTCAACCGCGCTTTCCGCATCCAGCACAGCTCGGCCATCGGCCCGTTCAAGGGCGGCATGCGTTTCCACCCCTCGGTGAACCTGTCGATCCTGAAGTTCCTGGCGTTCGAGCAGACCCTGAAGAACTCGCTGACCACGCTGCCCATGGGCGGCGGCAAGGGCGGTTCCGACTTCGACCCCAAGGGCAAGTCCGACGCCGAAGTCATGCGCTTCTGCCAGGCCCTGATGATCGAGTTGTACCGTCACCTGGGTCCGGACACCGACGTGCCGGCCGGCGACATCGGCGTGGGCGCGCGTGAAGTCGGCTTCATGGCCGGCATGATGAAGAAGCTGTCGAACTCCACCGCCAGCGTCTTCACCGGCAAGGGCCTGACCTTCGGCGGCAGCCTGATCCGCCCCGAAGCCACCGGCTACGGCACCGTCTACTTCGCCGAGGAAATGCTCAAGCGCGTCGGCAAGTCGTTCGACGGCCTGCGCGTGTCGGTCTCGGGCTCGGGCAACGTGGCCCAGTACGCCATCGAGAAGGCCATGGCGCTGGGCGCCAAGGTCGTGACGGTGTCCGACTCGAACGGCACGGTGGTTGACGAAGCCGGCTTCAACCATGAGAAGCTGGTGGCGCTGATGCACGTCAAGAACGACCTGCGCGGCCGCCTGGACACCTACGCCCGCCAATTCGGCCTGGTCTATGAACCCGGCAAGCGCCCCTGGCACGTGCCGGTCGATGTGGCACTGCCCTGCGCCACCCAGAACGAACTGGAACTGGCAGACGCCCAGACGCTGATCAAGAACGGCGTGCAGTGCGTGGCCGAAGGCGCCAACATGCCCGCCACCCTGGACGCCGCCAAGGCCTTCATCGCCGCCCGCGTGCTGTACGCTCCGGGCAAGGCCAGCAACGCCGGCGGCGTGGCCGTGTCGGGCCTGGAAATGGCCCAGAACTCGGCCCGCCTGGCCTGGACCCGCGAGGAAGTGGACGCGCGCCTGCACGCCATCATGCGCGACATCCACGAGAACTGCGTGCGCCACGGCCACAGCGAGCGCGAATACGTGAACTACCTGGACGGCGCCAACATCGCCGGCTTCGTCAAGGTCGCGGACGCGATGCGCCAGCAAGGGCTGTACTGATCGACAAGCCGGCGCCCCGTGCGCCGGCTGGCGGCAAAAGCAAGGCGGCAGGCTCGAACAGCCTGCCGCCTTGCTTTATTCCGGACCGCCTGGCGGGATCAGTGCTTCATCGCGCCGTGATCGTGGCTCATGCCGGGATTGTGCGAAGCCGGCTTGACCTTGAACTGCACCGCCACCTCGCCCGCCTTCTCGAACTTCAGCGTGGCCGGCACCGTGGCGCCCTCGGCGAACGGCGCCTTCAGCTTGATGAACATGACGTGGTAGCCGCCCGGGGACAGCTTGACCTCGCCGTTGGCCGGCAGCGCGATGCCGCCCTCGACCTGGCGCATCTTGGCCACGCCGTTGGCGGTTTCGACCGTATGCAGCTCGACGCGCTCGGCGGCGTCGGAAGAGATCGACAGCAGGCGGTCGGCCGTCTTGGCCTCGTTGTCGATGTCCATGTAGCCGGCGCCGTTGGACTGGCCCGGGGCGGACGCGCGCACCCAGAGATCATCGATCTCGACCTCGCCGACCTTGTAGTCCTTGGCCCAGGCCGAACCGGCCGCGCACAGGCCCAGGACGGCGACAGCGGCGAACTTGCGGATGTTCATGGGGTGTTCTCCTATGGGGTTAACGCCGCCGGACCAGGCTGCGGGCGGCTGACAGGACCGAATCCGTCAAGGCTTCCATCGCTTCGGAGTTTACCCGCCAATGCTGCCAATACAGCGGCACGTCCTCCCAGGCGCGCCCCCGCAGCAGCACCAGATGACCTGCGTCAAGGTGCTCCTGCACCAGCGGCAGCGGATTCATGGTCCAGCCCAGCCCGCCCAACGTCGCCTGCACGAAGGCGCGGGTGGACGGCACCCACCAGACCGGCGGTTGCCACGGCGCGGGGTCGGAGATCTTGTGGGCGAAGCGGGCCTGCAGCGCGTCCTTGCGGTTGAACACCAGCACCGGCGCCTGCGCCAGCGTCTGCGCGTTCACGCCCTGCGCGAAATAGCGTTTGTGGAAGGCCGGCGTGCACGTCGCCACATAGCGCATGCTGCCCAGCGCATGAATGCGGCAGCCCTGCACCGGGTCGGCCAGCGTCGTCACCGCGCCCAGCACCGAGCCGTTGCGCAGCAGCGCGGCGGTGTGGTCCTGGTCTTCGGACTGCATGTCGAGCGTGGCGCGGGTGCGGCTGGAGAACTGCAGCGCCGCGTCGACGAACCAGGTCTCAAGGCTGTCGTGGTTGACCGCGATGGGGATGCTGGCGTGCGGTACGTCGTCGTCCGCCACGCCCAGCCGGTTCAGCGCGTCGTGCTCCAACAGCGCGGTCTGCTCGGCCAGCTGCACCAGCACCTGGCCATCGCCGGTGGCCGCGGCCGGCACGGTGCGCTGGACCAGCAGCCGGCCCATGCGGTCTTCGAGCGCCTTGATCCGCTGCGACACCGCCGACGGCGTCACGCTCAACGCCAGCGCGGCCCGTTCGAAACTGCCTTCGCGCACCACCGCGGCCAGGGCGCGCAGGTTGCCATGATCGATCTTCATAGGATTAGTTTTACTTAAGATAGTGAAGGAAAATTAGCTGTATTTCATATTGGCGGCAAGCGAAAATGTTGCATTGCCGGTATGCGCGACGCTGCCGGCCCGGTATCCCAAGCGCCACCACAAGGCGTTGCAGTCAAAAGGTTCGCGTCATGTTCGCCACGTTGTCATCCCCCCTCTTCCTCACCGCCTGGGCCAGCGGCACGGCCACCGGGCTGGGCCTGTTCGCCGTCGTCGGCGCGCAAAGCGCGTTCATCCTGCGCCAGGGATTGATGCGCGCGCACCTGCTGTCCGTGGTCGCCATCTGCGCGCTGATCGACGCCATCTTCATCTTCGCCAGCGTCTCGGGCCTGCAGGCCCTGACCGCCTGGTTCCCGTGGCTGACCACCGCGGTGCTGTGGTTCGGCGTGGCGTTCCTGTCGTGGTACGCGCTGCAGTCGGCGCGCCGCGCCTGGACCGCCACCGGCGGTCTGGCCGCCGCGCGCGACGTGGTGCCCTCGCGCCGCGCCGCGATGCTGGGCGCGCTGGGCTTTTCGCTGCTGAACCCGCATTTCTGGCTCGACATGGTGGTGGTGGGCTCGCTGGCCCACGGCTTCGACGACGCCCGCATGGCGTTCGCCGCCGGCGCCTTCACCGCCAGCCTGCTGTGGCTGGCCGTGCTGGGCATCGGGTCGCGCCTGTTCGCGCGCTTCTTCGCCAGCGCCTCGGCCTGGCGCGTGCTGGACGGCGTCATCGCCGTGGTCATGGCCGGCCTGGCGATCAGCCTGGCGGTCAAGGGCGTCTGACGGCCATGCCCGACGCCGCCTGTCCGGCCGGCCCCGCCCACGCGGGGCCGGCGCGCTACACCGCCACCTTCATCTTCGCCAAGAAGCAGTTCGACGACGACTTCCACCGCCTCGACCAGGCCATCGCCACGGCGGCGCGGACCACCCCGGGCTACCTGGGCGAGGAAGCCTGGGAAGATCCCGCCCGCGGCCTGTACGCCAATGTCTACTACTGGGAATCGCTTGAAGCCCTGGAAGCCCTGATCCGCCACCCTGCCCACCAGCAGGCCAAGGCCGCGCAGTCGCGCTGGCTGGACGGCTACCGGGTGGTCATCGCCCAGGTGCTAAGGGAATACGGGGACGGACTGCCGGGCCCAGCACTTTTATAATCGCCGGGTTGCCACTCTTTCGTCGGGCGCATGGCCGGCCCGCCAGACGATCATGCGCGGACCCTCTCCCTCCAAAGACGTGCGCCTGCCGCCGCTGGCCGCCATCCAGGCCTTCGAGGCGGCCGCCCGGCTCGGCTCGTTCGAGCGCGCCAGCGAAGAACTGTTCGTTACCGCCAGCGCCATCGGCAAGCGCATCGCCGCGCTGGAGGCGCAACTGGATGTCACCCTGTTCATCCGCAGCAGCCGCGGCGCCACCCTGAGCGCCGCCGGGCGCGAATACCTGGAACAGGTGCGCACGGCGCTCGACCTGCTGTCGGACGCCTCGCTGCACAAGCGCGGCGAACCCAAGCTGGAACCCCTGCGGGTCGTGTCCACGCCCACCTTCGCCCGCCAGGTGCTGATCCCCGCCCTGCCCGGCTTCACCGCCGCCCATCCGGACGTCGAGCTGGAGATCATGCTGTCCATTCCCTACCTGGACATCATGCCGCCCAACGCCGATGTCTGGATCCGTTTCGGCAGCGGCAAGTACCCCGGCCTGCATGCCCGCCCCCTGACCAGCGACCCCGTGTTCGCCGTGTGCTCGCCGGCCTATCGCGACGCCCATGGCCCGTTCGAACGCCCCCAGGACCTGGCGCGCGCCGCGCTGCTGCGCTGCCCGATGGAGCCCTGGCGCCCGTGGCTGGGCGCGGCGGGACTGGACTGGCCCGAGCCCGCCCGCGGCGTCTGGCTGGTCGACCTGGGCATGATGCTGGCGGCGGCCCGCGCCGGCCAGGGCATCGCCCTGACCCGCCGCACGCTCGCCGCCGAATGGCTCGACGAGGGCAAATTGCTGCGCGTGCTCGACATCGAGACCCCGGGTGAATCGCAGTACCACCTGTGCACCGAAATCTCGCGCCCGCCCGGCGGCGCGGCCCAAGCGTTTTCCCTATGGCTGGCCGAGGTCTGCGAACGCGCATCCCAATGGCCACGCGGCCTGCCGGCCAAGCCGGAATAAATTTCCAGCCCCGGGCGGAAGGAAATTCCGCGCACCATGGCGCATCGCTGGCTAGGATGCGCCGAACATGGCCGCGCCCGGCACGCAACTCGTGCGCCCGTACTAGGTATTTACGCGGAAAAACCCCGCGCGGTCAGATTCGCGTAAGCGATTAAGCAGACAGTCACAACACGCAACACAGGAGCGCGCCACCAACCTCTTTCCTCGCCGCCTGGCGCCGGCACACGGTTTTCCACGCAGTTCTACTAATTACAACGGAGACATCCATGGATTTTCGTTTGAAGCTGCTTGCAGGAACCCTTGCTTTTGCCGTATCGGCCGCGGGCTACGCCGCCGACCCCATCAAGATCGGCGTGGCCGGTCCCTACACCGGGGGCTCGTCCTCCATGGGCGTCAGCATGCGCGACGGCGTGCGCCTGGCCATCGAGGAAATCAACAAGGGCGGCGGCGTGCTCGGCCGGCAACTGGTCGCGGTGGAGCGTGACGACGAAGCCAAGAACGAGCGCGGCGTGCAGATCGCCCAGGAGCTGATCAACAAGGAACAGGTCACGGCCACGGTCGGCTACATCAACACCGGCGTGGCGCTGGCCTCGCAGCGCTTCTACCAGGACGCCAAGATCCCGGTGTTCAACAACGTCGCCACCGGCAGCGTCATCACGCACCAGTTCAAGGCGCCGGAATACCCGGACAACTACGTGTTCCGCAACGCGGCGCACGACAGCATCCAGGCGCCGATGATCGTCGAAGAGGCCGTGACCCGCCGCGGCTTCAAGAAGGTCGCGATCCTGGCCGACTCCACCAACTACGGCCAGCTCGGCCGCGAGGACCTGGAAAAGGCCCTGGACGCCAAGGGCATCAAGCCGGTGGCCGTCGAGAAATTCAACATCAAGGACGTCGACATGACGGCCCAGCTGCTCAAGGCCAAGGCCGCGGGCGCCGAAGCCGTTCTGACCTACGGCATCGGTCCCGAACTGGCGCAGATCGCCAACGGCATGGCCAAGCTGGGCTGGAAGGTGCCGATCATCGGCAGCTGGACGCTGTCGATGGCCAACTACATCGACAACTCCGGCGCCAACGGCGAAGGCGCGCGCATGCCGCAGACCTTCATCCAGGACCCGGACACGCCCAAGCGCAAGGCCTTCATCGACGCCTACCTGGCCAAGTTCAAGCCCAAGAACAACCGCATCGACTCGCCGGTGTCGGCGGCCCAGGGCTATGACTCGATCTTCCTGCTGGCCGCGGCCATCAAGCAGGCCAACTCCACGGACGGCCCGAAGATCCGTGAAGCGCTCGAGAACCTGCAGACGCCCGTCGAAGGCGTGGTGATGACCTACAACAAGCCCTTCACCCACGACAACCACGACGCCATCAGCGCGAAGGAAGTGGTCATCGGCGAGGTCAAGGGCGGCCGCGTGGTCAAGGCCAACTAAGTTCGTCCGCAGCAATGCGGCGGCGGCTGCCCGGCCGCCGCCGCCGGCGTTCCCGCGCGCGGGGACGCCGGCATGCAGTCGCCTGACAACAGCGTTCTGCCCAAGGGGGTTGGGACGGAACACAGCGCCTCACGACACATACCATGATTCTTCTACAGCTTATCTATAGCGGTATCGCGCTAGGCATGATCTATGCCGTCATCGCGTTCGGGTACCAGCTCACCTTCGCCACATCCGGCACCCTGAACTTCGGCCAGGGCGAAGCCCTGATGCTGGGCGCGCTGGTCGGGCTCACGCTGGTCGGACTGGGCGTGAACTACTGGGTCATGATCCCCATCGTCTGCATCTTCGGCTTCGCGCAAGGCGTGCTGGTCGAGCGGGTCGGCGTGCGGCCGGCCATCAAGACCCGGTCGGAATTCGGCTGGATCATGGCCACCATCGCGCTGGGCATCATCTTCAAGAACGTGGCCGAGAACATCTGGGGCCGCGACGACCTGCGCTTTCCCTCGCCGCTGCCCGAGGCGCCGATCGAGGTGCTGGGCGCCAACGTGCTGCCGATGGAACTGCTGGTGGTGTTCGGCGCGCTGGCCATGATGCTGCTGGTGGAAGTGTTCAACCGCAAGTCCATCTACGGCAAGGCCTTCGTCGCCACGTCCAATGACCGCGACGCCGCCGGCCTGATGGGCATCAACACCGGCATGGTGATCACGTTTTCGTATGCCCTGTCGTCGCTGACCGCCGCCTTCGCGGGCGTGCTGGTGGCGCCGCTGACGCTGACCGGCGCCACCATGGGCGCGGTGCTGGGCCTGAAGGCCTTCGCGGTCGCCATCATCGGCGGCCTGTCCAGCGGCATGGGCGTGGTGGTGGGCGGGCTGATCCTGGGGATCGCCGAAACCACGACCGGCTTCTATCTTTCGACGGGGTACAAAGACGTGCCGGGACTGGTCCTGCTGCTGCTCGTACTGACCTTCAAGCCCGCCGGCCTGTTCGGCAAGACCGCGATCAAGAAGGTGTAAGCGATGAAACCCCTGCACCTTCTGCTATCCATCGTGGCCGTGGCCTGCCTGGCCGCCGTGCCGCTGGGCGTGACCAACACGTATTACCTGCACCTGATCGAAACCATCATGATCTATTCGATCCTGCTGTTCGGGCTCGATATCGTGGTGGGCTATACCGGCCAGGTGTCGCTGGGCCACGCCGGCCTGTTCGGCATCGGCTCCTACGTGGCCGGCGTGCTGTTCTTCCATCTGCAGATGCCGATCTGGGTAACGCTGCCGGCGGCCATCCTGATCGCGGCGGCATTCGGCGCGGTGCTGGCGTTGCCGGCGCTGCGGGTCACCGGGCCGTACCTGGCGATGGTGACGCTGGCGTTCGGCACCATCATCCAGATCCTGATCAACGAGATGACCTTCATGACCGAAGGCCCGCTCGGCATCAAGATTCCCAAGCCGTCGATCGGCGGGCACATCCTGACCAAGAGCGAGTACTTCTGGCTGGTGGCGGCGTTGCTGGTGCTGTCGCTGATCGTGGTGCACCGTATCCTCAAGTCGCACCTGGGCCGCTCGTTCGAGGCCCTGCGCGACAGCCCGATCGCGTCGGACTGCATGGGCGTGTCGGTCTACCGGCACAAGGTATTCGCCTTCGTCATCAGCGCCGGCTTCGCCGGCCTGGCGGGCGCGCTGTACTCGTATTCCGAGCAGTACATCTCGCCCAACACCTACAACTTCGAACTGACCATCCTGTTCCTGCTGGCCATCATCATGGGCGGACGCAAGAGCCGCACCGGCGCGCTGCTGGGCGCGTCGATCATCGTGCTGCTGCCCAAGATGCTGGACGATATCGGCACCTTCCGCCTGATCGCGCTGGGCGTGGCGATCCTGGTGACGGTGGGCAGCGCCATCGCCATCTCCAAGGGCCGCACCGAGGCCCGCCGGGTGGCGGTGCCGGTGGTCGGCACCATCCTGCTGGCGATCTTCTCGTACTGGCTGGACGCGGTGACCGACTGGCGCCTGACGATCTTCGGCGCCATGATCCTGTTCGTCGTGTACTACCTGCCCGACGGCATCGTCGGCTTCGTGCGCAACCTGTTCTTCTCGACCCGCCGCGCGGCGCTGTCGGTCAAGAAGGACCTGGTCAAGGAGCAGGAGGCGGTCGTGCCTGAAAGCGCCCAAGGCCAGGGCGAAACCCTGCTGACGGCCAAACAGGTGCTGATGCAGTTCGGCGGCCTGAAGGCGCTGAACCAGGTCGACCTGACCGTCAAGCGCGGCACCATCCACGGGCTGATCGGGCCGAACGGCTCGGGCAAGAGCACCATGATGAACGTGCTGACCGGCATCTACGTACCGACGGCCGGCTCGGTGGAATTCTCGGGCAAGTCGCTGGTGGGCCTGGCGCCGGCCGACATCGCCGCCTCGGGCATCGCCCGCACGTTCCAGAACGTGCAACTGTTCGGCGAGATGACGGCGCTGGAGAACGTGCTGGTGGGCCTGCACCACACCTTCACCACCGGCCTGGCGGGCATCGCGCTGCGCACGCCGAAGTGGAAGGGCGAGGAACAAGGCGCCCGCGCCCGCGCGCTGGCGCTGCTGGAGTTCGTCGGCCTGGAAGGCATGGCGAACGAGGAGGCGCGCAACCTGCCCTACGGCAAGCAGCGCCTGCTGGAGATCGCCCGCGCGCTGGCGCTGGATCCGCAGCTGCTGTTGCTGGACGAACCGGCGGCCGGCCTGACGGCGCCCGACATCGTCGAGCTGCTGGCCATCATCCGCAAGGTGCGCGACCACGGCATCACGCTGATCCTGATCGAGCACCACATGGATGTGGTGATGGGAGTGTGCGACACCGTGTCGGTGCTGGACTTCGGCCAGAAGATCGCCGAGGGGCTGCCCAACGAAGTGCAGAGCAACGCCAAGGTTATCGAGGCGTATCTGGGCGGCGCGCCCGCCTGACGCCAAGGACGACAACATGCTATCGATCAAGAATCTGGAAGCGGGCTACGGGAAGGTGAAGGTGCTGCACGGCATCAGCATGGAGGTCCCGAAGGCCAAGGTGGTGACGTTGATCGGCTCGAACGGAGCCGGCAAGACGACGACGATGCGGGCGCTGTCGGGGATGATCCGACCGACGGCGGGCGAGGTCACGCTGGGGGGCAAGCGCATCGACGGATTGGAGTCGCATCGGATCGCGCGGCTGGGGTTGGCGCATTCGCCGGAAGGACGGCGGGTGTTTCCGACGCTGTCGGTGACCGACAACCTGCTGCTGGGCGCGTTTCCGCGCCTGACGGGGAGCCGGCCCAAGGGCGACGTGCAGGCGGATCTGGGGCGGGCGATGGATCTGTTTCCTCGCCTGAAGGAGCGGCGCGATCAGCTGGCCGGGACGCTGTCGGGCGGCGAGCAGCAGATGCTGGCGATGGCGCGGGCGGTGATGCTGAATCCGGAGCTGGTGCTGCTGGATGAGCCGTCGATGGGGTTGGCGCCGATTCTGGTGGAGGAGGTTTTCCGGATCATTGCGCGGCTCAAGGACGAAGGGGTGACGATGTTGCTGGTCGAGCAGTTTGCGGCGGCGGCGTTGAATGTCGCGGATTATGGGTATGTGTTGGAGAACGGGCGGATTTCTGTGCATGGAAGTGCGGAGAAGTTGAAGCATGATCCGGCTGTGGTGGCGGCTTATCTTGGGGGATCGCACTGAGTTTTTTTGCTGGCGGGGGGGTGAGTTCTTGAGACGCACGGCGGGGCGGCGGGCGGTGGCGGGCGGGGCTACGATTGCGGTCCGGAGCGTTCGCTCCGGACTGCCCCGTTGTCATCCTCGTACGCCTTCGGCTCCCTACGGATTCCCTCGGGCGCATCTACACGCCCCGCCCGCCACCGCCCGCCGCCCCGCCGTGCTCGCGATTGTTCTGATTCCTGCGTTGCTGGGGTGAGCCGTGTGCTTGGCATTGTTTTGCCGCGGGTGCTCTCGCCGAAGGTCTTGCGGGGCCCGCCCAAAGGCGGCCGCGCGGGCGGCCTGTTTGGGCTTACGCGCTGATTTTGCGTTGGCGGATGACGCTGCGCGCGGGTGACGGGTGGCGGGCGGCATGGTGGGGCGCCGGCTCTTGGAGTGAGTGGGCGAGCGGCTGAACGAAAAAAGGCAGGATTGCGCGGTGGCGCAATCCTGCCTTTGTTTTTTTGCGCGCGGAACGCGCGCTTTGCTTAGACGGTGATGGTCAGGGTGACGTCGATGTTGCCGCGGGTGGCGTTCGAGTAGGGGCAGACGATGTGGGCGGCGGCGACGAGCTTTTCGGCTTCGGCGCGGTCCATGCCGGGCAGCGAGATCTTCAGTTCGGCTTCGATGCCGAAACCGGTGGGGATGGGGCCGATGCCGACCGAGCCGTCGATGGTGGCGTTGGCGGGCATGGCGATCTTGTCGCGGCCGGCGACGAACTTCATGGCGCCCATGAAGCAGGCGGAGTAGCCGACGGCGAACAGTTGCTCGGGGTTGGTGCCAGCCGCGCCGGCGCCGCCCAGTTCCTTCGGGGTGGTCAGCTTGACGTTCAGGTTGCCGTCGTCGGAGACGCCGGTGCCTTCACGGCCGCCGGTGACGTGGGCGTGGGCGCGGTACAGGACTTTTTCGATGGACATGGTGCGTTCCTTTTGGATGAAGGTGGGACTGCCAGGCTGGCGGGACCCTTCCCGCTACGGCCCTTACTAATCAAATAGCGTGCTATTTCATAGCGCACTATCTTTAACCGGGGATGACAGCAGTTGCCATCATCCGCCTCAAAGACTGCGAATCAAAGACTGTTGACCAACTTTTCCCGCAATTCGTGCAACGACTTCATGGTGCCCTGCGCCTCTTCCAGCGAGCACTGGGCCGCGGCGGCGATGGCGTGAGGCACGGCTTCGGCCTGGTTGCGCAGGTCGCGGCCTTGCCGGGTCAGGGTGACGATGACCTGGCGTTCGTCATCCTGCGCGCGGGTCCGGGTGACCAGGCCCGCCGCCTCCAGCCGCTTGAGCAGGGGCGTCAGGGTGGCCGAGTCCAGGAACAGGCGTTCGCCGATGTCGGTGACCGTGATTTCGTCGCGTTCCCACAGCACCAGCATGACCAGGTATTGCGGGTAGGTCAGATCCAGGCCACGCAGCAGCTTGCGGTACACCTTGTTCATCGCCAGCGAGGTCGAGTACAGGGCGAAACACAATTGGCTGTCTAGCAGCAGCGGGTTGAAGGCGCCTTTCGGCTGGGATCTGGATTTCATTGCGCAATATTAAATAGCGCACTATTTATCGTCAAGCTTTTTTTGGCTTTTGCTGTTCAGGGCTTGGGGCGGGCCGGCTTCAGGCGGACAGCTTGGCGGCTTCGGCGTCGCGGCCGGGGGGCAGGCCAAACATGCGGCGGTATTCGCGGGTGAACTGCTGCACGCTTTCATAGCCCACGGCAAAGGCGGCGCTGCTGGCCGACAGGCCTTCGGCGGTCATCAGGCGGCGGGCTTCGATCAAGCGCAGTTGTTTCTGGAATTGCAGGGGCGACAGCGAGGTGGCCGCGCGAAAGTGCTGATAGAACGAGGACGGGCTCATGCCGGCGGCCTCGGCGAGGCGTTCGATCGGCAAGGGTTGGGCGAAGGCGGTGCGCAGCAAGGTGACGGCGCGGGCGACACGCTGGGCATGGGCCTGCGGGCGGGCCAGATGGCGCAAGGCGGGGCCGTGGCGGCCGGCCAGCAGCCAGTAGTGCATTTCGCGCACAAGCTGGCGGTGCAGTACCGGCAAGGCGGCCGGCCGTTCGAGCAGGCGCATGAGGCGCAGCGCGGCGTCGGCCACTTCGGTGTCGGTGGGCTCCACCCGCACGCGCAGCCCCGGGGCGGCGGGCACGGGCGCCATGGCCAATGCCAGTTCGGCGAGCAGCGGCAGGTCCAGGTCCAGCACGAGGGACAGGTAGGGCTGGTCGGGGCTGGCGTGGGTGATCTGGCTGATGGTGGGAACGTCGGCGGTGATCAGCAGGGAGTCGCCCGCGGAAAAGGCGACGGCATCCGTCCCCGTCATGACGTGTTTGCTTCCTTGCAGCACCAGGCACGCCAACGGGCGCGACATGGCGTAGTCCAGGCCGCTGGGGGATGTGGCCCGGATGGTGGTCAGGCCGGGCACGGGCGTCAGCGCCACGCCCAAGGGGCCGGCATGGGCGTGGACGTAGCGGCGCACGCTATCGAGCAAGGCGTCGTTCATGCGATTCGGGCGGAAATCCGTGGCACCCGGCCATCGTAGCGGCAATCGGGTGCGCCGTCGGCGCAGTGGCAGCGGCATTGGGGAAATAGGCAAACAACGCCGCGATTCGGGCAAAGGCTTGCAACGGCCCCGGCGGCAGAATGCCCTCACCCTGTCATTCGCTTCCAAGGAGCCCCGCATGACCACGATTTCCCTCGTTACCGGCGCCAGCCGCGGCCTGGGCCGCAACACGGCCTTGAACATCGCCCGCAAAGGCGGCGACGTCATCATCACCTACCAGCAGCGCGAGGCCGAGGCGCGCGCGGTGGTCGCCGAGATTGTGGCGCTGGGCCGCCGAGCGGTGGCCTTGCAGCTGGATGCGGGCGCGACGGCCACCTTCGTGGACTTCGCGGCGCGCCTGCGTGCGGCGCTGCAGCAGACCTGGCAGCGCGAGCAGTTCGACCACCTGGTCAATAACGCCGGGCACGGCGACGTGGCGCCCATCGCCGACATGCGCGAGGACGCGTTCGACAAGCTGGTCGACGTGCACTTCAAGGGCGTGTTCTTCCTGACGCAGGCGTTGCTGCCGCTGCTAGCCGACGGCGGCCGTATCGTGAACCTGTCCAGCGGACTGACCCGCGTGTCGGCCGAGGGCTGGGCGGCCTATGCGGCGGTCAAGGGGGCCGTCGAAGTGTTGACGGTCTACCTGGCCAAGGAACTGGGTAGCCGCAAGATTGCGGTGAATGTGGTGGCGCCGGGCGCCATCGAAACCGACTTCTTTGGCGGCGCCGTGCGCGACACGCCTGCGTTCAACCGCCATTTCGCAGAGATGACTGCGCTGGGCCGGGTTGGCGTGGCGGACGATGTGGGGCCGATGATCGCCAGTCTGCTGTCGGACGATAACCGGTGGGTCAATGCGCAGCGGATCGAGGTGTCGGGCGGCCAGGGAATCTGACCGCCGCGTGGGCGGCAGGCGCCACGGCCCTGCCGCCTAGGCGACGTGCTCGCCTTCCACTGCGCTGCGGTCCGAGCCGTATTGTTTCAGGCCGTCCAGGTCCAGCACCCGCACGGCGCCGTATTCGACGTTCAACAGGCCCGCCTCTTCCAGCTTGCGCAGCGCCTGGTTGGCCCGTTGGCGCGAGACGCGGGCCAGGTAGCCGACTTCTTCCTGGGTGATGGTCAGGCGCATGCCCATACCGGGATACAGCAGCGGGTTGAAGAGTTCGGCCAGGCAGCGCGCCACGCGGGCGTCGGGGTCGAGCAGGCGGTCGTATTCGGCCTTGCCGATGAATTGCGCGACACGCTCGTTCAGCTGGTGCAGCAGGTAGCGGTTGAAGGGGATGCTGGTGTCCAGCAGCCAGTCGAAGGTGGCGGCTGGCAGGCGCGCGACGACGGAATCGCGCAGCGCCACGATGTCGTACTTGCGGACTTCGCGCTTGAGCAGCGAGCCCTCGCCGATCCAGCCGCCGGCGGGCACGCCCGTCAGCGACGCGACCTTGCCCTCGGCATTGCCCACCGACACCTTCACCAGGCCGGCCAGGACGCCGATCCACGCCTGGGCGAGTTCGCCTTTGCGCTCTATGATCGACCCGGCGGCGGCCTGCTGCACGGACAGGTCTCGCTCGACGCGCGCTTGCTGCTCGCCGTCGAGCACGCGAAACCAGGCCGCGGCAAGTTGCAGGGAGTCGGATAGCTGCATCGGGAATACCCTAAAAGTTCCTTGAATGTCGCGATGGTGACAGTTGGTAGCAACCCAACCTTATACCTTAACTCCTGCCGTAAATCTAAAACCAACTGGTCAAGCGCAACCGCTCGTGCGCCACGTCTCGTGGCTGCGGGTCCGCTGTGCCCAAACCGGAGGAGACAACGTGGCACATTCATCGCCCGCATCCGCACAGATGCCGGCGGCGCTGGATACTTTTCCGGCGCTGCTGTTCGCGCATGCCGACGTACGCGGGTCGCGGCCCGCGATACGTGAGAAAGACCTGGGTATCTGGCAGACCCTTACCTGGTCCGATGTGGCGGAGCACGTGCGCCAGGTCGCCCACGGGCTCGCGTCATTGGGCATCCAGCCCGGCATGCACGTGGCCGTGATCGGCGAAAACCGGCCGCGCCTGTACATGGCCATGATGGCCGCGCAATCGCTCGGCGCCATTCCCGTTCCGCTCTACCAGGACGCCGTGGCCCAGGAAATGGTCTACGTGCTGCAGGACGCCGAAATCAGCGTCGCCGTGGTCGAGGACCAGGAACAGGTCGACAAGATGCTGGAAGTGCGCGAGCAATGCCCCGCGCTCAAACACGTGGTCTACGACGACCCGCGCGGCCTGCGCCACTACACCGATGCGATGCTGCTGTCGTATGACCAGCTCGAGGAAATCGGCCGCGACTACGCCGCGCAGCATCCCGACTTCTTTGCCCGCGCCGTGGCCGCGGTGCAGCCGCACGACGCGGCCGCGATGTTCTATACCTCGGGCACCACCGGCAAGCCCAAGGGCGTGGTGCTGACGCATCATGCGCTGATCGATCGCGCCCGCGCCGTGTCCGAGATGGAGAACCTGACCGACCGCGAGGACGTGCTGGCCTACCTGCCGCCGGCCTGGATCGGGCAGAACATGTTCTCGTACACGCAGCTGCTGGTCACGGGCTTCACCGTGAACCATCCGGAGTCGCCCGATACCGTGTCGATCGACATGCGCGACATCGGCCCCACCTACTACTTCGCGCCGCCGCGCGTGCTGGAAGGCCTGCTCACCCATGTGATGATCCGCATGGAAGACGCCGGCTATATCAAGCGCAAGCTGTTCCATGCCTGCATGAAGCTGGCGCGCCGCGTCGGCACCCGCATCCTGGACGGCGAATCGGTCAACGCCTGGGACCGCCTGCGCTACGCGCTGGGCAATGTGCTGATCTACGGTCCGCTGCGCAATGCGCTGGGCATGAGCCGCGTGCGCGTGGCCTACACCGCCGGCGAGGCCATCGGCCCCGACCTGTTCGTGTTCTACCGCTCCATCGGCATCAACCTCAAGCAGCTCTACGGCTCGACCGAGACCTCGGTGTTCGTCTGCGTGCAGCCGGACGGCCAGGTGCGCGACGACACGGTCGGCCCGCCCGTGCCCGGCGTGGAGATCCGCGTGGCCGACAACGGCGAGATCCTGGTCAAGAGCCCGGGCCTGTTCAAGGAGTATTACCGCAACCCCGACGCCACCCAGGAAGCGCGCAGCGCCGACGGCTGGTTCCACACGGGCGACGCGGGCTACCTGGACACCGACGGCCAGCTCAAGATCATCGACCGCGCCAAGGACGTCGGCAAGCTGGCCGACGGCAGCCTGTTCGCGCCCAAGTACCTTGAGAACAAGCTCAAGTTCTTCCCGCACATCAAGGAAGCGGTGGCGTTCGGCGCCGGCCGCCAGGACGTGTGCGCCTTCATCAACATCGACCTGGAAGCCGTGGGCAACTGGGCCGAGCGCCGCGGCCTGCCCTACGCCGGCTATACCGACCTGGCGGGCAAGGACGAGGTCTACCAGCTCATCGCCGACTGCGTCGAGCAGGTCAATGCCGACCTGGCCACCGATCCCAAGCTGTCGGCCTCGCAGATCGGCCGCTTCCTGATCCTGCACAAGGAACTGGATCCCGATGACGACGAACTGACGCGCACCCGCAAGGTGCGGCGCGCCTTCATCGCGCAGAAGTACGGCGTGCTGATCGACGCCCTGTTCGAAGGCAAGCAATCCCAGTACATCGAAACCGAAGTGAAGTTCGAGGACGGCCGCACCGGCAAGATCGCCGCCGACCTGAAGATCCGCCCGGTCAAGACGTTCCCCGCCATCACCGCCCGAGCCGCGTAGAGACCATGAGCAACAACGACCGCGACCAGCGCATCGGCGACGTGATGCTGGACATGCAGAACATCTCGCTGTCCTTCGGCGGCGTCAAGGCGCTGACGGACATTTCCTTCAATGTGCGCGAGCACGAGATCCGCGCCATCATCGGCCCCAACGGCGCGGGCAAGAGCTCGATGCTGAACGTCATCAACGGCGTCTACACCCCGCAGCAGGGCGGCATCGCCTTCCGTGGCGAGCGCTTCTCGCGCATGAATCCGCGCCGCGCCGCCGAAATGGGCATCGCCCGCACCTTCCAGAACCTCGCCCTGTTCAAGGGCATGAGCGTGCTGGACAACATCATGACGGGCCGCAACCTGCGCATGAAGTGCGGGCTGCTGGCGCAGGCCTTCCGCCTGGGCGCCGCCGAACGCGAAGAGATCGAGCACCGCCAGTTCGTCGAGAACATCATCGACTTCCTCGAGATCCAGGCGTATCGCAAGACGCCCGTGGGGCGTCTGCCCTACGGCCTGCAAAAGCGCGTCGACCTGGGCCGCGCGCTCGCCATGGAGCCGCGCCTGCTGCTGCTGGACGAGCCGATGGCCGGCATGAACATCGAAGAGAAGCAGGATATGAGCCGCTTCATCCTCGACGTGAACGACGAATTCGGCACCACCATCGTGCTGATCGAGCACGACATGGGCGTGGTCATGGACATCTCCGACCGCGTGGTGGTGCTGGACTACGGCAAGAAGATCGGCGACGGCAAGCCCGATGAGGTGCGCGCCAACGAAGACGTAATCAGAGCGTACCTTGGCGTCGGCGGCGAAGCCGCCGTCACCAAGGACGCCGAAGCGCAGGCAACAGCCCCCGCCCCTAACCCTCCCCCCGAGGGGGAGGGAGAAAACTCACTGGCTGCACGGACTTAAGGGGCGAATGATGGGATTTTTTCTGGAAACCTTATTCGGCGGCCTGATGAGCGGCATGCTGTACGCCCTGATCGGCCTGGGCTTCGTGCTGATCTTCAAGGCGTCGGGCGTGTTCAACTTCGCGCAGGGCGCCATGGTGCTGGTGGCGGCGCTGTCGATGGCGCGCTTCTCGGAGTGGATACCGCGCTGGTTCGGCTTCGAAAACATGATCCTGGCCAACGTGCTGGCTTTCATCGTCAGCGCCATCATCATGTTCCTGCTGGCCGTGGCGATCGAGCGCTTCGTGCTGCGCCACCTGGTCAACCAGGAGGCCACCACCCTGCTCATGGCCACGCTGGGCATCAGCTATTTCCTCGATGGCCTGGGCCAGATCTCGTTCGGCAGCTCGGTCTATTCCATCAACGTCGGCATGCCGAAGGATCCGTTGATGATCCTGGACTCGGTGTTCGAAGGCGGCCTGCTCATCAACCTCGAAGACCTGACCGCCGCGGTCATCGCCGCATTGCTGGTGGCCGCGCTGGCGCTGTTCTTCCAGTTCACCTCCACCGGCCGTGCGCTGCGCGCCGTCGCGGACGACCACCAGGCGGCGCAGTCCATCGGCATTCCGCTGAACCGCATCTGGGTCATCGTCTGGAGCGTCGCCGGCCTGGTGGCGCTGGTGGCCGGCATCATCTGGGGCTCCAAGTTCGGCGTGCAGTTCACGCTCTCGACCGCGGCGCTACGGGCGCTGCCGGTGGTGATCCTGGGCGGCCTGACCTCGGTGCCGGGCGCCATTCTCGGCGGCCTGATCATCGGCGTGGGCGAAAAGCTGTCCGAGGTCTACCTGGGGTCGCTGGTGGGCGGCGGCATCGAAATCTGGTTCGCCTATGTGCTGGCGCTGGTGTTCCTGCTGTTCCGTCCGCAAGGGCTGTTCGGCGAGAAGATCATCGACCGCGTCTGACCACGGCCTTCTAGGATAAAAACATGTTCTATCGCGAAAACGGCCAATTCAAGACCAGCTATCGCGCCGACCAGCAGATCTTCCCGATCCGCCAGGACCGCGTCTTCATCTGGCTGCTGCTGGCGGTGGCGTTCATCGCCATCCCGGCGCTGTCCAGCGACTACCTGCTGCGCGCCATCCTGATCCCGTTCCTGATCCTGTCGCTGGCCGCCGTCGGCCTGAACATCCTGGTGGGCTATTGCGGCCAGATCTCGCTGGGCACGGGCGCCTTCATGGCGGTGGGCGCGTATGCCGCCTGGAACTTCGGCGTGCGCTTTCCCGGCATGCCGCTGATCGTCCAGATCCTGCTGGGCGGCTGCTTCGCCACCATCGTCGGCGTTATCTTCGGCATTCCCAGCCTGCGCATCCGCGGCCTGTACCTGGCCGTGGCCACGCTGGCGGCGCAGTTCTTTGTCGACTGGGCGTTCCTGCGCATCCCGTTCTTCACCAACTATTCGTCGTCGGGCAACGTCTCGGTGCCGCCGCTGACCGCCTTCGGCCTGCCGGTGCAGAGCGCGCTGGAAAAGTACCTGTTCGTGCTGATCCTGGTGGTGGTCTTCAGCCTGCTGGCCAAGAACCTGGTGCGCGGCGCCATCGGCCGCCAATGGATGGCGATCCGCGACATGGACGTGGCCGCCTCGGTCATCGGCATCCGCCCGATGTACGCCAAGCTCACCGCGTTCGCGGTCAGCTCGTTCATCGTCGGCGTGGCCGGCGCGCTGTGGGGCTACATCCACCTGGGTTCGTGGGAACCGCTGGCCTTCGACCTGACGCGTTCGTTCCAGCTGCTGTTCATGGTCATCATCGGCGGCCTGGGCTCCATCATCGGCAGCTTCTTCGGCGCGGCTTTCATCGTGCTGGTGCCGGTGGCGCTGACCAACGTGCCGCACATGCTGGGCCTGTCGCTGTCGGTGGATACCGCCGCGCACGTCGAGCACATGGTGTTCGGCGCGCTGATCGTGTTCTTCCTGATCGCCGAGCCGCACGGGCTGGCGCGGTTGTGGAGCATCGGCAAGGAGAAGCTCCGCATCTGGCCCTTCCCTCACTGATTTCGCATTGATTTCTGCGGGCCCCGGCGGCACGAGCGCCGTGGCCCACATCCTGAATACCCGGCTCAAGACCGGGCCAACCCCGGTGTCCGAGGGTTTATGACCCAAACACCACGCAGGAGGTAAATGGAGATGAAGCGTCTTAACCTGAAGTTGGCGGCAGCCTTGGTGGCCGCAGCCGGCGCCGTGGGCGCCGTGGCCACGCCGGCAATGGCGGCGGAAGAGCAGTTCGTTCCGTTGCTGGTGTACCGGACCGGGTCGTTCGCGCCGCTGGGCATTCCCTGGGCCGACGGCAAGCTGGATTACCTGAAGCTGGTCAACGAACGCGACGGCGGCGTCAACGGCGTCAAGATCACCTACGAGGAATGCGAAACCGCCTACGCCACCGACCGCGGCGTGGAGTGCTACGAGCGCCTGAAGGGCAAGGGCACCGGCGCCTCGGGCTTCGACACGCAATCGACCGGCATCACCTTCGCGGTCAGCGACAAGGCCATGGTCGACAAGGTGCCGGTCGAGACGATGGGCTACGGCCTGTCGCAATCGGTCGACGGCAGCGTGTTCGAGTGGAACTTCCCGCTGCTGGGCACCTACTGGACCGCCGCCGACGTGATGATCCAGGACATCGCCAAGAAAGAAGGCGGCATGGACAAGCTCAAGGGCAAGAAGATCGCCCTGGTCTACCATGACTCGCCCTACGGCAAGGAACCGATCCCGCTGCTGCAGAAGCGCGCCGCCAAGGAAGGCTTCGAGCTGCTGCTGTATCCGGTGACCGCCCCCGGCGTGGAACAGAAGTCCACCTGGCTGCAGATCCGCCAGGCCCGCCCGGCCTATGTGCTGCTGTGGAGCGCGGGCATCATGACGCCCACCGCCATCCGCGAAGCGCAGGCCAGCGGCTACCCGCGCGACAAGATGTACGCGATCTGGTGGGCCGGCTCGGAAGGCGACGTCAAGGACCTGGGCGATGTCGCCAAGGGCTACAACGCCATCACCATCCACAACAGCGGCGCCGACCACGACAAGGTCTATGACGATCTGAAGAAGTACGTCTACGACAAGGGCCAGGGCTCGGACAAGACGGGCAAGACCACGCTCGGCACCATCGCCCACACCCGCGGCATGATGATCTCGATGCTGCAGGTCGAGGCGATCCGCACCGCGCAGGAAAAGTTCGGCAAGGGCAAGGCGCTCACGCCCGAACAGGTGCGCTGGGGCTTCGAGAACCTGAACCTGACGCAGGAACGCCTGAACCAGCTGGGCTTCGGCCAGATCATGCGTCCGGTCAAGACCTCGTGCAGCAACCACAAGGGTGACGACTGGGCCCGCATCGTGCAGTGGGACGGCGCCAAGTTCAAGGTCGCCTCGGACTGGTACCAGGCCGACAAGACCCTGCTGGACCCGATGGTGAAGGAAGCCGCGGCGAAGTACGCCAAGGAAAAGAACATCACGCCCCGCACTTGCGAGAACTGATGTGAACCGGCGGCCGGCGCCCCCGGGCGTCGGCCGCCACCATGCCGCAGGAACCGCCATGACCGCAGCAACGACTACCGCTACTACCGCCGACACCCCCAAGGTGCTGCTCGATGTGAACGGCATCGAGGTGATCTACAACCACGTCATCCTGGTGCTCAAGGGCGTTTCCCTGCAGGTGCCGGAAGGCCGGATCGTGGCCCTGCTGGGCGCCAACGGCGCCGGCAAGACCACCACGTTGCGCGCCATCTCGAACCTGCTCAAGGGCGAGCGCGGCGACGTCACCAAGGGCCACATCCAGTACCGCGACCAGCGCATCGAGAAGCTGTCGCCGGCCGAGCTGGTCAAGCGCGGCGTGGTGCAGGTGATGGAGGGCCGCCATTGCTTCGCCCACCTCACCATCGAAGAGAACCTGCTGACGGGCGCCTATACCCGCGACCTCGGCCGCGGCGACACCAGCGCGGCGCTGGAGCGCGTCTACCAGTATTTCCCCCGCCTGAAGCAGCGCCGCGCCAGCCAGGCCGGCTACACCTCGGGCGGCGAGCAACAGATGACCGCCATCGGCCGCGCGCTGATGGCCAACCCCAACATGATCCTGCTGGACGAGCCGTCCATGGGCCTGGCGCCGCAGATCGTCGAAGAGATCTTCGAGATCGTGCGCGACCTGAACCAGCGCGAGCGCGTCAGCTTCCTGCTGGCCGAGCAGAACACCAACATCGCGCTGCGCTATGCCGACTACGGCTACATCCTGGAGAACGGCCGCGTGATGATGGACGGCGCCGCGAAGGACCTGGCCCAGAACGAGGACGTGAAAGAGTTCTACCTGGGCATTTCCAGCGGCGAACGCAAGAGTTTCCGCGACAACAAGTTCTACCGCCGCCGCAAACGCTGGCTGGCCTGATCCCTGGAGCGGCGACGCCGGCGCGGTCCGGTGCGCCGCCGGCAACGACACCGCAGTACGGCACACGAGAGGGTGCGATCCCATGTCCGAGTTTTTCGATGTCCTGGAAACCCGAGCGCCCGAGCAACGCGAGCGCGAGCTGATGGCGGCCCTGCCCGGCGCCATCGCCCGCGCCATCGCCCGAGCGCCGGCCATTGCCGAGCAGCTGCGCGGCATCGACCCCGCCACGGTCACCTCGCGCGCCGCGCTGGCGCGCCTGCCGGTGCTGCGCAAGCACGAGTTGCTGGAGCGCCAGCAGCACAGCCGCGAGCAGGCCGCGCAACCGGCCGGCCCGCAGAAGGCCTTCGGCGGCTTCTCGGCCATCGGCTGGGGCGAAGCCATGCGCGTGTTCGCCTCGCCCGGCCCGATCTATGAACCCGAAAGCGCGCGCGCCGACTACTGGCGCTTTGCCCGCGCGCTGTACGCCGCGGGCTTTCGCGCCGGCGAGCTGGCCTATAACTGCTTTTCCTATCACTTCACGCCGGCCGGCTCGATGATGGAGACCGCCGCGCACGCCGTCGGCTGCACCGTGTTCCCCGGCGGCACCGGCCAGACGGAGCAGCAGGTGCGCGCGATCCAGGACCTGGCGCCCAGCGGCTACACCGGCACGCCCAGCTTCCTGAAAATCATCCTGGAAAAGGCCGACGAGCTCGGCGTGAAACTGGATTCGCTGCGCCGCGCGCTGGTCTCCGGCGAAGCCTTCCCGCCGTCGCTGCGCGACTGGCTGGCGGCGCGCGGCATCGAGGGCTACCAGGCCTACGGCAGCGCCGACCTCGGCATGATCGCGTTCGAGACGCCGGCCCGCCAGGGCCTGGTGCTGGGCGAGGACATCATCGTCGAGATCGTGCGTCCCGGCACCGGCGAACCCGTGCCCGACGGCGAGGTCGGCGAAGTCGTGGTCACCACGCTCAATCCCGACTACCCGCTGGTGCGCTTCGGCACCGGCGACCTGTCGGCGGTCATGCCCGGCATCTCGCCCTGCGGCCGCACCAACACCCGCATCAAGGGCTGGATGGGGCGCGCCGACCAGACCACCAAGGTGCGCGGCATGTTCGTGCATCCCTCGCAGGTGGCCGACGTGGTGCGCCGCCATCCCGAGATCCTGCGGGCGCGGCTGGTCATCAGCGGCACCACGGGGTCGGACAAGATGGTGCTGCGGGTGGAGTCGCGCGTGCGCGGCGAAGACCTGGGCGCGCGCATCGCCGAATCGGTGCGCGACGTGACCAAGCTGCGCAGCGACGTCGAATGGGCCGAGGCCGGCGCCCTGCCGAACGACGGCAAGGTCATCGACGACATCCGCACCTACGAATAACAAGCACGGCGCGCGCCCGGGACCGGCAAAGCCCGGGCGCGACAGCGCCTTCCACGCGGCAACGGCGGGTTCAGTTGCCCAGCGGACGGGCCAGCCATTCACGGCCCTTGAGCATGCCGTTCCAGTAGATCCACGGCAGCATCGTCGCCTTGAGGAACCAGGCGCTCTTGCGCGGCACCGTCGGATCCAGCGGGAACGTCGGCAGCAGCTTGCCGCCATAGCCGAACTCGGCCAGCACGATGCGGCCGCGCTCGACCGTCAGCGGGCACGAACCGTAGCCGTCATACGTGACCGGCAGCGCATGCCCTTCGCGCACCGCCAGCAGGTTCTCGGCCACCGTGACGATCTGCTTGCGCGCCGCCGCCGCGGTCTTGGCGTTGGTGGTGCTGATGCCATCGCCCAGCCCGAAGATGTTGTCGTAGCGCACATGGCGCAGCGTGGCCGGATCGACCTCGCACCAGCCCGCCGCGTCCGCCAGCGCGCTCTGGCGCAGAAAGTCGTGCGGCACCTGCGGCGGCACCGCGTGCAGCATGTCGAACGACTTTTCCACACGAGTGACCGCGCCCTCGGCGTCCTTGACGTCGAACCAGGCCTTGCGCGCCGGGCCGTCCACCGCCACCAGCGCCGAATTGAAGGCCAGCGAGATGCCGTAGCTCTCCACATAGCGCATCAGCGGCGGCACGAAGGTCGGCACCCCGAACAGCACCGCGCCGGCCAGGTCGAATTCGACCTCGATGCGATCCAGCACGCCGCCGCGGCGCCAGTGGTCGCAGGCCAGGTACATGGCCTTCTGCGGCGCGCCGGCGCACTTGATCGGCATCGCCGGCTGCGTGAACAGCGCCTTGCCGCCCTTCAGGCCGCGCACCAGTTCCCAGGTGTACGGCGCCAGGTCGAATCGGTAGTTGGAACTGACGCCGTTCCTGCCCAACGTGTCCGACAGCCCTTCCACCCTGTCCCAGGCCAGGCGCAGGCCCGGGCATACGATCAATTGCTGGTAGCTGACCGCGCTGCCATCGGCCAGCCGCACCTGGTTGGCCTCGGGCTCGAAACCTGCCGCCGCGGCCTGCAGCCAGGTGGCGCGGCCCGGCATCACCGAGCGGGTCGGCCGCACCGTCTTGGCGATGTCGAACGCGCCCCCGCCCACCAGCGTCCAGGCCGGCTGGTAGTAGTGCTTGTCGCTGGGCTCGATGACCGCGATGCGCAGGTCCGGACGGCGGCGCAGCAGGCTGGCGGTCACGCCGATGCCGGCCGAACCGCCTCCCACCACCACCACGTCGAAATCGCGCTGCGCCTGTGCTGCCGTCTGCATGCTTGTCTCCCGGTTATGAACCGGTCCGCGGGGGCCGGCGATTGAAATGCTGGATGATCGAAAACAGCGCCATGCCCGCCGCCATCGCGGCCACGAAGATCAGGGCCTCGCGCACGCCGGCCGCGGCCGCCACCAGCGCCGGCCCCGGGCAGAACCCCGCCAGGCCCCAGCCCGCGCCGAACGTCAGGCTGCCCAGCGCCAGGCGCGGATCGACGCGCGTCGCGGCGGGCCATTGCAGCGGGCCGCCGGACAGGCTGGCGCGGCGCCGCCGCAACCAGGCGAAGCCCACGGCCGTCACCGCCAGCGCGCCGCCCATCACCAACGCGAGCGACGGGTCCCACGGCCCCGCCAGGTCCAGAAAGCCCAGCACCTTGGCGGGGTTGGCCATGCCGGAGACGATCAGGCCCAGGCCGAATACCAGCCCCGCGACGAAAGCGAACGCGATGACCATGTCAGGCTCCGATCACGTGGCGCACGAGATAGACCATGACGAACCCCGCGGCCATGAACAACGCGGTCGCCGCCAGCGAGCGGCGCGAACCGCGCGCCAGGCCGCAGACGCCATGGCCGCTGGTGCAGCCCGAGGCGTAGCGCGTGCCGATCCCCACCAGCAGGCCCGCGGCGATCAGCCGGCCCGTGCCCGCCTCCACCACGATGGGCGGCAGCGTCGCGGCCCACTGATAGAGCCACGGCGCCAGGCCCAGGCCGACCACGAACGCCAGCCGCCAGCCGCTGTGGCGGTCCGGCGGCAGCAGGCCGCCCAGGATGCCGCTGATGCCCGCGATGCGGCCCGCCCCCAGCATCAGCAACACGGCGGCCGCGCCGATCAGCGCGCCGCCGGCAACCGCGCTCCCGGGCGTGAAAGCGGGCCAGTCGATCATGATGCGAGCGCCGCCATCGCGCGGCCGCAATACAGGCTGGACAGGGTTTTCATGACCTGGTTGACCTCGAAACTGGCCAGTTGGTAGTACACGTACTTGCCCTGGCGCCGCGTGCTCACCAGGCCCTCGTCGCGCAGCACGCCCAGCTGCTGCGACAGGGTCGGCTGGCGGATGCCGGTCAGGGATTCCAGTTCACCGACGTTGCGCTCGCCCTGCACCAGTTGGCACAGCAGCAGCAGCCGGTCTTCGTTGGCCAGCGCCTTGAGCAGCGCGCAGGCCTGGGAGGCGGATTCGCGCAGCGCGGCGACTTCGCATTCGTTCAGGGCAGTCAGCATTTGATGAGGATCAATCGGCCGGAAAGGACTTGATCATTATATTGACGGATAAACTATCCAACAATATTATTCAAATACATATATTGTTTCGTGCGCGCCGCCGCCGCACGCCCGAGGCCGCCGCCCATGACCCCGCAGATCCAAGCCTTTTTCGACCCGGCCACCGCCACCGTCACCTACGTGGTGCACGAGCCCGCGCCCGGCGGCGCCTGTGCCATCATCGACTCGGTGCTGGACTACGACCCCAAGTCCGGCCGCACCAGCACCGCCAGCGCCGACCGGGTCGCCGCCTACGTCCGCGAACACGGCCTGCGCACCGAATGGCTGCTCGAGACCCACGCGCATGCCGATCACCTGTCGGCCGCCCCCTACCTGCAGCGCGCGCTGGGCGGCGTCATCGCCATCGGCCAGAGCATCCGCACGGTGCAGGGCGTGTTCAAGAAAATCTTCAACCTCGAGCCGCAGTTCCAGCTCGACGGCTCGCAGTTCGGCCGCCTGTTCGCCGACGGCGAAACGTTCTCGATCGGCGCGCTCACGGCCAGCGCCATGCACGTGCCCGGCCACACCCCCGCCGACATGGCCTACCGCATCGGCGACGCGGTCTTCGTCGGCGACACCCTGTTCATGCCCGACGTCGGCACCGCGCGCTGCGACTTTCCCGGCGGCGACGCCCACCAGTTGTTCCGCTCCATCCGGCATCTGCTGAGCCTGCCCGACGACACCCGCCTCTACATGTGCCACGACTATCCGCCGGCCGGCCGCGAGGCCGCGTGGCAGACCACCGTGGCCGAGCAGCGCCGCGCCAACATCCACGTGCGCGACGGCGTCACCGAAGACGACTTCGTCGCCATGCGCACGCGGCGCGACGCCACCTTGTCCATGCCCACGCTGATCCTGCCGGCCATCCAGGTCAACATCCGCGCCGGCCACTTCCCGCCGCCGGAAGACAACGGCGTGCGCTACCTGAAGATCCCGGTCGACGCCCTCTAGCCGGCGTCCACAAGGGTTCCGCCGGCCGCGCACTTGCGCGCCGCCGGGATATCCCGCAAGATCGGCCGGTCACAAGATCGCCGATCCCACGGAATCCCTCATGTTCGCCGAAGCCGAAGCCGACCCAGTCCTGTCCAAGGAAGCCTTCAAACCGCTGGAGGCCAAGCTGCGCGTCGCGCTGCTGAACGCCCAATACCAGCGCCTGCAGAAGGCCGAGAAATCCCTGCTGGTGGTGGTGGCCGGCATCGACGGCGCCGGCAAGGGCGCCACGGTCAACCTGCTCAACGAGTGGATGGACCCGCGCCACATCAAGACGCTGGCCTATGGTCCCCCGGAAGGCGACGAACTCGAACGCCCGCCCATGTGGCGCTACTGGAAAGACCTGCCGCCCAAGGGCAGCACCGGCATCGTCTTCGGCTCCTGGTACACGCCGCTGATCCGCGAAGCCGCGCGCAAGCATCCCAACCAGGACAGCATCGAGGCGCAGTCGGTCGCCATCCGACGCTTCGAGGCCATGCTGGCCGCCGAAGGCGTGCAGATCCTCAAGCTCTGGTTCCACCTGTCATCGGACGCCCAGCGGGCGCGGGCCAAGCGCCTGCTGGCCAGTCCCGAGACCTCCTGGCAGGTCAGCCCGATCGACCTCAAGGTGCACAAGAAATACGACCGCATCCGCAACAGCGGCCAGGTCGTCATCAACCACACCGACAGTGGCCACGCGCCCTGGGTGGTGATCCCCAGCGCCGACGAGAACATGCGCGCCACGCGCACCGCCGAAGCCGTGCTGGCCGCCATGCGCCAGAACCGCGTGCCGCGCATCCCGGCCTCGTTCGTGGCCCATACCGGCCCCGCCCGCATCCTTGACCGGCTCGGCCAGCTGGACTACGACGCCAAGCTCGACCGCGAAGACTACGAATCCGAACTGGGCCTGCTGCAGGGCCGGCTGGCGCGCGCCGCCCGCTCCAGGAAATTCCAGGAACGCTCGCTGGTGCTGGTGTTCGAAGGCCAGGACGCCGCCGGCAAGGGCGGCGCCATCCGGCGCATCACGCATGCGCTGGACGCGCGCCAGTTCGACATCACCCCGGTGGCCGCGCCCAACAGCTACGAGCTGTCGCGCCCCTACCTGTGGCGCTTCTGGCGCCACGTGCCGCGCCAGGGCCGCATCGCCATCTTCGACCGCTCCTGGTACGGCCGGGTACTGGTCGAGCGCGTCGAGAAAATCACCCCGCCCGCCCACTGGCGCCGCGCCTACGCCGAGATCAACGACTTCGAGGCGCAACTGGCCGGCAGCGGCGCGCTGGTGCTGAAGTTCTGGCTGGCGGTCACCGCCGACGTGCAGCTCGAACGCTTCAAGGACCGCGAGAAATCGCCCTTCAAGAACTTCAAGATCACGCCCGACGACTGGCGCAACCGCGACAAGTGGAAGGAATACGCCGCGGCCACCAACGAAATGCTGGCGCGCACCGATGTCCAGCATGCGCCGTGGCATCTGGTCTCGGCCAACGACAAGCGCTACGCTCGCCTTCAGGTGCTGCGGCATATCGTCGAAGCCCTGGAAAACCAACTCTGACCCGCAGGAGACCTTCCCCATGAGCTCGGCTGAAATCCGCCCCGTCGTCGCCGCCGATTTTGATGTCTGGCTGCCGCTCTGGAAGGGCTACCAGGACTTCTACCGCGTCGACATCGCCGACGCCGTCACCCGCAACACCTGGGCCCGCTTCCTCGACCCGGCCGAGCCGGTCAACGCCGCGCTGGCCTACGACAGCGGCCGCGCGGTCGGCATGGTCCACTGGATCTTCCACCGCTCCACCTGGACGGCGGGCGACTATTGCTACCTGCAGGACCTGTATGTGGATCCCGAGACGCGCGGCACCGGCGCCGGCCGCAAGCTGATCGAGCACGTCTACGCGCAGGCGGCCGCGGCCAACTGCGCTCGCGTCTACTGGCTGACCCACGAAACCAACGCCACCGCCATGCAGCTGTACGACCGCATCGCCGACCGTTCCGGCTTCATCCAATACCGCAAGGTGCTGCCTTGAGCGCGCGCGACCCCGACTGTCCGCTGTGCCAGACCGACGGCGGCACGCTGCTGTGGCGCGGGCCGCACCTGCGCCTGATCGAGGTCGACGACCCCGACTACCCCGGCTTCACCCGCGTCATCTGGAACGCCCACCTGGCCGAGATGACCAGCCTGTCGACCCACGGCCGCGACCTGCTGATGCGCGCCGTGTACGTGGTCGAGGAAGCGCAGCAATCGATCCTGGCGCCCGACAAGATCAATCTGGCATCGCTCGGCAACATGGTGCCGCACCTGCACTGGCACGTGATTCCGCGCTGGCGCGGCGACCGCCATTTCCCCGACCCGATCTGGGCGCCGCAGCGCATCGCCGCCGGCGCCGAACCGGCCGAATGGACCGACCGCCAGGCCCGCGTGCGGGCGCTGCTGCCGCGCTATCGCAACCGGCTGGTCGAGGCCATGAACGCGTTGCTGTGGCATTGATCCCGAAAGGCCAAATCCTATAGAAATCAAGGCCTTCCATCCGGCGGGGCATGCTTAATTCAGGTAAAATTCAGGTTTTACGCTGTACGCAGCACCCAAGGAGTGAATCTTGACCCTGCAGGCCTCGCCCCCGTCCCGGCCCGTCTCTTTCCTGCAGGCGTTCCTGCGTTCCGAAGCCCTCGGCGGCTACGTCCTGATGCTGGCGGCGGTGGTCGCCCTGATCGTCGCCAATAGTCCCCTGGCGGCCGGATATTTCAACATCCTCGGCGCCAAACTGGGCTTCCAGGTCGGGCCGGTGATGCTCAAGGAATCGGTGCTGCACTGGATCAACGACGGCCTGATGGCCGTGTTCTTCCTGCTGGTCGGCCTGGAGATCAAGCGCGAGGTGCTGGACGGCCAGCTGCGCGGCGTCGCCCGCATCGTGCTGCCGGGCATCGCCGCCGTGGGCGGCATGGCCATGCCGGCGCTGATCTACGTGCTGCTCAACCTGGGCAGCCCCGAGACCCTGCGCGGCTGGGCCATTCCCGCCGCCACCGACATCGCCTTCGCGCTGGGCATCCTGGCCCTGCTGGGCAGCCGCGTGCCGACCTCGCTGAAGGTGTTCCTGACGGCGCTGGCGATCCTGGACGACCTGGGCGCCATCGTCATCATTGCGCTGTTCTATACCTCCGAGCTGAACCTGTTCGCGCTGGCCATGGCCGGCGCGCTGCTGGCCTGCCTGTTCTGCCTGAACCGGGCCGGCGTGCTGCGCCTGACGCCCTACCTGCTGATCGGCGCGGTGCTGTGGTACTTCGTGCTGAAGTCCGGCGTGCATGCCACGCTCGCGGGCGTGGCGCTGGCGCTGACCATTCCGCTGCGCCCCCAGAACCAGGGCCGCGCGGGCGAGCATTCGCCGCTGCATGCGCTGGAACATGCGCTGCACAAGCCCGTGGCGCTGCTGATCGTGCCGCTGTTCGGCTTCGCCAACGCCGGCGTGTCGTTCGCCGGCATGGGCCTGTCGAGCCTGGCGCAGCCCGTGCCGCTGGGCGTGGCGCTGGGCCTGTTCCTGGGCAAGCAGCTGGGCGTGTTCGGCTTCGCCTGGCTCGCCATCCGCACGGGCGTGGCCAGCCTGCCGCGCCACGCCAGCTTCACGCAGCTGTACGGCGTGGCCCTGCTGTGCGGCATCGGCTTCACCATGAGCCTGTTCATCGGCGCGCTGGCCTTCACCGACCCGGCGGCGGTCGACGCCACCAAGATCGGCGTCCTGACCGGCTCGCTGGCCTCGGCGGTGGTGGGCTTCCTGCTGTTGCGCGCCAGCGGCGCGGCCGAGCTGGCCAAGGCCGCCGCCTGACCCGTCGCGCCGGCATGCGTCCCGGAGTCGCCGGTCGGCGGCGGCGGGATGCGGGGCGGGAGTAGACTGGGGCGGTCCGTCACAGGAGCCGCTCTCCCATGAAACCGTCCGCCATCTCCGTGCAGCGTGTCTATGAAGGCCTCGGCCCCGACGGCAGTTATCGGGCCCTGGTGGACCGCATGTGGCCGCGCGGCCTGCGCCGCGCCGACCTGGGGCTGGATGAATGGGCCAAGGACATCGCCCCCAGCGCCGAACTATGCAAATGGTTCAGTCACCAGGACGAACGCTGGGATGCGTTCCGGGAAAAATACCTGGCCGAGCTGGCCGACCCGGCGCAACAGGCCCGCATGGCCGCGTTGCTGGAAGCCGCCGGCGCGCGCCCGTTGACGTTGCTGTATGGCGCGCGCAATACCGCGCACAACCAGGCGGTGGTGCTGCGCGACGCGTTGCAGGACTACGCCAGGCGCCACCGCAAGCGCCTGGCCCGGGCCGCCGCCGACGACCCGGCCTGATACGGCTCGGCTCGGCTCGGCTCGGCGCGCCCCGACTAGCGCCCGGCGCCCTTCGGGTCGGACAGCGGGAAAGACGGATCGGTCAGGCAGGCCTTGAGCCAGTCGTTGTCATCCTCGTCGTGGACTTCGCCATCCACCTTGGGCAACGGCGTGGATGAATAGTCCACCTTGTGCACCTCGGGGCCGGTGTTCCAGTGGGCGTCATCCGAAATCCCGCCCGGGCAGTTGGCGTCGACGCCATTGAATGAGCACGAGGCCACCGGCACCGGCTTGTTATCCACCACCTTGGCCACATAGCGCTGCACATAGACCGAACCGGTGGCCCAGTATTCCTCCGCGCTGCAGAGGCGATCGTTGTTCTGGTAGTGGCGGATCGCGAAGCAGCCGTAGTACTTGTAGTCGCGCGGCAGCAGGTCGCAGGACACATCAAAGCCGGCGTAGGGGCCGCCGGTGAACTGCTTGTTGAACTCCCGCTGGCGCAGCGCCGTGGCGATCATGGCGGGCAGCTTGTCGCCCTTCCGGATCTCCTTGAGCTGGGCGATGCGGTTCAGGATCAGGTCGGCCGCCAGCTGCCCCGGCGTCTTGTCGTCCTGCAACGCGTCGGAATCGTCGGTCAGCCCGTCCAGCACCTGGTCGCGGGCCTTGAGCCAGCGCCGCTGGCTGTCCACCAGCATCTTGTGGATCTCCTCGTCGGGCGCCTGCTTCAGCACCGCCGCATAGGCGCGGTTCAGCTCGCCATCGGCGGCCACCGCCTTGCGATCCGAACAGATCAGCTTCTCGGGGACCGTGCTGGCCTTCTGGCAGTTGATCGCCAACGCCGGCGCGGCCAGCACGCTCAACCCCACCAGGCACAGCAGCCGCGCCGCGCGATTCCTCAAACTCATTGCAGTTCTCCCTGGCATCGGCCCGCTGCGTCAGCGGCTGATGACCTCGCTGTCTTCCATGACGATGCGGTAGCGGTTGCGCAGGTCAAGGACGTAAGTGAAATTCGACGTGCCGGTCGCGGTCTTGCCGCGCTCCGGGCTGGATACCTTGTAGTCGTAGAGGCCCTTGACCATGCACATCTGGTCCTGGCACTTGGCCCGCAGCGAATTCTGGTCGACCACGAAACGACGCACCGGCCAGCGCGCGAAGTACGCCTCCTTGTCCGCCAGGATCTCGGACTTCGGCCGCTGCTTCTTGAAGTAGTCGACCGTATCGGCGTAGAACTCGCGCGTGAACTTCAGCGCCTCTTCATTGGTGCCGCTGCCCGCCTGGATCATCAGGGCCGCGGCGTTGATCGCCTTCTGCTCATCCGTGATCGCCGCCGGCGCGGTCTCCTTCGGCATGTACGGATTGGCCACGGGGCCGGCCGGCGCCGGCGCGGCATCGGGCGAGGCCGGCTTGCGCGGCGGCAGCTTGGCATCCCCCGGCGACTGCGCCTGCGGCGCCGGCGCCGCGGCGGGCGCGGGGGCCGCACGCTGGCCGGTGCCCGGCTGCACGTCATTGCTGGCCGTCCTGACGTTGCCGGTGCGGTTGATGCCGTACCTGATGATCTCCTGCGGCGAGAAGAAATACATCTCCTTGGACGGCGTGCTGAACATGATCCCCAGCACGTCCGCCGACACGCCGTACTTCGGCAGGGTCGCGACAATGTCCGACACGCCGAACTGCGCCTGCTCGCCCGTCATCTCGGGCGCGGAGATCTGGTGCACGCCGAGGCGGCCTTCCGCCAGGCGCTGACGCCCGGCGAAGAACACGAACGAACACGCCGACGCGCAATAGCTGTCCTTCGGGATATAGGTGTTCAGCCCGCGCTCGTAGACCTCTTCGGCCACCACCAGCCCGATGTGGACCAGGCCGCCGCCATTGTTCTGCAGGATCAGGGTCGAGATGGTCGGGTGCTCGCGCAGCGCCTTCTTCAGGTTGAGCATGTCGTTGGCGCCCACCGCGCCCACGTAGACCAACAGGTTGGGCTGGCTGGGCAGGAAGAAGAACGGGCCGTAGCGCTCGGGTTCCTCCTGCTGCTGCGCCGGCGCCTGCGTCTGCGCCACCGCGACGGACAGCCCGGTCATCGACAGCGCCAGGGACGCGGCCAACATCGTCAGTTTTCTTTTCAGCATCATCAGTCCTTGTTCTCGGAACGCTCGCCACGGCCGGGATCGCCCCCGCCCTGCGCAACCGCGTCGTCCGGGCGCGGCGGCCCACTATACGAATGCCGGATTTTATCCATCCCTTGCGATTTCATCCCGCATCCGCCCGCTGGCCCCCAACGCCGCGCTAGCGCCGCTGGCAGGCGTGCGTGCCGTCCGCGATCGCCCGCGCCAGGCGCTGAATGGTCTCGGGCCGCGCCAGGCGCGCCTCTTCGTCGGGATTCACGATCACGCCGGCCTCCACCAGCACCGCCGGCATGGCCGCGGTCTTGAGCACCGCCAGCCCATCGTAGCGATGCACGCCCAGGCGGCGATCGAGCAATGGCCGGTTCTCGCCCGCGATGGGCTCGGCGTGGTACAGCGACGGCTTTTCGCCCGCCGCCACCAGCGCCTCGCCGATGGCCTTGGCGCACCGCAGGCTGTCCTCGTAGCGGGGATTGAGCTGCGAGACAAAGATGGCGAAGCCCGCGAACTCCCGCTGGCGGCCGGCATCGATGTACTTCTGCTGCATCGAATCGTGGTGGATCGAGATGAAGAAGTCCGCGTCCGGCGCCGTCCGCGCGCGCCGGCCCAGCGCAATCTCGGCGCCATCGGCCGACACGCGCGTCACGCGGTCTCCCAGCGCCAGCAGATCCGTGGCCACCGCGCCGCTCAGGTCCAGGTTGTACTGGTACTCCACCCGGCCGCTGGCGCCCGTGGCGCCCGGCTGCTTGGGCGTATGACCGGTGTCCACCACCACATAGGCCGCCTGCGCCGACAGCGCCGCCACCCCCAGCACGGCCGCCGCGACGCCACGCGCCCAACCTGCCGCCACCCGCTTGCCCGCCCGACCGTCCATGACTGATGACACGCTAGTCTTCGCTCTGTAGGAAACAAGGATCCCGCCACAATCAGGGCGGGACCGAATCCGGCGGATTCTCGCGCAGCCCGGCGCAACCGGCAATGGCCGAATGCGGCGCGCGGCCGGGCTTGGTAACAAAGCCTGCCGGGCCCCGTCCCTGGCGCGGCCTGCCGCCCATGGCGCCCGCCCCGGGAACCGCGAGCGCGCCCCCCAGCGCCGCCCTGACATGCGGCGGAAGCAAATGACATAGAAAGTTACCCTGGCTGTGGCGTTCAGGCTGCGCTCATCCTGGAGCGCTACCATCAAGCCATGCCCCTCGCATCCGCGGGCGCACCCCGGCCCGCGGCATCCTTACCCGGAGGTTCCCCAGCATGAGCAATCTGAACGGAAAAGTGGCCGTCGTCACCGGCGCGGCCAGCGGCATCGGCAAGGAGATCGCGCTGACCCTGTCGCGCGCAGGCGCCGCGGTCGCCATCGCCGACCTGAACCAGGCCGGCGCCGACGCCGTCGCCCGCGAAATCGAACAGGCCGGCGGCAAGGCCATGGGCGTGGCCATGGACGTCACCAACGAAGACGCCGTCAACCAGGGCATCGACCGCGTCGCCGCCGCCTACGGCAGCATCGACATCCTGATCTCGAACGCCGGCATCCAGATCGTCAACCCCATCGAGAACTTCGCCTTCGCCGACTGGAAGAAAATGCAGGCCATCCACGTCGATGGCGCCTTCCTCACCACCAAGGCCGCGCTCAAGCACATGTACAAGGATGATCGCGGCGGCGTCGTGATCTACATGGGCTCGGTGCACTCTCACGAAGCCTCGCCGCTCAAGTCCGCCTACGTCGCCGCCAAGCACGCGCTGCTGGGCCTGGCGCGCGTGCTGGCCAAGGAAGGCGCCAAGCACAACGTGCGTTCGCACGTCATCTGCCCCGGCTTCGTGCGCACCCCGCTGGTCGAGAAGCAGATCCCCGAACAGGCCAAGGAACTGGGCATCAGCGAAGAAGACGTGGTCAAGAAGGTGATGCTGGGCGATACCGTCGACGGCGTTTTCACCACGGTCGACGACGTGGCGCAGACGGCGCTGTTCCTGTCGACCTTCCCCAGCGCGGCGTTCACGGGGCAGTCGTTCGTGGTCAGCCATGGGTGGTACATGCAATAGGCCTTGCGCCGCCGCGAATGCGGCGCGCGCGGCTGGCCGTGCGCCGCTTCGAATCTCGACAATCGACAGGGAGCCTTCCGGACTGGCCGCCGGCCCGGAGGTTTTTTTCCGAGCACGCCTCCGCCTGCCCGACCCGTGGCTTAAGATAGGCGCGCTTTGGCTGCTGATGCCATAACCGGATGCAAGGAAGTGCATGGCCTTCGACTATAAAAACGCGCCGCCCGAGGAATTGAAGGCGCGCTACAACGCCATCGCCAAGGAGATGGGCGATGACCAGTTCTTCACCAAGAAGGAACTGAACCACCTGCCCCACGTGCTGCACGACGGCGAAGAGGTGCTGGCCTTCACCAGCGGCATGATGAACAACAACACCTGGCTCATCACGCTGACCGACCGGCGCATCATCTTCCTCGACAAAGGCCTGGTCTACGGCCTGCGCCAGACCGCGATCGACCTGGACAAGGTCAATGCCGTTTCCGGTGAAACCGGCATCATGTTCGGCAATATCTCCATCCAGGACAGCGCCGGTAGCTACCAGATACGCAACGTCTGGAAGAAAACCGTCATGCGATTCACCAACCGCGTGCAGGAGGCCATCGAAGCGCGCAAATCCCGCTTCATGCGGCAACCCGCCGCCGGCAAGGCCGCCGGTCCGGATGACGACGTCATCGCCAAGCTGGAGCGACTGGCCAGCCTGCGCGACCGCGGCGTGCTGACAGACGCCGAATTCGCCGAGCAGAAAGCCCGCATCCTGGCGGCATAGCTGTCATGGAATTCCTGATCGTCATTGCCATCATCGTGGCGCTGATCGTCGGTTATTTCTGCCTGGGCATGCTGCTGAAGTTGCTGCTGCAATGGTGGCTGCCACTGGTCTGCGCGGGGCCGCTGCTGATACTGGCGTTCGGCTTCGGCTGGACGGGCGCCATCGGCGCGGTCGTCGGCGCGCTGCTGCTGATCGGCTTCACCCAGAACTGGCAGGAATCGCCCACCTATCTCGCGCTTGAAGCGAAGATCGACAAGGCGTTCTATTTCGACGACGTCTAGCCCTCGCCCGAACGCCGTCGGACGAACTCCCCCCGACGATGAGGCCGCCACGGCTGACTGCGCCATCGCCATCGCGATGCGCAGCCAGCCATGCCGCTAGAACTGATAGCGTGTCGTCAGCAGGAAACTACGCGGCGTACCGTAGTAGTTGCCGCCATTGTTACCCTGCATCGACTCGAAATAGCGCTTGTCGAACAGGTTGTTGACGTTGAACTGGATATCCAGCTGCCGGTTCACCTTGTAGCCGGCCACCAGATCCACCACCGTGAACGGCGACTGCTTGACCACGTAGCCCTCCGCGCTCGTCAACGATTGCGTCGAGGTCTTGCTCTGTGCCCGCACCGCGCCGCCGATACGCCATTTCTCGTACGCCCCCGGCAGGTGATACATGGCGGCGACTTTCAACTGGTGCTGCGGGACATAGCTGGCATAGGGCTGGCCTGCGGCGCCGTCGATGCCGCCCGAAGACACCTTGGCGCGCGTGTAGGAATAACCGATGCCCACGTTCAGGCGTGGCAGCAGCTCGCCATTGATGTCGATCTCCACGCCTTCGCTCTTGACCTCGCCCACCGCCCGATAGCAATTGGTGGCGACGAAGCACGACGAGATGTCGGTCACCGCCTGCGGCAGGTTGGACTGCGTCGTCGAGAACACCGCGATGGCGGCGTTGATACGCTCGTCCAGATAGCTGCCCTTCAGGCCGATTTCGTAGTTGGTGCCCTCCACCGGCTTGAGCACCGTACCCGACGTGTCCAGGTAGTACTGCGGTTTGAAGATGCTGGAATAGCTGGCGTAGACCGAGTGGTTGTCGTTCAGATCATAGGTCAGCGCGGCATACGGCGTGAAGTGCTTGTCTTCGCTGAACTTGCGATGACTGCTCCATGCGCCTTGATACTGCTTGTTGTCGAAGTCGAACCAATCCAGCCGCGCGCCCAGAATCATGCTGAGCGGGTCCGCCAGGCGGAAACGGCCGGTGGCGTAGGCCGACGTCAGTGCCGAGCGCTGGTCGCGGCTCCAGAGCGTGTCCTTCACGAAGTCGGAACGGCGAATCGAATCCGGGTCCCACGTGTACGGATTGACGCCGCCCAGCATGTAATAGCCGGTCGGCGAATCCAGGTAGCTGTAGCCATCGTCGCGCCACGTATCCTTGCGGTAGCTCGCCCCGAACGCAATGTCGTGGAAACGGCCGAACAGCTTGACCGGCCCTTGCGCCGACACGTCGAAGCTCTGCTGCTTCTTATCGTAGTCATAGCGGCCGCCCATCACGTCGTAAAGCATATTGCCCTGCGCATCATAGCTGCCACTGACGAAATAGGCGCCGTCCAGCGCCGACGACGCATTGACGGAGCGGGCGGCGGCCTTGGCCACCCAGCCGCTGTCGAACTTGTGCTTGAGCTCGGCGAACAGGCTCGATTCCTTCTTGTCCCAATAGCTCCATGATGGCGAAAACCGCCGTGACCGCCGGATATCCAGCGGCGAACCGTCGGGGGCCGTGGGAACCCCCATCCATTCGGACCCCGGATTGTCCTCGGTGTTGGAATGGCCGCCCAGGCTCAGCGTGGTGCGCGAGGTCAGATCGATATCGACGACGCCGTAGTACAGGTGCTTGCGGCTGCTGTAGCCATCCGTGAAATACTGCCGCGACTGCTGCGACGTGACGAAGCGCCCCCGGATCGAGCCGCTGTCATTCAACGGGCCGCTCGCATCGAATTCGCCCGAGAAATTATCCCAGTTGCCCGCGCGCGCGGTGGCGATGAACTGCGCCACGTCGGTCGGCTGCTTGCGCACGAAGTTGATGGCGCCCGATGGATCGCCCATGCCCGTCATCAGGCCGGTCGGTCCTCGCACCACCTCCACGTGGTCGTACATCGCCGTGGTGCTGTAGGTGGACGTGTCCGTCTCGTAGGTCACCGGCATCCCGTCCAGCAGGAATGTATTGATCGTGAAGCCCCGGGAAAAATAACGCGAGCGATCATTGCTCCAGTGGTTCACCGTCACGCCGGTGGTGCTGTTGGCGACGTCATCGATGGTCTGCATCGCGAAGTCATCCAGCTTCTGGCGTGTCACCACGCTGACGGACTGCGGCGTTTCCTGGATGGTCAGCGGCAGCTTGGTCGCCGTGTTCATCGCGCCGGTAGTGTACGAGCCGGTGCCTTCCGTGAACTCATTACCCTTGCCCACGACCGTGATGCTCTGCATCACCACACTGGCATCGCCGGCACCGCGCGACAGGGCAACCCGGTTGCCCGTTCTTTCAAACACCAGGCCAGAGCCCGCCAGCAAGGCGCGCAACGCCTCGTCCGGCGTCAGCCGGCCCGACACGGCCGGCGCACGCAGATTACGCACGGCATCCGGCGAATACGCCAGATCCCACGAGGCCCGCGTGGCCAGGTCGACCAGCGCGCTTTCCAGCGATTGCGCCGGCATGTTGAGCTGCAGCGCCGCTTCCTGCGCCTGCGCGACGGTCGGCGACAACGCCACCCCCAGCAGCAACGACAAAGCCAGCGCACCCAGGCCTTGGGCAGACGCCAGCCTGCGCGGCGATGAATAGAATCCAATGGTTGAACGGTTCACGGAACGAGCTTTCCTGATGATTTTCCCGGGATCGGCAGCAGCGGGCCTGAGCAGCCCGCGAACGTGGCGATATGAAGCGGCGCTGATCGGCACGCCTATCCCCAGGACGCCGTGGCGCGCCCAATTCCTGATGAAAAATCATCGATTATTTGAAACTAAATGCAACGCGTCGCGGACGGCATTTTCCGGACCGACCAGCGGCGCAAGCTGTCGTGCCAGCCAGATCAACGTGCCTGGATCGTCGCGACGCCATCGGCCGCGGTCTGCACCCGCACCGGTGCGATCGCGGGCAGGAGATCGAGAAACGCTTGCGGGTTGTCCACGCTGAACACCCCGGAAATATGGATGCGCCCGACGGCCACGTCCGCGACGCGCATGTCCATGCGGCCATAGCGGTTCATCTCGGCCACGGCATCCGCCAACGCCTGGTCGCGGAACACCACCCGTCCCGCATGCCAGGCCAGCAAGTCCGACACCGCCACCTTTTCCGACGGCGACAACCCGCCCTGCGCCAGCGTGCGCGTGCCCTGGCCGCCAGTCAGCAACACCTGGCTGCGATTCCACCAGTGGCCGGATTGCACGGCCACGGTGCCCGAATCCACCGCCACCCGCACCTGTTCGCCATCGCGGCGCACATTGAAGCGCGTGCCCGTGACGCGGACGGTGGTCGCGCCCGTCTCCACGTAGAAAGGCCGCTGCGGATCCGGCGTCACCGTGAAAGTGGCCTCGCCCGCCTGGAGTTCGACAATGCGGCGATCCTCGAACAGGCGCACCGACAATCGCGTCGCGGTGTTCAGGTCCACCACGGAGGCGTCCGGCAGCGATGCCTGCATACGCTGACCCGGTTGCGTTGCGTACTGCTGGCTGAACGCCGGCGTTCCCATGAACCACTGCGGCAGCGCCACGCCGGCAACGACCACGGCACACGTCAGTCCCAGGCCTACCCCCAAAGGCTTGCGCGAGCGGGAACCCCGCCCGGAGCGCGGCGCCGGTTCGGCAGCCAGCGCCCGCAACCTGGCCGGATCCACCAACGCAAACCCATTCCAGAGGCCGCAGGCCCGTTGGTATTCCCGCTCATGCGCCGGGTCCGCCTGCCGCCAGGCGTCGAAGCGCTGTTGCTGCGCGGCATCCATCCGCCCCGAACGGACGCGCGCGAACCAGTACGCGGCGGCATCGCGCGGGTCACGCAGGGTGTCGGGGTCGGGGGAGTCAGTCATCGCGCGGCGGGTCAATCCGGGCAGAAACGTTCGAGCTGTTCGCGCATTTCACGGGTGGCGTCCATGATATAGCGTTCAACCGTATTGAGCGCCAGGCCCATGCGCTGCGCGATTTCCGGCTGCGAATAGCCTTCCAGCCTGTGCCACACATAGGCCTGCCGCTTCTTCAGCGGCAGGCTCGCCAATGCCTGCTCCAGCGCCTCGGCCAACTGCCGCGCGCGCACGCCCGCTTCGGGATCGTGCAGCAGCGGATGGTCTTCGGCCGCCAGCATCTCCAGCGAAGTCTGCGGGTGGCGTTCCTGCCGCCGGATCTCGCTGATCAGCCGATTCTGCGTCGCCCGGTACAGATAGGACTTGGGTGCAACCGCCGCCACGTTGCCATCGCTCAACAGATGCGCCATCACATCCTGCGCCGCATCCTCCGCGTCGCAAGGACGCGAATTGCGCTTGGCCCACGAACCCACCAGCTCGCCGTAATAGGCGAGCCAACCTTTCAGGGGGTTAATGGGGCGGGGCATTGGGCCGAACGTCGCGTCAAGGCAAAAAGGACGGCCATATTAACAATGATTCTCAATTAATGAATACACTGGGCGCTGCCAGTCCGCGCCATGCTTGCCTGCGCGCCCGTCTTGATACCCTTGGGTCCACCACCACGGCGCGCCCTGGCGCACCGTTCGACCCTGCCTTGAGGATTGCCATGTCTTTCAGCACCGACGCCTGGGCGCGCAACGCCGCGCTGTACGAAAAAACGCGCACCATGCCGTTCAACCAGGAACTGGCCAGCGGCCAGCTCAGCGAACAGGCGTTCCGCCACTACATGATCCAGGACGCCCACTACCTGCTGGCCTTCGGCCGCGCCCTGGCGGTCGCCGCCGCCAAGGCCGACCATGCCGACGGCGTGGTGCAGTTCGCCGACGCCGCCAAGAACGCCGTGGTGGTCGAACGCAGCCTGCACGAAGGCTTCATGAAGCAATTCGGCATCGATGGCGACACGTTCGCCAGCACCCCGCTGTCGCCGGCCAGCCATCACTACACCAGCTTCCTCATCGCCACCGCGTGGAGCGCGCCGTATCCAGTGGCGCTGGCGGCGTTGCTGCCGTGCTTCTGGATCTATGCCGAGATCGGGCGCGACATCCACTCGCGCGCGACGCGTCCCAATCCCTATGGCGCGTGGATCGATACCTACGCCGGAGAAGAATTCCACACCCTGGTGCGCGAAGTGATCGCATCGGTGGACCAGGCGGCGGACAAGGCGTCGGCACAGACGCGGGATGAAATGCACCGCGCCTATACGCATGCGGCGCAGTTGGAATGGATGTTCTGGGATTCGGCGTATCGGTTGGGGGAATGGCCGGTGTGAAGCAAGACGCGGCGCCGGCCATGCGGCAGGCGCCGCGTCGCCCCCCCCCCTACAGGTGCCGCTTGAACGCGATGATGGCCGCGCCCACCGCGCTGGAAGCCTGGGAATACGGCGTGCCAGTGCCCATCTCCTCTTCCGCCAACGCGTACTGATTGCTGTTGATCAGCCGAGCGATCTTGCCCGCCTCGGCATGAAACGCCTTGTGCTTCTGGATGATCGCGCCAAACTCGGGTTTGGCGCTGTATTTCAGCTTCCCTTCACCATATAGCCAGACCCCAAGCTGGCAACAATTGTCCTTGCCGATGGTTTCCGCATCCATCTGTTCCTTTCTGCTGATGGCGGAACGGACCTTCAACTTCCATTCGGCGTGCTTTTGAATTGACTCAAGTAGCAGCTTCTCGGAAGCCGAAGGCTTGCCGGTTGAGAAACAGGACATATCCTGCTATTAAACGACGGACGGGCAAAACGGGGGCCGAGCCGACAAGGCTCCCTTTTTACGTGCACCGGGCGAGAGTCAACCGCAAGGCAGCGCCCACTCGCTCCGAGGAGCTATCCGCTGGCAGGAGCACATAATCATTTTCAGTCAACCCCTCTCCGCTCCAAGCTTCCAGCTTTTCATGATGGCTAGGCTGCATTACATATGCCCCCCCCACCAATTCCACCGAACAACTCTTCATATCCTTGAACATGGACCGCTTGGTTTTATACCCAAACCTCTCCATCATTTCGGATACCCAATCTTTGTATTTTGGAACGACCCGCCCAGCAATATCAAAAAAGTTCGGATCATTTTTTGGATCAATTTGGCGACTCGCAGAAATTGCTGCAATCGCAGCTGAACCTAGATCAGCATCGGAAGAAGAATGCGACAACAAGTACCGCTCCCCTTCTGAATCCGGTAGAAAATTCCAATACCCGGAGTACGTTTCCAAGAAAATGAATTCATTATTTGACTTAACGTAGATACAAGGTTTTTTGGCAGGTCCGCTCATTCTCAATCACTTTATCAACGTTATGATTAATTTCACACCCTGGGAATGACCATAGTCGATCGCCCTATTTATTTGATCCCATTGCGCGGATGTCGTCTTCGCAGGAATGGCAACATGAAGCTCTCGTGAATTGATCATGCCGCTATTCAAGGGAACGTCTGCAAGCTTATATGATTCAAATTTGGCAGCAGCGTTGATGTTTCCTTTCAACGAGGAATATATCTGAGCAGGATTCGTCAATCTCGCAACTGTTGTCGTATCCAGCGTTTTGGCACTAATTGCAGTACCCGTCGAGGCCTCATAAAAGTCGAAAGTCTTGAATTTGGCTGGCAGCCGGGACCCCGAGGGCAATTGGGTCGCCAAGTAATTTTCCCACGGTAGCCCCTGCCCCTGAATGCCTTTACCCCATTCAATGCCTGTCGTAGCTCGATTCAGGACCTTCGTTCCTTTTGCCCCGGCGGCTATTTCCGCCACGCCAGGTCTAAATAAGCCTCGGATTGCTGAGCCAACGCCCATCAGCGCCCCGCCACCACTATCAATCGCCAGTCCCTCAGCAACACTGGCGGCGATCGTGTAATGCCAACTTCCATCGCGAGGATCGGGCGTCGCTTGAATCATAGGAGAATCAGCCGGCACGGCAAAAGGCACACCGTGCTGATCGAAGAACACAACGTTACCGCTCGTTGTTGCCAGTTGGATTGCCACGCCGCACAGGGGAGATGTCCGATCCGCGCAGGCGCTTGCCAGGTCTTTGTCGCGTTGCGCCGATATGCCTCCCAGTTCTCGCGCCCGATTGCAGGCATCTGGATTCCCGGGACCGCAAGAAGCGATTGCCGCGTCGAATTGGCGCTGTTCGGCAGCCCAGAACCCCTCGGGTTTCTGCCCGAGATAGTTGTTCTCGGTCTCGATCTGGGCGGCCAACGTCGCGACAGCGCTATCTCCACCCAATGCAACAGTAAGGCCAGCGACAAGGCTAGCGACAAGGTTGACGCGTGCTTCTTTCTGCTCGGCCGTCAACTCTTTCGCGTCTTGAGCAGAGAGCCCCTGGATGAGGTTGTTGAGGACCACGCTCGCAGCCGCCCCTGCCGCGGCAGCACTACAACTACTTCCTTGACCTGCAGCTCCAGCACAACCCACCAAGCCTTGTAACGCTGTCCGAGCCGCCTCGCTATCCAACGCATCAGCAATCTGCTTCACCTTGCCTGCGCCTAACGCCTGCAGATAGTTCGCCGCGGCGGACTGCAGGAATTGACCCGCGCTTCCAGTGACGTTTCCTCCCGCAGCGGCCGAAATTGCGGTCAACCCAATCCGATACGAGCCGTCCGGCCCCCATTTGGCTGCTTCTTCATACCGAGCCTTGAGATCTTTCTTTAGCGCAGGGTCGGTCTCGTCATCCATTGCCTTCTTGAGCGCATCAGCCTCTTTAGCCCGATTCGTCAAGAACTGTCCCGTCTGCCGACTGGCTTCCGACACGATTTCAAACCCCGCCTCGATCTTCTCCTTGTCAAAGATCGGCTTTAGCGTGTTCAACGTATCCGACGTATCCCGATTCAGCGCCGCAATCATCTCCGCCGCAGTCTTGCCTGTCAGCGCCCGCTGTCCTTCTTCATCGCGGATGATGATGGTGCCGCCACTGATGGCGCTTTGGGTCGTGGAACTGCTATTGCCGCTGGCCGCAACCACGGTCGGTAGATTGGCGGAAAAGCCCCCACTCGACGCCAAGGAAGTGCCTGCGTCCTTGGTCGCGCCGCCCGCCACCTGGTTGCCCTTGGTGGTGCCCAGCCCCGCCGACCCCTCTTTCGAGGCCCCGCCGCCAAACCCGAAGCCACCGCCTACCGCAATCTGATTGGCGCTGTAGCTGGCGGAGTTCTTGATGTCCTGCGTGACCAGGGTGCCCGTGCTGAGCTTGTTCAGGCCCTCCGCTACAGCCTTGTCACTGCTGGCGATGACGCTGCCGATCAAGGTCGTGTTGTTCTTGACGTCGATCAGGAACCCGCCGTCGCCCGCCCACAAACCCGTCTGTTCAGTGACAGACTTGAAGTTGCTGTTCATCTTGCCGGTGCCGAAGTTAGCGGCAGCCGTACTCTGGCCATAGCAATATGGCGGAATGCACAACGTGATATTCACGCCAGCGCTGGTCTGTTTTGAGGTGTACGTGCTTGTATCTTGCAGGCTCTCCAGCAACAGGTTGCCTCCGACCGAGGCCAGAATCTGCTCCGCCTTTCCGGATGCGCCTCTTAGCGTCGTGTCTCCGCCTGATTGCAATGCGAGCACGTTGCCCGCGGTGATGGAACTGTTGGTCCAGCTGTCGTCCCGGCCGTTCTCCTTGCCCCGTGCAATGGAGGCTCCCAACTCCACCGTCAAGCCGTTGGATGTGCCGGTGCTGTAGCCGATACCTATACTGAATCCGCTGCTCTTGCTATCCGTCTTCTGCTCGTAGAAATTCTTGGCCGCCTGCAGCAGGATATCGCCATCGGCCTTCAGAACGGCATTGTTACCCGCCGACAGGTTGGAACCTGAAACCGTGATGTCCGATGCGCTCCCCGCACCCTTTGCGACAATCGTCAGATCCCTGCCCGCGGCAATGTTCGAGCCGACCGAGGTGGACGAGCTTCTATCCGTAGTGCTGCTGCTCTTGCTGCTGCCGAAGCTAATCTTGATGCTGCCGCCGCCCATCTTGTCGATGGCACCGGCGTCCTTTACCGCGCCGGCGGCCTTGACTGCGTCATAGGCGTTACTGGCCGCAAGCGCTGTGGTTCCACCCGCCAGCGCGGTCATGACAGGATTGCCGGACTTTCCGGATGCTTCCGCCATACGTCCGGCCGTTTGCATGGCGCTGACCACAGGTGTGCTGGCCGTGACACTGAAGCCAGACTGCTTCATCTCGTGCACTTCACGCTGGCGCATCGTGTCGAAACTGCCAACGATACTGACGTCCCGGCCGATCATGGTGATGTCGCCTTGCCGTGCCAGGACATCGCTGCCAAGCACGTTCAACGAACCGCCCGCGTTGATCAGTACGTCCCCCGTCACACTGCCGATGGTGCTACCAGTATTCAGGCCACGCTTGGTGTCCATCCAATCCGTCGTCTGACGGGATCCGTAGCTGAGGCCTCCCAGTCCACCAAAGCCGGACTTCTTGATCTTCTCGTACTGGTATTCGTTGGCGGAGTTCTTTTCGGCAACGATATTGACATTGCGATCCGCCGACATAACCAAGTCGTTCTGTGCCGCCACATTGGAACCCAGCACATTCAGATCACGCCCAGCCACCATCACGGCGCTATCGCCGGTGAAGGTGGAAGACACCGCCTGGGTCCAAGACGCTTCCTTGACGCGGTGCGTCGTCTTACTGGAAAGGAACCCCTTCGTCTTGTAGTAAATCTCGTTATACGTATACCCGCTGGAATCCCCCGCCAGCACATTGATGTCGCGCCCCGCTCCCACCGCCAACTGCTTGTCGGAAGACACTTGCGCGGCAATGGCATTGATATCCTGCGCGGCCATCAACGTCAGATTTCCGGCAGCGGCAATGCGGGTTCCCACGTCTTCCGTCGTACGCATCTCCGACCGGTTCTTCTTGCCGAAGTTGAAGGATTCCCCATAGCTCGTCCCCGCGGCAATCAGATTGATATCGTTGCCGGCGCGAATGCTCGCGTCACCGCTGGCGACGATGGCGGCGGCCTGGGCGTTGACGTCGCGGCCCGCCTGCGCATTCAGCGTTCCGGCGTCGATACGGGCAACCCCGTCGACGATGGTGTTGCTGATTCCGCCACGCACGTTCGATTGGGTGCTGGCCGTGAGGTTGATGTCGCGGCCCGCGGTCAGCGTGACGCCGTCACCCTTGAGCAGCCCGGCCAGGTTGTCGATGTCGTTGCGCGCATTCAGGTTAACGGTCTTGCCCTGGATCGTGCCCACGGTGTTGCGCACGTTCTGCGCATCCACCACCAACGCGTTGCGCGCGCCGAGGGTGCCGCTGTTGTCCACGTCGCCCGTCGCGCTGATCTGCGTGTCGCGACCGGCGATCAGCGTGCCATAACCGCGCAGGTCGCCCGGCTTGACGGCCAGGTAGACCTGCGGCGCCAGCACCTTCTGCTGCGTGCCGTCGGGCAGCGTGACGGTCTGCTCCACCATCCAGACGATGTCGCTGGTCAGATGGCGCATCTGCTCTTCGGTGAGCGCGGTGCCCACGGCCAGGCCGAACTGGTTGGCGAAGTCGGCGCCGGCGGTAAGCAGCGCCTTGTACTGGGTTTCGTTGTCGGTGTAGTCGCCGACAAAACGCTGGCCGGTGGCCAGCATGACCTGCTCGGCCACCAGCTTCTGCTCGTAGAAGCCGTCGCCCAGGCGCTTGAGGATGTGGCCCGGGTCCTGCTTCAGTTTCTCCAGCAGGAAGTCGCTGGACACCACGGCGCGCGAACCGACGAACTGGCTGTCGGTGGCGATCAGGTAAGGCGCGTTGGGCGCCGTGATGACCTGGTACAGCTTGCTGGTCGGGATGGTCGGCGGCAGCACGACGACGGCAATGGTCTGGTTGCCGGGCAGCGTGATGCGCGTCAGCGTTGCCGGCGGCAGCGCCTGGACGACGGTGCTGGCCCCGGGCGCCGGGACGGAGGGCGTGACCGCGACGCCGCCCTTCGCGTCGCCCAGGCCGGTCTCGATGCGTTCGGCCAGGACGGTGGCGTTGTAGTCGGAACGGTTGTACTTGCGGGAGTCGTTCTTCTCGTAGGTGTAGGCCATGGTGCCGACACGATCGACCGTGCGCAGCCCCTCGGCGCCGACGTTGCTCAGCGTGCCGCCCTCGGTTTTCAGGGTGCCGCCGGCGAGAATGCGGCTCTTGTCGTTGACGATGTTGCCGGAAAAGCGCGCGTTGCCGCCGACGATGATCTTGCCTGGATCGCTCTCCGTGATGCGGGTCTCGCGCGTGATCTCGGTCACCTGGTAGAAGGTGAAGTCCTTGATCATGCGGCTGCCGCGGAAGTCGGCGTTGAAGGCCTTGATCTTCTCGTTCAGCGTGTCGTACAGCACCAGGTCGTGGTCGTACTGGGCCTGTTGCTGGGCCAGATCCGCGGGGCAACGCCAGCCGCAGTCATCGGGCGACGGCGGCCGCCGGATTCCGCTGGGGCGCTCCACTTCGAATACGGACCAGATCTTGGCGTCCGGCTTGTAGAGAAACTGGGCAGGATTCGTGTAGCAGTTGCCCGCGTCACCGCCACTGCAGTCATAGATCTCCGGAATGTACGCCAGGCCGATCGGCGCGCTGACACCCGCGCGCCCCTGCTGGTCCTCCTGGATGTTGCTGTAATCGAACGGCGGCCCATACTGGCTTTCCGGATAACGCGCGGACGGCATCAGCAGGCGCCGCTCGTCGTACTGCCCCATCCAGCTGGGGTCGCGGCCGCAGATGGACTTGACGGTGTTGCAGAACCACATGCCTTCGCCGTCGACGATGTCGGTGGTGCCGTCCAGGCGATAGAACCATTTGGCTTCGCGGCCGACCTCGACGCTTTCGCTGGCGAAGTGCAGGTTGCGGTTCTGGATGCTGGCCGCGGCGATGTCGGCGTTGCGCTCGACCTCGATGGTGGCGGACTCGTTGGACAACAGCGCGGCCTGGCCGGTGGCCTGGCCGGTGGCGTCCAGCGTGCCGCCCAGCCGCAAGTCGCCCGCGGCGTAGATCAGCGCGTGCTCGCGATTGGTCAGCGTGCCCACGCCCAGGTCCATGTCGCCGCGCGAGGCGATGACGGCGTTGGGTTCGTTCTGCAGCAGCGGCGTCTTGATGCCGATGCGATCGCCATAGATGCGGCCGGTGTTGAGGAGATTGCCGGCATTGATGAGCGTGTAGCCGCCGTCGATCAGGCCGGCGTTGGCCAGCAGGCCGCCGATGATCAGTTCGTTGTTGCGCACCGCGATCAATTCGCCGCCGGCGCGGTTGGTCAGCGTGTCGGCGGTGATCTTCAGGTCCTGGCCCGAATGGATCTTGCCGTCGTTGTCGAGGTTGCCGGTGACCAGCTCCAGCGAGGCGCCGGCGGTCAGCGCGCCGCCGCCGTTGGCCAGGCTGCTGAACGCGAGCTTGGCATTGGCGTCGGACGACACGTTGCCACGCGCGTTGTCGAGCGCGCCGGTGGTCAGGCCAAGGTCCTGGCCGGCGCCGATGCGGCCGGCCTGGTTGTCGATGGAACCGGCGTTCAGCGTGACCTGCTTGCCCATCAGTCCGAGGGCGCCGGCGGCCGTGCCGCCCGCGCCGGCGACGCCGTTGGCGAGGGTGTCGCGATTGCTCAGGCTGCCGGCGTTGAGGACCAGCGCGTTGTCGGCCTGGATCAGGCCGGCGTTGTTATCCAGCAGGCCCTGCGTCTTGAGCGTGAGGCCATTGGCGGCGACGATGCCGCGACGGTTGACGAGGCGCTGCGCGTCCAGCGAGGCCAGGCCTTGGGCGGCGATGGTGCCGCCGGTGTTGTCGATCGCGCCAGGGGTGGTGACATCCAGCGCGCCGCCGCTGGCGATCTTGCCGTCGGCGTTGGCGAGGCTGCCCGCCTTGAGATCGGCCGTGCCGCCATACAGGCCGCCGCCCTGGTTCTGCAGGGCGCCGCTGTTGGTGACGGCGAGCTTGCCGTCGGCTTGGGCGATACCGCCGCGGTTGTCGAGGCTGGCCGACTGGATGTCGGCGCTGCCGCCAAGCAGCTTGCCGCCCCGGTTGTCGAGCGCCCCCGCCGTCTCGACGCGCAAGGCGTCGTTGGCCTGCACCGAACCACCCTGGTTGTCGATGCCGTCGGCGCCGCGCAGCGCCACGCTCTGGCCCGAAACCACGCCGCCGGCCGCGTTGACCACGGAGCGGCCGCGCAGGTCCACCGCGCCGGCGCCGGCCAGCGTGCCGCCGGTGTTGTCGATGGCGCCCGCCACCTGGCCGTCGAGCGCCGCGCCGCTGGTGAGCTTGCCGCCCGTGTTGTCCAGGCCGGCCGCGCGCAATGCCACGGAGCCGCCATAGACCGAGCCGCCGCGATTGGTGACCGCGCCCGTGGCGTCCACGCGCAATGCGCCGCCGGCGACAAGCTTGCCGCCCGACAGCCCCAGGACATTCGCGGTGATGGCGGCATCGCCGCCCGCCACCAGCGTGCCGGGATTGAGCAACTGGTCCACCTGCGCGCTCAACGCGCCGAGCGGGCTGATGGAGCCATCGGCCTGCAGGCCGGCCGTGAGTCCGCCGCGGTTTTCCAGCTGGCGCGCCACGATGCTGGCGTTGCCCGCCGAGGACATGGCCTGGTTGTTGATGACCGTGGCGGCGGCGTTCAAGCCCAGCGCGCCGCCCGCGGCGACCGTGCCGTCGTTGACGATGTCGCGACCGCTTTGCACCGACAGGTTGGTGGCGGCCTGCAGCCGGCCCGACGGCTGGATCCGGACGTCGCCGTTGGCGCTGACCGTCAGCGTGCCGGTCAACGCCGCCAGGTTGCCGCCGATGTTCACGCCCACCCCGGCTTCCGTGCCGATCAGGCGGATGCTGTTGGCGTACATGCCGCCCAGCGCGGCGACGTCCAAGGCCACGCCGGTGCCGACGCCGGCGCCGGTCAGGGCGGAGACGTCGATGCCGTCATAGCCCACGCGAGCCGCGCCCGCGACCACGTTCAGGTCGTTGGCCCAGATCTGCGCGTTCAGTTCCAGCGTGCGCGCCATCAGGTCGAGCTGGCTGAGGTTGGCGCCATACAGGCCCGCGCCTTCGATGCCCAGGCGGCCGCCCGTGATATCGAAGCCCAGCGTGCCATCCGGACCGATGACCGGCTTGCCGGTGGTCAGCGTGGCGCGGTTGGCGTTCAGGAAGCCGCAGCCGTTGCAGGTGATGCCGGCGGGGTTGGCGACGATGACGTTGGCCCGGTTGCCCGCCACTTCCAGCATGCCCATCAGCTGCGACGGGTTGGGCGCCGTCACCTGGTTCAGGATGGTGGCGGCGCGCTGGTTGCCCAGCATCGGGTTGCCCGCGACCTGCCCCGCCAGCTGCGTCTGGCTGGCCGCGCCGCTGTTGTTCAGCACCACGCCCGAAGGGCCGACGTTGAACTGGGTGTAGCGGTTGTTCGAGACGCCGCCGGCCGAAGGCGGCGCGATGTTGACCACCGGCACGCCATTGGTCACGCCCACCACGGGCTTCTGGCCCGGCACGCTCTTGTCGACGGAGATGGGCAGCGTCTGCGCCAGGACGGGCGTCCAGATCTGCGTGTACAGGACCAACCAGACAACTGCGGAGCGAAGCTTGGACATGGCGAGGCAACTCCCGGTAAGCGTGAAGCAACTTGTCGGACGGCGGGCGGGGCGCACGGGCCCCGCCCGGTCTAGAACTCGAACATCAGCGTGGCGGCGAAGACCGTGCTTTGGGTCTTCAGGTTGTCGGGCTTTTTCAGCGGCCAGCCGGCCGACAGGTCGTAGCTGGCGTTGACCGCATTGGCAACCCCGGGCACGGCGATGCGGCCGCGCAACCCCGCGACCGCGCCAACCAGGGTGCGGCTGGCCAGGTACTGCGCCGCCGGGCCGCCAACGCGGCCGGCGTCCAGGCCGGCGTACAGTTGCTGGCCCAGGTTGCCCAGGTTCAACGACAGGTCATTGCGCAGGGTCCAGCCGTCTTCCGCGGCCAGCGTCATCTGGCCATCGAAGCCGCGCACCGCGTAGCGGTTACCGATGGTGAAGTAGTCGGCGGGCACGATGGGCGTCTTGGCGTGCTGGATCTGCCAATTGGCTTGATAGGCGAGCTGCTGGCCGGCCACCTTGAAGGGCAGGTACAGGCCGGCATTGGCCGTCAGGATGGTGCTGCGGCCGTTCCAGTCGGGATCGCCGTAGACGTAGCCGGGCTGGTCGGAGAACTGGGGCAGCGTGCCGCGCACGCCGCCGCCGAGGTCCAGCACCATCTGGTCGATATAGTGGCGATGGCCATAGCTGAACTCGTAGCCGACCACGTCGCGCCGCTGCACCTCGATGTCGATGTCGTTGAGGGTGCTGTTGGCGCGCTTGCGCAGGAACTTCAGCATGGCGGTGCCCTTGTAGCTGGCGCCGCGGTAGGGCACCACCGATACGCCCGCTTCCACCTGCTTGCTGGTGCCGCCGTAGACGATGGGCTCGTCGAAGCCGGCCACGGTCTGGCGGTAGCGCGACTTGCTGGCGCCGGCGAATAAAGTCCAGTAGCCGAACGGGATGCTGTAGTTGATGGAAGCGGCTCGCGAGCCGGCGTCGCTGTTCCGCAGGTCGGCGTTGCTGTTCCAGGAGACCGACAACTGGTCGTACAGGAACAGCGGCGAATCGAGCGTGAGACCGGCGTTGACCTGGTTCTTGCCGGTGGACTCCATGCCGGCGTTGTCCCCGCCCACATAGGCGTGCCAGCGCTTGCCGGTGCCGGGCTTGATGATGATGTCCGAGTCGCCCAGTTCGGGACCCGGCGCCACGTCGATGGAAGCGTCGGCCTGGCCGGCCAGCCGGCGGATGTTTTCCAGCGCCTGGTCGAGGTCGCGCTGGTTGACCTCGCCGCCCGGCCAAGTGGGCAGCGCGGTGCGCCACCAGCCGGGCGCGCCCTCGCTCTTGACGCCCGAAACGCGGCCGGGCACGTAGCGCAGCGTCAACGTGCCCGTGGCCAGCGATTGCTCCGGCACCAGCACGCGGGCGGTGATCTGGCCGCGGTCGATCAGGCGCGCCATCAGGTGTTCCTGCAGCACGCGCAGCCCCTGCCCGCCGATGCACTGCCCCAGCGTGGTCTCGGCGTCGCGGCGCAACGCGGTCGGCGGGCCGGCGCCATCCCAGACCACCTGGCCGATCGTGAAGCAGGGCGATTCCTCGGGGAACACGAGCGGTCCCTCGCCGGCGACGGCGGCCGGCGCCGACAGCACGTCCGGCCGTTCGGCGGCGCGGGCGCGCTGGGCGTCGAGCTCCTGCTCCTGGCGGCGTTGGATCTCGCTGGCGCGCGTGGCGGCCTCCACGGGCAGGGATTGCGCGGCCAGCGGGGGCAGGAAGGTCAGGAAGGCGATGGACGAAACGGACAGCGCCAGGCAGGGAAGCAGCCTCTGCCGGAGGCGGCTTCGCGATACGATGGTATGCACGTGTTTCTTATTGAAATTACCGGTTTCTTCCCATAACGGAGAGAAATCGGATTAATTAAGCGCATATTTCAATTTATGCCAGCTTTTTCACGGATTTTCTGGCGACAATCGAGAATATGCAACGCCGGAACAATGGTCATGCAGTTACATACCATTACGTCGACAAGTTAGCGTTCCGGGCGGCGGCTGGCGATGGGAACAGTCTGAAATCACCTGGAAACCCCACATTGCCGGCCACGCTGACGCAGCCCGCGCTGTGCCAAAATCGCGCCCATGCCAATCGACAACCGCCTGATTCCCTCCGCCCTCGCCGCCCAGACGGCGCAATTGCCCGCCGCCTGGCAGGCCGCCCTGCAGGCCCCGCGCGTCGCCGCGGCGCTGGAGGCCGTGACCGCCCATGTGGAAAAGCGCCTGGCCGAAGGCGCGGTGGTGTATCCGGCCGAACCGTTTCGCGCCTTGCACGGGCTGGCGCCATCGGATGTGCGGGTGGTGATCCTGGGACAGGATCCCTATCACGGTCCAGGCCAAGCCCAGGGGCTGGCGTTTTCCGTGCCCGACGATTGCAAGCGTCCGCCCAGCCTGCGCAACATCTTCAATGAGATCGCCCAGGAATATCCGGGCACGCCGCTGCCGGCCGGCAACGACCTCAGTCCGTGGACCGCACAGGGCGTGCTGCTGCTGAATACCGCGCTGACAGTGGAAGACGGCCAGCCCGCCTCGCACGCCAAGCGTGGCTGGGAAACGGTGACGGACGCCCTGATCGCCCGGGTCGCGCAGGATCCGTCGCCCAAGGTCTTCATGCTGTGGGGCGCGCACGCCCAGGCCAAGCAGGCGTTGCTTCCGGACAACAGTGGCCACCTGGTCCTGATGTCCAATCATCCCTCGCCGTTGTCCGCCCGGCGCCCGCCCGTGCCGTTCCTGGGCTGCGGCCACTTCCTGGCGACCAACCGGTGGCTGGCCGACCAAGGGAAAAACCCTATTGATTGGGGGCTGGACAAAAAAACAATTCCCCTGCAAGGCGAATTCGGGTTATGATCGCCGCACTGCACCAAACGAGTTCGGCATTTACCGCCTTGATTTAGCGGAAATTTCAGCAGTCTGCCGGGCAACCAAGCCCAGGCCCATGCCGAACATCATCGATTCCTGACCTCCTTTCCTTTCGCCCTGCGTTCCAAGCAGCATTACGGGAACGCGCCACGCGCACGGTTGATTCGGTCGGCACGATGCTCCATCAACCGTCGCCTGGATCCGGCCGCCTAATCCCCTGGCCCGACCAAGCACTGCGTCGCATTTGATCGCGGCAAGGGAAAGTTATGTCTTTCGAAAACCTGGGCCTCGCGCCCGCTCTGTTGTCGGCCCTGCAAGAAGCTGGCTTCAGCACCCCCACCGCCGTGCAAGCCTCGGCCATTCCGCAAGCGCTGGCCGGCCACGACCTGATGGTGTCCTCGCAGACGGGTAGCGGCAAGACCGCGGCCTTCATGCTGCCGGCCCTGCACCGCATCGCCCAGATGCCCGCCAACAAGGGCGTCGGCGTGCAAGTGCTGGTGCTGACCCCGACCCGCGAACTGGCCCTGCAGGTCACCGACGCCACCGCCACCTACGGCCGCAAGCTGGCCGACCTGCGCACCGCCACCGTTGTCGGCGGCATGCCCTACGGCGCGCAACTGAAGGCGCTGTCGCGCCGCGTCGACGTGCTGGTCGCCACCCCCGGCCGCCTGATCGATCACCTGAACTCGGGCCGCGTCAAACTCAACACCGTTCACACGGTGGTGCTGGACGAAGCCGACCGCATGCTGGACATGGGTTTCATCGAGGATATCGAAACCATCATCGGCCGCCTGCCGGCCGAACGCCAGACGCTGCTGTTCTCGGCCACCCTGGACGGCACCGTTGCCAAGCTGGCCGCGCGCATGATGCGCGATCCGCAACGCATCGAGATCGCCGGCGCCAAGGAAAAGCACACCAACATCACGCAGAGCCTGCTGTACGCGGACGACGCCAGCCACAAGATGCAGCTGCTGGACCACGTCCTGCGCGACGCCTCGCTGGACCAGGCCATCGTCTTCACGTCGACCAAGCGCGGCGCCGATGATCTGGCCGACCGTCTGGCCGACCAGGGCTTTGCCGCCGCCGCCCTGCACGGCGACATGAACCAGCGCCAACGCACCCGCACGCTGTCGCAACTGCAACGCGGCCAGCTGCGCATCCTGGTGGCCACCGATGTGGCCGCCCGCGGCATCGACGTGCAGGGCATCAGCCACGCCGTCAACTTCGACCTGCCGATGCAGGCCGAAGACTACGTGCACCGTATCGGCCGTACCGGCCGCGCCGGCCGCAATGGCCTGGCGTTCACGCTGGCCACGCACTCCGAGCGCCACAAGGTGCGCCGCATCGAACACTACATCGGCCAGTCCATCACGCCCGAAGTGATCGCCGGCCTGGAACCCAAGCGCACCCCGCGTCCCTCGACCGGCGGCGCGCCGCGCGGCGGCAAGCCGTTTGGCAAGCGCCCGGGCGGCTTCGGCGGCGGCTACCAGGGTCACCGTGAAGGCGGTTCGCGTGAAGGCCGTTCGTTCGGCGGCCCGCGTGGCGAATTCAAGCCGCGTGAAGGCGGTTACCAGGGCGCCCGCGAAGGCGGCGCTGGTGGCTACCAAGGCAATCGCCCGTTCGGCGACCGCCCGGCCCGTTCGTTCAGCGATCGTCCCAGCTTCGGCGATCGTCCCCAGCGCGAAGGCGGCTACCAGGGCAATCGTCCCTTCGGCGACCGTCCGCAGCGTGAAGGCGGCTTCCGCGGCGGCGACCGTGATTCGCGTCCGAGCTACAACAACGACCGCGCCAGCTTCGGCGACCGTCCCAGCTTCGGTGATCGCCCGCAGCGCGACCCGCGCCCGTTCAACGAGCGCGGCCCGCGTGAAGGCGGCTTCCGTGGCGGCGACCGCGATTCGCGCCCGAGCTTCAGCGATCGCCCCAGCTTCGGCGACCGTCCGCAGCGCGAAGGCGGCTTCCGCGGCGGCGACCGCCCGGAAGGCGGCTTCCGTGACCGTCCCAGCTTCGACAAGCGCCCCGGCGGCCCCGCCAAGCGCTTCAACAAGCCGGCCGGCGCCCGCCGCGGCTAAGCCCTGAGGCTACCCAGCAAACCCCGCGCCTGTCGCGGGGTTTGTTTTTTGGGAAAATGCCTTATTCACGACGCCCTTCTTTCGCCATGCAACGCCCCGCTCCCGCCAACCTGCCCCCCCTCTCTCCCGCCGACCAGGCCCACAGCGACGCCGCCGCCGCGCACCTGCGCGCCGCGATCGCGGCCGCTTCAGGCTGGCTGCCGTTCGATCACTGGATGGCCGAGGCGCTGTATGCGCCGGGATTGGGCTACTACGCGGCCGGCAACGTCAAGCTGGCGCAAGCTGATGCACGCGCACCCGCAGGCGATTTCGTCACGGCGCCGCAATTGACGCCGCTGTTCGCGCGCACCCTGGCGCGCCAGGCAGCCCAGGTGCTGCGGCAGACCGATACCCAGGCGGTGCTGGAGTTCGGCGCCGGCACCGGCGCGCTGGCCGAAGGCGTGCTGCGCGAGCTGGACGCGCAGGGCTTGCCGGACACGCAGTACCTGATTCTCGAAGTGTCGGCCGACCTGCGCGCGCGCCAGGTCGAGCGGCTGGCGCCGTTCGGCGACCGGGTGCGCTGGCTGGACGCGCTGCCCACGGGCTTTCGTGGCTGCGTGCTGGCCAACGAGGTGCTGGACGCCATGCCGGTATCGCTGTTCCGTTGGAGCGACGACGGCGTGGTGCTGGAGCGCGGCGTGGCGCTGGACGCCGCACAGGATTTTGTCTGGGAAGACCGGCCAGCCCCGCCGCGCCTGGCCGACGCGGTGACGGCGCGCATGCCGGCGCTGCCGGGCTATGTGTCCGAGATCAACCTGCAGGCCGAGGCCTGGATCGACGGCTTGAACGGCTGGCTGGAACAGGGCGCGGCGCTGTTGATCGACTACGGTTTTCCACGCAACGAGTACTACCACCCGCAGCGCGCCGGCGGCACGCTGATGTGCCATCTGCGCCACCACGCGCATGGCGACCCGTTCACCGCCCCCGGCCTGCAGGACATCACGGCGCACGTCGACTTCACCGCCATGGCGGACGCGGCGCAGGCGGCCGGCCTGCAGGTGCTGGGCTATACGTCGCAGGCGCGCTTCCTGATGAACGCCGGGCTGATGGAATTGCTGGCGCAGCTGGATCCGACCGATGCGCAGGCCTACGCGCAAGCGGTGGCGCCCGTGCAGAAGCTGCTGTCGGAAGCCGAGATGGGCGAACTGTTCAAGGTGCTGGCGGTGGGCCGCGGCATCACGCAGCCGCTGATCGGCTTTGCGCGCGGCGACCGTCTCGGCAAGCTGTAGAAGAAGCGGCTTCAGGCGGCGCGCAGACGCTCCAGCCGCGCCTCGCGCACGCTCTGCTTGATGCGCGCCGGATCGCCGGCGCAGGCCCGGGCGATGGCGCCGGCATCCACGCCGCGCACCGCCTCGGCGCGTTCGCGCCAGGCGTCGATATCCACCGGCCGCAACACCGCCACCGTCTCGAGCAGATCGAAAAAGCGTTCGGGCTTGCGCAGCGCATCGACGCGCTCCATCAGCGCGAGCTGCGCGTCGGCCTGATCGGCGCCGGCGGCTTGCGCGGCCGCCAACCCCGTCAACATCTCGGGTAGAAGACGCGCGTAGTCGTTGCATTCGGTCGGCACGCGCAGGCGCCGGCCCAGGGCTTCCCGTTCGGGCGACAGGCGGCACAGCAGCGCATAGCGGCCGGGCAAGGACAGCTTGCGGGCGGCCGCGCGATCGACATCGCCGCCGGTTTCCTCGGCCCCCTGCAATTCAGGCATCACGCGTTGCAGCGCGCCGGACTGCCGCAGCACGTCCAGCATGCGCGACGGCGCGGCGGCCATCAGGCCGCGCGACACTTCTTTCCAGACGCGCTCGGCCACCAGGGCATCGGCCTCGCCGGCCTCGACCATGCGGCGGCACAGCGCCAGGGTCTCGGGCGCGACGCTGAAATCGGCGAAGCGCGCGGCGAAGCGGGCCAGGCGCAGGATGCGCACGGGGTCTTCCTCGAAGGCCTCGCCGACGTGGCGGAACACATGCGCCCGCACATCGGCGGCGCCGCCGAGCGGGTCGACCAGCTCGCCGTCCTGCTTCTGCGCGATGGCGTTGACGGTCAGGTCGCGGCGGCGCAGGTCTTCTTCAAGCGTAACGTCGGCGCCGGTGTAGAAGGTGAAGCCCTTGTAGCCGCGGCCCGACTTGCGCTCGGTGCGCGCCAGCGCGTATTCCTCTTTGGTCACCGGGTGCAGGAACACCGGGAAATCGCCGCCCACCGGCATGAAGCCGCGCCGCGCCATGTCCTCGGGCGTGGCGCCGACCACCACCCAGTCGTGATCGCCGGGCGTCAGGCCGAGCAGCGCATCGCGCACCGCCCCGCCCACGATGTAGACCTGCAGGCCCGCTGTTGCCGCATCCCCCGTCATGGCAGGGTGGTGCTTTCCGCGCCCAGCGGCACCACGTTGCCCAGCCGCTCTTTCAGCGACTGCGACTGACCGCTGAACATGGCGGCGTAGTAGACCGAGTTGGACATCACGTTCTTGACGTAGGTGCGCGTCTCGTTGAACGGGATGGTCTCGGCGAAGATCGCGCCTTCGACCGGATGGTTGAAGGTGGAGCGCCAGTTGTGCGGACGGCGCGGTCCGGCGTTGTAGCCGGCGCTGGCCAGCATCTGCGAGCCGTTCAGGTCGCGCAGCACCATGTTCAGGTAGTTGGTGCCCAGCTCGGTGTTGGTATCGAAGTCGTTGACGCTGTCGGGCGTGAAGTTGCTCATGCCGATCTTGCCCGCGACCCACTTGGCCGTGGCCGGCATCAGCTGCATCAGGCCGGAGGCGCCGACGTGCGAGCGCGCGTCCATGATGAAGCGCGATTCCTGGCGGATCAGGCCGTAGACCCAGGCCGGGTCCAGCGCGATGGCGTTGGCCTTGGCGGCGACGCGGCCTTCGAACGGCGCGATGAAGCGCTGGCTGAAGTCGAATTCCTTCTCGGTGCGATCGGACGTGTTGACCACGCGGTCGTAGATGTTCTCGGCGCGCGCCAATTCGGCGGCGGCGAGCAGCTGGCGGTCGCTCATGCCGCGCAGCGCGTAGTTCCATTCGGGCACGGCTTCCTGGCGCCAGCCCAGGCGGAACAGCTGCACCGCGCGGCGCAGGCCCGGATTGGCGCGCGCCTCGGCGATCTCGCTATCGCTGATGGGCGCCGGACGCGGCGGCACGGTGATGCGGCGGCCCAATTCCTCGGCGGACAGCTGGCCGTAGAAGTCGAAGCGGTCGGCGATGGACGCGTAGGCCGCGTTGGCCTGGTCGCGGCGGCCGGTGGCGGCCATGCCGCGCGCCTTCCAGTAGACCCAGGACGGATCCTGGCGTTGCGCCTCCGGCATCTGGTCGATGGAGTCGATGACCCACTTCCAGTCGATCTTGGGCTGGCGCAGCGCGGCCCGCACCTTCCAGCCGGCGTTGTATTCCGTCATGCGGATGTGGCCGGCCTCGTGGTACCAGTCGTCGGCGCGGCTGTCCAGGTTGAGCGCGGCCACCAGCGCGTACTGGCCGCGGATCCAGGCCAGGTTCGACTTGGCCATGGACTTGGCCCATTCGCGCCGCAGGTAGGAATCGGCGACATTGATGTCGGAGCGGGCCAGGCGCGCCAGCGCGATGGTGACCAGCTCTTTTTCGTTGCGGCCCACCGGCAGGCGGTCCTGCCGCGTCAGCCAGCGCATCGGGTCCTTGATGAGGACGTCGTAGGTCTTCTGGTCGCGCGGCTCGAACATGTACTGCACGAACTTGCGCGCGTCGGTGGTCTTGTTGGCCTCGATGGCGTCGCGCAACTGCGGTTCGAGCTGATCCCAGCCCAGGACGTTGTCGGCGACCAGCTGGTCGTACAGCGTCCAGCAGGCGCCGCCCGGCGCGAACACGGCCATGGCCTGCGCGGCCGTGGCGCGCTGGCCGGTCATGTGCTTGGCGTTGAGGATGGCGCACTCGACCTGGGCGTTGCTGTTCTTGACCGGCGCGAGTTTGCGCACCAGGTCGAAATCGCCGCTGCGCGCTGCGGCCAGCAGCCAGTCGGCGCGCAAGCGGTCGGCCAGGTAGGCGTCGCCGTTGCCGTTGATGAACTTCTGCAGGTCGGTGTTGGGCCGGCCGCCCGCGGGCGGGCTCCACAACTGATAGCGCAACAGCCAGTATTCCGGGTACATGCCGAGCGGGTCGGACTTGGCCTGGGGCACCAGCGCCCCCAGCACCGACCACTGCTTGCGGTTCATCGCTTCGCGCGCGGCCACCACCGCGGCCAGCGCCGGCGTATCGGCGGTGGGCGGCAGGCCCGCCAGCACGGCCGGCGGCACGGCGATGGCCGGCTG